>CAZIGH010000030.1:0-64187 GCA_964538625.1 uncultured Verrucomicrobiaceae bacterium
GCGGGGCTGAGGCGCTCGGTGGTGATGCAGTTTAGGGTGGCGACCAGTGTGGGGGTGGTATCTCGTCCGTCGATGATGCTGCTGACGTCATGAACGGTAATGGTGCGGTCCATGAAGTTGTGAGCATACACGGTGCGCCCATCTGGCGAGACGGCGATGCCCTGCGGTGCGCGACCAGCGGTGAAGCGACGGATTTCCCGCTTGCCCCATACATCGACGATGCCGACCTCCCTTGAGGCTTCGAGCGCGGTGAAGAGGTAACTGCCGGTGCGGTCGAACGCGGCGTGGACGGCCAGGCCTGCGTTGTCAAAGTCCACTCGACCTGCGGTGTCATCCACTGCGGCAGGTGAGCCGGCGGTGAGAGGGATGCGGGAGGCGATGGAGCGAATGGTTTGGTCGTGGGTGAGTTCGTTGCCATCGCGGAGGATGCCGCGTTTGATGTTGTCCTGCTTGGAGGGGACCCAAGCGCTGAGGTTGTCCGGGGAGATGACAGCGGGGCCGAGGTAGTTGGGAATGCCGCGCCCGGTGGTAATGGTATCTGCACGTTCGCTGTGTAACAGGTAGGTGCGGCGCTCAATGGTGAGTGTGGAGGTGAGCAGGCAGAGCACTTCACCGCCGGTGGTGCTGGAGGTGGTGATGGTGGCGGTGCTTTCACCCGGGAGTGGCGGGGTGATGAAACGGGTGACGAAGACTCGTGCGCTGTCTGCGCTCACGGAGACGTGACGGGCGTGAAGTCCCACGTCCACTGAGGCGAGCTGCGTGGCGTTGGCGGGGTTAAAACGCAGGAGGCGTCCGATACCTTCACAGGCGACCCATGCATCCGTGCCATCGGGATCAAAGGCGATGCCGAAAGGTCGTGAGCCGCGCGGCAGGGTGAGGGTTTGCACGACGGCGAGTGTGCTGCCGCTGATGATGGAGATGGTGCCGGATTCGACGTTGCTTACCCAGACGCGGCCATCGAGTCCCTGTGCGAGAGTTCGCGGGGCGGTGCCGACGGAGATCTCGGCAAGGCGTGTGCGGGTGACGGCATCGAAGACGGAGACGCTGTTGTTGTCTCCGTTGACGCACCAGATGCGGTCGTTGGTGCCGGTGGGACGGTCTTCAAACAGGATGCTGCCTGAGGCAGTGGGGCGCAGTGCGGTGAGGGATGCGTGAACGGTCTGGTAGAAGGTGGCGGTGACGATGCGTCCGGTGTCGTCGGTGGCGGTGACGGTGATCTGGTACCTGCCTGGTGTGGTGAAGGTATGGGAGACGGTGGTGACGTTTGAAAGGGGGCTATCTGCGGTGGCATCTCCCCAGGACCAGCGGTAGCGGGGATTGACGCCGCCCGTGCTGGAGATGGTGTAAGTGGCGGTCGCGTTCGCTGGGATGGCGGGCGCGGCGGGCGGTGGATTGAGTGCAAGCGGGGCATTGATAGTCCAGGTGAAGGTGGCGCTGGAACTGGCTCCACGGGCGTCTGTGGCGGTGAGGTTGACATTGAAGACGCCGGTGGTGGCGGGGGTGCCGGTGACCCAGCCGCTGGCGGTGTCGATACTCAATCCTGTTGGCAGGCCAAGGGCTGCGAAGCGGATGGTGTCGCCGTCGGGATCGGTGGCGATGATTTGGCCGGAGAGCGGCGCATTGACGACGTGGGTGAGAGCTCCTGGGTTGGTGATGATGGGGGCGCGGTTGTTCACCCAAGGGCTGAGGTATTGACCGGCGATGACGACGGGGGTGCTAGTGCCGGGTGTAGCCCAGGCGACGGCGAGGTTATCCCCGCCACCGCCTTCTTTCATGAGGGCCTCGATGTAGTAGGACTGCCCGGCCTGAAGGGTGATGAGTGCGGAGGTTTGTTCGGGAAACTTGGTCCATTCCTGGGATGCGCTCCAGCCTGGTACGCGGGCGATGCTGATGGCTTGTGAGGGCTCGCGGCTGGTGGAGAGCAGGAGTTGACCTTCATCGTCTGAGGCGAGCCAGAATCGATATTGTCCAGTAACGGGAGGGTGGATGTAACCGCGTACGCGCTGACCCATGTTGTCAGCCCAGTCGGTAGGTGTCTCAAAGCTGGTGAGTTGGCTGTTGCCGGTGGGTGAGTTGGGATAGGCTGCGCTGCTGGTGAGGCTGGTCAGGGTGGCGCCGCTGATGCCGGTCCACCACTCCCGGAGGATGGTGCCGCTGCCGGTATTGGAGAGGAGGATGGTCCAGGTGAAGTCCTGCAATGAGGTGGCTCCGCCGCCGCTGACGGTGACGCGCACATTAAAGATGCCGGAAGTGCTGGGAGTTCCGCTGATGAGGCCGGTGCTGCTATCGATGCTGAGGCCTGGGGGGAGGCCTGTGGCGGCATAGGTGAGCGTGGTGCCTGTGGGACCGGTGGCCTGAATCTGGAGAGAGGCGGTAGTGCCGACGGTGCCCTGACGTGAGCCGATGGTGGCGATGGTGATGCCGGCTGAGGCATCGACTTGAAGGGTGCGCGAGACGCTAAAGGCTCCGGAGGGGTTGATGCCGAAGAGCATCCAGTATCCGGGGGTCATGACATTCAAGTTGCTGCGTGCAGAGAGTTGGTAGTTGCCGGGGCTGGTTTCGATAAAGGGGATGCTGAGGTAGCGCTGGTCGGTGTTCACGCTGTGGGTGACGGAGGCCATGCGGATGAGAGAGAACTTTACGATGCCGGGACTGCCGGTGACGGTGAATGTGGTGCCGGGGCCGATGCGGGTGGGTGCGCTGCTGAGTGTGGGGCGCACGGCGTTGGCTCCGGTGCTGGTGAAGAGGGCGGGCGGAGTATAGACCTGGGCATCTCTATGGTCACCGCCGCCAAGACCTCCCCCTCCGAGCCACACGCGGCCATCTGGGAGGAGGAGGGCCACGCTGTGGTAGTTGCGTGGGACGCTGATGCTGGCGACGGTGCGCCAGGTGCCAGTGCGTGGGCTCCAGATTTCGCAGGGCATGATGGAGCCTGCATCACTGAACTTGCGGCCGGGATTGTTGCCTCCCATAACAAGAACTTCACCGCCGGGCAGCACGACTGCGTTTGCGAACTGGCGCGGGTAGGCCATGGACGCGGTAGATGAGACGGTGGGCGGCTCGGTGTTCATGTTCACGGTGTAGGCGGCGTTCGTGCTGATGCCGATGGAGCTGTCGATAGAGCTGGCTGTGGTGTTCTGGCCACCTCCGGCGACGAGGACCTTTCCTTCGTCGTACATGGCCCAGCAGCCCTCCTTTGGATAATGAGTGCCGGGGACGGTGGTGCCGGTGTTGGTGAAGGAGCCGGTGCCAGTGACGTCGAACCAGTGCATGGTGTCTGTGGGGCCGAAGTGCATGAGGCGTCCGCTGGGAGCGAGGCTGATGAAGGGATGCCAGTGCTTGATGTAACCAGCATCCGCGTTCGTGGCGGCAGGCCAGCCGATGCCGGTGAGGACGCTCCAGCCACTTGTTGAGGCCCAGCGTTCGGTGGTGTTGATGCCGGTGCCGCTGCCGGTGGCGGTGAAGACGCCCCCGTTGGACAGAGCGACGGACGTGTTGTACCAGCGTCCGCCATTCATGTTCTGAAGGCGTGTCCAGGTGTTGTTGCGCCAGTCGAAGACGCTGGTGCTGGTGACTTCATTGCGTCCGCCGTTGACCATGACGCGCCCGTCTGGCAGCATGACCATGCCGCCGCAGAACATGTCATGGGAGTTGTGATTGAACTCCTGGAATGCACCGGTGCTGGGATTCCATGTGGCGGCGTAGGTGAACTCGGGACCCACTGGGAAAGTGGTGCGCTGGTTGGAGGCGAAGGTGAGGATGCGCCCGTCTGGCAGGTTGGCAGCGGATACGGGGATGTGGGGAGTCCAGTTGATAACGGCGCTCCAGGAGCCTGCGCCCTGAGATTCATCTGGCTCCACGGCGGCTTGGACGATGGGCTCCTGGGCCAGGCCCGCTGCGGCAGCGAGCTGAGCGGCGGCGAGAGCGAGTTCGTCATCCGCAGTGTGACCGTCCGCAGCGTGGAGACGTGGGGTGAGCGCCAGGGCAAGAATAAGGAGTCGAAGCGGCTTCATGGGGCGGTCTGGGTGAGCGAGTGGGTGGGGGATGGGATGCTGAAATCCGTGAGGGTTTTGAGAAAGGCCACGAGGTCTGATTTGTCCTGTGCGCTGAGCTGGATGCCCTCCTGCGGATGCTTGGCGAGGTTTGGGTCAAGCGTGGAGCTACGGTGAACGCCGGTGGAGTAGTGCTCTATGACTTCCTCTAGTGTTTGGAAGCGGCCATCGTGCATGTAAGGCGGGGTGAGGGCGACGTTGCGAAGGCTCGGGGTCTTGAACTTGCGGTCATCGCCAGGCTGTCCTGTGACTTCCCTGCGCCCGGTGTCGTTTTCATTTGGACGCAGACCGTTGTTACGATGCTGAAAGTCGGTGAAAAGCATGCCGCTGTGGCAGTGAAAGCAGTCGGCACCGCGGAGGCCGAGTTTGGGGTCGAACTCGGTGACAAAGAGCTGGAGGCCGCGAGCTTCGGACGGGGTGAGCTTGTCCAGTTTGCGAAGGGCGCGGTCGAACTTGGAATCCTGCGCAACGAGGGTGAGAAGATGCTGCTCGAGGGCGCGGGCGATACGGTCGGTGGTAATGCCCGGGGTACCGAAGGCTTTGGTGAAGCGCTCGGCCATGGATGAGTCAGCGGAAAGGCGCTCCACAACCAACTCGAGCGGTGCGTTCATCTCGTGTTTGTCGGAGATGGGCATGAGCACCTGCTCGCGCAGAGTGGCTGTTCTGCCGTCCCAGAAGAAGTCGTGCGCCCATGCTAGGTTGGTGAGGGGCATGGAGTTCCGGCGTCCTGTCTGGCCTTCGGCTCCGGTGGACGTGGGAAGGTTTTCGGCAAAGCCATGCGTGGCCTGGTGGCAGGAGGCGCAGGATTGAGTCATGGCCTTGGAGAGCCGGGTGTCATGAAACAAGCGCCGGCCTAGTTCCACGCCTTCGTTTGTCAGTGGATTGTCTGTCGGCAGGGCGGGGCGCGGCAGGCGGTCCGTGATGCGGAGATCGTAGGCGGTGGTGCCAGGCGGGAGTGTGGCTTGACGGTGGAAGGGGCGGTGGAAGGTGTCTGTGTGCAGACGAAGCACCGTAAAGCTGGGAATGGCGGACGCTGGTTTTGGGCGGACCTCGATGTCCACCGTGATGGGGCCGCCCCCGGCAAAGCGCACTGGAAGCTCCACAGTTTGCGGCACGGCTTCAGCCGGTGCGTCTTCCGGAAGGACTCTGAATCGAATCGCTTCAAACTCTGCGGCCGGGATGCCGTCGCTGGTGGCGAGGGAGAGTTCTTCGTGGGCGCGGATGAGGGAGGTCCAATCCCTGCTTTCGAGCCAGGTTTTGTCTGAGCGCTGCAAGGCCAGGGCGCTCAAGGTGAGGGGGGGGGCTGGGTTTCGGGTGAAAAATCGAAGGTGGAGCTGCCCTGTGGCAAAGTCCGCCGATTGGCCTTGGGTATGGGGTGCGTGGAGGTAGAAGAAACCGGCGAGAATCCACCACAGGAAACACGGGGTGGCCGTGAGATGGAATGGAACGGTTCGGTGGAGGTCCATGAGCGACGGACAAAGGGTCGCTTATGATTTTTACAGTTCAACTAAAAAATAGCAAAAATGGCAAAAATATTAAAAGTAAGATTCAGTTTTGAGTGGAATTGCGTTGGTCTTCTTGAGGGGCTTGGAAATTATCACCGTATTGCTGTCTTCTCCATACGGAATGCGTTGATTCGTCTCAATCTAACGAGTAGAGTTTCTAGATGTCACAATCCGTCCCAGATGTCTTCAAACCGGCTATTGGTAGTCCCTGTGCCTGCGGTGCTGGGGTGGCGTCTATCTCGGTGACGGGGGGTGCCCTTATGGCGGCAGCGCTCGCTGTGGTCTATGCGGCACTGGCGTTAGGCTTGCACGGGTCGGCTCTGGCGGGGGATGAGTTGCGGTACTACGATGACGCCCGCCATCTGGTGGAAGGCTGGTTCGTGAGTGACGAGAATCCGAGGATTTACAACGGACCTGGCTACCCGCTGGTCTTGGCACCGCTTGTGGCTTGGGGTGCGCCTTTGCTGGTGATGCGGCTGATGGGTGCGGTGATGGTGGGGCTTTCAGCGTGGTTTTTGTGGTTGGCGGCGAGGCGGTGGATGAGTGCTGGGTGGACTGCGGGCTTTGTGTTGTTCTGCTCGTTGCAGCCAGGGCTTTTGCGCTCAGCTCACTTGCTGATGACGGAGCCGCTGACGCAGCTTTGTGCTGCGGCATTTCTTTGGCTGTTCGTCAGTGCTCTTGAGGCGCGGCGGTGGGCTGGCTGGGCGCTGGCTGCGGGTGCGGTGCTGGCCTGTTGGGCGATGACGCGGGTGTTCATGGGACATGTGATTATGGCGACCTTGGTTGCGAGCGGTTTGCTGCTTTTGTGGGGTGCGGCGCGGAAAGTGATGGGACGAACGATGTGGGTGATGACGGTGGCGTTGGTGTTTTGCATTCCCTACCTGGCATATACCAAAGCTAAGACCGGTGGCTGGATGACTTGGGCGACGAGTTCCGGTGAGATGCTTTACTGGATGACGAGCTATGAAGGTGGCGAGAACGGCCACTGGTACAGCGATGAGCAGGTGTTCTCGAGGCCGGAACTCGACCGGAGACATGGTGCCTTTTTGCGACAGGTGGCCAAGCTGAGTCATCTAGAGCGAGATGCGGCGATGAAGGAAGTCGCCGTGCAGAGGTTCAAGGCCGATCCGGTGGCGGTGGGTAGAAACTGGGTGTGTAACGTGAGCCGTATGTTGTTCGGCTTCCCGCGCTCGTTGGAGTTGGAGAGGCTCAGTCCGCTGGTGCATGTGGTGGTGAATGGGGGGCTTGTTTGCGGGCTTGTGCTGGGGGTGGGGTTGGTGGTGTGGCGTCGGGAGAGGGTGACGTGGAGCCTGCTACCGCTGGGCTTGATGGCGGCATTCTATGTGGGTGGATCCAGTCTGGCTCCGGCGCTGCCCAGGTATTTCCTCGGGGTGCTTCCGGTGGTGGCGCTGGTGACCTTTGGGCTGTTGTCCCGTGTGCCGTGGGGTAGGCTCCGCAGCGATAGAGACGTTCAAAGCTAACAAAAAGTGGGGAAAATACAAAAAGTATAAAATCGAGTTGCAAAGCTGATACTTTTATCATAAACTCCATACATGATTCCCTCGTATTCCAATGCCTCGCGGCCACTCAAGGCTCTCTTTTGCTTCGGTACCCGGCCTGAGCTGATCAAGGTGGCACCTTTGATCCGGGGATTCGGTCGGCACGGAATTTCTCCTGTGGTGGTGAACACGGGCCAGCACTCGGACCTGTTGAAGCCATTGTTTGAGCTCTTCCAGGTAGAGGCGGATCATGATCTAGCGGCAATGACGCAAGGGCAGACGCTGAACGGACTCGCGGCGCGGCTGATGGACAGGTTGGACCCGGTGCTGCTAGAGGAGCGGCCTGACGTGGTGCTGGTGCAGGGGGATACGGCCTCAGCGCTGGCGGGAGCGCAGGCGGCTTTCAACCGTCAGATTCCCGTGGGTCACATCGAGGCAGGGTTGCGTTCTGGGAACAAGATGAGTCCGTTTCCGGAGGAAATGAATCGCCGTTTAATCACACAGATGGCGAGCCTGAACTTCGCGGCCACGGAGTTCAACCGGCAGACTTTGCTGAGCGAGGGGGTGGAGGAGAGGACGATTCACCTGACGGGCAATCCGGTGGTGGATGCACTTCACTGGACGCTGAAGCACGTGAAGCCCGGGGATGCTTTCCATGACTTGCACGCCCGAGTGGCTGGACGCAAGATGATCATCGTGACGACGCATCGCCGGGAGAATTTTGGCGAGACGATGCGGATGAACCTGCGTGCGCTGCGCCGGTTTGCTGGGCGTCACCCGGAGCTTTGCATTGTGTTCCCCGTGCATCCGAATCCGAATGTGCGGGAGGCGGTGGCGGCGGAGCTTTTGGGCTGCGAGAGCATCATGATGTGTCACCCGCTGGGTTACGCGGATTTCGCCCATCTTTTGTCCAAAGCGTGGATGATGGTGTCAGACTCTGGGGGCATTCAGGAAGAAGCGGCGACTTTGGGCAAACCGATCTTGGTGCTGCGTGCGAATACGGAGCGTCCGGAGGGCGTGAGCGCAGGAGTGGCAAGGTTGGCTGGTGAGCACCCTGAGCGCTTGGAGCAGATGCTTGAGGATGCGGTGGGGGATGACGCCTGGTTTGAGAGGGCAGGTGCCGCCCGCACGGTATTTGGCGATGGAACGGCAACGGAAAAAACCGCGCGGGCACTGCTTTCCCTGTTTCCGCGGACTCAAGAACTCGCAGCATGACTACGCGACCTGCCAGCATCTCGCTCGATCTGGACAACCAGTGGGCGTATATGAAGACCCAGGGGCTGATCGGCTCGGGTGTCTATCCCAGTTACCTGAGCCGCATTATTCCTCGCATCCTCGATCAGCTTCGGATTCAAAAGCAGGTCATCACGTTTTTTGTGGTCGGAAAAGATGCCGAGATGCCGGAGAACCATGAGGCTCTGAGTGCGGTTGCGAGCGCCGGTCATGAACTGGCCAACCATTCTTACCTGCACGAGCCATGGCTTCAGAATTATACTGAAGCGCAGCTGCGGAAGGACTTCGAGAAGTCTGAGCAGGCAATAGCTGCTATTTCTGGCGAAGTGCCTTTGGGATTCCGGGGGCCTGGATTCTGTGCATCAGAGGGCATACGGCGGATGCTGGTGGAGAGGGGTTATCTTTACGATGCCTCGAGCTTTCCCACGGTGATGTCGCCGGTGGCGAGGGCGTATTTCATGCTGAAGAGCAATCTTCCGTCTGAGGAGAAGAAGAAGCGCTCGGGTCTGTATGGCAGTTTGACGGGTGCGTTCGGTAAGTTGAATCCGTTTGAGATTGCGCCTGGCCTGCTTGAGATGCCTGTGACGACGATGCCGGTGCTGAGGCTACCGGTTCACATGAGTTATCTCATGTTCTTGGCGCAGTATTCGGAGGCGCTGGCCAGACTGTATTGGCGCACGGCGCTGCTGCTTTGCCGAGTGAGGGGAGTGCAGCCTCACATGCTCTTGCATCCGACCGATTTCTTCGACGCGGAGGATGTGCCGGAGATGGCCTTTTTCCCGGGAATGCGCATACCGTCGGAACGCAAGATGGCGCTGACGGCCTTTGTGATCGAGTCCCTTCAGTCTCACTACCGTGTGGTGCCCATGGCGGAGCATGCGCGGCTGACACGTCAACCGCCAAGTACCTCGACAGCTCTCACTGCATCTCAACCCAGCCTTCTTCCATGAACACGACTCCCCACACTCAAACCGTTGCCTTCGTCCTGCCTGCCTACAACGAGGAGAAGGATCTGCCCGCCCTGCTGGACCGGATCAAGGCGAAGATGGAGGGCCAGCCGTTCCGCTATCACGTGGTGGTGGTGGATGATGGCTCCAGGGATCGCACGGCGGAGATAGCCATTCAGGCGGCCTCTCACATGCCGGTGCGGCTGATTCGCCATCAGGTGAACCGCGGACTGGGAGGAGCCATGCAGACAGGGCTGAGCGCCGCGATGAAGGATTCAGACTTCATCGTGACGATGGACTCGGACAACTCGCACGATCCGATCTATGTGGCGGACATGGTGAGCCATCTCAATGAGCGTCCGGACTGTGACTTGGTGATCGCCTCCCGCTATCAGAAGGGAAGTGAGATCAAGGGGCTGGCTTACTCAAGGCAGTTGCTCAGCTATGCTTGCTTCTTCACCATGAAGCTGCTGGTGCCCTTTGAGAACGTACGCGATTACTCGACGGGTTTCCGCTGCTACCGCGCCAGTGTGCTGCATCGAGTGGCGGCACACTATCAAGGGGTGCTCATCGAGGAGACGGGATTCGTCTGCCAGCTTGAGCTGCTTTTGAAGATGCGTGCCATCCGCTCAAAGGCGTCGGAGATTCCCTACGTGCTGCGTTATGACCTCAAGGAGGGTGCGAGCAAGCTCCGCATCTGGCGCACGGTGAAGCGCTACTTCGCCGTGCTGTTCAAGCATCGTCAGCGTGCTTCGGAGGCCACGGTTCGCGGTCTGCAGTCTCGTCAACCCGCACGCGCCTGATCCAAGCGATGTCCTCCAGCACCATGAGCAGCATCGTCGTCATAGGCGGCGGCATTTCCGGACTGAGTGCGGCCTACCGGCTCATGAAGCGTGGTCATGCCGTAACGTTGATCGAGGGGTCATCAGAACTCGGAGGTCTGGGGAACTTTTTCGAGCACGAAGGGCATACCTTTGAGAAGTTCTATCACTGCATGTTGCCCAGTGATGGGCCGCTGCTTGCGCTGCTGGACGAGCTTGGGCTGACATCCGAGATTTACTGGAAGCCCACGACGTTTGCGTATGCGGACGCTGGGCGCATTTATCCGCTGAACAAGCCGGTGGATCTGCTGAAGTTCAGGCCGCTGTCTTTTCTCGACAGGCTCAGGGTGGGCTTCACCGGGTTGTATGGGAGAATGGTGAAATCCACCGGGTTGGACCATGTGACCACGGCGGAGTGGCTGGAGCGTCTTTCTGGCAAGAAGGCGTTTGCCAAGTTCTGGCAGCCGATGCTGGAGGCGAAGTTCGGTGATGCGTGGGCAGGTGTGCCAGCGTTGTGGTTCTGGACCCGTTTCAACCGCGAAAAGGGGGAGAGCAAGGGGGAGTGCAAGGGCTACATCCGGGGCGGATACAAGCACATCGTGGAGACCATGCGCGCTGCATTGGAAAGAGGCGGGGCGGTGATTCGGATGAATGAGCCGGTCACCCAGGTGGATCTGGGTACGGACGGCGGAACAGTGGTAACCACCACGAAGGGTAGGATGACGTTTGAACGTGCCGTCATCACCACGCCCTGGCCGGCCTTCGCTCAGACCGTGGGGTCGGCGCTTCGCGACGCTGCGGGTGAGATTGACTGGAGCATTGACTTTCAGGGGGTGATCAATGCCGTGTTCTTCCTCAAGCAGCCGGTTTCGCCACACTATTGGCTTGCGACACCCGAGGCGGCGTATCCCTTTGACGGGGTGGTGGAGACCTCCACGCTTACGGAGGTGGCAGACCGTGGAGGGGTGGAGCGCAGTGTGGTGTATCTGACGAAGTATCTGCACCGCAGGGATCCGCGCTATGCCACAGCGGACGCTGAGATTCAACGCGAGTGGTTTGGCTCTTTGTGCAGACTCTTTCCGCATTTGAGTCAGGGAGACGTGGAGGCCTGCCGGATCTTCCGTGCTCCGTTTGTGGAGCCTATTTACACAAAGGGCTTCATGGATCGCCGTGCGCCGGAGGTTCTAGTGCGCGGCAGGGTGTATCTCTCCACTACGGTGCAAGTGTATCCCACCGTGACATCGTGGAACGGCAGCGTGGGGCAGGTGAACCGGATGCTGGAGGCGATGGATGCGGAAGGGGTGGCTGTGAGGTCGCCGATGACCCATTCTAAGCCAGGTCGTCTTGAGCGGCAGGCGGCCGCGGCGGTTCTTTGAGGCGGGGAGAAGAATCCTGTCGATTCTGCGGCTAGTCTCGGCTAGAGCGGTGAGGCTCAATGCCAGCTTCCTCTCTCCTGCTCGCTTTTCCCCTGCTCGCCGCGCTCTTTTACGCGGTGGGCGCGCTGGTGCTCAAACGGTCCAGTGATCTGGGAGTGGGTCTGTGGCGCACGACATTCGTGGCGAACTTGCTGGTGGCCACGGTGTTTTCTGCGGTGTGGTTCCTTGGTGGGCCGCCGGTGAAGATGGAGCTGCTCTGGCAGCCGGCGCTCATCTCGTTGTGTTTGTTCGCGGGGCAGCTTTCGCAGTTCATGGCGCTGGAGCGTGGTGATGTGTCAGTGGCGGTGCCGGTGTTCGGGCTGAAGGTGGTGGTGGTAGCCATGCTGACGCCGCTCATCGTTGGTGAGCCCGTGGGAGCTCGGTTGTGGGCGGCGGCAGTGCTCAGCGTGGTCGGCATCACCTTCCTGAATCGCAAAGAAAATGGCGTGAGTCCGAGGAATATGGGCATCACCCTGCTGGCGGGCGGTTCGGGTTCGCTTTGTTTTGCAGTGTTTGATGTGCTGGTGCAGAAGTGGGGTCCGCAGTGGGGAGCAGGTCGGTTGCTGCCATGCGTGTTTTGGATCAACGCGCTGCTGAGCTTCACTCTCATGTTCAGATTCAAGGCACCTCTGAGTGCCATCCGTGGTGAAGCCTGGCCGTGGTTGGTGACGGGTTCACTATTGCTTGGCGTGCAGAGTGTGATTTTCGTCGGCTATCTCGCCATCCATGGGCAGGCTACGGCGGCGAATGTGCTGTATTCCTCTCGGGGCTTGCTGAGCGTGCTGCTGATCTGGGCTGTGGGCCACTGGTTCGTCAACTCGGAACAGCAGCTGGGGGCGAAAGTGCTGCGCTGGAGATTGCTTGGCGCTGCGTTGATGCTCTCGGCGATCGTGCTGGTGGTGATGCGGTGAGGTGTGTTTGCCTTTGGGTCTCCTCTGCGGATAGGCGCTCGCAAACTGGACTGGGAGCACAAAAGCCGTCGGTTAAATATCTTCGTGGATTCTTACGGCGAAGGGAGTATCCTGCGGATTCGAGACACCCCAATGACCGCTGAAGAAACTGCCAGGCTCTGTGCCAAATATGCCGACGAGAAAAAAGCCGAAGACATCGTCATCCTTGATGTGAGCGAGATTTCGCCCATTGTGGATTTCTTTGTCATCTGCACGGCCAGTTCTTCTCCGCACCTGCGTGCGGTGCAGAATGAGATTGATGAGCGGATGCACCAGGAGCACGGGGAGATGCCGCGATGGCGGGACGACCACTTTGACAGCCAGTGGCTGGTGCTCGACTACACGGATGTGATGGTGCACATCTTCCAGCAGGAGAAGCGGGACTTTTATGCGCTGGAGGAGTTGTGGAGTGATGGCAAACGAGTGGACTGGCAGCCAGAGCATGCAGCTCTGGCCTGACGCGGCAGCGCGCTCAGGAAGCCGTTTCGGAGACGCTGAAAGCTGCTTCTTTGAGGTGCCATGACCGATCTACCTGTTCCCCGAGTGCTGCTGGCTGAGGAGAATCTTGCCTTCCGCCGGGTCATGCGTGAGGCGCTGCTGGCCTTCCGTCACTGTGAGGTGGATGATGCCGGTACGGGCGAGCACGCCTTTGAGCTGGCGATGAAGCGGCCCTACGCAGTGTTTCTGCTGGCGCTCTCGCTGCCCGACATGAGGGGCGACTTGGTGGACCGGCTGATTGCGAAGGCCTATCCTAGAGTGCACGCCGGTACTCATGCAGCGCCGCCAGTGGTGTATCTCCTGCGCTCAGAGGAGTTGAATGACTGGCAGCGTCTCGTGCGTGAAGCCAGGACGAGGGCGCACGTTTTGATGCCGCCTCGCCTTGACATGCTCATGAGTGCAACTTCTGGGCTGCTGGAGACGAAGATTTGACCATGATGTTTTGGGAAAAGGGAGAAGTGAGCGTGAAGATCTGCGGGGTGACCACTGCTGAGCAGGCGCGTGAGATTGCGAGGCGGGGCGCTGACGCTATCGGATTGAACTTTTATCCGGGCTCAAAGCGGTATATCGCGCCGGAGAAAGCTGCTTCTTGGGCGGCTGTTGTCAGGTCGGAGACCGCAGTGGTGGGGGTTTTTGTGGAACCCACAGACGAGGAACTGCGGGTCGTGGTGGACCGTGGTTTGATCGATGTCATTCAGCTTCATGGCCATGAATCACCTTCTCGTGTGGAGGAGATCAAGAGGCTCGGACTTCCCGTCATCAAAGCCATCCAAGTCAAAGATGCTGCAGCGCTGGACGGAATAGGCAACTACGCAGTGGATGCTGTGCTGCTAGACTCTTACAACCCGGATCATCACGGTGGTGAAGGGCGGACGTTTGAATGGGAACTTGCGGTGCAGGCCAAGGCCAAGTTTCCAACGGTGGCCCTGATCCTGGCAGGTGGGCTGAGGCCCGAAAATGTGGCGAGAGCCGTGCGTGAAACAGGTGTTCAGGCCGTGGACGTGGCCACCGGTGTGGAGAGTGGTCCTGGAGTGAAGGATCTCTCCAAGGTGGAAGCCTTTATCCGAGCGGCTCGAAGTGGTCCTGGCAGTGGTGCAGTGGCGCAGTGCTGAAACGGATGGGGAAGCCCCCCAGTGGCAGGTCACCGGGTTCGCGGCCCTCGGCTCGTTTTGCGTTCTGGAGTGCCGTGCTTCTTTTGACGCTGGACAACTTCCGGATGGCTGGCTCAAATACAGCGCCGATTCCGGCATATTTTAACCCTCCAACTCATACCAACATCCTATGGCGAAGATTCAATTCGGCTCCGAGGTCTATACCTGGTTCATGCAAGGAACCGGCAAGGGCTACGACAACAAACTGGACCACATGATTAAAGTGGCGGCTCAGGCTGGCTTCACCGGCATTGAGCCCATGGTGCTCGAGATTTCCGAGAGTGCGCTGGGCTGTTCCAAATACTGGCTGGGGCCGCAGATTGATCCCATTAAAATGAAAGACGCACTGGATGCGCACAACATGAAGCTGGCAGGGCTGGCGCTCGTGTGCGCGTGGGATGGCGAAACGGAGGCACCCAATGAGAAGGCTGCCGCCGACTTCACCATTGACTTCCTGAAGCACTTCCCCGGGGCCATGCTGGGCACCGTGACGCTCCCCAGCGGACGCAACAAGGACCTTCAGCGCCGCCGTCTGAACGTGGCAAAGAATGTGAATGCCGTGTCCAAGCGGGCCCATGACGCAGGGCTGAAATGCTCCTATCACCCGAACAGCCCGCCCGCGTCGCTTGTGCGCACGCAGGAGGACTATGATGTGGTGCTCAGCAGCCTGGACCCTGCCGTGACAGGCTGGACTCCGGACGTGGGCCACATCATCCGCGGTGGCATGGATGTCATCGCCACGCTGAACAAGTGGCAGCATTTGGTGAACCACATTCACTACAAGGACTTCTCCGGCAATGGTGCGGAACCGTGGGCCCAGATGGGTTCTGGCAAGCTGGACTTCCACCGCATCACGGAGTGGCTCGTATCCCGCAACTACGAGGGGTGGATCATCTGTGAAGATGAAGCCCACGTAGCAGTGGATGATCCTGATGGCGTGACGCTTCAGAATGGCGAGTGGTGCAAGGCAAACCTGCACCCCATCGTGGGCCTAGCCTGAGGTAAGGGACTCACTTTCCGAAAGCCGCTCTCACCGCTGTCTGCGGTGGGAGCTTTTTTTCCGCAGCGCATGGGCGGGTTCATTTGGTTGACTGTAAGCGCAAAACGAAGAGACTTGCCGGGTGAGCCGCCGCCGTTTTTCTTATGACGATCCCAGATTGCTGGCTGAGCTCGCGGCGCAGCTCATGGATGCCACGTTGGAGGAAGACTTTGGCGAACGAGTAGTAACGGTCTTCGCTGCACTTGTGCCGGGAGCGGCGGTGTCCTTGGATCAGATTCATCCGGCGTCAGGCCTGTATGATTTACGGCACAACCTGCCCATGAGCGAGAAGCTGGTGTCATCCGCAGTGGGCAGACTCATGGAGGTGTATGGGCAGAGTCCGGTGCATCGTTACATGGACGCTGGTGGTCCGGAGACGCTGCTGGATCTGCGGGAGCTGGCGTCCGGTCGGGAGATTGAGAAGACCGAGTTTTATCAGGACGTGCTTCGCCCATTGTCCATCAAGCATCAAGTGGCAGTGAGGCTGAATCGGCCGGGCTGGACCTGCACCTTGACCCTGAACCGGGACAAGGTCTTGACCGCGGACTTGAAAGCATTTCTCCGTCGGCTGACGCCGCTGTTTGTGTCTGCCCATCGCGTAGCTTGTGAAGTGGCGGAGCTTCGACGGATGCCCGGGCCACTTAGAGAAGCCGCCACGCTGGCGGGCTTGACGCCACGTGAGCATGAAGTGCTGATGTGGATGCGCCAGGGCAAGCGCAATGCAGAGATTTCCCTCATTCTCGGCTGCGCGGTACGCACGGTCGAGAAGCATGTGGAGAACATCCTGAGAAAAGCCGGAGCGGAGACAAGGACAGGTGCCGTGGGTCAACTTGGCGGCTGCTGAAGCGGCTACGTAGCGCTACGTATGGCGATATTGGCAGAATAAGCCTACATTTGAGAGATGACCTCCACACCTCTCCACGTCAGTAGTCGCGTCTTTGCGCTTGTGTTGCTGTGTGCGCTATCAGCCTCAGCGCAGGTGCCGCAGATCAAGCGTTTCGTGCCTTGGAATCTCGTGAAGGGCATCGCTTACTCCGGGGCGGCCGCACCGGTCTCCGCCGCGCTGTCGGGCAAAGTGCTTGCGTTGGGTTACCCCGGCGCTGGGGTGGGAGGCAAGCCGTCTGCAGGTCTGGTGCTGTTGATAAACCCGGACACTGGAGCGCTTTTGCGCGTGATCCGTGAGACCGATCCGGATACGGGCGCAGGGCTGGGAGCCAGCCTGGACATCAGTGGTCATCTGCTGGCCGTGGGCGCACCTGGTTACCAAGGTGGGCGCGGCGCGGTGCTGGTGTTTGACATCCGGACTGGCAAGCAGCTTCTGCGTGTGGTCAACGGTGCAGGTGCCCCTAATGCACTGGGTAGCTCGGTGGCTCTCGGGGAGGGAATCGTGGCTGCGGGTGCACCGGATACGAATGTGCCAGGCAATAGCGATCAGCAGGGAGAGGTGCAGATTTATAACCTTGCCGACGGCAGTCTGAAGTCTGTGCTGGTGGGTTCCTCACCGTCAGAGCCAGGGGATCAGTTTGGAAGCCGTGTGGCCATCCAGGGCAGACAGCTTGCCGTGGGAGCGCCGGAGGCTACTTCCATGGGCTTTTCCAAAGCTGGGGCGGCGTATCTGATGGACTGGGAGACGAGTACGCTTCAGTCGAGACTCCAGGCATCTGACCCTTTGGCAGATGCCAACTACGGGAAAGCTCTCGCATTCACAAGGCAGAACCTAGTGCTCACCGCAGACAGCGGCATCTACGTGGTGAATGCCCGCACCTTCAGCCAGAGTCTCCGCATCGGTAAACCGCCAGAAGCGTGGACCAACTTCGGGCAGACGCTGGCGTGCCTGGGAATGACGGCCTATGTCAGGACGGGACTGTTGGGGACGGACAACACAGAGATTCGCGTTTATGATCTCGTCACAGGGCAACAGAAGGAGGTCTGGCGTCCTACGCTTTATTCCATGGGCGCAGGCATTCCCCTGGCGGTAGATCATCGGCGGATTATCACAGGCACTTTCGTTGAGGTCATAGGAGCCAGTTTCGCATCCTTTGGTGCCATCTATTCCCGCAGCTTGCCCGTGGCGAGCGAACCGCTTTTTTCCATGGCACTGATCCAACCCAGGACCAGTCCATTCGGCAGTGGGAAACCTACTGCATCGCCGCAGTTGGGTTGTCGTAGCAACGGGCAGATGGGCATGCTCTCAAGGTTTCAGAATCCCGTGCCGGGTTTCAAGTCAGGTGCTTACTTAGCCATAGACGAATTGTCCGCAGATTACGACTTCCCGTTGGTGTTAGCTGGCACCAGCGTTGAGATTGATGAGTTGGGCCTCGTCAGCAGTTCCCTGCTCTGCACTGACATCACTCAGATGCGTGTGGCTCATCCCGCTCAGACTGCCTTCGTCGGTGTAGGCAGGAATGCAGCAGGGACCTTTCCTTTTCTTGGCATCATAGACCACTCCGTGCCTTTGAGCATCAAGCGGTTCTCCATTCGCCGTGCGGGGAACGACGCAGCCGGTGCGGGTTCAGGCAAGATCGCTCGTTTCCTGGAGATCGCACAGTCCGCCGGCAGCGGGGCGGATGCGGACGTGGCTACGCGTGTGCAGTTGCAGTTGGGCGTGGATGGGGTCACAAAAGACAGCGACTCCGCCCTGCTGGTCCTCTCCACCAAGCTCACGCTGCCGCCGACTACCCTCACGGGAGCCAAGGAAGGCCAGAACCAGCCCGGTGGCGGCGGAATCCTGCTCGGAGAGATCAATCCGCAGATCGCCTTTTCTCCTGGCCTCATCTGCTTCACCGCCTACCGGCAGACACTCAGTCCGGACAACCAGGCCACTTACAGCATCGACCGCGCAGGCAACGGTTCTTTCTGGGCTGTAAAAGGCGACCTTTCCAGCGTCGGCACTGTCCGGACACTGCTAGGTTTCAGTGCGAATGCCAACAACGACCGCATGGTGAGATTCACCACCACAGGCAGCGGGGTGAATGCCAGCAATAATGAAGCGTATGTGCAGGAGTCGGGCTTGACCTTGAGGAAAGGCAGCCCTTACCCGGCAGCTCCGGCGGGTCTGACATGGAAGCGCTTTCTGGGCTTCCACCCCGCTCGTGGGAGTAACCTCATCGTCCATGCTACGGTGCAGGGGCCAAAAGTCACCGCAGCGAATGACGGCGTGGTCACGCTGTTTGCGACCGGTAGCACACCGCTGACCCTGCTCCGTGAAGGGGACCTGCTGCCCTGTGGCGGAGGTGCGCGCATCGGATCCATTCTCAAGGTGGATGCCCAGCCGGGAGATCCCTCTGGGTCTTACCTGATACTCGCCACACTCACAGGTGGTCCTGCGGATTCCAACCTCGTGGTGCTCGCCGGTCGTTCTTCTTTCGGTAACAACATCGTCATCACTCCCAAACTGCCCTTCACCATGCTGCGCAAAGGACAGTGGACCCAGCGCCCCGGCGGCTTCGTGGGCAAGCTCACCAGCGTGCAGCTACCGGGAAGGAACACCAACCTCGCGGGCTTCGGTGGTGGAGGTCAACTCCACTGGCAGGGCGGTGACGGCGTGGCGGTTTTGCAAATGGACTGGGACAACAAGGAGTCCGAAGTGGTGCGTGCCAGGTGGTAGAGGCACCGCTCAAGAGAGGAAGAACGGGTCGGCGCGGACTACGTTCTCAGAAGCGTGGTTCAGCGGCTTGGAATGCCGCGTATCTGGGCTGACTGAAAAGTGAGGAAACCCATACCGCATGGCGGGGTTGCGAAGCGCTGGAGGGTTTGGTAAGCGTGGCCAATAGCCCACATGAACCTTCGCCACGCAGTCGAGGAGGATCTGCCTCGAATCGTAGAAATCTACAACGAATCCATTCCCGGAAGACTCGCCACTGCGGACACATGCCCCGTGTCCCTGGAGAGTCGGAGGGAGTGGTTTGCCGCGCACTCGCCGGACAGGCATCCACTGTGGGTGCTGGAGGAGGGGAGTCGCGTCATCGCGTGGGCAGGCTTGCAGCCGTTCTTCAAGACGCGGCCAGCCTACCACGGCACCGCAGAGATCAGTGTGTATGTAGCCACGGAGGCGCATCGACGAGGCTTGTCTCGTGTGCTCATTTCTCACGCACTGAATGCCTGTCCTGCGCTTGGCATTTCCAGTGTGACGGCACTCATTTTCGGTCACAATGATCCTAGTCTCAAGGTCTTCACCCGTGCTGGGTTCCAGCACTGGGGGCACCTGCCCGGCATCGCCGAGCTGGACGGGCGTCCGGCAGATCTGGTGATCCTCGGGCTCAAAGTGTAGTCACGTTCTCTTTTTCATGCCCGGCATTACCAACATCTCCTGCTACAAGTTTGCCACACTGACCGATCTCAAAGCGCTGCGCGAGACACTGCTTGCCGCCGCGCGTGAGCGCGCGCTGAGAGGAACGATTCTGCTCAGCACGGAGGGTATCAATCTCTTCGTCGCTGGTGAGCGAAGCAGGGTGGATGAACTGGTGAATCTCATCCGTGCAGTGCCGGGGCTTGAGGATCTAGCGCCCAAGTACAGCGAGAGTGAGGAGCAGCCATTCCGGCGCATGCTTGTGCGCATCAAGAAGGAAATCATTGCCTTCGGAGTGGAGGGCATCAATCCCGCCATTCGCACCTCGCCCAAACTGAAGGCCGTCGAACTGAAGCGCTGGCTGGATGAGGGCAGACCGATCACCCTGCTGGACACGCGCAACGACTACGAGGTGAAACTGGGCACCTTCCGCAACGCGCTCCCCATAGGGGTGGATCATTTTCGCGACTTTCCGGCAGCTGTGCGCAAGCTCCCACCGGAGATGAAGAAGCAGCCGATCGTCATGTTCTGCACGGGCGGCATCCGCTGTGAGAAGGCGGGTCCTTTTATGGAGCGAGAGGGCTTTGAACACATTTACCAGCTTGACGGCGGCATCCTGAAGTACTTCGAGGAGGTGGGTGGAGACCACTATGAGGGCGAGTGCTTTGTGTTTGACCAGCGCGTGGGCGTGGATGCGCAACTCCACGAGACGGAATCCACCCAATGCTTCGTGTGCCAGTCACCACTCACTGCGGAGGAGCAAAACGATGCGCGATACGTGCTTAACGTATCGTGCCCATATTGCTTCAAGACTACGGAAGAGCAACGCTCGGCCTCCATCGCTAAACGTCAGGCAGCCATAGCCTGCATCATCCAGCCGCTGCCCGGAAGTGTGCCCTATGACAACGATCGTCCGCTGAACGTGCCGACGGAGTGCGATGGCTTCAGTATGCTCGATGCACTGTGTGCCATCCTGCCGCACGTCCCCAGGGAGTACTGGCTGGGCGAGTTCGAGCGCGGGCGCTTGCTGAAGGAGGATGACAGCCCCTTCGCTGCAACTGAGATCGTTAGGGCCGGAACCCGCGTGAAACACCGTTTTCCCGGCACCACGGAGCCAGACGTCAACGCGGACATCCGCATCCTTTACGAGGACGAGGCCTTGCTGGTGCTGGATAAACCTGCGCCTCTGCCCGTTCATCCCGCAGGGCGCTTTCACCGCAACACGCTGCAATGGATCCTGCATCAAGCCTGCTGGCCGGAGAAGCCACGACTGGCGCATCGTCTGGATGCTGATACGAGCGGTGTGCTCGTGTGTGCGCGCACGGCTCACTTTGCCGGCAGGCTCCAGCCTCAGTTCTCACGCGGTGAAGTGGAGAAGACCTATCTGCTGCTCGTGCATGGGCATCCGGTGCGGGATCGTTTCATCTGCGAGGCGGCAATAGGTGAAACCACGGACGGTGCCAAGCTCCGGCGGGTGGATGAAGAAGCAGGAAGCGCCGCCCTCACCGAGTTCACCGTGCTGGAGCGCAGGCCGGTTGGTACTGCTCTGTTGCGGGCTGTGCCGAAGACGGGCCGCACAAATCAAATCCGCGTGCACGCCTGGCATCTGGGCCATCCCATCCTAGGAGACCGCATGTATCTGCCTGAAGGTAAACGAGGTGTAGCCGAAGCGTCACAGCCCGGAGATCCGCCGCTCTGCCTGCACTCTGAGAGCCTCTCCTTCGCGCATCCGATCACCGGAGAACGGGTGAGGTTTGAGAGTCCGGCGCGGTTTGCGTGAAGGTGCCTCCGCGTTGGATGACCTCTGCTCAAGAGGACTCCACGCCGAGCTTGCTCATGCCAATAGTTCGTTGATAACCTTTGCGTTCTCGGTGACGCTGGTGAGGCGGAAGTCCAGGCCGGCGTATCGGTAGGTGAAGGTTTCGTGGTTGAAACCAAGCGCCTTGAGCACCGTGGCGTGGAGGTCTCTGACGTGAACCGGATTCTCCACGGCCTGGAAGCCGAACTCATCTGTGGCTCCATAAACCTGCCCGCCTTTGATGCCACCGCCAGCCAGCCACATGGTGAAGCCATAGTGGTTGTGGTCGCGCCCGCGCTGCTTGCCTGCGTTCGCCCCGGGCGTGGGCAGTTCCACCGCCGGAGTCCGCCCAAACTCACCGCCCCAGATGATGAGCGTTTCGTCAAACAGCCCGCGCTGCTTGAGATCCGTCATCAGAGCGGCGATAGCTTGGTCCGTGCGCCGGGCGTGGGTGCGATGGTCCAGGATTTCATCATGATTGTCCCATGGCTGGCCCTCACCTGTCCAAAGCTGGAGAAACCTCACGCCACGCTCGAGGAGACGGCGCGCGATGAGGCATTGGCGTGCGAACGCGCCTTCGGCACCTTCCTTCACGCCATACATCTGGCGCACGCTTTCGGGCTCCCGCATGATGTCGAAGGCGTCGGTCGCTTCCATCTGCATCCGGTAAGCCAGCTCGTAGGACTGCACACGGGCTTCGAGCTGACCGTCGTTCTCTCGTGCCTTCAGGTGGCTGTCGTTAAGCTGGTACAGGAGATCAAGCTGACGGCGCTGCTGCTTGAGGTCCAGGCTGCTGTTTTTGACGAACTCCACGAGCTTGTCCACCTCAGTGAACGCGGTGTTAATGTAGGTTCCCTGGTAAACGCTGGGCAGGAAGGCGGACTGCCAGTTCTTGGTCCGGCGCACCGGCATACCGCCGGGGCACATGGCGATGTAACCGGGCAAGTTCTGGTTTTCCGTGCCAAGGCCGTATGTCACCCAGGAACCAAGGCTGGGCCGGTGCAGTCGTCCATCGCCGCAGTTCATCAGGCCCAGTGAGGGCTCGTGGTTTGGCACGTCCGCGTGCATGGAGCGGATCACGCACAGATCGTCTGCGTGGAGGGAGGCGGTGTGGTGGAAGAGTTCTGATACCTCCAGACCGCTCTGCCCATACTTTTGAAAGGTGTAGGGACTCTTCAGCCCCGCGCCCGTGGGGCGTTCGGTTTTAAGCACGTTCGGGAGCTTTTGACCGTCCATCTTCGTGAGGGCCGGTTTGGGGTCAAAAGTGTCCACCTGAGACGGTCCACCGTTCATGAACAGGTGAACTACGCGCTTCGCTTTGGGGGTGAACTGGGAAGAGCGGACAGCCAAGGGATTGCGCGTCTGCAAACCAGCAGCGCTGGTGCTGCCAAGTAGCTCGGTGAGTGCCAAACCGCCGAACCCCATGCCCACGCGGTTCAGCAACTGGCGGCGGGTGAGGAAGCGGTCGGCGAGATTAAGGGGATGATGAGACACGGGTTTTTTGGGGGAGACGAAAGGGGTATTCAGCGTTACGCAGCGCAGAGGGCAAGTGTTTCAGGCCTGGGCGGAAACAATTATGGAAAATATAGAACGACTATGCTAAAGTAGCACGCATGGTGCCATGTCGAGTCCTATCCCTCTTCCATCCAGCGTTCTGGATAAGCCTGCTGCTGGTTGGGCGTGCGGACGCCATCCTGTTTCTCAACTCTGATGATCCGGCGTTCAACACCACAGCGCCCACGGCGGGTCTGGCTGGAAGCGGCTGGCAGCACCAGGGGTATTTCGGGAACTTTCTCGCCACCATCATCAGCCCGAACCACATCCTGACCGCGCAGCACATAGGCACTGGGAACGGCAGCTTTGTTCATGATGCCTTGTTCAATGGCGTGGCAACGGCCACTTACAGCATCAATACGCTGGCCAACGGTGGACTCGGTTACTGGGACATCCCCAACTCCGACCTTCGCGTTTACGAGGTCAACGGCACGTTTTCCTCGTGGGCCGTGCTGGCGGACAGCGCCGCTGCGGAGAGCGGCCAGATCGTGATGTTCGGTCGCGGTGGTATCCGTGGGGATGAAGTGTATCTCAGCAGCACACTGCGGGGCTGGGAGCTCAATGCCCCGGATGGGGTGGCGCGTTGGGGCACGAACCAGCTCGAGAGCGGCGTTCTTACGGACTCACAAGGCCGTCAGTTGCTGCGGGCGGATTTCGATGGGGACAGCGGCGCATACGAGTCCCATCTCTCTGTGGGCGATTCCGGCGGAGGGGTGTTCGTTTACCATGAGGGGCAGTGGAAGCTGGTAGGCATCAACTACGCCGTGGACGGGTTCTATGATTTCAACAACACGGTCGGCGACGACTCCCACTTCTCTGCAGCCTTGTTCAATGCGAACGGGTTTTACATTGGTAACGACGGCAGCGGTTGGACGCAGATTGGAGAAAGCGAACCTTCAAACACCTCCTCGCTCTACATTTCCCGCATCTCCTCCTCAGCGTCCAGCATTCAAAGCATCATCACCGTGCCTGAACCGGGAGCGGTCGCCTGTCTTGGGGCGTGGATCCTGGCAGGTGCCATGCGGCGCCGACGCACGAAAGGCTAGGTGGTCACGGGTCGGAAGGTCTCCATGACCAACTGGCGGAAAGCCAAGGCGGCGGGGTTCTCAGAGGCGGCGTTCCACACCATGACGAGTTCAATGCTTTGAGCAGGATGGAGCGGCTTGAACACGACCTCGCGGTCTGTGTTCAGGGCTTCCACGGTCTCGGGTACGACGCCCACGCCCATGCCCGCAGCCACATAGGTGAGCACCGTGCCCACGATGCTAGGGGTGTGGGCGATGCGGGGTGAAAAACCCGCCGAACGGCAGCCGTTCATGGCCGCCTCGTAGAGTCCCACCCCCTCCCGCCGCGCCAGCAGGATGAGTGGCTCAGTCTTCAGTTGCTCCCAGGTGACGCGTTTCAGCTTCGCCAGTCTGTGGTCGTGAGGCAGGACGGCGCACATGGACTCTTTTTGGATGAGCCGGGTTTTGAGGCCTATTTTGTCTCCAGCTGTCACGGGTCTGGTGAGACCCACGTCCAGCCGGTCCTTGGATACCATCTCCCATACGCGCTCCGGTGTGCGCTCCTCCAGCTGCACGGACACTCCAGGATAGCGCTCGCGAAAGGTCCTCACGAGACTGGCGAGAAATCGCTGCGTCGGCGGGCCTATGAATCCGAGGCGAAGCTCCCCTTCCTGCCCGCGGAGAGTGCGCTGCACGCGGCGTATCACCTCCTCACTCTGACCCAGCAGGGCGTCCGCTCCGCGCAGCAGCACTGAACCGGCAGGGGTGAGCTTGACCATGCGCCGGTTACGCTTCAAGAGCTCGCCACCGAGCTCCTGCTCCAGCTCACGGACGGCCCGGCTCAGGGCAGGCTGGGCGATGCGCAGACGCCGTGCCGCTTTGGAGAAACTCAGCTCCTCGGCCACGGCTTGGAAGTAACGCAGGGTTCTCAGTTCCATCGGAAGGTGTGTAGTGCAGGAGGATGTGATGCTCATTTGGCATTACAGTCATCCCTAGATTCAATCATCGTTATCACGCTCGCCGTCGTTCTCTCTGCTGACAAACCCTTTTTCCAAACGCACCATGAGAATCGAATCCTCTTCCACTCCACGCGACTACGATGCGCTCGTCATCGGTGGTGGTCCGGCTGGAACGTCTGCGGCCGCCATCCTCGCCGAGCATGGTCACAAGGTGCTGGTGATCGAGCGCGACAAGTTTCCTCGCTACAAGGTGGGCGAGTCCTTGATCCCCTTCACCTATCCGGCCCTTGAGCGCTTGGGGATGATTCCGAAAATGCGCGCTTCTTGTTTCGTGAAGAAATACAGTGTTTCCTTTGTTCAGCCAGATGGCAAACGCTCCCAGCCCTTTTACTTCCACACCCGTTATGACAAGGACACGATCGCCCAGACGTGGCAGGTGACTCGTGCGGAGTTTGATCAGATGATGATGGACAATGCGCGCGAGAAGGGCGCTGAAGTGATGGAAGAGACCTCCGTCACACGTTTGCTTAAGGATGGCGACACCGTGATCGGCGTGGAGGTGAAACAGAAGGACGGCAGTCTGAGAGAGCTGCGCGCACCCATCACGCTCGACTGCTCCGGCAAGGAGGCCTTTTCCTCTACGCGTGCGGGTTGGAGGATGCGTGACCCCTATCTGAACAAGGTGGCGGTCTGGACATACTACGAAGGGTCCAAGCGTGAACCAGGCATGGATGAAGGTGCCACGACCATCGCATTCGTTCCAGACAAAGGCTGGTTCTGGCACATCCCGCAGCAGAATGATCGCGTCAGTGTGGGCGTGGTGGCAGAGGGCAAGTATCTTACCCGGGATGGCGTGAGGGACTTGAAAGCCATCTTTGAGCGAGAGGTGGAGCAGAATCAGTGGATCAAGTCGCATCTCGGCGAGGGGCGACAGGTGGGCGAGTATTTCATCACCAGCGAGTATTCGCATCACTCCCGGCATTGCGCATCACCTGGCCTGCTGCTGGTGGGAGATGCGTTTGCCTTCCTGGATCCCGTGTTCAGCAGCGGTGTCATGTTGGCATTGAAGTCCGGCGTCATGGCTGGTGAAGAGGTCCACAAGGGCTTGATGGAGAACGATCTCTCACCTCAGCGTTTCGCAGGCTATGGTGCAGCCATGCGGCAGGGCATTGAGAACATGCGCAAGCTGGTCTATGCTTTCTACAACCCGAGTTTCTCGTTCAAGGACGTGGTGATGAAGCACCCTGAGGCAGGGGATGAGATTACCGACTGCCTCTCGGGCGACGTGAATAAGGACTTCAGCGCGCTTTGGGAGAAGATCCGTCCCTTTGCTGACCTCCCTGACGAACTGCCGTATGGTGCTCCCCTGGCGGCGTAGTGCGGAGAACTTGCTTTTCTCCTGCCAAGACGGGAGATTGCGGGATGTTTCGTCCGCCTGGTCAGTGTCCGGTCTGTCATGAGTTTGTGCCACGCAACGCGGTAGCCTGCCCGGACTGCGGGGCGTGTGCCAAGTCGGGTTGGAATGACGAAGAAAGCCACTACGACGGCGTGGATTTGCCGGACGATGCGGATGCGTTCGACTATGACGAGTTCACCAGGCGAGAGTTCGGAGGAGGGGGGGAGCGGGTCCCCGACAAGCCATGGTGGTGGTGGATCGCCGTTGTGCTTCTGCTGCTGGCTTTGCTCGCTATGCTTGCCGGTTGATCAGGTGGCCGTAGCGCCGTCTTCTTTCTTCTTCTCCTTGAAGGTGCTCTGAATATAGAGCTCGCGGAGTTGCTTGAAGTCCACTTTTGTGGGGCTGTCGGTCATGAGGTCGGCGGCTTTGTTGTTCTTTGGGAAAGCGATGACTTCGCGAATGCTCTCCTCACCGCTGATGAGCATGGCGATGCGGTCCAGACCAAGGGCAAGTCCGCCGTGTGGTGGAGCGCCGAACTTGAAGGCCTCCAGGATGTGGCTGAACTTGAGTTGTTGCTCTTCCGGGGTGACTCCAAGGACGCTGAACATTTTCGCCTGGAGGTCGCTCTCATGGATACGGATAGAGCCGCCGCCCAGTTCGTAGCCATTGAGCACGACGTCGTAGGCTTCGGCGCGGACTTTGGCATATTCGCCGGCGTCCAGCAGGGGAACGTCATCCGCGTTGGGTCGGGTGAAAGGGTGGTGCACGGCCACCCAGCTTTGATCCTCTGGACTGTAGGCAAGCAGCGGGAAGTCAACGACCCAGAGGAAGTTCAGGGCCTCGCTGCCCTTGGTGAGCTCCATCATGCTGGCCACCTCCAAACGGGTGCGACCCAGCACGGTGCTAACCATTTCCCACGGGCCTGCGACGAAGAAAACGAGGTCGCCTTCGGCCATGTCCAGCTTTTTGGAGACGGCTTCCTTTTCCGCCTCAGAGAACACTTTCCACAGGGGAGACTTGTATTCACCGTTCTCCAGTTTGATGAAGGCAAGCTGTTTCACCTCCTTCGGCAGTCCGGCTTCGTGAGCCAGTTCATTGAGACGGTTCATCTGACCGGTAGTGATGCCAGCGAAGCCTTTGCAGTTGATGGCGCGCACGACGTGGCCCTTTTCAAGCACGCTTTTGAAAATTTTGAACTCGGTGTTGGCGAACACCTCGCCCAGGTCGGTGATCTCCATGCCGTAGCGGGTGTCCGGCTTGTCGGAGCCGTAGCGATCCATCGCTTCCAGATACGTCATGCGGGGGAAGGGCAGGGGAACGTCCACGCCGCGGCCGGCCTTGAACATGGCGGCGAGCAGGCCCTCGACCATCTTGATGATGTCATCCTGTTTGACGAATGAGGCCTCAATGTCGATCTGGGTGAACTCTGGCTGCCGGTCGGCGCGCAGGTCTTCGTCGCGGAAGCAACGCGCTATCTGAAAGTAACGCTCCAGTCCGGCCACCATGAGGAGTTGCTTATACTGCTGGGGAGCTTGGGGCAGGGCGTAGAAGTGGCCGCCATGAAGACGGGCCGGCACCAAGAAGTCGCGCGCTCCCTCCGGCGTGGGGTTGGAGAGAATGGGGGTCTCCACCTCGATGAATCCTTCGCCATCCAGGTAGTTCCGCGCGGCGGTGGTGATCTTGTGCCGCGTGCGGATGTTTTGGTTCATCCGTTCCCGGCGCAGGTCCAGGTAGCGGTACTTCATGCGGAGGTCTTCGTTGGAGAGCTCGCGGTCCAGATGGAAGGGCAGCACATCGGCCTTGTTGAGGATTTTGGCCGCAGTGACGACGAGTTCCACGGAGCCTGTGGCGAGCTTCTCGTTCTCCGTGCCGGCGAGGCGCTTTTCCACACGGCCCACAAGCTGGAGCACGTCTTCGTTGCGCAGGGTGTGGGAGAGGGCGGCCACCTCCTTGTTCTCCTCTGGGCGGAAGACAGCCTGTGTCATCCCTTCGCGGTCACGCAGGTCGATGAAGATGACGCCGCCGTGATCCCGTGTGGAGTTGACCCAGCCTGCGAGAGTCACCGTTTGGCCGATATGCTCTGTGCGGAGTGCGTTGCAGTGATGGGTGCGATAGACGTTGGGGATCATGATAACGGACGGTCGGATTTGGAGGGCGCGCACCATGACGTTGATTCGGTCAAAGGCAAGAGCCGCGTGGGGAATGACGAATACCGAGCAGAGGAACCCCTTTCCCGGCACCCTCCCTGCTTCAGTCTTGCCAGCGGGTGGCGTTCCCGATAGGTTTCGTCCCGCAAAATCAATTATGTCTCAATCCAAGAACGAGTGGGGGTCGCGGCTGGGCGTCATCATGGCGGTGGCGGGGAGTGCTGTCGGGCTGGGGAACTTCCTTCGGTTTCCCGGGCTGGCGGCGGAGTATGGCGGAGGGGCATTCATGATCGCGTATGCCATCTCTTTCCTCATCATCGGCCTGCCCATCGGATGGGCGGAGTGGGCGATGGGACGGTATGCTGGGCAGGCAGGCTACAACTCGGCACCAGGAGCCTTCGCCTACATCGTGAGGCATCCTGTGGCCAAGTATCTGGGCATCATCGGAGTCATCGTGCCAGTGGTGATTTACATGTATTACGTGGTGATCGAGGCTTGGTGCATCGGTTACGCCTTCAAGTTCTGGACCGGGCATGTGGCGCTGCGCACCACGGAGGAGACGAAGGGTCTCTTCGCCTCCTTCACCGGGGCAGCCGCAGATGCGTCGGCGCTCAAGTTTTCGTTGGAAGCGGCGCTTCCCTGGCTGCTGGCTGTGTTTGTGTTCAACTTCTGGCTCATTTACCGGGGGGTGTCCCGCGGCATTGAGAAACTGTGCAATCTGGCCATGCCCTCTCTGATCCTTCTCGCGGTGATCGTGCTCATACGCGTGCTCACTCTGGGGGCACCGGACCCGTCTCGGCCCCATGACAGCGTCATCAACGGACTCGGCTACCTTTGGAATCCGACCAAAACTCTGGTAGTTAAGGCCGAGCCTGCACCTGGGGAAAAACCCCGGGAGGTCATTGGCGCGGCGGCCATCGCTGAAGCAGAAAAGGAGGTGGCGGCCAGCGGTGGGGCGCTCAAGCTGGTGAAGCGCGGGGTGGGGGAGCAGCTCGCCAACCCAGATCTCTGGCTAGCGGCGGCGAGCCAGATTTTTTTCAGTCTTTCCGTAGGATTTGGCGTCATCATTGTCTATGCCAGCTACATGAAGCGTCGGGATGACGTGGTGCTTAGCGGTCTCACCGCCAGTAGCGCCAACCAGTTTTGCGAGGTTTCACTCGGCGGACTTATCACCGTTCCGGCGGGGGTTGCCTTCCTGGGGACGACGGCGATAGCGAGCGTGGCAGGCAGCAGCGTGGGCCTGGGGTTCAACGTGCTCCCCCTGGTATTCTCCAAGATGCCGCTCGGAATGTTCTTCGGCGGCATGTTCTTTTTCATGCTGTTCCTCGCGGCAGTGACGAGCTCCATCTCCATGCTCCAGCCAGGAATCGCCTTCCTTGAGGAGGCCATGGGCGTAGGGCGCAAGGTCAGTGTCACCATCCTCGGAATGCTCACCGCCTTCGGTTGCGGTTTTGTCATGTATTTCAGCGGAGACCTCAAGGCGCTCGATACGCTGGACTTCTGGGTGGGCACCATGCTGATCTTCATCCTCGCTACCGCGCAGATCATTATTTTCGGCTGGGTCTGGGGCGTGGATCGAGGCCTTGCAGAGGCCCATGAAGGAGCGGTGATACGAATCCCGGCGTTCTTCAGGCCCGTGTTGAAGTGGATATGCCCGGGCTTCCTGCTCGCTGTTTTCACCTACTGGCTGATGAAGAATCTCTTCGGTGCCGGAGGTGAACCCTCCGGCTACATCACCGACCTGGCGGGTGAGAAATCAAGTCTCCCGGCACAGTTAAGTGTCGCGCTCGTAGTGGCGGTCGCTGCGTTTTTTGCCCTGCTCACGGCGCGCTCCAGAGCGTATGCCAAGGCCCAGAAGGGAGAATCCAACTCTCGAACCCATTCCTGATCGACCCCATGACTACTGAAGGCTGGATTGTGATGCTGCTCTCTGTGGGCACTGTGAGTTCGTTGTTTCTGTGGTGCATTCGCAAGGTGCTGACCACTCCTTCCGAGGTGGAAAAGGTTCACGGCATGGAGCTGCGGACGCCGGACATGAATGAGGAATAGACCCCGAGCCGCGAGGCGTTCCAGGCAGCAGTGGAGGTTTATTCACAATTCTTGAAAAAACATTCAAAAACAGGTTGCGCCGCTTGTCAGGACTGCTAGTCTCCGCGCTCCACTGACCTGGCCACCCCTGTGTGGTCATGCAAACAAGGCCCGTCTCGGCGGGTCTTTTCTATCGGTAGCAGCCCCGGACATAGGCAGCACATCAATCAGTGGGATGGGCAAACTGTCTTCTGGAGCAGCCACGATGGCAAAACACTTTGTGCTCCTAGATATCCTTTTCACCTATGCCCACTATTAACCAACTCGTGAGACACGGACGCCGCAGCAAGGCTGTGAAGTCCAAATCGCCTGCCTTGGACAACTGCCCGCAGCGTCGTGGCGTGTGCCTTCAGGTGATGACGCGCACCCCCAAGAAGCCCAACTCTGCGCTCCGTAAGGTTGCCAAAGTGCGCCTCACAAACGGCTTTGAAGTCATTGCCTACATCGGTGGTGAGGGTCATAACCTCCAGGAGCACTCGATCGTTCTCGTTCGTGGTGGCCGTGTGAAGGACCTTCCCGGTGTGCGTTACCATATTGTGCGTGGCACTCTTGACTGCCTTGGTGTGGAAGCTCGTCGCCGCGGTCGCTCGAAGTATGGTGCCAAGCGTCCCAAGCCAGGTGCGCCTGCTGCCACCGGCAAGAAGAAGTAATCTACGCGTCCCTCGTTCAATCCTACTGACTTTCATTCACCATGGCCCGCAGAAAAAGAGTTTACGAAAAGCCGGAGTTGCGTGACTCCCGCTATGACAGCGAACTGGTCGCTCACATGATCAACAAGATCATGATCTCCGGCAAGAAGTCGCTCTCCGAGCGTATCGTCTATGCCGCCATTGACGCTCTCAATGAAAAGAGTGATTCAGTAGATCCGCTGGAGCTCTTCAACCGTGCCGTTGAAAATGCCAAGCCCCGTGTAGAAGTGAAGGCTCGCCGCGTGGGTGGCGCTACCTATCCGGTGCCCATCGAAGTCACTCCTGCTCGTTCAGAGTCTCTCGCTCTGCGCTGGATCATTAACTTCGCTCGCAACCGCAAGGGAACCCCGATGCACCGCGCGCTCGCAAATGAGTTGCGGGATGCAGCTTCCAACCAGGGTAATGCCGTTCGCAAGCGCGACGAAGTTCACAAGCAGGCTCAGGCCAACCGCGCTTTCGCTCACTTCCGCTTCTAGTTCCTCCTTCCGAAACCTGTTCCTTTCACCTGTCCCATGTCCGCCATCAACAGCCCCAATCGCGAGTATCCGCTTGAGCGGACCCGCAATATTGGGATCTGCGCGCACATTGATGCGGGAAAGACCACGCTCACTGAGCGCATCCTCTTCTACACGGGGATGATCCATAAAATCGGTGAGGTGCATGATGGTGCCGCCACCACGGACTGGATGGAGCAGGAAAAGGAACGTGGCATCACCATCACCTCCGCAGCGGTCACTGCCCGCTGGAAACAGGTGCCCGAGGACGGGGTCTTCAAGACCTTCCAGGGGCAGGACATGCGGGTGAACATCATCGACACCCCTGGGCACGTGGACTTCACAGCGGAGGTTGAGCGTTCCCTCCGCGTCTTGGACGGGGCCATCTTTGTGCTTTGTGGTGTGGCAGGCGTGCAGCCACAATCTGAGACCGTCTATCGTCAGGCCCAGAAGTACGGCGTTCCCCGCATTGCCTTTGTCAACAAAATGGATCGCACTGGTGCCAACTTTGAAAATGTGGTGCGTGACGTGCGTGAGAAGCTGGGTGCCAATGCTTGGCCCATTCTGATTCCGATTGGTGCCGAAGACCAGCTCAAAGGACAGATTGACGTCATCAACAAAAAAGCCATCATCTATAGCGACAGCGAAAAGCTCGGCTCCACCTACACCGTCCGGGCGCTTGAGGGTGAAGAAGTCGCCACTGCGGATGCCGCCTACAACGGCCTCGTTGAAGAGCTGTGCAACGTGGACGATGAACTCGGCACGCTCTTCCTTGAGGAGAAGCCCATCGGCATCCCCGAGGTCAAGGCGGCTCTCAGACGAGCAGTCATTGGCAACAAAATCATCCCCATGGCCGGCGGCTCGGCCTTCAAAAACAAGGGAGTTCAGTACCTGATCGATGCCGTTATTGACTATCTTCCCAGCCCGCTGGACATCCCGCCTGCAAAAGGGATCAATCCGGATAACCACGATCAGGAAGTTTTAGCAGAAGCCTCGGACGGCAACAAGTTCTGCTCCCTGGCGTTCAAGCTCTGGAGTGACAAGTTTGGTCGCCTCGTCTTCTTCCGCGTTTATTCCGGCAGCGTCAAAAAGGGCGACACCATCTACAACCCCCGCACACGCAAAACCGAGCGCGTCGGTCGGTTGATTCAGATCCAGGCCAGCGTTCAGAAGGACATTGATGTCTGTTACTCAGGGGACATTGCGGCCATGGTGGGCGTGCGTGATGTCCGCACTGGCGATACCTTGTGCGACGAGAAGTTCAACATTCAGCTTGAGCCGCCTTCCTTCCCTGAACCGGTCATTAGCATGTCCATCGAGCCGAAGACCAAGGCCGATCAGGAAAAAATGGCCAATGCACTCCAGCGCCTGTCCGAAGAGGATCCCACCTTCTTCGTCAAGACGGACGAGGAGACCGGGCAGACCATCATCGCTGGCATGGGTGAGCTCCACCTTGAAATCCTTCGTGATCGCATGTCTCGTGAACACAAGGTCGAGACGGATGCTGGCAAGCCGCAGATCGCTTATCGCGAAACCATTACTCAGGCTGCCACCGGAGAAGGGAAGTTGGTCAAGCAATCCGGTGGACGTGGTCAATACGGCCACGTCATTCTCTCGATTCAGCCCGGCGAGAAAGGGAAAGGTCTCGTCATCGAAAACAAAGTCGTCGGCGGCACCATTCCGAAGGAGTTCATCAACGCCTGTAAAGCCGGCGTCACCGAGGCGGTCATGAATGGCATCATCGCCGGCTACCCGGTCGTAGATGTCCAGTGTGACCTGCTGGACGGTTCCTCCCATGAGGTGGACTCCAATGAGAATGCTTTCCGAATGGCGGCCATCTTTGCCGTCAAGGACGCGCTGAAGAAGGCCAAGTGCATTCTCCTGGAGCCCATCATGGCAGTAGAGGCGTCCACTCCAGAGCAATACCAGGGGGACATCCTTGGCGATATGAACCGGCGCCGCGGAAAAATCCAGGGCATGGACACCAAGGGTAATCTTTGCGTGCTCAAAGCCGAGGTTCCGCTTTCCGAAATGTTTGGTTACTCGACCGCTATCCGCACGCTCTCCAGCGGTCGTGCCAGTTACACCATGACCCCCTCACACTTCGAGCAGGTGCCCAGCAATATCGTTGAACAAATCGTGGAACAACGCGGGGGAGGCAGCTCCTAGACCTCCAGTCCACCTTATCTCCATCATCCAAGCAAGAAACCATTTATGCAGAGCCAAAAAATCAGAATCCGCCTCCGGGCCTATGACTTCCGTGCGCTGGACAAGTCCACCTCAGAGATCGTGGAGACCGCCAAGCGCACCGGCGCACGCGTAGCAGGCCCCATCCCTCTGCCAACGCGCATCGAGAAGTTCACCGTCAACCGCTCACCGCACGTGGACAAAAAGTCCATGGACCAGTTTGAAATCCGCACGCACAAACGCCTGCTGGACATCGTCGATCCAACCGCCCGCACCGTGGATGAGCTCAAGAAGCTCAACCTCCCCTCCGGCGTGGACATCACCATTCGCATCTAGTTTAGCACACAGGAGAGAACACCATGAGTTTAGGTCTTATTGGAAAGAAGCTGGGAATGACGCAGGTCTATACGGAGGATGGTTCCGCCGTGGCCGTCACCGTCATCTCCGTGTCGGGCAATCAAGTGCTCCAAGTGAAAAAAGCCGCCGAAAAGGATGGCTATACCGCAGTGCAGGTTGGCTTTGACGATCAGAGCGAGAAGCGTGTCACCAAGGCCCAGCTCGGTCACTTCAAGCGCTGGGGTGCAAAGGCTCCTAAGCGCAAGATTCAGGAGTTCCGTTTGGCCACGGATGACCAGCTTCCTGCCGAGGGCACTGTGCTCGGCGCGGATCTCTTCGCAGCGGGTGCTCCAGTGGACGTCATCGGTGTCACGAAGGGTCGTGGTTTCCAGGGCGTCGTGAAGCGCCATAACTTCTCCGGTCAGCCCGCCACCCATGGTCACATGATGCACCGGCGGACAGGATCCATCGGCTGCCGTCTTACCCCCGGACTTGTTTGGAAGAACCAGAAAATGCCCGGTCACATGGGAGTCGTGCGTCGCACCGTCCAGAACCTCAAGGTGGTGCAGAGCCGTCCCGAAGAGGGCGTGCTCCTCGTCTCCGGGTGCGTCCCTGGGAACGAAGGCACTTACGTCATCGTCCGTCCGGCGAAGAAGGCCAAGGTCGCCAAAGCATAACCCTTAATCTACGGAGCAGCACATCATGGCAGCAGTACTTTCAGTCGAAGCAGCAAAGCAGGCCAACCTCAACCTCACCGAGGCCAAGGAAGGAACGCAGGCCCTCCACGATACCGTGGTCGCCTATCGGGCGAATCGTCGCCAGGGCAGCGCCCACACCAAGCGGAGGGGCGAAGTGGCCGGTAGCGGTAAAAAGCTCTGGAAGCAGAAGGGCACCGGTAACGCTCGTATGGGTAGCCGTCGCTCTCCTATTTGGAGCGGAGGTGCAACCGTCTTCGGACCCCGCACTCGGGATTACTCGAAAAAGACGAACAAGAAGACCAAGCAGCTTGCCTTCCGCGCTGCGCTCTCGGCTCGCATCAGCGAAGGCGCCGTGCTCAGCGTCCCCTCCCTCGAGATAACAGATGGCAAAACCAAAAGCTTTGTGGCGGCGGTGAACGCCATCACGGACGCGAAAAAGGTGCTTATCATCGGAGGTCGCTTTGACGACAACACCTTCCGCGCCGGACGCAACGTTCAGCGCGTGCAGCTCATCAGCGCTGACGAAGTGAATGCCGAGCAGCTTTTGAATTATGAAAAGGTGGTGCTGACAGGCGACGCCTTGGAAACCCTGGCCCGGAGGACCGCTTAACATCCCATGCAAGACCTTTACCAAGTCATCAAGAACATTCGTCTCACTGAGAAGGCTACCCTGCTCGGAGAGAAGAACAACGAGTTCGTCTTCAAAGTGGACCCCAAGGCCACCAAAGTGGAGATCCGCCAGGCTGTGGAAAAACTCTTTGGCAAGGAAGTCGTGGCGGTGCGCACGGCCAACTTTGACGGCAAGAAGAAGCGCGAGCGTCGCGCCGACTACGGCCGCACCAACCACTGGAAGAAAGCCATCGTCCGCCTCAAGGACGGAGAGCGCATCGATCTTGTGTAACCCCATTCTACGCTCCCGGATAGCGACAACCCTTTAACTGAATCGCAGCCATGGCGCTCAAAGCATTCAAACCCAACACCCCAGCAAACCGCTACAAGCAGTGGAACTCGTTTGACGAGGTCACCAAAGACAAGCCGGAACGCTCACTTACCGTAGCGCTGCGCAAGTCTGGCGGTCGTAATAACACAGGTCGCATCACCTGCCGCCACATTGGTGGCGGTCACAAGCGCCGTTATCGTCTCATTGACTTCAAGCGCAGCCGTCACGACACTCCTGCCAAGGTCATCGGTATCGAGTATGACCCGAACCGCTCCGCACGCATCGCGCTCATTCAATACACCGATGGTCAGAAGAGCTACATCCTTGCTCCCAATGGCCTCGCAGTGGGTTCTTCCGTGGTGGCGGGTGACAAGGCTGCTCCAGAAGTGGGTAACGCGCTTCCGCTGGCCAAGATCCCTCTTGGGACTTCCATCCACAACATCGAACTCACCCCAGGACGCGGTGGTGTGGTGGCAAGGGCCGCCGGCCAAGAGGCCATCCTCTCCAACCGTGAAGGCGACTATGCTCTTGTAAAGATGCCTTCAGGTGAAATCCGCAAAATCAAAGCCAACTGCTACGCCACGATTGGCAAGGTGGGCAACACCGAGCACATGAACGTGGTCAGTGGCAAGGCTGGCCGCACCCGCTGGCAGGGAACCCGCCCGACCGTCCGCGGTATGTGCATGAACCCCATCGACCACCCGAACGGTGGTGGTGAAGGTCGCTCGAAATCCGGTGGTGGCCGCCAGCACCTCCTCAGCCCGTGGGGACATGCCAAGGGTGAGAAGACTCGCCAACCCAAGAAGGCGACCAACCGGTTCATTGTTAGCCGTCGCAACGCCAAGTAATCCCAGCACTCCGATTTTTTACCATGCCTCGCTCGCTCAAAAAGGGACCCTACGTCAACCAGAAGCTTCTCGCCAAGGTGGACGCTCTCAACGACGCCAATCAGAAGCGCCCCATCAAGACCTGGTCGCGCAGCTCGATGATCACGCCCGACCTCGTCGGCCACACCTTCCTCGTCCACAACGGCAAGGATTTCGTGAGCGTCTATGCCACCGAAAACATGGTGGGCCATCGCCTCGGAGAGTTCGCCACCACACGCGTCTTCAAGGGCCACGGTTCCCACACTGCCAAAGTGAGCAAGTAATCAGGTCGCGTTCCAACAGTCAAGATTCCAGTTTCATGCCCCACACCGCCACAACAGCAATGAACGCCCTGCGCGCCGCTTCGGTCGCATGGACGTTCCTGCTTGCCGGCGGACTGGCTGCTCAGCAGCCCATGAACAACATGGAGCTGCTTGAACTCAAGACCACACTGGAGACCTCCGCACGGCAAATTCGCGAGCTCGACGCTCAGCTTGCCGCAGCCAAGGTTCAGATCACCACACTCACCCAGAGTCTTGCTGCGGCTAACGCGGAGGCGGAAAGTTCCCGTGAACAGCATGCCAGACTACGCAGTGTCCTCGAAGGACTCGGCATCGGTGCGCTCGAGGGCAACAGGGATCAGGTCCAGGAAAAGCTGCTTGCGGCTCTCAGTGATTTGCGAATCGTCGATGAGCAGAAGCGCACAGTTACCGAAGCCCTCATGAATCTCACCGAGGCAGCGCTCGTGTTCGCGAAGAACGCACCCGCAGCAGATGCTGCATCTAAGGAAGCCCTTGAGACCGCAGTCGCCAAAGCGGAAGACGTGGTGCGCACTGCCAACGGAGCCGGGATCACCGCGCAGAACAGCGGCGACCTTCATCAGGCCAAAGTGGTAAGCACCAAGCCAGAGGCCGCACTTGTGGTTCTCAATGTGGGTTCCCGCGATGGTGTGCGAGCAGGGATGCCATTCACCATTTATCGTCAAGATCAAGCCGTCGCCCAAGTCATGGTGGTGGACGTGCGCAAGTCTATCAGCGGCGCGGTCATCCAAGGGACCGCAGCCAAAGGAGTCATCCCTATGGTAGGCGACATCGGTCGTATCGACCCCAATCAAGCATTCTAAAATCAGTACACGTTTATGGAGGTAAAATCGGTTTACAAATACGCGCGCATCTCGTCGCTCAAGGCACGTGAAGTCACTCGCGCCATTCAAGGCATGCCGGTCTCGGCTGCGCTCAGCGTTCTGAACTATACGCCCAAAAAGGCTGCCATGCTCGTCGGCAAGACCCTTCAGTCCGCAGTGGCGAATGCCGAGAACAATCATGAACTTGACCCTGAGACCCTCATCGTCAAGAGCGCGGTGGCCACTGAAGGTCCCTCTCTCAGCCGCATTATGCCACGCGCGCGTGGTTCCGCTTCCCCCATCAAGAAGCGCATGACTCATATCACCATCATTCTCGCTGAGAAGCCTGAGGAGGCTGAAGCCAAGCCGAAGCGCCAGCGCAAGACCTCCGCTGCCGCTGCCGCCGAATAATCCATCACAAGACGCAGAACACCCCCCTCGCACATCATGGGACAAAAAGTAAATCCAATCGGCTTCCGCCTCGCAGTTCAAAAAGACTGGCGTTCCAAGTGGTACGCCCCAGAGAAGGAGTATGCCGAGTTCCTTCACAGCGACATCGCCATCCGCAAGTACCTCAAGGAGAAACTCATGCAGGCGGCGATTGCCCGCATCGTGATTGAGCGCGCATGGAATCAGGTTCGTGTCACGCTGCACACCGCCCGTCCGGGACTTGTCATCGGACGCAAGGGGCAGGAGATCGATGTCATGAGTGCCAAAATCTCCGAGATGTGCGGCGGCAAACAAGTCAAGATTGACATCTTCGAAATCAAGCAGCCGGAGCTCGACGCTCAGCTTGTGGCCGAGACCGTGACCGTGCAGCTTGAGCGCCGCATCTCCTTCCGCCGCGCCATGAAGCGCGCCGTGCAAACCGCCATGGAGTTCGGTGCCGATGGCATTCGTATCCGCTGCTCCGGTCGTCTCGGTGGTGGTGACATCGCCCGTGCCGAATGGTATCGCCAAGGCAAAGTGCCGCTTCAGACCCTTCGTATCGGTATCGATTATGGCTTTGCCGAGGCCAAAACCGTGTATGGCATTATCGGAGTCAAGGTCTGGCTCAACAAGCGTCCGGACCTGGAAAACAACGCACCTCGCCAGAGCGGTGAGCGTCGCGAGCGCCGTGATCGCCCCGCCGGTGATCGCCGAGGGCCTGGAGGTCCGGGCGGACGCGGTGGTCGTGGCCCTGGTGGCCCGGGACGTGGTCCAGGGCGTGGAGCACCTTACCCAGCAGCTGCGCCTGCCCAGGCTCCTTCCGAAGAAGCTCCGGCTGCCGAATAAGAACCGCAGTTCCCTGCATTCATTCATCTCAACCCCTTAGTTAAAGACACGTCATGGCCCTTTTGCCCAGCAGAGTAAAACATCGCAAGACCCAGCGGGGAAGCCGCTCCGGGAATGCCACCGTCGGCAACAAGCTCGACTTCGGTGAGTTCGGACTTCAGACGCTTGACCGCGGATGGATCAAGAACAACCAGATCGAGGCCTGCCGTGTCGCGATCACCCGCTATCTCAAGCGCAAGGGCAAGGTGTTCATCCGCATCTTCCCGCACAAGCCCGTCACCGCCCGCCCACCGGAAACCCGTATGGGCAAGGGTAAAGGCTCCCCTGAGTTCTGGGTGGCCGTCGTTTACCCGGGCACGATGTTGTTTGAAATCTCAGGTGTCAACGAGGCTACCGCCCGGGATGCCTGCCGCCTCGCCGCAGCCAAACTCGGACTGCGCACCCGCTTTGTCGTCCGCCAAGGTGCTCACTAATCCCTACTCCGTTTATCTTAAGCTATGAAAATCAAGGAACTGCGTGAAATGTCCGTCGAAGAACTCGGCGCTCGCCGCCGCGAACTTCTTCAGGAATCCATGCACCTTCGCGTGCAACAAATGAGCGGCCAGATCGAGAATCCCGCACGGATTCGCCTCATCCGCCGCGAAGTGGCCCGCATCGCTACCATTCTCACCGAGCGTGCCAAAAAGGCCGCCTCTGCTGCCTAGTTCCTGATTTTACCCACCCCTTTATCCAGTCATGAGCGAAACCACCACCCAGGAAGCCCCGGTCAAGGCACCCGTGCGCAAGCAGCGCGTCGGCGTCGTCGTGTCCAACAAAATGACCAAGACCATCGTGGTCGAAGTCGAGCGCCGCGTCCCGCATCCGAAGTTCAAGAAAATCATCCGTCGCACCTCCAAGTTCTACGCTCACGACGAAGAGTCCAAGGCCAAAGTGGGAGACAAGGTGCTCATCGAGGAAACCCGTCCTCTGAGCAAGCTCAAGCGGTGGAACCTCCTGGAAGTTCTCAGTCACTAACCCTCAAGCGGAGCCCAAAGGAGAATATCTTTATGCTGCAAATGGAATCAGACATCGTGGTGGCCGACAACACCGGAGCCAAACACGCCAAAATGATCGGCGTCCTTGGCAAGAAAAACAGTCGTTTCGCACACGTGGGTGACATCATCACCGCGCACGTTCGTGAGTCCACGCCCACTGGCGCGGTGAAAAAGGGTGAAGTGGTCCGCGCCGTCGTAGTGCGCACTGCTGCTCCCATCCGCCGTCCGGATGGTTCAATCCTTCGTTTCGACCGCAACGCGATTGTGATCATCGACAAGGATAATAACCCCCGTGGCACCCGCATCTTTGGTCCTGTCGCCCGTGAGCTGCGCGACAAGAACTTCATGAAAATCGTCTCCCTCGCTCCTGAAGTACTATGAGCCGCATCAAAACCCACGTCAAACAAGGTGACTTGGTGGAAGTCATCACCGGAGCGTTCAAGGGCGCCCAAGGTACCATCATCGCTGTCCAGCCTTCGAAAGGGCGCGTGGTGGTGGAGGGTGTCGCCAAAATGAAGAAGACTGTTCGTCCTAGCAAGGATCACCCTCAGGGGGGCATCATTGAGAAGGAGCGGCCCATTCACATCTCCAACGTGAAACTTGCCACCGAGAAGAAGCCCGCCAAAAAAGCGGCCAAGAAAGCCGCCAGCAAATCAGCCAAGAAGTCAGTTGAGAAAAAATCGTAGCTGAGCACTATCCCTGCCCCCTTTGCACCACGCAGAGGACAGGCGGCGGATCAAGCCGATACACACCATGGAACCCGCACTGCAAACACACTACAAAGCAATCGTTCCCGAGCTCAAGAAGCAGCTCGGCCTCGAGAACATCCACCAGGTACCACGCCTGGAGAAAATCGTCATCAACTGCTCCATTGGTTCCGAAGCGGACCGCAAGGTGGCGGTGGAAGATGCCTCCAATGAGCTTGGTCTCATTACCGGCCAGAAGCCCCAGATTGCTTACGCCAAAAAGGCCATCGCCAACTTCAAACTCCGCCAGGGGGAACCTGTTGGTGTGAAGGTCACCCTGCGCGGTCGTCGCATGTATGATTTCATGCTTCGCCTGGTGAAAACCGCAGTGCCTCGCATTCGCGACTTTCGTGGTGTGCCTCCGCGTTCCTTTGACGGACGTGGCAACTATACTTTGGGAATCAAGGAACAGTCTATCTTCCCGGAAATCGAGCTCGACAAGATCAAGCGTTCCCTCGGATTTGACGTGACCTTTGTCACCAGCACCAATGTGGATGAACATGCAAGAGTCATGCTGAAGGCCATGGGAATGCCCTTCCGTGAGCGCACCCAGAAGAAAGAACAAACTGAAGGTGAGGCAGCCTGATCCCGGCAACGCGGAACCACTGACTGAAACGAACTATGTATACTGATCCCATTGCCGACTTCCTCAGCCGCGTGCGCAACGCCAGCGCCGCTGGCCTACCCGAAGTGCTCGCACCTTACTCCAAAATCAAGGCCGAGATGAGCCGCATCCTCGCAGAGGAAGGTTACATCTGGTCCTATGAGGTGGACACCAAAGGCACCCATCCACAACTCAAGCTCAAGCTCAAGTATGACAACAAGAACGCCGTCATCCGCTCCATGCAGCGTGTGTCCAAGGCAGGCGTTCGCAGATACGTCAGCGTGGATGAAATCCCGCGCGTCCTCGGCGGCCTCGGCATCGCCATCATTTCCACGTCCAAGGGCCTCATGACCGGCTCCAAGGCCCGCAAAGCGAAGCTCGGTGGTGAGCTGCTTGCGATGGTCTGGTAACACCAAGCACAGAAAGAACCCATGTCACGAGTAGGCAAACAAATCATCGAAATCCCCGCCAAAGTGGCCGTCAAGGTCGGCGGTGATGGCAAAGTCAACGTGGAAGGACCCAAAGGCAAGCTCGCCTGGGATCTGCCGAAGGGTATCACCGTCAAGGTGGAAGGAAATACCGTGAAGGTAGAACGCCAGGATGAGGAGCGGCGCACGCGTGCTCTTCACGGTACCATCCAGCGCTTGATCAGCAACATGGTCAAGGGCGTGAGCGACGGCTACCGCAAGGATCTCGAAATCCACGGCGTCGGCTTCCGCGCCGCTGTCAAGGGCACCAACCTTGACCTGAGCCTGGGACAGTCTCACCCCCGTCTTCATCCGATTCCGGCGGGATTAAAGGTCACTGTGGCCGAGAACACCAAGATTGCCATCGAAGGCATCGACAAGCAGCTCGTGGGCCAGTTCGCAGCCGACGTGCGCGCTTACTATCCGCCGGAACCCTACAAGGCCAAGGGTGTCCGTTATGCAGGTGAACACATCCGACGCAAGGCCGGCAAGAGCGTCAAGTAACCCCCTTCAGAGTCCGCCATCATGGCTACCATCAATCGCAAACAAATCCGTCAGCGCATCCATACGCGCATTCGCCGCAAGGTGCGAGGCACTGCCGAGCGTCCTCGCCTCGCCGTTTACTTCTCCAACAAAAACGTCTTTGCTCAGCTCATCGACGACGACAAGGGAGTCACCCTTGTTTCCGCCAGCACCAAGGAAAAAGGTTTTGGAGGATCAGCCAATGCGGCTACCGCCACTCGCATTGGAGCTACCGTGGCTGAGCGAGCTACGGCAAAGGGCCTTAAGTCTGTGGTCTTCGACCGCGGTGGTTTCAGTTATCATGGCAAGGTCAAGGCACTGGCCGACGCAGCCCGCGAAAAGGGTCTCGAGTTTTAATCCGCATCATTTCTTTTATGGCAGAAGCAGCAGCAGCAGGCATGGAATCCTTCCTCGGAGGCGGGGAAGAAGAGCGCGGATTCATCGAGAAAGTGGTGCACATCAACCGTTGTGCCAAGGTCGTCAAAGGTGGTCGTCGCTTCAGCTTCAGCGCCCTAGTGGTGGCTGGGGACCAGCAGGGAAAAATCGGTGTCGGCTTCGGCAAGGCCAATGAGGTGTCTGATGCCATCAAGAAGGCCACCGAGGCATCGAAGAAGGACTTCATTTCCATCAATCTCAAAGAGAACACCATCCCTCACGAGGTCATTGGCGAACACGGCGGCGGATACATCATGCTCAAGCCAGCAGCGCCCGGTACTGGCATCATCGCAGGTGGTGGTGCACGTGCCGTGCTTGAAGCGGTGGGTGTGAAGGATGTTCTTGCCAAGTCACTCGGCTCCAGCAATCATGCCAACGTGGTCAAGGCCACCATCGCAGCCCTTCAGGCCCTTCGGATGCCTGACGACATCCTCCGCGCTCGCGGAAAAAAGCGCGCTGAAAAAGCCGCACTCTAACTTTACCCCCCATTATTTCACATGAGACTTCACGACCTCGCCCCGCGTCCAGGGGCCAAAAAGCGCCGCAAGCGCATCGGCTGCGGAGAGAGTTCCGGCCACGGCAAAACGTCCTGCCGCGGCCACAAGGGCCAACTTGCACGCACTGGCGGTGCCATCCGCCCGGGCTTTGAAGGTGGCCAGATGCCCATGCACCGTCGTCTCCCCAAGAAGGGATTCAACAACACCCAGTTCCGCGACAAGATTGAGGTGGTGAACGTAAGTTCTCTCAACGTGTTTGAGGACGGAGCCACCGTTACTGAGGGTGCCATCCTTGAGAAGGGCCTCATCACCCGCACTTGCGACGCGATCAAGATTCTCGGCAACGGCGAGCTCAGCCGCAAGCTGACGGTCCAAGTAGCCTTGGTGAGCGCCGCTGCGAAAGAGAAAATTGAAAAAGCTGGTGGCAGCGTCACTTCAGCTTCCTAAACTAAACTGCTTTATCTCGCGCCGGGACGCTTGCGGGTGACCGTAAGCGTTCCGTTGTTTCAGTCCCTGTTTTTTCCATGATCTCCGCGTTTCGAAACTGTCTTAATATTCCTGAAGTCAGGTCCCGCATCCTGTTTACCCTTGCGATGGTCGTCATCGTCCGCATGGGCACCGCCATCACCCTGCCCGGCGTCGATCCGACCGTCCTCCAGTCGTGGCTGAACGAGCGCCAGCAGGACAGTGGTGCCGGTGCGCAAGTGGCGGCTCTGCTAAATGTTTTCAGCGGTGGCGGCCTGGACAACATGGCCATCTTTGCGCTCGGCATCATGCCCTACATCAGTGCGTCCATCATGCTTCAGCTTCTCACGGCAGTGGTGCCGTCCCTGAGCAAGCTGGCGCGTGAGGATGGTGGGCGGCAGAAGATCAATCACTATACCCGCGTGGCGACGCTGGTGCTCTGCGTTTTCCAGGGGCTGCTCTTGGTTCGTACCCTTCCTAATCCCGGTCAGAACTTCATGTTGCAGGGGCTTCAGGATACCATCTCCAGAGTGGGGCCGCTGGTGCCCAATCCGGGATTGTTTGAGTTCATCATCCCGGCGGTTATCACCATCACGGCGGGCACGATGCTGATGATGTGGCTGGGTGAAATGATCACAGAGCGTGGCATTGGTAATGGCGTTTCCATTCTCATCTCGGTGAACATCATCTCCGCGCTTCCCGGTGCCTTGCTCCAGGTCTGGCAGACCTACGTGGGTGGTGCCACCGCAGACCCCACAAAGGCCGTGCTTCTAGTGTTGCTGGTGGCGCTGCTGATCATTGTGATCGCGGGCACCATCGCCCTCACGCAGGCTCAGCGACGCATCGTCATTCAATATGCCAAACGAGTGGTGGGCAGAAAGGTGTACGGCGGCCAGACTCAGTATCTGCCGCTGAAGGTGAACTACTCTGGCGTGATGCCCATCATCTTTGCTCAAGCCATCTTGCTCTTCCCGTCCACCATTCTGGCCGGTATCTGGCCTGACGTGCAGTGGATTCAGAGTGTGGCAAACGCCATGACTGGCGGTACGATGTATTACGTGGTGTCTGGCCTGCTGATTTTCTTCTTCAGCTACTTCTGGGTGGCCACCATGTTCCAGCCCACGCAGATCGCAGAGGACCTGAAGAAGAACGGAGGTTACCTCCCAGGCATCCGACCGGGCAAACCCACCGCTGATTTCCTGGACTTCACCATGAGCCGACTCACCTTCGCCGGCGCTGCGTTCCTTACGCTGATTTACATTCTGCCGGGTGTGATTGGCCGGCTGATGAACATTTCTCCTACCGCCGCCCAGTTCTTTGGAGGCACCAGTCTCCTCATTCTCGTGGGCGTGGTGCTTGACGTGATGAAGCAGCTTGAGACGCACCTTTTGCAGGCCAACTATGACGGCTTTCTCCGCAAGGGCCGCGTCCGCGGGCGCAGTGAGCGTGTGGCAGGTGGGCGTGGCCAAGCGGCGGATTCCAGCACCGTTGTGTGGTTGTGGGTCGGCATCTCCGTCATCGTTCTTATCGGCGTGGTGTACATGCTGATGAAGCAATCGAGCTAACTGCTTCTGGCCGCCATAACTTGGATCTCATGGCCCTGCTTTTCGGCAACAAGATTCCCGTCCGTCATGGTGCTCAGAGGGACGCCATGCGCCGGGCTTGTGGGGTGGCTCGGGATATTCTCCTGAAGACAGCGGAACAGGTCCAAGCCGGAGTCACTACGAGGGAGGTGGATCGCTTTGCGGCTGCGGAGATTCGTGCCCGCGGTTGCACCTCCGCATTCCTGGGATATCGTGGGTTTCCCGGAAACATCTGCATCTCTGTCAACGAGGAGATTGTTCACGGCATAGGCGGCAGCCGCGTCATTCAGGATGGAGACATCGTAAAAATTGACATCGGCGTTTACTACGAGGGCTGGGTCGGAGACAATGCCCTTACCGTGCCGGTGGGCAAGGTTCCGAAAGAGGTCTTGCGTTTGCTTGCCGCCACTGAGGAGTCTCTCCACATCGCGTGCAGTCTCGCTCGGGATGGAGAAATGCTTGGCACGGTCTGCAACTCAGTGGAGGCGCATGTCGTGCAGTTTGGTTTCAGCGTGGTGCGTGAGTTTGTCGGGCACGGCGTGGGCCGCAAGTTGCATGAAGAGCCACAGGTGCCGAACTATGGAGAGGTGGGTGCGCGTCCGCGTTTGCGGGCGGGCATGACGCTTGCCATCGAGCCCATGATCAACTTGGGTGTAGCGGAAAGCCGGGTTTTGTCAGATGGTTGGACGGCAGTCACCAAGGACCGTAAACCCTCCGCACACTATGAGCACGTGGTGCTGGTTACCGAAGGGGAACCAGAGATCCTGACATGGCGGGAGCGGATGTTCCCGCTGGGTGTGAAATCCGTCGCAGACTGAAACATGCCCATGACCCGGTTCCGCCCGTGCATTGATCTTCATGAGGGGCGAGTGAAGCAGATCGTCGGGTCCACCTTGGCGGATGACGGTGACGGACCCAGAGAGAACTTCGTGAGCGACCGACCAGCCTCCTGGTTTTCCGAGCGCTACGCCGCAGATGGGTTGAGGGGCGGGCATGTCATCATGCTAGGGAAGGGGAATGAAGACGCCGCGCGTGAAGCTCTTTCTGCCTTTCCCGGCGGGCTGCAAGTCGGTGGTGGGATCCGCCCCGGAAACGCAAGCCGTTGGCTCGAGGCCGGTGCCAGTCATGTCATCGTCACGAGTTCCATTTTTGATGAGAGTGGCAGGTTCGACGAGACGAAGTTGCGTGAACTTGTCTCCGAGACCGGCAGGGAGCGGCTGGTGCTGGACCTTAGTTGCAAGGCTACCCCGGATGGCTGGCGTGTGGCGATGAACCGCTGGCAGACGCTGACGGACCTAGCTGTGGACGAGGCCACTTTGAATCATCTCGCGTCTTTTTGCGCTGAGTTTCTCATCCATGCGGTGGATGTAGAAGGCAAGTGTGAGGGCATCGACCGTGCACTGGCCAGATTTCTCGGATCATGGGGAAAGCTTCCACTCACCTATGCCGGTGGCATTAATCGCTTGGAAGATCTGTGGGAGATCCACCAGCTCAGTCAAGGGGGCATGGACGCCACGGTAGGCAGTGCGCTGGATCTCTTCGGTGGGACTTCAGTGAAGTATGCCGACTGTGTGAAGTTCAGCCGCGCCGCCGATGAGAAGGCAGCTTTGCGCATCGTGAGCAGAGCCAGGCTCGCTTCCACCTCGCACTCTGATGTGTTGATCCGCTCTCAGCGGCTGCTGGCAGCTCTGATGCGTGATGAACGCTGGGTTCCGCAGCCGGGTGGTGTGGTCGCGCTTTTTGGCGGATTGCCAGGAGAGCCTGACCTGATTCCTCTGTTGTCCTGGCTTCAGGCGCGGCAAGTGGGCGCGGCTTTGATGGACATCCATGGTGCCAGTCTGGAGCCGAGGCGAGTCTTGAGTGAAAGCGATCTGCGTGTCGGCTCTTACGGAGCCTATGTCCCTGCTCCAGATGCAGACCCGGTGCCTCTCTCCGAGGTAAAGGTGGTCTTGACGCCTGGGCTGGCGTTCGGACGCCGCACCCACAAGCGGCTGGGGCGCGGCAAAGGTTTCTATGACCGCTTTTTCGCCACCGCCCCGGATGCCCGTCGCCTGGGCGTTGGGTGGAGCAGTCAAGTCTTCGAGGACGTTCCGCACGAGCCTCATGATGAGCCGCTCCATGATTTGGTGACCGAGAACGGATGGGAGTGGAGACGAGAAGGCTGATGGTTTTGCCGTCTGCCGATTCACAGGACAACCATGCAGGTTGACCGCGCTGGTGTGAGACCATCAAGCTCCGTGGACCGCAGCACTGAGTCCTGCTCGCATGACTTCGAGCGGAGCGGGCCGGGAGAACCAGTGCTCGAACGAGATCGCGCCCTGATGAAGGAGTAGGAGGGTGCCGTCAATGTAACGGGCACCTGCGTGCTCAGCCGTCTGAGCCAGAGAGGTGCGTGCTCCTCCAGCACGATAGACCATATCAAACAGTCGGTGAGAGGGTTTGATGCACGAGGCGGGAACGAGCGGAGGATCACCATCCTTCATGCCCAGCGGGCTGCCGTTGACGATGAGATCGACTTCGGGCAGCACGGAGGACAGCGCATTGTCACTCCAGTCCACCACCTCCACCTGAGTGCGGGCTGGAGCGGCAGGCAAAGACTGGATCTCCTGCTTTAGCGCTTCTGACTTTGCAAAGGTGCGGTTGGCCAGGGTGATGCTTGGAGATCCTGCCAGAGCGCACTGGACGGCTACAGCACGTCCCGCACCGCCGCCCGCTCCCAGGATGAGCACCCGCTGGGTGGAGGCTGAAACGCCAAAACCCTCCTCCACGGCACGCAGGAATCCCGGGCCGTCACTGTTGTAACCATGAAGTCCATCTCCACGAATGGCTACGGTATTGACTGCCCCGAGCACCTTAGCGAGAGGGTCCAGGTGATTGACCGCATCCAGTGCTTCAAACTTGTGCGGAATGGTGATGTTCACGCCCCAAAAACCGGCTCTCCTAAGCAGTTCGAAGCTCCTGGCTACGCTGCCCACCGGCACCTGCACGCGGATGTAGGAGGCATCGATCCCCAGCTCACGCAGCGCGGGATTGTGCATTTGGGGTGACTTGGAGTGGGCTATGGGATCACCTATCACCGCCAAACGCGGCGGTGGTGAAACCTCTGGCGGACTCGACGTCCAGGATGCGATCTCATCCAATGTGTGGACCTGTTGCATGGTGATTATGCGCGGAGCTTTCCGAGATACCATTCAAGAAACTGGGGGCCGTAGAACACCCAGAGTGCGGCTCCTGCAGCGAGATACGGACCAAATGGAATGCGTGAGGCCCAGTCTTTCTTCCCTACAAGACGAGGGAATACGGCGAAGAGCGTGCCGATGATACTGGCAGCGAAGATGGTGAACAGCACGCCCTTCCAGCCTGTGAATGCCCCGATCATGGCGATAAAGAGCACATCGCCAAAGCCCATGGCCTCGCGTGGGATGGTGATGCGCGTAGCTTCGCCATCAATGCGAGGCACCTCTTCCAGCGGCAGCTTCTCTCCATCGCGCGCCCTTGCATCCGGTTTGATGGTGACGTGCTCCATGCGCAACTCCGCAATGACATCTTCCCACTCACGGTCCTTGATCGTCAGCTTGGTGCACTCGATCACAAGACGATCGCTCTCCCGGGTAAAGATCTCTTGCCACTGCAAATCCTCTCCCTGACAGCGTAGCACGGGTGGATCATCCTCGCTGGGTTCAAAGATGGAAAAGGGCTCGGGCTTATCAAACACCAGCTTCAACCTGCCGAATGCGAGCTTACCCAGTTCCACAACGGACCACAGCAGCCCGAAGCCAAAGAAGGCGGAGAGAAAAGAGACGAGCACACCCATCTGGTGCCCTTCCATGCCAACGATGCCTGGTGCCCAGAAAGCGAACAGCACGCCCACCACGGTGCCGCCTATGGTGATTTCGTGCGGCAGAATAAAGTGCTCTAAATCAATGAAAGTGCCAGCGACGAGAAGCGCCAGGAAGGTCCAGAGCGCAAGCACCGTGGGACCCCACTCATTGATGAGAGGCCACGGTCCGCCAAAGGTAACGAAGACCGCGTAAAAGAGCACACCCACCAGAAGCTCCACGAGAAAGTAACGCACCGAGATGCTTCCGCCACAGTCCGGGCAGCGCCCGCGCAGCGCCAACCAACTGAACAGCGGTATGTTGCGGTACCAGGGTATCTGCTTTTTGCAGCCCGGACAGAAGGACCTTCGCGGCTGGTTCACGCTGATGCCCAGGGGCAGGCGGTAAATGACGACATTCAAAAAGGAGCCTATGCCTGCACCGAGAAGGAAGACAAGCAGGTGAAGGAGGGCGTTCAGGGTGTTGTAGGACATCGGCGCTAGATGAGGGAAGAAAGCTTGATGGGTCACAAAAGCTCGCTTTCTCTGCCGCTGATGGAAAGAAGAAAAGTGATTTTGTGGGCAGGTTCTGCGGTGCTGGCGTCCGCAGGCTGCACCCCATCACGCCTTCCCCCTCCACCAAAACGCAACGAGATCGCCGAGCGAGCGCAGGTGTTTGATCTCGTGGACGTGGAACGGTTTGTGCCGGGACTCTTCTATGATCTCCGCTACAAGACTAGCAACAACGTCATGGGCAGACCGCTTTACCCGGCGAACATGCCCTGCCTACTTAAGAGGGAAACGGCCATGAGATTGAAGCGGGCCCGTGAGATCGTCGCGCGCCGCGGGTTCTCTCTCAAGATCTGGGATGGCTGGCGTCCGCCTGAGGTGCAGGCCCTGTTTTATGAGCAGCTCGGTCACACGGGCTTGTTTCTGGATCCCCTTATCATGTGGTCTCGTCACTGCACTGGCACAGCGGTAGATGTCACGCTGGTCACGGAGAAGGGACGCCATGTCGCCATGCCTACGGATTTCGATGAAGCGGGTTCCCGTGCCCGATACGATGGAAAGGAGGCCAACCTCGCTCAGAGGAAGAATTTGGCGACACTTCAGCACGCCATGCACGACGTGGGCTTCCTGCTCATCGATACCGAATGGTGGCACTTTGATGACGGGGACTTCGCCTTCAACCAGCCAAGAGTCGTTAGTGCAAAGGACCTGGGTCTCGTGCTGCCTATTTGATGGGCTAGACGGCGCTGGTGATGACTCGCAGGTAGAAGTAGAAGAGTGGTGCAGTAAAGAGCAGGGAGTCCGTGAGGTCGAGCACGCCACCGATTCCCGGCAGGGTGTGGCCGGAGTCCTTGATGGAAACACAGCGCTTCAGCACGGATTCCGCCAAGTCGCCGGTGATCGCCGCCAGACCAATGATGGGCACCAGGATCAATCCATGCATCCAGTTCAGGGGCTCAAGCTCGCTGGGGAAGAAGGTCAGCATGATGGCCGTGGCCACCAGGGCACCCAGAAAGGCCCCGCCGAATCCCTCCCACGACTTCGCAGGAGAAATGTGCGGAATCATTTTGTGTTTGCCGATGAGGGAGCCGATGGCGTAGGCCCCCATGTCGGTGAACTTGGTCACCATGATGAGATACAGCATGAGGAACAGCCCCGTCGCACCTGTGCCATCGCCCCGGAAGTACATCAGCCTCACGATGAAGCCGAAGAAAATCACCGTATAGACTGTGCCGAATACGTTGGAGAAAATGCGCTGCAACGTCACGTCACCTTCCAGCTTGAGTCGGTAGGAGAGTACGAAGGCCCCTTGCACAGAGAGAGTCAGCGCCGCGAGGTCCAGCCACATGGGTGGCTCGGTGCGGTGGGTCAGAACATGGTAGCAAACATAAGCCCAGTAGCCAAGGCTGATGACCAGTCCCCATCCGTGAAACGGCCTTCCGTGCGCGTCATTCCTCAGCAGTCTGTAGTACTCGAATGCCGATGCCACTCCGAAGAAGGCCGCTATGGAGGCAAACAGCGTCTGGCTCTGCCACCGGATGGCGGCGGCGATGACTGCCCATAGCACGAGGGTGCTGGTGAGACGGGATAAGAAAGTGCGCGGCGCTGCCATGACTGGAGGATGCGGCGAGACGGGAGCGAGAAAGCAGAGATTGGCAAGCGGTCACCTCTGGTCACTTTTTCGCCGGATTCAGGTCGGGCAGTGGCATCTCACGGAACTGGTCAAACTGCCGCTGGATCTCCTCCCGGGCCGCTACGCCATCATGAATCCACAAACCGTAACGCACACGCAGAGGCTGGGTCTCGCTGACCTCGATGGGTGACGCAGCCGGTGCCAGAGGCGGTTGCCCCTGCACTGGATCGGCAATGACGTCCGGTATCAGTGAGGCTCCCATCCAACCATCATCGCGTACGTGGAATGGTGTGGGACTGTGTGGATTCGCAGGGTGATTCATGAGGGTGATTCCTGCAAAGCCATCTTTCTCATTGGTGATGCGCCCCGTGTAGTCCACCCAGTGCGCCGGTTTTCGGAAGACTTCCTTTTCGTTGATGTGCCCGTCACTGTTCAGGATGCGCCCGCCCCCGTCATGCACGCCAATGCTCTTCGCCATGCGCACGGCGATCATGCCGAAGAACGACGGCGCGATGGTGGCCACTTTTCCCTTTGGTGCGCGGAACTCGGAGTCCACCAGCAGCCACCAGCTCCGTGCACCATCCTGCGGACGCACCTCTGTGCGCCGCACCTCGATCAGCTGCACCTCTTTGTCCATATCCCGAATCCAATGGTTCACCATGCGCATGGATGCGGCATCATCGCCGTCGGAGTATCCCTCCCTGGAAACTTCCACATTGATGATGCGGCCTTGCTTTTCTTTCTCGTAGTCCGTCCAGAAGTTTACCCCGTTGACATCCATGTGTGAAAGCCAGACGGAGTTGTGATGCTGGTGAGTCAGCGGATCATGGGGATGTCCCATGCGCGTGAGGTTCACCCCCTTGGAGGTCATGATGGGATGCCAGAATACGCGGAAATCTGCCGGATCGTAGTGGATGGCGGTTAGCTCCTTTCCGTCGAGCTGAAAGGATGTCATGTGATGCGGCAGCGGCACTGCTTGCACACGGGGCACCGGTTTGGCAGAAGCGGGGAGAGTCTCTGCCCACAGGAGCGGACGGAGGCCCAGGACGATAAGACAGAAGAAGAAGCGCATGGACACGGCATTCATACGCGGACAGCGTGAGGGTTCCTGCCGAAACCACGTCGAAAGACATCTGCCAGCGACCTTGCGCATGGTGCCTTGCTCATCCACGCTGGTGAAAGGAACGCATGAATCTCAAAACGCTGGCAGGCCACCTCGGCATCTCACCAAGCACCGTCTCCCGTGTGCTGAATGGGCGGGGAGATGCGTTCCGCATCGCAAAAGCCACGCAAGAGCGGATCCTCAGGGAAGCGGAGTCTCTCGGGGTGAGGCCCAATGAAGTGGCGAGAAGCCTGCGACTGGCCACCTCGCATACGATCGGACTGGTCATCCCGGACATCTCAAATCCCTTCTTTGCCTCATTGGCTCGTGCAGTGGAGAGGCAAGCTCGCACAAGAGGATACACCGTGCTTCTGGCGGACTCTCAGGAATCTCTCAGCAGTGAAGCGGAGTGTATCCGCATGCTTGTGGACCGGCAGATCGACGGCCTCGTGCTCGCTCCAGTGGGGGGAGCGGCAGAGCATTTGAAGCGGTTGATTCCCGTCTCTGTGCCTATGGTGCAGGTGGATCGGGTACTGACGCAGTTGCAGACTCCTTCCGTGGTGGCTGACAACTTTTCCGGGGCACGGGATGCCGTTCGCTACCTGGTGGAGTTGGGACATCGCAGAATCGCTTGCGTGCAGGGCAGGGAGGACAGCTCGGTCATTGCTGAGCGTGTACGCGGTTACCGTGCCGGACTCAAAGAGGCGAGTCTGCGATTCCGCAGCACGTGGCTGGTGGGTGGCGAGCATTCCATGCACGTAGCAAGAGAAGCGACACTGGCACTGCTGCAAGGTGCTGCGGCGCCCACGGCCCTGCTCGCTCTAAGCAATCAGTTGGCGCTGGGTGCTCTGCAGGCAGCCAGAGAATGTGGAATAGGGGTGCCTGAGCAGATGTCTCTCATCACCTTCGACGAACAACCCTGGGCCTCCCTGTTGTCGCCACCCCTTATGACCATAGCGCAGCCCGTCGAGCAAATGGGCGTCGCGGCTGTGGAGCGGCTTTTGGACGTGGTCGAAGCACCGTCCAAGAGGCGGAGTGGACCCGGATCGATCAGACTTCCGGTGCAGTTGCTTGAGCGGGCATCAGTCGGCCCGCCGGTAGGCATTGACTGAAAGTTGAAGCTATGCACAATCGTTTGCGCAAAACGACATGAAACTGCTTACCGCACTGCTTCTTCCCTGCTTACTGCTTTCCGCATGTAAGCCCGCATCCGAGAAGACCTCGACGGCAACGGGGAAGCCTAAGGTGGCGCTGGTCATGAAGTCTCTGGCCAACGAGTTCTTTCAGACAATGGCTGAGGGCGCCAAAGCCCATCATGTAGCGAATGCCGATGTTTACGATCTCGTCGTCAACGGCATCAAGAATGAAACGGATCTCGCTGAGCAGGTAGGTCTCGTGGAGCAAATGGTGTCCCAAGGTGTGCAGGCCATCGTGATCGCACCGGCTGACTCCAAGGCGCTGGTCACTGTGCTCAAGCGGGCGAGAGATGCCGGAGTGCTGGTCATCAACATCGACAACAAGCTGGATGCCGAAACGCTCAGGCAAGCGGGGCTGGAGATACCATTCGTCGGGCCAGACAATCGATCAGGTGCCAGGGCGGTGGGCGAAGTACTGGCAAAGAGAATGGCCGCAGGTGACGAGGTGGCCATCATCGAAGGCGTCACCACCGCCTTCAACGGCCAGCAGCGCCGTGCCGGATTCGAGGATGCGATGAACGCAGCCGGAATGAAAATCGTGAGCGTTCAGAGCGGCCAGTGGGAGATGGACAAGGCCAGCACGGTGGCGGCGGGTTTACTGGCGTCTCATCCGAACCTGAAGGCCATCCTTTGCGCGAATGACAACATGGCGCTTGGAGCTGCGGCAGCCGTGCAGGCTGCGGGTAGGGTAGGGATGGTGCAGATTGTTGGCTTTGACAACATACCGGCCATCAAGCCGTTGTTGACGGACGGCCGTGTGCTTGCCACCGCCGACCAGCATGGTGACAAGCTCGCGGTTTATGGCATTGAAGCAGCCCTCAAGGTCATCAAAGGTGAGTCTGCTCCAGCGGATCAGCAGACTCCGGTGAATGTGGTAGTGAAGTAGCCGTGCGTTGAATCCCCAAGCATCTGGATGCCCGTGCGACGTCTCGCCGATTACTTCATTCTGCTCGCCGTGCTCGCGGTGATGATTCTTTTGTTTGGCCTATTGAGGGAGAGCTTTCTGAGTGCGGCTACTTTGGGTTCGGTGGCGAACCGCATCCCAGCGCTGGCCCTGGTGGCTACTGGCATGACGCTGGTAATGATCACAGGAGGGATTGACCTTTCCGTCGGTTCCGCCCTCGGTTTCTGCGGTGCGGCAGTGGGGCTGCTGATGGCAGACTGGCAGTGGGGATTGGCGCTGGCTGCGGTAGTCAGTATTCTCTTGGGTATGGTGATTGGAGGAACAACGGGTGCGGTGAGCGTAAAGCTGGCGCTGCCTTCGTTCATCGTGTCGCTTGGAATGCTGGAGATCACCCGAGGGCTGGCCTTTTTGACCACGAACTCACAGACCAAGTACATCGGTTTGGGGGTGGAATCTCTCGGCGCTCCTGTTGCCGGTCTGGTGGTCTCACCGGCGTTCTTTATCAGCTTGCTGGTTGTCGTCGCGGGACAGGTGGTGCTCTCGCATACAGCCGTGGGGCGGCATTGGATCGCCATCGGAGCCAGCAGGGAGGCAGCCCTCGTCTCCGGGGTGCCAGTGGATGGGCCACGCATTTTCGCTCATACGCTGCTTGGTGGCTTGACGGGTCTCGCTGCGGTATTCAACTGTTCGCGTCTTGGCAGTGCAGATCCGAATGCAGGGGTAGGTTTTGAGTTGAGTGCCATAGCCGCTGTGGTGGTGGGTGGGACTAGCCTGATGGGCGGGCGCGGCTCTGTGGTGAAGAGCTTCTTGGGCGTGCTTGTGATCGCTACACTGGAAGCGGGGCTCGTTCAGCTGGGCGCGAGCGAACCCATCAAGCGCGTGGTCACCGGTGCAGTCATCATCGTTGCCGTGCTGGCAGACTCCTGGAGACGGAAATCATGAAACAGCTCCTTCTTCTAGCCTTCATGATGCTGCCCTTCCCGGTACTCTTCTCTGCGGAGCGGCCGAAGATCATCTTTGACACCGACATCACGGGTGACGTGGATGATGTGCTGGCGCTTGCAATGTGTCATAGCCTTGCAGACCGAGGCGCATGTGAGCTTTTGGGTGTCACCGTTTCGAAGAACAACCCATTGACTGCGAGTTTCGTGGACGCGCAGAACACCATGTATGGTCGTGCCGATTTGCCGGTGGGAGTCACCCGAGATGACAGGGCACAGCATCGCCAGAGCCGCTACTTGGAACTCGCCCAGTCCGGGCACTATCCTCACGATCTAAGGCGCAACGAGGATGCTCACGACGCGGTGGAGCTCATCCGCGAACTGCTGAGTCAGCAGCCGGACAGCAGCGTGACGATCGTCAGTGTGGGCATCGCCTCCAACTTGGCCAATCTGCTCACCTCACCCGGCGGGGTGGCTCTGGTGCGGCGGAAGGTGAAGATGCTATCGCTCATGGCCGGTGCCTTTGCCTACTGCAACGGGACCAACTACCATCTAGAGGCGAACGTCATCAATGGCATCGCCTACATGCAAACGGTGGTGGACCAGTGGCCGGAAGAGGTCCCTGTGGTGTGGAGCGGCTACGAGATCGGGGAGGCGCTGCCCTTCCCACGCATCGTGATCCAGCGGGATCTCGACTACCGACTACATCACATCGTGAAAGAGTCTTACCTGCTTCACAGCGGGCCAGAGCATGACCGGCCCTGCTGGGACCAGAGCAGCGTCCTGCAGGCGGTGTGCCCTGAGCGAGAGTATTTTGGGCTTTCGCAGCCCGGTCGGATCACGGTGCTGGACGACGGATTCACTCGTTTCACGCCAGCGGGTAAGACCCAGGCCAGCAGACGAGATCGCTTTCTCACCATGACTTCATTGCAACAGGCACGTGTGCTCGAGGCCATCGTGCATCTTACCATCCAACCCCCCACACCATGAAACACCTGCTCCTTCCTCTTCTTCTCTGCGGCTTGGCCCACGCCGAACCCGTGAAGCTCATTTTCGACACCGACATGGGCAATGATGTGGATGACCTCATGGCCTTGGTCATGATTCACAACCTCCAGAAGCGCGGCGCTTGTGAACTGCTGGCCGTCACGGTAACCAAAGATCATCCCCAAGCCGCCGCCTTCGTGGACGCCGTGAATACTCTCTACGGCTATCCGGATGTGCCGATAGGAGTGGTGCGGAATGGTGCAGCCAAAGAACCGGGCAAGTTCAACTTGCTGGCGGAGAAGCATCCGCATGATTTGAAGAGCGGGAATGATGCACCGGAGGCGGTGAGCTTGATCAAAGACATCCTTGCGAAACAGCCAGACGGCAGTGTGGTGATAGCCCAGGTGGGCTTTTTTACCAATCTGGCCCGTCTGCTGGATGATCCCGAGGCCAAGGCGCTGGCGGAAAAAAAGGTGAAGGTACTCAGCTTGATGGCAGGAGCGTTTCAAACGGTGAACCACAACACGAGGCATCTGGAATACAATGTGAAGCTGGACATCCCCGCAGCGCAAAAGCTGGCGAGGGAATGGCCGACGCCCATGGTGTGGAGCGGCTATGAAATAGGCATCGCGGCAGCGTTTCCTCACTTGGTCATAGAGAAGGACCTGGACTACATGCCGAACCATCCGCTCAAGGAGGCATACTACCTCTACAACCCTCCGCCACATGACCGCCCCACATGGGACCCCACAGCGGTGCTGTATGCGATCTATCCCGAGCGTGGCTACTTCGACCTCTCACCGGCAGGGAACGTGGTGGTGGAGGAAGACTCCGCCACGCTTTTCAGACCGAACAAGGATGGAAAGGGAAAACACCGGTTCCTGATCATGAACGCAGAGCAAGCGGCCCGTGTGAGAGAGGCCATCGTGCAGCTCTGTGTTGAGCCGCCGTCATCGCAGCGGTGAGTTTCTCCCGGCAGCGTGTTCTTGGGTGAACTGACGCCTTACTCGAAACCTCCGGTGGCACCACACCATTCTGAAAGCAATCTGACAAGACTCCAATGATGCACCCTCAACCCCGCATCGTCGTCGTTGGCTCGATGAACGTGGATTACACTCTGCGGGTGCCGCACATTCCGTCTCCGGGCGAGACGCTCACTTCCAGCTCTATGCTCACCTGCCTTGGGGGCAAGGGAGCCAATCAGGCTGTGGCGGCAGCTCGCGCTGGGGCCTCCGTGTCGCTGATCGGCTGCGTGGGCAGGGATGATGCGGGTAGGAGTTATATCGAAGCCCTTCAATCCGAGAGCATTGATACCTCGGGCATTCTTTTCTCGGACAAGCCAACGGGTAGCGCTTTTATAGCGGTGGATAATGGTGGAGAGAACACGATCATCGTGAACCCTGGGGCGAACTACGCCATCGACGAGGCTCATCTGGACTCCCTTACGCACCTTATCTGCTCTGCTGATGCCTTGTTGCTGCAACTCGAATGCCCACTGAGCGTGGTGCGCAAGGCGGCGTCCATCGCCCGGCAAGCCGGAGTTCGGGTCATACTGAATCCCTCGCCGCTGCTCGATGCCTATTTGGCGGAGCGAATCGAGGTGGATGTATTGATCGTAAACGAGGTAGAAGCAGAACGTGTCTCGCCTGACCATGACTTGAGGAGGGCCCGTTGCGGCGAGCTACTCATCACCCGCGGTGGTGCACCGACCGTGCGAGTGACGGCGGCAGGCACGACGGAGCATCCGCCACCCACTGTGCAACCCGTGGACACGGTGGGTGCGGGGGATGCCTTTGCGGCTGCGTACGCGGTGGCGGTTGCGACGCAGATGAGCGATCCCGTGGCATTTGCCAATGCGGCAGGGGCACTAGCCACGCTACTATCTGGTGCGCAACCCTCGCTCCCGAGGCGGTCCCAGATTCTCAAAGCCGCAGGGCTCCCCGGCTGATGGAAGCGCTTGCCAGCCGGTGGGGGGACGTGTTTCATGGCTGAAACATGGAATCAGACATAGGCGACACGGAAACGCATTACTTCACCCTGGGCACTGCCCGGAAACCCTTTCGCTTCAGTTCCGGCGACGAGATGCGGGACGTGACGGTGGCCTATGAGACCTACGGCACGCTGTCTGCGAAAAAGGACAATGCCATCCTGCTCTTCCATGCGCTCTCGGGGAGCCAGCACGCCGCTGGTCATACCGCCACTGTGAGCGCAGCGGGAGACCGGTGGACCAAGGACTGTCAGATCGGCTGGTGGGATGCGTTCATAGGTCCAGGAAAAGCCTTGGACACGAACAAGTGGTTTGTCGTGTGTGCGAACTACCTGGGCGGCTGCTACGGCAGCACTGGCCCGGCATCCATAAACCCCGCCACGGGCAGGCCTTACGGAAGCAGCTTCCCTCCGGTGAGGACCAGTGATGTCGTCCGGTCTCAAGCAGCGCTGCTGGACCACCTGGGAATCAGAAAACTCCACGCCGTCATGGGCGCATCGGTGGGGGGGCTACTGGCCATCAACTTTGCCACCATGTTTCCCGAGCGTGTGAAGATTGTTGTGCCCGTGGCATCCGGTCCTCGCACCACCGTGCTTACGCGGCTCACCTTGTTCGAGCAGGTGATGGCCATCGAGAACGATCCGCACTTCAATGGGGGCGACTATTACGACAGGGAGCCGCCTGCTTATGGTCTGGCCTTGGCGCGCATGATCAGCCACAAAACCTTTGTTCATCTGGATGCCATCGAGCGCCGAGCGCGGGCAGACGTGGTGCAGCGTGCAGACCAACTCTCATGGTTCCAGGTCAGGCACAACGTGGAAAGCTACATGCTGCATCAAGGAAAAAAGTTTGTGAAGCGCTTCGATGCGAACACCTACCTTCGCATCATCGACATGTGGCTGCGTTATGATCCGCTCCTGGATGCTGGTGTGGAGACTTACGCCCAGCTTTTTGAGAGGTGTAAGAAGGCGAGGCATCACTACCTCGTATTCAGCATCGACTCGGACTTCTGCTTCTATCCTGAGGAGCAGGTGGAGCTAGTCTCTCACCTGGAGACAGCGGGAGTGAAGTGCATGCACATCACCGTCCACTCCAGCAAGGGGCACGATTCCTTCCTGCTCGAGCCTGAGCTGTACACGCCCCATCTGGTTCACACGCTGGAAGGGCGCTGGGGCCAGCGGGCGGATCGTGACGTGGTGGAGTGAGGAAAAAGTCCCATTGTATCACTTTTGTTGTTTGGGAAAGCATTTCGCCTGCGTTGGTTAGGCCCTATGTTTGGAAAATTGCGTTTGGGTGTTCTGGGTTGTCTGGTCTCAACGGCCGCGTTGGCCGCAGAGGTGTTCGAGGCGAACAATGGCCGGGAGGCAGAGCTGCCGAAGGGTAAAGAGGCCGACGGCATTCGTGGGGACTTCGTTTTGAAGAACGACAAGATTGAAGCCCTAGTGTCCCAGAATGCGCCGAACCGCCGCGCGAACATGAGCACCTTTTACGGTGATGATGGTGTTTCACCCGGCTGCTTGTATGACCTGGCATTGCTGGGCTCGAACAATGACCAGCTTATCTGTTACGGCCCTACCGGGCACGGGCCTGTAAGCTATGTGCGCATCGTTCCAGATGAAGACAAAAGCAGCGCCGCCGTGGAGTCCGTCAAAACGGCCGCAAGCAACAAAGGGCTCTTCCACCGTGAGGAGTATCGCGTGAAGGACGGCGTGCAGGGTGTGTTCATCACCACCACCTTGCGGAACGAGACAGATGCGCCGCTGAAGGTAAATACGAAGAGCGACTTCGTGCGCTTTGAGAAGCAGGGAGAAGCCGAGGACGGCATCGCCTATGCCACCTCCGTGGATCCTGCGGACAAAGCTGGCTACGCGGTCGCTATTCTGAAGGTGACTGGCACTGAGAAAGTAGGTGGCAGCATTGACATTGCCCCCGGTGCAGAGGTGGTGGTGGAGCGTTTCATCGCAGTAGGTACCTCACCTGTGGAGGCGGTGGGCGTCAGCCTTGAGGTGAAGGGAGAGCCGGTGGGCACTCTGGCCGGTAGCCTGCTGGATGCGGAAGGTAAGCCCGTGGTGAGCGGTGCAGTCATGGTGCCTATGGCCAAGGCGACGATCCCCATCTTTCCGGACGCCGATGGAAAGTTCAGCGTCAAGGTACGGCCCGGCACACTGGCGCTCACGGCAGAAGACATGGGCCGCAAGAGCGTGAACTATGAGGTCAAGGTAGGCGCAGGAGAGACAGCCAGCCTGAAGGCCGAGATGAGCGCCGCCAGCCGCATCGTCTTCGACATTAAGGGAGAAGGTGGAGAGAGCCTTCCTTGCAAAGCCATGTTTGAAGGCATCAACGGCACTGCGCAGCCGGATTTGGGGCCTGTCATGCGTGCCCATGGCTGCAAGGACCAGTATCACAGTGGCAAAGGTCAGTTCACCGTGGCGCTGCCGCCTGGCAGCTACAAGGTGCGTGTCGTGCGCGGCTTGGAATATGCTTCGCTGGAGAAGACCATCACTCTGGCCGAAGGGCAGGCGGCGGAGTTCAGCGGTGTCCTGAAAAGAGTCGTGGACACGAAGGGTTGGATCAGTGCGGACTTCCATAACCACACCACGCAGAGTGGTGACAACATCTGCGGTGTGGCAGATCGGTTGATCAACATCGCAGCGGAGAACATCGAGTTTGCACCCACCACGGAGCACAACCGTCTTTATGACTGGGAACCGCACATCAAGGAGCTGGGTCTTGCTCCCTGGATCAAAACGGTAAAGGGCATTGAGCTAACCGGTCGCCGCCAACACTTCAATGCCTTTCCATTTGAACCTGAGCCATACCTCCAGGACGGAGGGGCCCCGCTGTGGAATGATGATCCTCGCATCACGGCCATTACACTGCGTCGTCACCAGGGAGAGAATCCCACGCGCTGGATCCAGTTCAACCATCCTGACCTAGCGAACATGTTCCATGACCGGGATGGCGACGGTGTGGCGGATGGTGGTTTCGTGGGCGTGGGCCAGATGATTGATGGCATGGAGACACAGAACGGAAACGAAGCGAACATTCTTGAAGGTGCTCCATATCGCATCTCCCGTGCGCCCGGCTCGCTCACGTCTCGTGCGAGTCAGGTGCGGGAGTTTCTTTGGCTTCAGTTGCTGAACCAGGGCGTGCGCGCTACGGCCGTAGCAGTGGCAGATGCTCATGCGGTTTACGGCAATGGTGTGGCAGGCTGGCTCACCTACCTCCCTAGCAGCACTGACAACCCGCCGGACATTTCTTGGGACGAGCTCTCGCCAAAAGCCAAGGGTGGCCAGGTCATGCTCACCAACGGCCCCTTCTTGACCGTGCGCGCTCCCGGAGGAGAAGGCCCCGGAGCGGACGTTCGTGCCACCGGCAGCATCAAGCTGGATGTGAAAGTGCAAGGCACGGACTGGGTGAAGATCGACCGCGTGCAAGTGCTGGTCAATAGCCGCCCTGATCCAAAGCTCAACTTCACCAAGGAAACGCATGCCGCGATGTTCAAGGAGGGTGTGGTTCAGTTCGCGGAGCAGATTGAGGTGCCCCTGCAGCAGGACAGTCATCTGATCGTGGTCGCTACCGGAGAGGGCAGCACCATCGTGGGAGGCTATGGCACCAGTGGGCAGTCCAAGATGAAGCCCTGTGCGTATCACAATCCCATTTATGTGGACGTGGATGGCCATGGTTTCACGCCAAATGGCGACACGCTCGGCTATGATCTCCCAGTCATGGGGGTGACAGCGGACAAGGCTCGCGAACTGCTTACCAGAGGCGGTAAGCTCACTCCGGAACCGGAAAAGAAGTGAGGTGAAACCAACCGTTTGCACGGCCATCTTTCTATTGGCGGCGGGCTGGCTCGCCGCCAATCCGGAGCCGGACATTCCCGTAAGCTGCGAAGTGAGCGGAGAAGAAATGACCGTCACGGTGATGGTGGATCCACGCTGCTTCGCGCAGGAGCCGATGTCAGAACGCTGGTTCATGAAGGCAGACTTGGACCACTGTCCGAAGCCTGAGCTGGAGGCTGTGCTCCGGGAGTGTGAGGAGGCCATCAGCCGTTGGGTGATCTTCGATGGTGGGGCGGCGCTCAGACTTGTTCCCGTTTGGAAGATGTCGTTCACCGGACTCGATGACGCTGTGCCGCAGCGTCCGGACGATCCTGTGGTCGTGAAGGCTGCCTGGCGTTTCAAGTTGCCAACGGGGATGACGCGCTGGCGGGTGTGCTCTCCGGTTGACGCCCGGTTTGCAGTGGTTGTGCGTTACGGACGGGACGGCCAGTGGCAGGACCGGGTAGCCACGTTGTTTCCTGGAGAGTGTGCCCGCTGGCTTGAGTTGCTTCCTCGCTGAAGGATCCGCTGCGTGGTCAGCGTTGTGGGCGCATGAGTTTGCGTTCTTCCATGCTTCGCGGTGCGCTTGGGTTTGCCCTAGTAGGAGTGGCCAGTTTCGCCGTGTGGGCCTTCGGTGGGAAGGTATTCGCACCGCTGGGTGGCGAAAAGGCCATGTATGCGGGCTGTGCGCTGGTGTTTTTGCTCCTGAGCGGGGCACTGCTTCACCCTTTACTCAACGGGCCGGGATCGTATGCTCGCTTCAACAAGGTGTTCTTTCCCGCCTTCTTTCTGTATGCGCTGGTGTGGAGCGTACTTTGGTTTGTCATGGGCTTTGGACTTGGAGAGTGGCTGGCTTCCGCCTTCGGATCAGCGGCTTTTGTGTTTGTGAGCGCCTGCCGTTTGGGTGGTTGGAGAGTGGCTGCTGCCGCCACGCTGGTGCTCTTCCTCACCCACAGTGCGGGCTACTTCTTGGGGGGTGAGTTGTATTACCCGTCGGATCGTGGGGTCATCATGAAGATGGCTTGGGGGCTGATTTATGGTGTGGGCTTTGGAGCTGGTGTGGGCTATGTGTTCTGGGCACTGCAACGTGCCGCGGCGAAGGAATATGTGAAGGCAGATTGAAAAGCTGCCGGGCTGTCCTAGGCTGCCCGTCCCATGTTTCGCGCCCAGCTTGCCACCAGACTTCAAAACGCTTTCCACAATGCCGGAGTAGTGATGCCGGAGGGTTATGTGCCCGAAGTGTCGCTCGCTTCAGACACACGCTTCGGCGACTACCAGAGCAACTCTGCCATGGTGCTGGCCAAACAGCTCAAGATGAATCCTCGTGCACTGGCGGAGCAGGTGAAGGCGGTATTTGTCACGGATGGTCTTTGTGCGGAACCTACGGTAGCAGGACCGGGCTTTCTGAACTTCACCATCACTCCGGCAGCGCTCTCAGCTCATTTGAAAGCCATTCGGCAAGATGCAGCCTGCGGTGTGCCTGCGGTGAGTACGCCGCGAACCATCGTCGTGGATTTCAGCGCGCCAAACATCGCCAAACCGATGCACGTGGGCCACATCCGCAGCACGTTCATAGGTGACTGCTTGGCGCGGGTGGCTCGGTTTGTGGGCCACAATGTGATTACGGACAATCATATCGGAGACTGGGGCACTCAGTTCGGCATGATCATTCATGGATGGAAGACCATGCTCGACCATGAGGCTCTGAAGCAGGACGCCATTCATGAACTCGTTCGCGTTTACAAGCAGGTCAACGCCGCTGCCAAGGCAGACGAGGCCGTAATGGAGAAATGCAAACTTGAACTGGTGAAGCTTCAGAAGGGAGACGAAGAGAACCTCGGCATCTGGAAGCAGTGCGTCAGACTCACCCTGGACCAGCTTGAACTCGTGTATGGAAAACTGGGTATTACCTTTGATCACTATCTCGGAGAGAGCCATTTCAATGAAGCTCTGGCACCGCTGGTGGAGCGCCTGCTCGCCA
>CAZIGH010000031.1:0-64018 GCA_964538625.1 uncultured Verrucomicrobiaceae bacterium
CCGCACCGTAGAAGCGAACGTGAGTTTGCTCGCTAAGCGCTCGGAACTCATCACGACTCCGCTTTCCTGGGAAGTCTCACGACTTCCTCTACGTCCGCACCGTAGAAGCGAACGTGAGTTTGCTCGCTAAGCGCTCGGAACTCATCACGACTCCGCTTTCCTGGGAAGTCTCACGACTTCCTCTACGTCCGCACCGTAGAAGCGAACGTGAGTTTGCTGGGTAAGCGCTTGGAGACCCATCACGACTTCGCTTTCCTGGGAAGTCTCACGACTTCCTCTACGGCCGCACCGTAGAAGCGAACGTGAGTTTGCTCGCTAAGCGCCCGGAACTCATCACGACTTTGCTTTAGGTGAGTGCGGCGCGGGCTTGTTCGAGGGCGAGCTTGGTGCGCTTGATGCCGTCGATCTCGCTGTGTTTCTGGCCTTCGTATTCGATGCCGATGAAGCCGTTGTAGCCGGCATCTACGACGATTTTGACAAGGCGGGCGTAGTCGAGAGTCATCTCGCGTCCTTCACGGCGATCTTCGGTGTAGAGATCGCCCGCACCGGTGTCCCAGTCCCAGGACTTGGCGCTTACGGCTCCCTTTACCCAGGGCATGAACTCGCGGACGCCGAGGTAGGGGTTGTAGAGTTCTCCGTTCTCGCGGTTGGTGTAGAAGTTGCCGAAGTCGGGGAGGATGCCGACACGGGGATGATCGGCGGCTTTCATGACTTCAACGAGCCATTTGCCATTGGAAGAGAGTCCACCATGGTTTTCAACAATGACATTGAGGCCGCGCTTGTCGCCTTCAACACACAGTCGGTGTAGCCCGTCGGCGGCGAGTTTTTTTTGCTCATCAAAGCTGAGTTTGGGATCGCTTGCGGCGTTGACGCGGATGGAGTGGCAGCCGAGGAAGGCGGCTGCATCCAGCCACTTGAGATGGTTTTCGATGGTTTTGGAGCGTTTGGCATCATCTGGATCACCCAGGTTGCCCTCGCGGTCGCACATGATGAGTAGGCTCTGCACGCCGTGGTCGGCAGCGCGCTTTTTCATTTCGCTGAGGTAGGCATTGTCCTGCGCTTTGTCGAAGAAGAACTGGTTGACGTATTCGACGCCGGTGATGCCCAACTCGGAGGCGACTTTTGCGAAGTCGAGATGATCTAGTGGCTCGTGACCTTCGCGCTTGAAGAAGCGTTTGTTGAGGGACCACTGGGCGAGTGAGATTTGGAAGAGGGGGCCGGTGCCTTCGCCTGCGCGCTGGGCGTGGAGACTGGGTTTGACTGTGGCTGCTGCTGCGGCGAGGGCGGTGAGGTTGAGGAAGTCGCGACGTGATTTCATGCGATTGAGTAGGCTGGAGGACAGGGGTGCTTGCGGTGATTACTTTTTCACGAACTCTGCCCGGTATTGCACGTAGGCGCTGCGGACGGCGATGTAGGGGTCGATGGCATCGCGGACGGTTTCGTCGTAGGTGGCGAGTTGGGTGGGGAGGGCGCGCAGGGTGTTGGCGGAAGGGGGGATGAAGCCCCAGTCATATTCGCCGGGCACGTAGATGGCGAAGTTGACGGGGTTGAGTGCGTAATCAGCGGCTAGGCCAACGCCATCTCGGAGGCTGCTGGGGCCGAGGAAGGGAATGATGATGTAGGGTCCGTGCCCCATGCCCCATGTGGCAAAGGTTTTGCCTGTGTCTTCGTCAGGCAGGGCGGCGAAGACTGGGATTTCGTCTGAGCGTTTCACCAGTCCGCCCACGCCTGCTACGGAGTCGATGACGAACTTCCCGACGTGGAGGCCAGCTTTTTTGAAGTCGCCCTGGAGCGCGCTGTTGACGAAGCGGATGGGGAACTTGACGTTTTCGAAGGCGTTGTGGATGCCTTTGCGGAGACGGTTGGGGAGGACTTTTTCGTAGCCTTTGGAGATGGGGCGGAAGATGAAGCGGTAGGATTTGTCGTTTACCCAGAAGATGCCGCGATTGACTTTTTCCAGTGGGTCAGAGATTTCGACGACGGCGTATTCATCCAGGTCGTCGGGCTCGGCGCTGGTGGGTGTGGATGGCGGGGAGGTCTGTGCGAGTGGTTTGGTGGCTGAAGGTGGCGGGGGAGGGGGGAGGGGCTTCCTTGTGCTTCGCTTGGTGGAGGTGCACTGGGTGAGGCAAGGGACAAGCGCCAGGAGGAGGAAGAGGAGTGAGCGGTTCATTCCGGACGGGAGGCGGATTGTTCGAGAGAGCGGAGCACGGCCTCAGCGCCGCCTTTTTTGAATACGGGATCAAACTGGCTGCGGTAGTTCGCCACCATGCTGACGCCTTCGATGACGACGTCTGTGGTGCGCCAGCCTTCGGCCTGTTCTAGGCGGTAGATGACGTTGTAGCGGCTGCCTTGGTAGGTGGTGGTGGTGGTGACATCCACGCGACCTGCGGCGGGTGTGGCGGCGGATTTGTAGCTGATCTCTGGCATGGCTCCTATGGTGAACTTGGAGCTGTAGGAGCGGATGATGAGCTGGGTGAAGTGCTTTACGGCTTCTTTTTGCTGGGAGGGGGTAAAGGTGCGCCAGCCGGGGCCGATGGCGCGGCGGGTCATGACGTCAAAGCTGATGTGCTTGCCGAGGACGGGTCCGATTTTGGCGACGAGGGTGGGGCGGTCCTTCGCGTTTTTCGCGATGTTGAGCACCTCATCCACTGCGGAGCGGAGCCGGGCCTGAGCTTCCTCCTGGCTTGAGGCTGCGAACAATGCTGCGGGTGCGAAAACGAGGATGGAGAGCAGGGTGCGTAGTGTCATGGCACGGTGGAAGTGTTATCCGGCTCCTTGTCTTTGTCCAGACTGCCGAATGCCATCTTTCCGATAAGGGACTCGATGTCCACGGAGGATTCGGTCATGGTAATGAGGGCACCGGGTTCGAGGTAGGTTTCGTCTGCACCGGGAGAGAGCAGGATGAACTTGTCACCGATGAGGCCGGTGGTCTTGATGGAGGCCATGGTGTCGGTGGGCAGTTTGAGACCGCTGAGCACGCGGAGGGTGACGATGGCGCTGAAGTCGGCAGGGTCCACGCGGATGCCTTCTACGCGACCCACGGGAACGCCGGCGACGTGGACGCTGCCGCCCACATTGAGGCCGCTGGTGCTGCTGAACCGTGCCTCGAGGGTGTAGGTGTCTCCGCTGACGAAGGAGCCGGAACCGAGCTTGACGGAGAGGTAAACGATGGCTGCGATGCCGAGCAGGACGAAGGCACCGACGAGGTATTCCAGCTTGCTTTGATTCATGGGTCTTGTGTTTGAACGATTTCACCTTTGCGGATGGAGGCAAGTGTCTCCGAGAGGGCTGTCTTGCTGTCTCTGAAACTATGGACGGTGGGGTGGCCCGAGTTATTGAACTCTTGTGGGGTGCCTTGGAAGCAGATGACTCCATTTTCGAGCAGGGCCACTTGGTCCGCTGCCACCAGGGCCTCTGGCACGTCATGGGTGACGGTGACGGCGGTGAAGCCAAACTGCCGCTGATAACGGGCTATCATGGCAAACACGGCGTTCCGGCGCATGGGATCTAGGCCGGCGGTGGGTTCGTCAAAGAGCACAAGTTCCGGCTTGGTGACGATGGCGCGCGCGAGTGCCAGGCGTTTCTGCATGCCGCCGGAGAGCTGGCTGGGATAGCGGTCGTGGGCGGCGTCGAGTTCGAGCTGACGGAGCGCTTCCATGCTTCGCTGGCGGACTTCTTTGTCAGGGAGGCGCGTGGTTTGCTCCAGGGGGAGGGCCACGTTTTCCAGTGCGGTGAGGGAGTCAAAGAGTGCGTTGCTCTGGAAGAGAAAACTGCAGCGCCTTTTGAACTCGGTGCGAGCCTGGGCGTTGGCGGGGTCGCTGATGAGGGTGCCGTCGAAGCGGACGGTGCCTGCGTCTGGCTGGAGCACTCCGGCGAGGCATTTGAGGAGGACGGACTTGCCGGAGCCGCTGCGCCCGAGGACGGTGACGAGGGAGCCACGCGGTACGGAGAGGGAAGCTCCGTTCAGAACCACATTCTCTCCGAAGCGCTTCTGCAGGCCTTCGATGTGCAGCAGAATGTCTGGGGATTCAGAGGACACAGTCTAGATGAGGAAGGAGGTGATGAGGTAGTCTGCGGCGAGGACGAGGATGCAGGACTGCACGACGGCGAGGGTGGTGGAGGAGCTGACGGCACGTGCGCCGGACCCGGCTTTGCTGCGGTGGGCATTGAACCCGTGGTAGGCGCAGAGTGCGGTGGTGAGCAGGCCGAAGGTGAGGGCCTTGACCATGCACTCTCGTACGTCACGCATCTCCACTGCACGCTCCACTGCGGACCAGTAGATGCCTGGCTCTAGACCGAGCAGCATGGTGCCGGAGACACTGCCGCCCCAGAGGCCGACGGTGCAGAACAGCGCGGTCTGCATGGGAAAAACGATGAGTGCTGCGAGGAGGCGCGGCGTGATGAGATAGCCGTGGCTGCTGACGCCCATGGTGTCCAGTGCGGCGATCTGCTCTGAGTTTCGTTGAATGCCGAGTTCTGCGGCCAGGGCGGAGCCGGCTTGACCTACGAGCATGAGGGCGGCGAGCACTGGCCCCAGTTCTCGGATGATGCTCAGTGAGACGAGTGTGCCCAGCAGGCTTTCGGAACCGAAGCGATTGAGGACATACCAGCCTTGGAGGCCCAGAACGAGTCCGGTGAACACGCCCACAATGAGCACCACTGGCAGGCAGCGGACTCCCTGCTCGTGCATGGCGCGCAGGACGCGGCGGCCCAGCTTGCGGGAGCGGGTCACGGACCTGAAGGCCTCACCCATAAAAAGGGCAAAGTCTCCGAGAGACCGGACCAGCGAGAGTGTGTGTCTGCCAACAGAGCGTACCATCAGTTGATTTGGTTCCTCGCCTAGAGCCGCAGTGATTGCAATGCAAAACCGGCACGCGTTTGACTGCCTAGTGGAGCAGGGGCGAATGTTTCTTCAGTGTGACGTGGTAGCCCAGTCCCTCCAGAAGGCTGTGGATTGGGCGGCATCTGGCAGCACTTCGAGCACAAGTGGCCCGTCGGGGAGTTCATGCAGGTCTTCGGGCGATGTGACGGCTCGGTAACGGCATCCCCACATGGCAGCCCACGATGCGAAGCGGTGCTGATGAGGGTTGATGATCCAGGGCCTGGTCTGCTCGTCCAGGGCCTGGAGGCTTTTCACGCGGCCAAATATTTGGCCGCCACCGTTGTTGATGACGACGATTCTTCGGTTGGCAGCAGGCAGTTGTTCGAGAACCCAGGGTGCAGATAGGTCGTAAAGCGCACTAAGGTCACCGAGGATGATCCATGACTCTCTTTCGTCAGCGCCTAAGCCGAGGAAGGTGGAGATCAGTCCATCGATGCCATTGGTGCCTCGGTTGGCATAGAATGCGACATCGTGGCGCGTTGCTGCTGCTAGGTTCCATTCCCGGATGGGGAGGCTGTTGCCGAGGAAGACGGCAGCGCCTGGCGAGACGACCAGAGAAAGGTGACGCATCCAGGCTGGCTCGCTGAGGGGGTGGGTGGCGACCGCGGTGTCCAGCGGTAAATCCAGGGCGGGGAGCGGCAGGCATTTGCCGGGGTGAGCTGCCCATGCCGTGGATTGAGGCCACACCTTTTTGCCGCAGTCTCTTGCGAGGCCTGGGTAGGGTGCTTGCGAGAGATGAATCACTTCGATTTGGGGTTTTGACTCCAAGTCTCGCCACCAGCGCCAAGACGGCACGCTGCCGAGGCGTAGGACGCGTGAGGGATTTGCTGCGGCGAGTGCGCTTTCACCTCCGCGAGTGACGAGGTGGCTGAGTGTGGCGGGGAGATTGGCGGTGGCCTCAGCGACGATGGGTGCTCCGAGCGTGAGCAGCGCGTGTTCGTGTCGCAGTGCATCTTCTGGCGACATGCCGGCTGCGAGCACGAGGTCGATGCGGTGCAGTGTCAGTGCGACTGGCGGGGTGTCGGTGAATGGGGGTGGGTGTTCATGGAAGTCGATGCCATGAATGGTGGTGAGACCTTCCTCCAGGGAGACGTTGATGTGAAGGGGCTGAAAGTGGAGTGCAACTGGCCACCCGGCGTCGTGTCCTTCTTGGTCCTCGGCGTAGTCGATGAAGTCTGCGTGTGCTCCGAAAAGGTGGGTTTGATCAATCGTCTGCGGAGCACCGCTGCCGCGATAGCTGCGTGGTCGGTCGGCGGTGATGACGACGAGCGGCAATCCTTGGTGATGGGCCTCGACGACGGCGGGCATGGTTTCCACGGCTGCGGTGCCGGAGGTGGTCACTACTGCCACGGGACGGCGGGTGGCGAGCATTCTGCCAAGTGCAAAGAAGGCCATGCTGCGCTCTTCGAAAAAGCGCCACAGACGCAGGTTTCGGCTGGCCGTGAGGCCGCGGATGAGATTGATGTTTCTGGCTCCGGCAGCCACGCACACCTCACGCACTCCGAGTGAAGCGATGCGGGTGAGGAGGTGATCGACGAACGTGGGCTGCATCTAGTTGACCTGTTTGGCGGGATCGAAGTAAATCTGCACATTGGCTCGGTCGGTGCCGAGGATCTCCTGTGCGCGACGGAGCGCCTTGCGGGTGGCTAGGTTTGGGTTCAAGGCGGAACCTGGGAAGATGTTGTCTCGCCCGATTTCTTCGACCAATCCAGAGTCTCGGAGTACGCGATAGACGTCACGCATGGCACCGGAGACGATGATGTCGCGCCCGTTGTCTCGCATGACTTTGATGAGTTCCTCGAGTGCCATGACGCTTGTGGCATCGAGGTGGCGTGCGTTTTTGAGGCGTAGGATGATGATGCGCAGATTGGGGTCTGCGGAGATGCGCTGAATCTGGGTGCGGAAGAGGTCGGCCGCACCGAAGAAGAGCTCGCCTTCTACATGGACGATGGAGATGGAGGGATCGGCGCGTGTGCCTGCCTCTGCTTCGGCGAGGTGCCCTTCGTTGTTAAACGCGTATTCCACGAGGGAGGGGCGGGAGGCTTTGCGGAGGTAGAGGATGATGGAGATGCCTACGCCTGCGAAGATGGCGACGTGAAGAGGGATGAGCAGCGTGAGGACGAAGGTGGCGAGGAAGGTGAGCGCATCCGAGTTGGTGGAGAGCAGGCAGATGCGGATGTTCCTGCGGTGGATCAGTGAGAGCGCCACGAGCACGATGAGGGCGGAGAGGGCGGCCTTTGGTACATAATGAACCAGCGGCATGAGAAGCAGAGCACCGATGAGGCAAAGCAGGCCGTTGAATACGGAGGCAAGCGGCGTCTGCGCTCCCGAGGACTGGTTGAGCGCAGAGCGGGTGAGCGAGCCGGACGCTGGCATGCCGGACAGGTAGGCGCAGCCGATGTTGGCGAGGCCGAGTGCGAGCATGTCTTGGTTTGGGTCCACGCGCTGGCCTGTGCGGGAGGCGAGGCTTCTGGCCATGGCGGTGCTCTCCAGTGTGGAGAGGAAGGCAAGTGCAAGCGCCAGCCCGAAGAGGCGGGATAGGTCTGGCAGTACGTTGCGCGTGTTGAAATCCGGGAAGTGGGGGATCAAGGCACGCCAGGTGAAGGGTTCACTGTGGAGCATCTGGACCTCGACTTGGAAGTGCTCGAGTGCGGCGGCTGATGCGGATCCGGCCAACAGGGCGAGGATGAATGCTGGGAGTTTGGGGCGCTTGCGGCTGATCCACCACCAACTGAGACCCGTGACGGCAGCGACGATGAGCGACTGCCAGTCGGTGTCTGTGATCTGTGTGGCGACGCCGAGCACGATGCCTGGCAGGGTGCGCGGAGGAGCGCCATCATCCAGAGGCAGCAGGGTGATGCCGAGAAGTCCAGGCAGCTGGGTGCCCATGATGAGGATGGCGGCTCCGGTGACGTAGGCTACGATGACGGTGCGGGAGATGTATTGCGTCAGCTCTGCCATGCGCAGCCATGCTCCCAGCAGCAGCAGCACGCCCACCATGAAGACGAGCAGTGGCATGAGCATGATCTGTGGCAGGTGCGCATTGGCGGCAAAGTAAGAGAACACCATGAAGGCGGTGGCATTGGTGGGGCCGAGAATGGTCTGCCGTGAGCTGGCAAATGCCGGGCCTATGGTGGCGGCGGTGGCGGAGCAGGTGACTCCGTAGTGCAGCGGCAGCCCAGCGACGGAGGCGTAGGCGATGCCCTGCGGGATGTCCAGCAGCGAGACGCTGCACGCGGCGCGGAGGTCTGCCTTGAACTTGGCGAAGTTGTATGACTTGAGTGTTTCCAGCAGTGGAAGCGGGTGCAGGGGATGCCTGCCCTCAGACGTCTGAAAGTCGCGCCAGCCCTCCTTGAGGGAGTGCAGGAGCTTGGAGAGGTCGTCGTCCTTTTTGGAGTTGGCCACGGAGGGTCGTAAGTTGGAACTGGCTGGACTCTCGCGTGGAGGAGACTTCACTCCAGCACGATGTCAAAGAAGTCGCGAAAGACGGCGGAGTAAGTGGGGCGCTTGAACTTGGGTACCCACTCCATGCGAAAGTCCCCGGGTTTCACCCATTTGAAGCGAGAGAACTCCCGGTGGGGCTGATCCAGATGGATGTCGGCATCCGTGCCGTGGTAGTCGCAAAGAAAATAGGTCTGGTCCTGCCCGCCATAGATGCCGTATTTCAGCCTGCCTTTGGGGAACGCGTAGCGGTAGCCGCCCTTCTCTTTGACGATGGTGATGAGGTTTTCGGTGACTCCGATTTCTTCTTCCAGCTCCCGTACGAGTGCGCGCTGCATGGATTCACCATCGTCCACGCCGCCTTGGGGAAACTGCCAGGCATTCTCTACGGTGAGCCGCTCTGCGATGAAGATTTCCCCTGAAGGTTTGCGGAGGATGGCTGCGACGTTTGGACGATAGAGAATAGGCTCGGGCGGCGGGAAGGGGTTCGCGCCTTGGCCGAGCAGAGGGGGGGTGTTCTGCATGGCTTGTGGTGAGAATGTAATGCGGGAGAGGTGGCTTGTAATGGAAAACTTTGACGCTCAGTGCAAAAGTTGCCTTCCCTGAGGATTCGGCGGCGGCGCTTGCGGGGCCAGGGCACAAGAAGGACTGCGATCGGCACGTTTGGATGGGCATGTGGATGGGCATGAAGATGCTTGGCATGTGGATACTGGGTGCAGCTCTTGCACATGGGGATGGGAAGGTGTCGTCTGCCGCAGAGGCCAGGGCGGCACGGGACGGCGCGAACTTCCGCACTCCGGTCCGCGAGTATGCGAGTGTCTCAGACCGCTGGCGGGTGCACGTGGAGAAGGTCTTCATGGATCGGCGTCCGGAACGGGCAGCGAGCGCGGTGAAGAAGCTGGAGGCCACGCTGGAGTCCATTTTTCTGACTCTGCCCGAGCGGCCCCAAAAGGAGCTGGTGGGAATGGACTTCTATCTGCTGTGGGGGAAGTCTTCTCCGCTGGGTGGCCGATCGAGCGGGATGAACTACATCCGCCGCGGTGAGCCTGGGCGCTACCCTCATCTGGACCCTCGGTGGGAGCACGCGATCATTATTTTCAGCGCGGAGAACCTGCTCTTCCTGGATGAGCTTTGGTCGCGCAAGGCTCTGATGCATGAGTTGGCTCACGCGTGGCATCTATCTCAGTGGCCTGAGAAGCACCCGCCGGTGATGGAAGCGTGGAAGCGGGCTGAGGCGAGCCAGCTTTACCGTGAGGTGATGGACTACAAATCACGGAGGCTGCCGGTTGCTTATGCGTGCAAGAACCAGCTGGAATACTTTGCTGAACTGTCCGCGATGTACTTTGTGGGAGGGGACTATGAGCCTTTCAATCGTGATGGACTGAAGGCGTATGATCCGGGGGGATGTGCCATGGTGGAGGCGCTCTGGGAGGTGGGTCCACGCACTGCGGAGAGGAGAGCAGAATGATGGGGAGGCTCGGGGCTTGGATGGGTTCCAAAGGTCTGGACTTTGACCCACAGGGCTCGGTGAACCCTCTTTGGTGGAGGGGCCGTTGTCATCCGAAGGTGCAGGGAAACGGCTGACGTGCGCTGCTGGCCTGGCGGACGGGTCACTCCACGTCGCCGAAACCGGAGCGCACCAGGTCTTCGATGGCGGCCATGGCTGCGTCTTGATCTGCGCCCTGGATGGAGACTTTGATTTTCTCGCCTTTGGCGGCGGCGAGCATCATGAGGCCCATGATGCTTTTGCCGTTGACCTGCTCATCGTCCTTTTCCACGAGGATCTCGGATTTGAACTGGCTGGCGAGTTTCACGAACTGAGCGGCTGGCCGCGCGTGCATGCCGTTTTTGTTCGTGATGGTGAGTTCTCGTTCGAGCATGTGTGACGGTGGGCCGTGGGGTGTGACTGGGGCGGCGGGGCTAACCTAATTGATCATCTGCCATCTTTTTCAAGAGCCTTTGATTGAAGTCCCCGGCACTGTCATAGCCGAAAGCGCGCAGTTTGTGGTGAAGGGCGGCGATCTCAATGAGGCCGGCCACGTCCCGGCCCTTGGTGACGGGGATGTCGATGCGGGCGACGGGGAGGCCAAGGATGTCCTCGTAGATCATTTCGGTGCCGACGCGTTCGAGTTCGCTGAGGTCTGCATCCGCGACGAGGCGAATGATGAGGTCCAGGCGCTTGCTGAGGCGTACGCAGGCTACTCCGAAAAGGCGGGCCACATTCAGCAGGCCGAGGCCGCGCACCTCGATCATGCTGCGGGTGATCTCGGGAGCGGTGCCGATGATTTCCCTCTCTTCATTGAGGCGTAGCCGTACGGCATCGTCTGCCACGAGCGATGCACCACGCTGGAGGAGGCCGATGACGCTCTCGCTTTTCCCGACGGCGCTGGGGCCGGTCACCAGAACGCCGATGCCTTGCACATCTACCATGCAGCCGTGTACGGTGGTGGTGGGGGAGAAGGCCCAGTCTAGCTTGAGGGTGGCGAGGTTGATGAACTTCATGGTCATCATGCTGGTCTGGAAGACGCAGATGCCTGCTGCATTGGCCACTTCAACGAGGTCGGGTGGCACCACGCGGCCGCGAGCTACGATGAGACAGGGGATGTCTTTCTGGCAGAGTTTTTCAAAGCGCTGTCGGCGCTCGATGGCGGAGAGTTTGTCCAGGTAGGAAAGCTCAGAGTTCCCCAGCACTTGGATGCGTTTGTAGGCGAAGTAGTCAAAGAAGTCCGCAAGGGCTAAACCTGGACGGTTCGTGGAGGGCTCCTGTATCTTCCGCTCCATGCCTTTATCTGTGCCTACGAGCTTGAGCTTCAGTGCTTCATGGTCGTGATCGTAGAACTGGCGGACGGTGATGGATGTGACCCGCCGGACCTTATGCTGGATGTTGGTGTGTGGGCCTGTCATGAAATACGGGGACGGGGGTTGATGCGGGCCTGAAGTTGGAACCCGTTTCACCAGTCCACCTCGACCTTTACCTCGCGGCGGGAGCGGTCAAGGTACTTCACGTAACCATGTTTCATGCCGAACTCATGGACGCAGCGGGTCACCTTGACGTCGAAGCAGCAGTAGCGGGCGATGTCCAGAATTTTCCACTGCTGCCACCACCGGATGGCTTCCAGGCCGTCGGCAGTCTTGCTGGTGCCGAGGGTGGCTGAGGCAACGGCGTCGAGCTTGAGGCGATGACCGAGGCGTTTTTCGAGGTCCAGCATGAGGTCCAGGCTGTGGAGTTGCTCACGGAGTTCCAATACGGTGAAGGCCATGAGTACTTCGTAGTCGAACCCGATGTGATTGAAGCCTACAACGAGGTCAGCCCGCCGGAGCTGTTCGATGAGCTGATCCACTTCGTCCTCCAAGTAGCAACGATACTCTCCGAGTTTTGTGCTGTAGGTGGATGCGACGGAGATGCCCATTTTATGCTTGTTGCCCCAGCCGCCTACGTCACCCGCTGTGCGCTGGGTTTCTAGGTCGAAGTAAACGATGTCCTTGGACATGCAGCTGAGTGCGTCGTTGAGACGGAGACGACTGCTACAAGCGGTACACGATGCGAGCTTTGTCCGTGTCGTAAGGGGACATCTCGATCTTCACCTGGTCACCGACAACGAGACGGATGAATCTCTTGCGCATTTTGCCCGAAATGTGGGCCAACACGACGTGGCCATTCTTGAGGGTCACGCGAAACATGGTGCCAGCGAGCACGGCGCTCACGGTTCCCTCAAGCTCGATGGCTTCCTCCTTTTCTGCGGTGTCACCATGCTTGCCACGCCCCGGCTGAGGCGGAGGTGCAGGGCGGCGCGATGGACCGGATCCACCGGAGCGATTGAAGGAAGGGCGGTTGCTTTGACTCATGTGAATACTCAGGGGGGGCAAGGTGCTTCGTGGAATCGTCTTTACAAGTTCAAAGATGTGATAACAAAACAATGCGGTGCTTGAGCAGTTGCGGAGTTGGCAGGAAGGTGGTTTACTTCGGACTTATGAAGTATTTTTTGCCCTTGGTCCTTTGTCTGGCTGCGTGTTGGGGATTCGCCCAGAGTCCTGCGAACTCTGTGGGGGAGCGTTCCTACTGGGACTTGGAGACGGGCCTTTTGGCAAAGGTGGGTGGAGATACCCCTCATGATTATCTTCTGGTGCCCACGAGTCTGTCTTGGCGAAGCGGGGAGGTGTTTGGCTGGACGTTTGACGGTGGGTCCCGGTTGCTGGTGAGAAACCGGCTTACGCTGATCGCTCAATACTACGCGGAGGGGCCGGAGACGTTCTATGGTGGTCTGTCCGGCTCGCCCTCGCTGGAGTGGTGGACGGCGGATGGCAGGTTTTCGATCTATGCGGGAGCAGGTGGTGGATTTGGCTGGCTAGACCACCAGGAGGATGTGGTGGGTGCCATGGGGCAGAGCTTCACGCTGAACTGGTTTGCAAAAGCGGGCGTGAGTCTGGAGGTGGCTCAGAACGTGGAGCTTCGCCTGGGTGTGCTGTTCCAGCACATGTCTAACGGGGGCATGACGGAGGTGAACCCTGGGCTTGACTCGCTGGGCGGGACGCTCGGTGTGAGCTGGCGGTTCTAGCTGAGCGCGGCGATTGCGTCCTCGACTTTGACGCCGCGGAGCTCGAGCAGGCGGAGGATGGTGTCCTCGATGAGGTTGTTGGGGCAGGAGGCGCCGGCGGTGATGCCTATGGTGACTGGTCCTGTGCCGAGGAGGTGCTTGGTGTAGCTTGTGGTCTCCGCTTTTTGATGAAGGTCGAAGTGGACGATCTCTTCCAGAGACTTGAGACACTCTGCGTTGCGGATGAAAAAGGTGGGCAGACGCTGCTCTCCTATCTCTACCAGATGGGTAGTGTTGGAGGAGTTGTAACCGCCCACGACGATGAGCACATCCGGTGGCTGGTGCAGCATCTGGAAGAGGGCATCTTGACGCTCCTGAGTGGCCCCACAGATAGTGTCAAAAACCTGATAGTTGGCTGCGCCGAGAGCTTCACCGTCACGGTCGATCACCGCCTGCCGGATGCGTCTCTGCACATCTTCGGTCTCGCTTTTGAGCATGGTGGTCTGGTTCGCCACACCGACGCGGGTGAGGTGGAGGTCCGGATCAAAGCCTTCTGAATGCGCTCCGGCGAAGCGCTTCAGCAGGGCGGCCTTGTCTCCGCCGTTGCGAATGTAGTCGCACACGTAGTCCACGTCATCCAGGGTGAGGACGATGAGGTAGTGGCCGTCCCCTTTGTCTCCCATGGCTCGGGATGCAGTGGCGCGGGTCTCCTCGTGCGCCGCCTTGCCATGGATGATGGAGGTGACGCCTTCCCGGGCATAGGTGCGCACGCGCTTCCAGACGGACATGACGTCTCCGCAGGTGGTGTCCACGGTGGCGCAACCGCGCTCGGCGATGAGTTTCATGAGCTTGGTCTCTGCTCCGAAGGCTGGGATGATGACCACGTCTTCGGGTGCGAGCTTGCTGATGATGTCCTCCTGTTGGGCGAGTGGGATGCTGATGATGCCCATCTCTGCGAGCTGGCGGTTGACCTCCGGGTTGTGAATGATTTCGCCGAGGAGATAGACCTTGCGGTCGGCAAAGACCTTGCGGGAGGCGTAGGCGAGGTCGATGGCGCGCTCCACGCCGTAGCAAAAACCGAAGTCTTTGGCGAGCCGAATGGTGGTGTTCCCCACGGTGGCTTCACCGCCCCGTGCGCGGAGCTTTTCCACGATGGTGGAGCGGTAATGAGTCTCCACCTGCGCCTGCACTTTCTCCATCACCTCGGGGGTGCGGACGTTGACGCGGGTTTTGACAGGTGCGGAGGTGGCGGACATTTGAACGGGGTATCAGTAAGTGTAGAGCTTGCCACGCCGTGCGTCGGCGAAGACCTGGGGACTGAGCATGTAGCTGTTTGGCGGATCGGGCATGTAGGTGTCATCCAGGAGGGGCATCTGTTTTCCGATGGTGGCATCCTCTGGATGGCTGTGGGCCACGTGGACGGGGGTGCCTACGCGCACGACGTCGAAGATTTTGGCCGCGGTCTTGATGGGCAGGCGCACGCAGCCGTGGGTGCAGGGGTAGGGTTTGACGAAGCCCCAATGCATGCCGTAGGCTGGGGAGTAGAACGACATCCAGTAGGTCATGGGGTAGCCTGCACCGGGCTGGCTAACGCGGCGGCGGTCAAAGGTTTTTGCCGTGATGCGATGGTGCCCGGCTGGGGTAGGGGAGTTGGGGCGGCCTACGGAACAGGGGGAGGCGAGCAGCACGCGGTCGCCCTCCACGAGGTAGATGCGTTGCGCTGAGGTGCTGATTTTCACGCGCACGTTGGCAGGATTGCTGGGCTGTGTGAGAGGTGGGTCAAATGTGGTGGAGTAACGACCGGAGGACTTGGGTGTCTGCTTGCAGGAGGCAAGCAGGAGCGCTGTGGCAGCGAGTGCGAGAGTGAGAAATCGGTTCATGCGGTGGGAGCCGTAGCACAGATAGCTGGGCCACTCCAGCAGAGGTTTCGGCACAAATGCGGTGGTTTGGTAAAAGGAAAAAGGCGGCCCCTTTCGGGACCGCCTTTGAGGGTGTGAGTGGTGCGTTGAGTGCAGTTACTTGCCCGCACGCACGGCTTCTTCCCTGGCCTTGGCCTTGGCGATGACATCGTCCGAGACGTTTTTGGGGCAGGGGGCGTAGTGGCTGAACTCCATGGAGAACTGGCCGCGGCCGGAGGTCATGGTGCGCAGGTCACCGATGTATCCGAACATGGCGCTGAGGGGGGCCTCTGCTTTGACGCGGATGCCGCCAGGGGTGGGTTCCTGGTTCTGGATCATGCCACGGCGGCGGTTGAGATCGCCGATGACGTCGCCGATTTTTTCTTCTGGTGCGAAGACGTCCAGCTTCATGATCGGTTCGAGGATCTGGGGGCCGGCCTTCGGCATGGTCTGGCGGTAGGCGGCCTTGGATGCGATTTCGAACGCGATGTTGGAGGAGTCCACGGCATGGAATCCGCCGTCCACGAGGGTGACCTTGAAGTCCACGCAAGGATAACCGGCGAGGGGTCCCTTGAGAATGGAGGCCCTGAAGCCTTTTTCGATGGCGGGGATGAACTCTTTGGGCACGTTGCCACCCACGACTTTGGACTCAAAGACGAATCCGGAGCCGGGTTCGCCGGGTTCGATGGCGTAGTCGATCTTGGCGTACTGGCCGGTGCCGCCAGACTGCTTCTTGTGGGTGTAGCTGTCGGTGACGGGCTGGGTGATGGTCTCGCGGTAGGCCACCTGGGGTGCGCCCACGTTGACTTCCACTTTGTGGGTGCGCTTGAGGATGTCGATCTTGATGTCGAGGTGAAGCTCGCCCATGCCTTTGAGGATCATTTCCTTGGTTTCCTCGTCCGTCTCGACGCGGAACGATGGGTCTTCCTGCACCATTTTGCCAATGGCGTTGGCGAGTTTTTCGGCGTTGCCTTTGTCCTTCGGTGAGACGGCGATGGAGATAACGGGATCCGGGAACACCATGGGTTCCAGGGTGGCGGGGTTGTTCTCATCACAGAGGGTGTGTCCGGTCTGGACGTTCTTCAGGCCTACGATGGCGACGATGTCACCGGCCTGTGCGGACTCGATGTCGTTGCGGTTGTCAGCGTGCATCTCGACCATGCGGCTGATGCGCTCGGTCTTGCCGGTGAAGGAGTTGAGAACGGTGTCTCCCTTTTTGATGGTGCCGGAATAGATGCGGGTGAAGGTGAGGGCGCCAAACTTGTCGTCCATGATCTTGAATGCGAGGCCGCGGAAGGGTGCATTCGGATCACTGATGGCGAACTTGCCGGTTTCGTTGCCTTCTGCATCGACTTCAGGGAGGGGCTTGACGTCGATTGGCGCGGGGAGGAAGTCCACGACGGCATCGAGCACGAGCTGGAGGCCCTTGTTCTTGAAGGAGGATCCGCAGTAGGTGGGGAAGAAGGTGAGGTTGATGGTGCCCTTGCGGATACACTTCTTGAGGGTGTCGATGTCTGGTTCCTCGCCTTCGAGGTATTTCTCCATGACGGCGTCATCCTGTTCGACGGCGGTTTCCACGAGCTGGGCGCGGTATTCCTTTGCCTTGTCGAGCATGTCCGCTGGGATTTCCTCGATTCGGAAGTTTTCGGGCTGGCCGGATTCATCCCACACGTGGGCTTTCATGGTAAGGAGGTCCACCACGCCGACGAAGTCACTCTCGATGCCGATGGGCAAGACCATGACGAGCGGGTGAGCGCCGAGGATCTTCTTCACCTGGCCGACGACGCGGTAGAAGTCCGCACCGGTGCGGTCCAGTTTGTTGACGTAGATGACGCGGGAGACGTTAGAGTCGTTGGCGTAGCGCCAGTTGGTTTCGGACTGTGGTTCCACGCCGCCGGAGCCGCAGAAGACGCCGATGCCGCCGTCAAGAACCTTGAGGGAACGATAGACCTCGATGGTGAAGTCCACGTGTCCAGGGGTGTCGATGACGTTGAACTGGTGGCCTTTCCAGAAGCAGGTGGTGGCGGCGGACTGGATGGTGATGCCGCGCTCGGCTTCCTGCTCCATGAAGTCCATGGTGGATGCGCCGTCATGCACTTCCCCGATCTTGTGGATTTTGCCGGTGAGCTTGAGGATACGTTCGGTGGTGGTGGTTTTGCCCGCATCGACGTGCGCAAAGATGCCGATGTTGCGGTATTTACTGAGGTCCTTCATTTCCAATACTGTCTTGTGGTTTGTGGGGTCGGCAGTGAGCCGGGGGGTGCAATCCGTGGCTCAGGAATGCCATTTCGCAATCCCGGAATGAAAAATCAGCAAAAGAACTGACTTTTTCCGGTGGTGATGGGGGGCTGCCGGGGTGAAATCCGGTCGGCGTTCTTACTTGGAGAGCGGCGGGGCTGCGGGGATGCCCAGGGGTTTGTCCCGACCCACGCGGAAGTTGATTCGTGTGATGGAGGGGAAGTAGCGCTTGTCGTAGGCGAAGGGTACGGTGTGAATGCAGTCTTTTCTGACGCCGTGGAGGTGGAGAACTTGCCCGCCGTCGGAGTTCGGCAGCTTGAAGAGACCATTTCCATCTGGACCATATTGTTCGCTGAAAAAGTGCAGACGGGAGCGTCGTGGCGGCATGGTCTCCTCAAAGACGGTGAGCTCCATGATGCCTGTGCCGTCTGAGTTGAAGCTGATCATGGAACCCTTTTTCATGGTCCAACCGTCAGCGCTCCAGTCATGGTTCATGACGAAGCTTTTTGTCATCTCGGTCTTCTCCATGAGGACCGGAGCATGGGCGGCATATGGCGGCTCGGCCGGGGGGGCGACGCAAGAGGTGATGGCGGAGGACAGAACGAGGGCTGACAACAGGCTACGGAGGTGGAGTTTCATGCAGGAGGCGATTGGCGGCTTGGCCGGAAGTGCTTGATCGTTGCAGCCTGCGCCAAGTCACTTGGTGAAATGTTACAGTTGTTTCACAGAGGCGGCATTGCCCGGAGGTGACGCCTTTGGTCTTCTCCTCAGATGGTTAGACTGCGCGAGACACAAGATGACGAGCATCCTGGGAAGGGACTGGTTGGCATCGTGGCGCAGTTGTCACACTCCACCCTTTTACACTGGTTTGCGAAAGGGTTAGGCCAGCAGCGGAACAGTGCTGCCGACGCGGCATTGATGAACTCACAACCGCACCAAACACACCCCACACCATGAAGATCAGTCGCAGACAACTCTGCATCATGGCATCGCTCACTCTCACGCTCGCCGCCGGCGGGACCGTGAAGGCGCAGCTGCCGATCAGTCAGACCGAAGGCATCCTTGCTATCCCGCTGCCTTCCGGCGCCGTCACTCAGCTTGGGATTCCTTTCACCCGTCCTCCCGCAGCACGTGCCGTCATTGCTTCTTCGTCTGGTTCAGTGATCAATGTGGTGGGGACTCCTTTCACTCCTGCTGCTTTCGCTGCCGCTCCGCATTCCGTTGTTATTCTTGGTGGACCCAACGACGGACGCAGCCTTCCTGTGATAACCAATACGGCAAACGCCATCACCGTGTCGGGCACGGTGCCTGGTGGAAACGTGGCAGGTGTGACTTCTGTGGCAGTGATTCCAGACTGGACGCTGGGCTCACTCTTCGGCACGACGAATGCTTTGGTCAGCCAGCTTCTGACCACCGGTGCCTCCGCTGCTGCCGCTGACAAGGTGGCCGTGGAAGACAACGGTGTGGTGACGGAGTATTTCTTCAACTCCACTGCTGGTGGTTGGCGCCGTGCCGATGGTTCCAACGCTACGGTGGACCAGGCAAATGTCAGGATCTCGGATCAGAAGGGGGTGATTGTAAACCGCATCGCAGGTGGTCCTTCCAATGACATCGTCATCGCAGGCAAAGCACGCAGCGGTACCCAGCGCATCCTCACCCGGCCCGGTGCAGTGACCATTGCGTCCAATCCCTTCACCAACACGCTTACGCTGGACAACTCCGGTCTTCGCTTGGCGGTTCGTGCCAACGCCACCGCCAACGGCGCTGATAAGGTTTCGGTCGATAACGGCACGACAATCACCCAGTACTATCTGTCCAACTCTGGATGGCGGCGCGTGGACAACACGGGTGGCGATCAGGGTTCGGTTCAGATCCTTCCTGGTCGTTCGGTGAAGATTGAGCGCGCTGGTGGAACGCCAGTCTATCCTGCGGGTTGGGCGCCTGGCCGTCCGAAGCGTTTCTTCCAGCCTGTGGTGCCTCAGCCATCCCTCGTCTGGCGAGTGCTCCAGCCTTTCGCCTCCTGAGTTCACGCCTGTTCACATCAATCTTCTTTGATCATTCTTTCATGAAAAACCGCATTCTCACTCTTGCCGCTGCCATGCTATTGGGCGGCACCGCAGCCAACGCTGCGTTCATCACAGTGGGCACCGCCACTGACAACCGGATCACCACGGACACCCGCTGGACCCGTGACAACGTTTACATTCTCTCCCGGGTGATCTTCGTGACCAACGGGGCCAATCTCACCATTGAGCCTGGAACGATCGTGCGCGGCGTGTCTGCTGGCGTCACTGGTCTGTCTGGAGTAAACTCCGAACCTGGTGCGCTTGTGATCTGCCGTGGATCCAAAATCATCGCCAATGGCACGGTGGAAGACCCGATCATTTTTACCACGATCGACGATCCCAACGTTCCAGGCGGCCTGAATACGGTTCCCGCCACATGGCGAAATGTGTTTGGTGTCACGCACACCATTAAGGGAACCACACGTCATGGTTCGCTCCAGAAGAACGATTACTCGCCTTCTGGTAAGCCGGGAGACAATGGTTTCTCCAAGGCAGCCCGCTGGGGCGGTGTGGTCATTTGTGGTCTTGGCTACGTGACCCAGAACACCGGGAGCACCGATGTGAACTCGGACGGCTACTGGGACGCTCACGTGGTGATCGACCCCAATGATCCGAGCTTGAGCACCAAGGGGCAGAACCGTGGAACAGGCGCTGACTACGTGGAAGGCTTGGCCACAGAAAGCGGCTCAACCGTCCTGAACTCCAGCCTGGCCATTTACGGCGGCATGAACGACAACGACAATAGCGGCGTCATGCGCTTTTGCTCGCTGCGTTATGGCGGATTTGTCATCGGACTGGGTAACGAAATCAATGGTTTGACCATATGCGGTGCCGGAACCGGTAGCACCTTCGAGTGGATAGAGGTGTTCCAGAACGCGGATGATGGTTTTGAGTGGTTCGGCGGCAAGCACGACACACGCTTCCTTTTCTCCTTGTCTAATCACGATGATGCATTCGACGGGGACGAAGGGTACCGTGGAAACAACCAGTTCTGGACTGTGGCCCAAGGCACTCTGGATCTCTCGGGCGCGGGACTCCGTTCAGGTTTCACCAGCAATGGCCCCATCGGACAGGAAGTCACCAACGTGACGGAATACGGTTATCTGAATCCGCTTGAGTGGGACGGTGGTGAGCCCAACAACGGTGACCGTCTGCCGAAGACGATCATCAACATCTACAACCTCAGCGTGCTCTCAGGCAATACGACCAAGAAGGGATTCCTGCCCAAGCTGGAAGCCCAGATGGGGGTCTATAACGTCATTATTGAGAACTCCAACAAGGTCAGTGAGCTGGCAGATCCTACTGGCGGTCTGTTCGGAACTACCATGACCTGGGGCAACGTGCGCTCCTTTGATACTACGGTCTCAGGAGCAGTGGAGAAGGGTAACACAGCTGGCCTTACCGAACTCACTGCCATGGTGGAGGAGTCTGCGACGAACACGGCCATCACGGGGCCCATACACGCAGCCATCTACAAAAAGAACGGTCTTGACCTTCGTCTGAAGGCGGGTGCTCCGGCTCGCACGGAAAGCTCACACATGCCGCCGGCTGGCTTCGTGCAGGTGGGATACGCGGGGTCCATGCGTGACAACAACATGCTTGCTGGCTGGTCGGTGCTTGAAAGCTTGCAGGTTCTGCCCACCACCAATGTCGCTCGCCCTGTCATCACCATGAGCATGTCGGGCAGCAACCCTGTTGTCACCTTCCCGAGTGCAGGGGCCGACATCAAGTATGTCGTGGAGCGCTCAAGCAATCAGCGCGACTGGACACCGGTGAACACCACTCCTGTGAGCAATGCCACCACCATTTCGGTGACGGACACCGCCACTACACTGGGTTCCAGCCCTGTGTTCTACCGCGCTTACGCCCTGTAATGCGACATTGGTCTAGTTCAACTTAGTGCCTCTTCTGGGAGGCGGTTCATCAGAGCCGCCTCCCTTTTTGCCGTGAAATCCGTTCGCATCTGTCACTTCCTCCTCCTTTGCATAGCCTCGCCGGTTGGGCGTGCGGCTGAGGAACAGATTACGCATCCCGCTGAGCTTGCCCTTGAGCTCACCACCAGGATGGCCGGTGACACGGATGTGAAGCTCGACACGCTTCTTCGAGTGGTCGAGTCTGCCGTGAAAGCGGATCGGTTTGACGTGGCGGAACAGGCGCTGAAGCAGATGGATGACAGTCGGCGGGTGGTGGCCACTGTGGCCATGGTGAGAGCGCTGGCCGCTCGAGGAGCGGATCATGCAGAGCTGAGAAAAGAACTTGAGAGCACGAAAGCGTTCGTGACTAGAGGAAATGGTTTGGCTGCGGATCGCGCCCGAATGGAAATGGCTCTCGGTCTGGCCGTCTGTGGTGGCGACGCTTCCACCATTGAGGATTGGATGAACCAAATCGTGGACAAGGAAACCGCCCTCGCAGCCCGCTTGCGGGAGTTAATCGCAGATGCTGAGACCAAGTATGATCACCAAGCAGCGCTGGAACTGGTTTTGGAGGGCGCGAAAAGCGGCCCATTTCCTGCAGCGGTGACTGCGGGTGGAGAGCTGCTTGCCCTGGCATTCAAACGCCATGATGAAGCGCAGTCGCAAGAAGAAGTTGCGGCGGCCGTGAAGCTGGGGCTTCAGGCTCTGGAACTTCCGAAGAATGCCAACGTGGATGCGACTTCGCTCCGTTTTGACGGTGCAGTGAAGCTGTTTCGTGCGGGAGCTGAGGAGGAAAGCCGACTCGTTTTTGAAAAGGCCATGACGGGCCTGAACGGCATGCCGAATGGATATGAGCTCAAAGCGCTGCTTCATGCCAAGTGGGCCGAGCTGTGGGTGGCCAGAGGCAAGAAGGAGGAGGCGCTCAAGATTGTGGAGAAGGGCCGAAGGCTCGCCAACGCGCACCTTGTTGAGATGCATCGGCCCGGCGTGCTGGCACCGCTCGCATCGGCAGCGGCTCTTGCCGGAAATCAGCAGTTGTTTGAAGACATTCTGGACGAAGCGCTGGTAGTCGCCGCTGGCAATCCCAATCCCCGTGTCCGGCTTCTAGCCGGTGTGAACATCTGTCTGTCCTTTCTCAGCTCAGGAGACACGCTCACTCATGATCTCCTCGCCCGCCTGAGGGCTCTTGATTCTTCCTCTTCTGCCGAGAGCGGCTCCTGACCCACTTCGTCCCGATCGATGCGTCACCTTATCTGCATTCTTGTTCTTCTTGTTACCGTTTCGTCACTCGCACAGGATGGCGGTGTCGGTGCCATTCGTGGCACAATTCTGGACTCGGACTTTGGCTCACCCGTTCCGGATGCTTCCATTCAGCTCCTGCCCGCCGGACTCACCACCACATCGAATGCAGATGGACGCTTCAGTTTCAGCGGAGTAGCACCGGGAAGCTACGAACTCATGGTTTCGCGCTCCGGCTATATCCGTGGGCGAAAGGATGGCGTCATCGTAACGCCGGGTTCCGTGCGCTCGGTGGATGTGAGCCTGGTAGCCGAGGTGGTGGACCTAGACGAGTTCACGATCAGTGCGGAGGACCTCATCGAGGAGACTCAAGCCTTCAGCGCGGTGGAGCTGGCAAGCGCTCTGGACAGCTTCTCTGCAGCCATCAACCCGAGCATTCTCAAAGCTGGCGGCTCCACAGGGAATGTGGGAGATGCCGTGAAGCGACTGGCCGGTACGGCCGTTGTGGACAGCCGCTACGTGGTAGTGCGGGGACTCAGTGACCGTTACAATGTCGTCGTCTTGAACGGCGCACGTGTCCCCAGTTCGGACCCGGACAAGCGCGCGGTGAACATTGACATTTTCCCCAGTGGTCTCATCGAGACCATCGTCAGCAGCAAGACTTTCACGCCTGACCTTCCAGGTGAAAGCACCGGAGGTTATCTGAACATCATCACCAAGAGAGTGCCCGCACAGCCCTTCCTTAACTGGTCACTCTCGCTTGGCTACAACACCCAAACCACGGGGAATGATCGCTATCTTACCTACCGTGGCGGTGGCACCGGGATGTTCGGAACAGCCAAGGAACGCCAGTTGCCAGACTTTCTGAAGGCCACCACGGTGGAGGACCTTCCTTTCGCCGTTGGGGATTATGACGACCCGCCTGATCCTCCAGGTGACCAGTTCGACATTGAGAACAAAAGAATATCGGAACTCCGTTTGAGGGCCGCACGTGCGCTGTCCAAGCGCTCCATGGGGGTGAGGACGGACAAGGCCCCGGAGAACTTTGGTTTCAGTGCCATCGGCGGGCGTCAGATTGAGTTTGCCCCCGGTCCTATAGGCCTCATCGCCGGCGTGACTTACGGGAAAAAATACGAACTTGAGCAGGGTGTCCGTGGAGCTGGAGCGGCCACTCCAGACGGGACCATCGCCACCGAGTTGATGGAGTACACGAAGGGGGAGGAAAGCCTGCTTGCAGGGATTCTTCTTGGTGCCTCGCTCAACTTTTCGGACGAAGACACCATTTCGGTGACCTACTTTGCCAACGTAGCCGCAGATGATGAGTCGATCTTCCAGAAGGGAGAAAACCAGAAGGTGGGAACGATCGACAACGGGGTGCCGCTTGAGAATGAGAACATCGTAGTCTTCCGCGAGAACCTTGCATACACCGAGCGGCGTTTGCAGACTCTCCAAGCCACTGGAGAGCACAAGTTCCCCGAGCATGGCGATATCGCGGTGAAATGGATCGCTGCATACAGCATGTCCTCGCAGGATCAGCCTGACGTGCGCAACTCCATCGTTGCCTACGACTTCCAACTTCAGAATTATACCTCGCCGGGCGATGTGGCACCGCCCAACCTTGAGCGTGTGTGGCGCCGGTTGGATGACACGAACTATAACATCGGACTCGACATTGAAGTGCCATGGGGAGAGGACCGCATCGACCGTGAGCGAACGAAGTTCAAGTTTGGCGGGGCCATGGATTATTCGACGCGTGAGTATGAAACACAGAACTTCCAGTATGTGGACGGAACGGCCGGGGTGGTTCCGCCCATTCTGCCCGGCCTGAGACGAATCGATCCAGATGATGCGTATGGGCTAACTTTGCCGGACCTCATCAGCGACCTCGACCAGGTGGACCGTACCGCCACTCCGCTGGGAGGGAGTACCTTGTTCCGAGACATTCTGTTTCTCTCCAGAGCGCGTGACATCCCTCCTGGAGAGGCTTACTCAGCCACTCAAAGCATTCCCTCACTCTACGCCATGACCACCTTCGACATCACGGACGAGTTTGAGGTCATGGCGGGTGCACGGGTGGAAATGACGGACATCGCAGTGCGGGTCGGAAACGTGGTGGGTGATGTGGACAATCAGACCGCCGGCAACTTCCTTACGTTGGACCCGGAAACCGGGCTACCGATTCCGGTGGAGAAGCTTCAGCGGCCAGGCATCACCCGAACCGACCTGCTGCCGGCTATCTCTGCAAAGTGGGATATGACAGACGAGTTCAATGTGCGTGCGGCTATTGGCAGAACCGTTGCCCGGCCCACGTTCAAAGAACTCGCCCCGGTATTTGCTCGTGACCCGGAGACGGGAGACTTCTTTGTGGGCAACGTGCTGTTGGAAATGTCCACCATCATGAACTACGACACGCGCTTCGAGTGGAATCCGAACCCGGGCGACCAGTTCATCGTCTCGTTCTTCGCAAAGCAAATCAAGAACCCTATTGAGAACGTCAACCTTGGTGTTTTCGACACCGTGCGCAACGACCTCGGGGCATCGCTGTATGGCTTCGAGATCGAAGCCTTCAAGAAGCTGGGAAATCTCCACGAGTCGCTGGAGCCATTCACGATCGGGCTCAACTTTGGGAAAGTCATCTCGGACGTGGAGCTGCGCCAGAGCAACCGGGACCTCCGAAGCAGCGCCGGACTGAGCACCGAACGCCCCTTGCAGGGGCAGCCGGACTATACATTCAACTTCAACGTGAGCTACGACAGCAAGGAGCACGGTCTCAATGCCGCCATCCTGCTCAATGTGACAGGACCGCTCCTCTACCAGGTGGGCGGGAACTTGGGCACTGTCTTCGTACCGGACGTCTATCAGCGCACCTACACCTCGCTGGATGTGAGTGTGTCCAAGGAGTTATTCGACGGCTGGAAACTCAACGTCCGAGCTTCCAACCTGCTGAACTCTGCCCGCGAGAGATACTACCCGAACGACGTGCCTGCCTCCGTTCTCAAGTTTGGAACGGTTTATTCCATCGGCTTGTCCAAGGAGTGGTAGGTGCATTGTGACGCACTTGTAACGGTGCACCTTTTGTCGCTGGGCTTGGGCGCTTCCATGATAGAAGGCCCGTGGCAAGATTGCATTTCACCCTCCCTCTCATTTTGATGCCGCTGCTGGTACTGGCACAGGCTGGACCGGACCCGCTGGCGGCGTCTCGTGACGCCCTGACGAAATGGATCGAAACCCAGCGCATCATCTCTTTGGAACAGGCAAATGCCAAGACTGCCAAGCTGGCTTTGGAGGGCCGCATCAGTTTGGTCCAAGCTGAACTCGACGAGTTTAGCGGAAAAGTGGCCAAGTCCTCCGAGGACATCGAGGCAGAGGCAAAGAGGAAAGCCAACCTGGAGAAGGAGCTTGAGTCTGCCAACGCCGCTCCGAAGGTGCTTGCGGACGGCATTGAGTTTCTCGAAAGCAAGATCCTGGCTCTTAAGCAAGTGCTGCCGGGGCCAGTTCTTGAGAAGACAAAGGCCCTCTACACCCGCGTGCCCGAAGACCCCAAGACCACCAAGGTTTCCCTGGCGGAACGCTATCAAAACGTGCTTGGCATTCTCAATGAGGCCGACAAGGCGAACAACGATCTCATGCTGACGATCGAGGTGCGGGAAATCGAGGGAGCGAAGCCCACCGAGTGCGAGACGCTCTACGTGGGCCTGGCGCAGGCTTACTTTGTGAATGCAGACCGCGACTTCGCCGGCTTTGGCCGTCCAGTGAATGGAAAGTGGGAGTGGACTCGGCGGGACGACCTTGCGGGCTCCATTGCTCACGTTTTCAACATCATGGCCAACAAGGGCAAGCCAAAGTTCGTCCATCTGCCCGTCCTACTCGACTGATTATGCCTCGTCCTTCCCGCATCGCTTCTCTCATCTTGGCCAGCGCCGCTTCCGCATGGGCCGCTGGTGATACGCTCAATGATGTCCAGTCTCGGGCAGAAGAGCAGCTCAAGCAGGCCGAGCAACGCCTCGCCGCTTTGAGGCTCGAGATCGAGGCAGACACGGTACCGCTCACTCGGAAGCTCAACGAACTGGAGTCCAAGCTCACCCAGGTGAAGAGCCAGTTCGAGGACGTGGACCGAACGCTAGCCTCCAAGCAGCTTGAGAACACGAACCTTCAGTCTGAGGTCAAACGCAAAACCGAGGAGAATGCCTACCTCGGCAGCCTTATGGATGAGTTCACCCGCGGGCTGGAGTCCAAGCTCTTTTCCGGTGAGGTGGGACGTTACAAGCCCATGCTGGAATCCGCAAAGGCGGCGGTGAACAACCCGGACCTTGGTCAGTCGGACAAGTTCAAGTTTCAGCTCGCGGTGGTGAAGTCCGCGATGAGCCGCATCGAGGAGTTGGTGGGCGGAGCAAGATTTCCCGGTAGTGCGGTGGATTCGCGTGGAAACCTAGTAGAGGGTTCCTTTGCCATGTTTGGCCCGGCCGCCTACTTCGCCTCCAACCACGGCGATCTTGAGGGCTTGGCAGTGGTGCAGACCTCGTCACCCAATCCCATCGTCCGTGCCATTCCCAGTGCCATCGAAATGGCGGAACCTCACGAAAAGGTGGGCATGTGGATTGATGAGATTCGCGGCGAGGGAGAGAATGTGAAGGACCGTCCCGGAATCCGGGCCATCGTGGCAGATAGCGGCTCGGGCTGGCTTCCTCTGGATCCGACCAAAGGCGCGGCCTTGAAGAGCCTCATCAACAAGTTCAATCTTGTGGAGACCTTCATCCACGGTGGCTGGATCATGTGGCCAATTTTGGCAGCCTCCATCGCAGGTTTTACCGTGGCGCTCGAGCGTTTCTTCTTCGTGTTGATCGAAGGTCGCAAGCGCAGTCCCAAGAAGTTGCAGCAGTTCTTCGCGGCTTGTGAAAAGCATGACTTCGACGGAGCGGTGGCCATCAGCAAGACCACCAAGGACTTCATCGTGCGCGCCTTGGGTTATGCACTTGAACACCGAGAGACATCCCTTCACAGCGCTTTGGTTTACTCCTCCACCACAGCGATGAAGCGTTTTAACCGGGGCCTCTCGGTGCTGGACACGGTGATCACGCTATCCCCCATGCTCGGACTGCTTGGAACGGTGACAGGGATGATGGCCTCCTTTGACTCCATCAGTGGTGGCGATGGTGACCCCACCTCCGTGATGGGCGGCATTACCGAAGCGCTCATCGCCACGGCTGCGGGTCTCGGCATCGCGCTTATTTGCGTATTGCCCTACAACTACCTGAACTCGAAGATCGAGGTTGCTCAGAAGGAGCTCGAATCCGCCTCTGCCCGGCTGGAACTTCTCATCCAGGTGGCTGAGCAGGTGGCTCAGGAGAAGAAGCGGCTTGAAAACAATCCACCACCCTCCGCACCATCCCCGAAGGCTGAGGAGGCAGCTCCCGCAGTGGAATCCAAACCTGAGCTGGTGCGGGCTGATCCCGTGCGGCCTGAGGCAGAAGCGGACGACATGCCCGGCTCTGTGGTGCCGGCCTAACTCAACTCATCTCAACCAAACCACCCACACAAGACGATATGGCAGGAGGCGGAGGAGGCAGATCCATAGGAGGCAAGAAGAAGGCGAACATCCCGATCATTCCCTTGATCGACGTGGTGTTCTTCCTCCTGGCAACGTTCATCATGTACACCATGACCATGTCCAAGAACATGGGCGTCAACGTGCAGCTACCGGGGGCCAGCACCAGTTCAAAACAGGAAAGTGGAGACGATTCGCTGACCATCTCAGTCCAGCCGAAGGGGGAAATCTTCTTTAATAAGGACAAGATCAGCATGCAGCAGCTGCCTTTCCGGATTCAGAGTTTCAAGACCCAGCACAAGGAGCCGAAGGTCATCGTAAACTCGGATGAAGCGGTGGAGATGAAGCACGTCATCGCCGTCATCGACGAGATCAAGGCTCAAGGCATTACGAAGGTCGGGTTTGCCACGAAGTAGTTTTCAACCCATCCATTATGAAAGCCGCGTTTTGGTTTGCTGCCGCTGTTCTGTTGCACGTCGCTTTCCTCTTGTTTGGCAAGGCGCTGTTTCCAGCCGTCGTCAAGCATGAGGCCGTCAAGGTGACGGAAGTGGACCTGACGGAAACGGCGGCCAAGGAGGAGGAAAAGCCCCAGGAGCAAGAGCAGGAAAAAGTGGAGGAGGCGGTAGAAGCACCTCCGGAACAGATGGTGGATCTCAAAGCGTTCGAGGCACCTCAACCGGCCGGACCAGCGGCCCTTGCTCCGATGAGCCTCAGCGACCTTGCAGGTGCTCTCAATGGAGCTGCCGGTGAGAGCTTCTTCGGCGGTGGCGGTGGCATCACCAGCGGTGGTGTCATCGGTGGCACGGGGTCAGGCGTGCTCGGCGGTGCGGGCATGGATGGTGGACTCGGCAGTGAGCAGGTGGATGAGAAGCCTCGTGCCATGGGCAGTCCTGACATCAAGCTGCCGCCTGAGCTTCGTAAGGCCAAGGGCAAGGTCGTCGTGAAAGTGGTGGTGGATGAGACCGGCCGCATCATCAAGCCGCAGATCGAATCTTCCACCAACGCGGCGCTCAACAAGCACGTCATCGAAGGCGTGCTGGCCATGCGTTTTGAACCCGCTACGCGTGGGGGTAAAAAAGTGCCCGCCAAGGTGAGGCTGCCAATCGTGATCGGATGAGGGCGAACCTGATGAAGAATCTCCTCTGCTGCCTATTCGTCTTCGCCTGCACCGTTGGTGCGCTGGCGGATTCCGTTCTGTATCCTGCCGACTACTTTCGTTCGCCGCAGTTTCGGCGTGCTTTTCTGGCTTCACTTGGAGTGAAGACCGAGGTTGAACCCAAACTCAATGAAGAGGAGCAGCATTACCTCAGCCAGATCGAGCCTCACCTAGCGGATGCTATAGACGACAGTATAGCGGCGCTACTGAAGATTACGAAACCTGAGAGCACCGCCCGGTTTGATTACGAATTGGGCATCCTTTACTTCCGCAAGAACGATCTTAACACGGCGGAGCTCTGGCTGTCCCGGGCGGTAACCAAGTTTGAACGCTTCCTGCGTGCGCACCAGAACCTCGGCCGCATTCTCTACCGCACCCAGAAGTATGACAAAGCCATCGAGCACATCACCAAGGCGCTGGCGCTAGGGCAAGCTGATGAGGAACTTTACGGTCTGCTTGGAATCTGCTACATGTCCACAGACCAGGCGCTTTCGGCAGAGTCCGCCTTCCGAAGTGCGGTCATGCTGGGGCCGAAAACGTTAGATTGGAAGATGGGACTGGCCCAAGCCATCTCCAAGCAGGGGAAAGCATCTGAGGCGGTGGCACTTTTTGGTGAACTCATTCAGAACAACCCCACCCGCACTGATATCATAGGCTACCAGGCCATGGCGCATTTGGCCAACAAGGCACCGCTTGAGGCAGCGAAGAACTACGAGGTGCTGGCCATGCTTGGCAAGGCCACTCCCAAACAGCTCAGCGACCTCGGAGACATCTATTTGAATGAGGCCATTTATCCCCTGGCCGCCAGCGCTTACCTGCGCTCCATCCAAGTGCCAGACGCGCCGGCTCAGCCGGAGTCAGCCCTGCGTGCGGTAGAACTGCTGGCTGCGCGAGGAGCCGGAAATGAAGTGCGGGAACTCATCAGCGGCATCAATGCCGCTTTTCCGAGCTTGGATTCCGCATTGAAAATCCGAATGCTTAAGACGCAGGCCCGGATTGCGGTTGCTGAGGAAGATGGTGCCATGGCGGTCAAACTGCTGGAGGAGATTCATGAGGCCAGTCCGCTGGACGGAGAGGTCATCATGCTCCTCGCAGATCACTACGCCAGGAACGATGACCGGGCGAAATCCATGTTTTATCTCGAGCGTGCGCTGAAGATTCCTGCTGTGGAAGCCCCGGCTAGCATCAAGCTTGCTCAGGCCATTATGGCCGAGTCAGCGCGTGAGACGGACAAAGCCAAGCGCGGTGAGAAGCTCCAGCGAGCCATTGAGTTGATCAAACGTGCCAATGAACTGAAACCCAACGAAGCGCTGGCCCGCTATCTCGCTGACCTGGAGCGTGCGCTGTCGAAGATGCGGGGTGGCTGATTCAGCAGGTGGAGATGGTGCGGACAGTGGCTCTAGCTCGTGGGCAGGGTCATGGTGAAGACCGTCTCCACGCCCGGAATACTGCGCACACCCACTTGTCCGCCGTGTGCCTCTACGGCGCGCTTCACGATCGAGAGACCAAGGCCGGTGCCCTTGATCTCCTGGGAATGGTGTTTGGCACAGCGGAAGAATCGCTTGAACACGAAGGGCAGATCTTCAGATGGGATGCCGATGCCATTGTCCATAACCGATAGCGTGACAGCTTCGCTCGTCCAGGTTCCGGAGATGGTAATCACCAGCCCAGGCTTGGCATTCTCCTTCAAGGCGTTCTCAATGAGGTTGGTGAAGATTTGATCCCAGTAGAAGCGGTCACCATTGATGATACCATCAGCCGGGAGATCAATGTTTACCAGCGGCTGGCGAAGGTCGATGAGAGGAGTGAGGTGCTCCAGGACATCCTCCACACAACCGCGAACGTGGAAGGGCTCGAAGCGCAGCTGGCCATCGCTTCCCTCCAGGCGTGAGATGGTCAGCATGTCTTCGATGATGCGCATCATGCGACGGCTGTGCTTGTCCATGACCTCCAGACAGCGCTGCATGGAGGCCGATCCCTTGAACATGCCGCTCTGAAGGGTTTCAATGTATCCGTGGATCAGTGCTAGCGGTGTGCGCAGCTCGTGACTGGCGTTGGTAACGAAGTCCTTTCTTATCTGCTCGGTGTGCATCTGCTCGGTCACATCCTCCACCATTAGCAGGCACAGGTGGCGGGCATTGAGCGAGACTAGTGAGGCTTCAACGCGGTAAACAAGCTCACCTGATGCGGTAGTGGAACGGTACTGCACCATCGTCCGCAGTCCATTTTGAAGCGTTTGGCTGGCAGCATGGACCAACTCGGAAGGGAAGCCCGCTTCTTCCATGGTCACTCCTGCCGTGGCAGGCGAGCTAGGAAACATGCGGCCAAGGGTGCGGTTGGAAAACTGGATCTTCAAACGCTCATCCACGAGCAGCATTCCTTGCCTTGCCTCGTCGAGCAACAACAGCGCCAGACCTGCATCTGGCCGAGCATCGTCCCCAGTGCCATCGAACTTCGTCTCAGTTCTTTGGGCCGTGTTCCTGGTGTTGCGCGTGCGGGAGAGGGTGGCGCTTCTGGCGCTCATGATTCAGCGGGTTGGAGTCGTGTAGGATCAGTGCAGAAGAAGTAACCCTGGCCGCGCACTGTCTGAATGTGAATGCCCTGTTCTCCAAGCTTTTCACGCAGCCGTTTGATATGCGTGTCCAGCGTACGGGACTGGGAGTCATCCGAGTAGCCCCACACCATGTTCAGAAGTTCGGAGCGGCCGTGAACCACGTCTGGGTTCTCCATCAGTGCGGTGACGAGCTTCAGTTCGGTGATGGTAAGGTCCACGGCGATGTCGTTCACGGAGAGGACCATGTTTTTCCTGTCCAGACGGAAGGGGCCTATGCGGTGCTCGGCGAGGGTGACGACCTTTTTCGAGCGGCGCAGCACCGCCTGAATCCGAAGCATCAGCTCACGAGGGGAGAAGGGTTTGGTCAGGTAGTCGTCTGCACCGCTTTCGAGGCCGGCGATGCGGTCATTCGTCTGCGCGCGTGCCGTGAGCATGACTACGGGGATGTGACGTGTTCTCGTGTCACCGCGGAGGCGTTTGTGAACCTGAACGCCATCGATACCCGGCAGCATGAGGTCAAGCACGATGAGGTCCGGCTCAAAACTGATGGCTGCGGGGACGACAGCCAGCCCATGCCCGACGGAGTGCACTTCGTGCCCCTCTCGCTGAAGATGCAGCGTCAGAAGGTCCACAATGTCCTTTTCGTCATCTACAACCAGTATTTTGCTCATGCGGGATCAATCCGGCAATGGACCGCTTCGTTTCCGTGCCACAATGGACGCGGTGTTACGATGTTGTTGCATTGGGAACTTGAGGGCTTTTTCAATATGACAGGGTTGTGACGTTGCCGCGCTTTACCGATGTCACACACCGGAGCAGCATCGGGCTCCATCATGAGAGCCTCCATATTCACACTCTTAGCCGTCTCACTTGCTGCCCTGCCGATGAAATCGCGGGCGCTGTCCGTTCTTTCGTCCAACCCGCTGGACCCAGAGAACGCCGAGATCATCGACTACTCGCCTGTCAACAATACGCTCGTCAGCACCAGTTCCGCCGTCGCCACGGGGGGCTTTGGAGTGAAGCTTTACACCGTCAACGCTGACGGCACGCTGACCGAACGTGCGGTGGTCGCTTATGACGACGCTTTTGGAGCCGTGGAAAACATGTTCTCTACCAGTTCAGCTGCGCTTGACCCGAAGGGACGTGGTTTTGGCGCTGTGGCGCTCATTCCGCTCGCCAATGCCAGCGTCAAGGGCAAGGTGGCCTTCTTTGACTTCCGCGCCAGCACTGCGGCCTCTGCACGGAAGCTGAAAGTCCTCGAGGTGGGATTCCACCCGGACGCCATCAAGTTCACTCCGGACGGCTCCAAGCTCATCGTAGCCAACGAAGGCGAAATCAAAGCTGTAGCGCTGTCCGCTGCTTCAGCGGTGACGGCCTCCGCCGTGGTGCCAGTGGCCAGTACGTCGCTGCTGGTGGCCGGTATGGATGTCTTTGGCGGCAGCATTCCCGGTGGGACTACCATTCAGTCCATCGACAGTGCCACGCAGATCACGCTGAGCGCTCCGGTCACTCTTTCTTCCGGTGCTTCCTTCAACGCACAGCTTCCGACCAACTTGGATGCTCCGGGTTCCATCAGCATCATTGACCTCACTGGCGTGACCTCGCCTGCGTCCATCGCAGCGGCCACGTTTACCCAGTCCCGTGTCACTGAGTTTGATTTCCAGGCAGCCAATCTTGCGACTGGAGTCAACATCAATGGGGTTCGCTACAATCACTTTGGTCTCCCCCCGGCGGACCGTTATCGCTTCATTGAGCCGGAGAATCTGGCCCCGATGAATGACAAAGTCTATGTGACGCTTCAGGAGAACAACGCCATTGCTGAGTTCACCTACGCCACCTCCAAGTGGACCAAAATCACTCCGCTCGGCACCCTTACCCAGACCATTGATGCTTCCGATCAGGATGGTCCCTCAAACGCCAAGGCCGTTCAGATTGACGAAGTGGTGGCAGGTATCCCCATGCCAGATGCCATCGTGGCCTACGAGGTGGGCGGTCAGCGCTACCTAGTCACTGCCAACGAGGGCGACGCCCGTCCTGACGATGCTGACATCGCCCGTGTCTCTGCCACAGGTACTTTGGCGGCTACCAAGAAAGGAATGCCAATGGATCCCACGGTGCTGGCTTCCGGCATTAACGCTAACAACCGGCTGGCCCGCTTGAACATTTCTCTGGTAGATGGCGACATTGACAACGATGACGACATCGACATCCCGACCATGATCGGCACCCGTTCGTTCAGCATCTGGAATGCGACCACCGGTGCCCTTGTGTGGGACAGCGGCAGTCTTGAGACGTTGCTTTACAGCCTTGCTCCTGCTTTCCACAACATCAATAATGGCAACTTGGCCGACTGGGACACCCGCTCGGATGATAAGGGTCCTGAACCGGAGGCGCTCGCTATCGGTACCTACGGCAGCAGCGTGTTGGCCTTTGTCGGCATGGAGCGTCAGAATGGTCTTCTGATCTACAACATTACGAATCCAACCAACCCGCAGTTCCTGGGCTATCAGAACCACCTGGACCGCGGCATCATCTCTCCTGAGTCCATCGTGTTCATCCCAGCGGCGGGCAGCCCCAGCACCATGCCCATGTTTGTGGCGGGATTTGAAGGCACCGGTTCGGCGGGGAACGGCATCATCGTTCACGACATCTACACGCGCCACGACGTGCTCATTTACAGGCTCGCCGCAGCTCGCAACTGGCAGCAGGATGAGGTTTACAACCCAGCCTCCGCTTCCCCCATCACTCGCAATCCGCGGGCTGGTGTCATGAGAGACAATGCTTACTTCATTGTGGATCGCACCGCGAACGAGGTGAAGACGATTTCTTACTTCAGCCGTGTGCTGGACGGTGCCTCGCTGAAGGAATACACCGTGAGCACGGATGACTTTGCTCCTTGGGCGGTCACGCTTCCCACAGGGGGCGAGATGGAGTATCTCCAGACGCTGGCTCCTGGCGTGGGAGTGATGACTTCCTCCTTCAAGAGAGGTGAAACGCTCGTAGCCAACGATGACCTGGACCTGGATGGCGATTCGGTGAACGACCGCGGAACCAGCAGCGACCTCTTTTATCTCATTGGTGCAGGCAAGGACATGACCTTTGGCAAGAAGCCGAACACGGTGACGCTGGCTAAAGTCCCCACCCGCATGACTGGCGTTGCCCGTCAGGTGCTTGCTGCGGAACTGGGTGACACGGATGGCCCTGGCCCGCTTGGACCCGTTCGCCAGGTATTCCTTCGTTCCACCGGAGCCCAGACGGCTACGCTCGACACCGTTCTTACCACGAAGGTGCTCACGCTGACAGCGGCTGCCAACGGTAACCTCGTCCTCAGTGACATGGACCAAGCTACCGCAGAGGTAGTGCAAGTGCTCAGCAAGCTCGGCTACGACGCCGCTGACCCGCTGGCGGCTCCTTGAGTGATCCCTCCGGGTTGAAATAGTGACGGACGCGCTTCGGCAACGGAGCGCGTCTTTTTTTTGCTGACGGCAGGGATGAAACGTGGAGGATGAGCCTCCACCCACACAGTGAACCATTCCTTGTTCCGCCATGTCACAACCACCCAAGTCAGCATCCGAGTCCAAAGCCACAGAACCGTCCAACAGGGAGATTCGAGATGAAGAGGCGTTTAATGAAAGGTTCGAGGACCGGCTTCTGCTCAGCGGCCCCAACCCCCGCTCTCGCGACTTTCGGTTGCTGATGGGAGTGGTGAATGACTTTCTGAACGGGTTCCGGGCGCTTCACTTTGTGGGTCCATGCGTGACGGTCTTCGGCTCGGCGCGTTTCAAGGAAGATCACCCCTATTACCAACAGGCAAGAGCAGTGGGTGCTGCCGTGGCAAAGATGGGCTTCACTGTGATGACCGGTGGCGGCCCTGGCATCATGGAAGCGGCGAACCGGGGGGCCAAGGATGTGGGTGGTCGCTCTGTGGGCTGCAACATCATTCTGCCGCATGAGCAGGCTCCAAATCCGTATCTGGATCGGTGGGTGAACATGAAGTATTTCTTTGTCCGCAAGACACTGCTTATCAAATACAGCTACGGTTTCGTGATCATGCCGGGCGGTTTTGGTACCATGGATGAGATGTTCGAGGCGCTGACACTCATTCAGACCAAGAAGATCCGGAACTTCCCAATCGTGCTGATGGGGCTGGACTACTGGGCAGATCTCTGTGATTTCATGCAGAAGATGAAGCAGTCAGGCACAATCAGTCCCGAAGATTTGGACCTCATTCTGTTCACGGATTCGGTGGAGGAAGCGGTGGCTCATCTGGAGTCCAAGGCGGTGCAGCAGTTCAATCTGCGGAAGAAGCGCGTGCCTGTGAGTTCGTGGCTGCTGGCCGAGAAGGGCCTGCACAAGCACTAGGTAGCGCCGGGCACTCCCAGCCAGTGCGGATACCGTGATTGCACGAGAGGGCAGTCCTTGCTCTCCGGTCAGGACGGTGGCAGCGGAACGTCGTCCAGATGAACAGGCATCTGTGGCAGTGGTGTGCCATTCATTCCGGGTGCGGGTGCGCCGGGAATGCTGGATGGCGGTGGCGGCGCATACTGGGGCTGCGGCACGGGCACCGTGGAAGGCGTGGGAATGAAGGGAGCGCTTGGTCCCGGCTGTGGAGGAGGTTGCTGCATGGGAGTCATGGCTTCATTGGGTACGCCAGGCTGCCCTGGGTTGGGGGCCGGAGTGTTCATGACCATGGCTGCGGCGTCGGCAAAGCTCACCCAGCCCACCTCTGTGCCCCTCTGAAGCTGAAGGCGCATGGAATCTGGTGTGGCACCGGGCTCCACCTTGGTAATGCGGATACCGGAAGGGTTGTCCTCACCTATGTAGGCTTCCAGCACCGAGGAAGTGGTCTTGTCGATGAGGATGGCCACCAGCTTACCATTCAACTCATAGGTGCCGGACAGTGCGAGGTTGTCGGTGAAAGAAGGCCCTTGCACCGTGGGCGCTGGGAGGGCGCGGGTGGTAAAGAGGGACTCTGTCCACAACTTCGCATAGTGGCTGAGAGGCGGGAGGTCCACGGGTGCCGAGGCAGTGGCGGGAGCAGGTTCGTCCTCGATGACGGTGGCCCTGCGCACCTCCTGCCCTGCGGCGGAAACGATAAGAAGCAACAAAATGGAAAGTGGAAGGCGCATGGTGTTACCTGGCTCGGGTGAGGTTGGCTGGGGAGGAGGAAAGATAATACTGGGTCAGCTCGATTTCGGCGTTCACCATTTTGCCCGAGGGTGCTGGGCTAAGACGGAGATGCGTGACGCCGATGAAGTTGGAGGGTGTGCCGAAGGTGAGCTGGTAGATCCATTTGAAGAACTGTTCTTCCAAGGCTTCCGCGAAGGTGAAGCGGACGGATGCCTTGTCGAAGCGGCCCAGCTCTTCGCCTTCTTGGGGGACGGCCTGTGCCACCATCTCCCGAGTGGCGATCTTTAGACCGGCGGCCTCTGCCTCCTTCTGGGCGAGTTCGAATAGCTTGGAGGATGCCTGTTCGTTGCTGCCGAACTTGGGTGTGTGTTCATCCAGCCACTCGCTGCGCTTTTGCCACTCGGTGCTCTGCGCCAAGGCGGTAGTCATCTCGTCCAGACGAAGAGCCAAGCGATCCTTCTCCTCGGCAATGCCGCGCCAAGTGTTGAAGAAATACGTTAGGACTCCTCCGCCCACAATGAGCAGGAACAGGATGGCAAAGATGCTCAGCAGCACTTTTTCACTCTTCTTCATGGGCGTGCTCCTTTCACTTCAAACGCAGCTCCGTTTTCCCCAATCTCAGGTGTTCCGGGTTCCCAGGTATAAGCCAGGAGTGATTCGGAGTCCTTGATTTCCTGTACGTACTGAAGCGCCGGTGCGATCTCCGGCGCACGACCGCGAATGACGACATGCTTGGGCGTCCACTCAAGCTCCGTGATGGTGATCTGGGAGGAAGCGGACGGTTCCATGACGCGCAGAAGCGTCTCCATGGGCGAGGCGGTGGGGTCCACGGCCGAACCTGCTTCTTCCCAGGCAGCCTTTTGGTTCTCCACCTTGGAGGCTCGGGGTGCGAGAGCCGCCACCTGGTCCAGCAGGGCATCTCGTTCACGACTGACGAGACCGATGAGAAGGGCGAAGACAGCGATGCAGGAGGCGAGCACGAACCCGGCAGTGAGAGCCAGGAGACGCCGCTTAGCGGAGCGACCTGCCTGCTCGCGGGCATCCAAAAGATCCAGTGGCATGAGGCCCTGATGCGCCGGGATGTGTGCTAGGTGAGGAGCGGGTTTGTCCTCCACGCGCACGCTCATGCCGGTGGAGCGCTGGAGCAGAGTGGGGTCACCGTCATCCATCCATAGGATAATGCCGTGCAGCTCGCTCACCACGCGCTGAAAGGAGAGCTGAAGGCAAATGTGATTGACTTCGGAAATGGCGTTGGTGTCCAGCGAGGTGGCTGATAATGGTGAAAAGTAAACCAAGCGAGGCCCCTGAGTGATGGCGAGCACTAGGCGCTCAAGCTCACGCCAGATTACCAAGGATGAGGGCGGGAGAGGAAGACAGGCGGCGCTGAGACGGCAGTCTTGGGGAAGAATGCCAAAGTCTGCCAGTGGTGTAGGGACATCTTTCAGCGCGATGATGCGGGTGAGGTGGCTCCCATCTTGCTCGGAGAGCGAGTCCGCAATCATGGCGCGGTCATGGTCCGGCGTCTTTACGCTGAGGCGTTCAAGGTGAAGGCTTGCGGCGTCCCGGATGTGAGCGGCATCGGTTTTGATCCATGCGGGCAGCACCCATGCGGATGAGGCTGGCAGCGCTAGGGTGTGACGAGTGGCGTCCTTGTGGAAGCGCCCGGGACCGAACTCGATGTTTTCGACCAGCTCGAAGGCTCCCGCACCTGTGGCACGCCAGCGCTGCCAGGAGCGATCTCCCGGCATCAGGAGTTCCTGCACTTGTTTGTTGGATTTTCTTTCGGACATGGCTGGGATCACTGCGGAACTTCTCCGCGCCAGAGGGTTTGATTGTTTTGCGTGATGAGCACGAGCTTGCGGTTCATGTCATTGAAGCGGCCTATGCTTTCGATGCGGCGTATAGGGCCGGCGAACTGGACCCACTGCTGGAGTTCCGCTACGATTTTGGGTTGAAACACGGCGAGCATTTGGGCCAGTTGCACGGCGGTGGAGAGACGTCCGTCATCCAGTGTGCGACGAATGCCATCTGGGCCGGCGCGGAATTTGTCAAACTGCACCATGCGTTCAGGCGGTACGTTGGCGAGCACCATGACGAACTCGGTGCGTGCTTCGTTGACGTCGATGCGTCCATCCCCGAACACGGTGAACCACTCTCGCCAATCCGGGCGCAGTGCGGCCACGATGTCCATGCCGCGGACGAGCAAGACTTCATCCAGGTTCTTGAAGGGACGGTTGAAGGGCACGTCCTCCAGGCCTGCCTTGGCGTAGTCACGCTTCTCTGCGCCGTTCAGGGACACGTTGTCATCTGCATCCACCCAGTCTTTGAGCGCATCGACCACGAGGGAGTTTGTCTCTGCATCGAGTCCCCAGTGGGTGAAGATGCGTTTGAGAATCAGGCGGTCGGAGTTGAGGAGCAGGGTGTTGAGGTTGAAGCGAGCTTCTTCCGTAGTCAGGGTCACTTCATAACTCCCGCCGTTGCCATCACCACCGTGGAGAAGGGGGTCATACTGCTCCATGCGCGGGTGTCGGCCTATCTCGATGCCCATCTCCGCGTAGCGTTTCGCAAACGCGCGGTCTCGCAGGAGACGCGCTGCCGAGGTGTCGGACTTCAGCAGGGCGGCTGAACCGAAGAGCACCATGCCTAAGATGGCGATCATCCAGTAAACGGCGATGAGGGCAGACCCGCAGCGGGAGTGCAGGAATGGAGGATGCTTGGTCTTCATGCGCCACCTCCTTGTGGTGGGGGGCTTTGTGGAGCGGGAGCACCCCCCGGGGTTTCATTGATCCGGTTTCCGCCGCTGATCCAGAAGATGTAGCTGTAGTCTCGCGGCTCGGTGGCGAAGCCAAAGGTGAGCCGGAGATAGAGCGGTGGTGATGGGCGATCCTCCCAGAGAGTCACCCATTCGTCTTCATCCGCATCGTAAAACTGCCACTCGAAACGGCGGAGATTCTCCAGCAGTGGTAGGTCAGCCAAGACTTCGTAGTCGTCTGCGGATGCTGCGCGTTTCTTCGGCTTGAGGTGCAGAACGTGGAGGTTCATCACGTTCCGGTTAGCGGGCGACCGTTGGAGTTTGAACTCGACGGCGGGTGCCAAGCGCACGGCTTGAGTCCAGGCGAAGGGCACGGTGCCGTTCTCGACCAGCAGGCTTCCTTTCCCAAACTTGCGGCTTGGTTTTTCGCCAACGGTGATGCGCGTTTCGGGCGGTAGGTTCTCCAGGTATTCACGCCAGGCGGTGACGAAGTTGGTAATGCGTGTCTCGTGGATGCGATTCTCCGACATGCTGCGGCCCAGTTCCATGGCTCCATTGGCTATGCCGTACACGCCTCCGATGACGAAAGTCATGAGCGCCATGGCGGCGATGACTTCGATGAGCGTGAAACCACCACGCTGGAGCTTGCGGACGGCGCTATGCCTTGCTGTTGGGCGAATAGACATAGGTTTCCATGCTGCGTTCCAGGATGCGATCCCTGCCGTCGCTGATCCATGCGGTCACTCGGACGGCGAACATTTTGTCCAGCTCAGCCTTGTTTTTGGTGAAGAGCCTGATTTTGCGCACTTCGGCGGTGGCTTCCACTCCGTCCGCGCTGGACTCGAAGCTGCGTGTGGCCTCCTTGAGTTCCGGAGTGTGCACCACCTCTGCAAGGACAGACTCCAGCACGCGCATGACGCGTGACTCATCCCTGGCCAGCTTGGAGGTCTTCGCTATCTGGTCCAGGGCTATGGTCAGGGAGACAGCCACTAGAGAGAAAAGACCGAGTGCCATGACGATCTCCAGCAGCACAAATCCAAGGCGTCCGCGCCGTGTGGTGCGGATGGCTCTGGTCTTGTGTGTGGAGTGGATGTTCATTTCAGCCGTTCACGATGATGTTCTTCTTACGGGCCACGGCTGTGAGAGGATCAAACCCCAGCTCAATGACGCCGGAGGCCGTGGTGACGCGGACCTCTATGGGCTCACAGACGCCGGTGGGTGAGAACTCCCAGACTTCGCCGGTGCGTGGCTCGCGGAACTTCTCCTCCCCATGACGCTTGACTTCGACATTCCCTCCTTCAGCACCAGGCAGTCCACCGTCCAGACCCAGATGCACGGGCCGATGCCGTGCGATGGCGTCGAGAAGGGCATTCCGAGCTGAGGACTCGATGGCTGCCGCCGTCTCGCGGAGGCGCTGCTCCTCCTGTACTCCGGTGATGCCAAGTACCGAGACGCCGAGAATGAGCATGGCTATGGTCAGGGCGATGCACACCTCAAGCAGGGTGAACCCCTCGCTTCTTCTGACAGTGAACGCCGCATTCATGATCGTGAATCGTTAAGTCTCCCGTCTTGAGCGTGCGGTCACAGCGACCAGTTGCCGATGTCGTCGGCAGTGTCAGGCTTGCCATCTTCACCAGCGGAATAGACGTCGAATCCGCCTTTGTCCTTGGTGCCGGGGCGACGGTAGAGGAAGGGATTGCCCCAGGCATCGACGATGGGCTTCTTGAGGAAGGGTCTCCAGTTCTGGGGTGCAGGGCGGGAGTTGGGCTTCTCCCAGAGGGCGGCCACGCCCTGCTCGGTGGAAGGCAGGAAGCCGTTCTGCATTTCATAGGCGCGGAGAGCGGAACTCAGCGTGGTGAGGTCACCTTTGACACGCTTCTCGCGACCACCTTCCAGCACGCCAGTGAGCTGAAAGATGCCAGCACCGACGAGCAGGGCCACGATGCCCAGGACGAGCACCATTTCGATGAGGGTGAAGCCGGCACGCAAGGATGAATGACGGGTGATGAGCGACGAATGACGGATGTTTTTCATGGTGGTTTGGGTTGTTGGAGAACTTGAAACTTGAGTCGTGTTACCGGTTCATGCCTGAGATGGTCTGGAAGATGGCGGAGATCATGAGGTAGGCCATGGTGCCGACCATACCTGCCATGAGGAAGACGATGAGGGGCTGGATCATGGCGGTGAGTTTGTCGATGCGTTTGGCCAGCTCGCGGTCGAAGCGTTCGGCACCTTTCTGAAGTGCTTCTGCGAGTTTTCCGGTTTGTTCACCCACACTGACGATGTCAATGAGCAGGGGCGGGAAGTGGCCAGAACGGTCGAGCGCGCGGGAGAGCGCCACACCTTCTCCGACATTCCGGATCACGGGTTCCAGCTCACTGCGGAGGAAGGCGTTGTCCGTGGCCTGCTGTGTGAGCTGCATGGCATGCATCATGGGGAGTCCGTTGCCGACGAGATTGGCGAGCGTCTCCATGAACTGCACGTAGAAGCGGGTGCGGAGCACGGGGCCGAAAAGTGGTACGCGGAGCTGGAGCTTCGCATAGGGAATGGCGCTGGATGGTCTGGCTATCCATGCTTTGAAAAGGATGAAGACAGTGAGTCCCAGGATGCCAAGCACCCACCAGTAGCTTTTTACGAGGTCGCTGAACTGGAGGATGAGCTGTGCTGCCATGGGCAGCGAGCCACCGGTGGAGTCCAGCATCTCGGTGAGCTTGGGGATGAGATAGAGAACGAAGAGAGCTGAAACGCCGAGGGCGGCGGCGATGAGGAAGGCGGGGTAGATGAGGGCAAAGAGCACTTTCCCCCGCAGGGCCTGGAGGTTGCGCATGTACTCTGCCTGTCGCTTGAGGATGGTGGGCAGTGCTCCGGAGGCTTCTCCCGCGCTGGCAAGGGCACAAAAGAGTCCGCCGAAGCTCGGTGTGGTGGCGGCCACTGCCTTGGAGAAGGACATGCCGTCCCGCACTTTCGCTCGCAGGGCTGCGGCGAGTATCTTGAGACCGGAGAGCTCCCGACGGCGCTCCATGGTTCCCAGGGCTGGTTCAAGCTGTATGCCTGCGGCAAGGAGGTCACTTAACTCCTCAGTGAAGAGTACGACCTGGGCGAGCTTGAGCTTGATCTGGCCGGTGGGCAGTGGGTCTGATGTGACAGCTTTTTCTGAACCGACAGATTGTTTTGCTGCCGCACCATGTGCCACCAGCTTGAAGGGCTGGAGGCGCCTTTTGCTCAGCTGCGCGAAGGCATCGGCCCGGTCGCTGGCGGTGAGTTCACCGGTAACGACGCCTTGAGGTCCATGTGCGCTGTAAGCAAAGGTGGGCATGGGTTAATGAGAAGGGCTAATGTGCGGCCACCAGTGGGCCGGTGGGGGCGCGGGGTTTGAGGCGGGGCTTGGCTTCGACGAAACTGCGCTCTGCGGCAGTGACGGAGAGGACTTCCTGAATGGTGGTCTCTCCTTGAAGCGCTTTGAGGAAGCCGTAGCCGCGCATGGGCATGTAGCCGTCTGTTAGAGCCTGTTTGTGGAACTCACTTGGATGGGCGCGGGTGTTGATGAGGTGCTGGAGTGCCTGGGTGAGGAGGCACACTTCGTAGATGGCCAGTCGGCCCTGGAATCCGGTGCCGCGGCAGGACTCGCAGCCTTTTGCCTTCCAAAGTTGACCATTGCGATAGTGAGGGAAGCCTATGGACTCGAGATAGGCGGGATCCACTTCATCCGGTTCACGGCATACGGGGCAGAGCTTGCGCACGAGGCGCTGGGCGAGAAAGGCGCGCACGGCGGAGGAAACTAGGAAGGGCTCGATGCCCATGTCGATCAGGCGGGAGATGCCGCCTATGGCGTCATTCGTGTGCAGCGTGCTGAGCACTAGGTGACCGGTAAGCGCGGCGCGGATGGCGATCTCTGTGGTTTCCAGGTCGCGCATTTCACCGACCATCACTACATTTGGGTCACCGCGCAGGATGGAGCGCAGTCCGGTGGCGAAGGTAAGGCCTATCTCCGGTTTCACGGCGATTTGCACCACGCCGGGCATCTTGTATTCCACGGGGTCCTCAATGGTGACGATGCGGCGATGGGTTTGGTTCAACTGGCTGAGGAAGCCGTAGAGCGAGGTGGACTTGCCGGAGCCAGTGGGGCCTGTGATGAGGATGATGCCGTTGGGCAGCTTCAGTAGTTCATCGACGACAGGGCGGATGGTGTCTGCCATGCCGAGGCGATCTAGGGTGACTTGTTGTTGGCCGAGCAGTCGCAGGGAGACGGACTCTCCCTCTACGCTGGGAATGGTGGCCACGCGTACATCGATGGGCAGTCCATCCAGCTCGAGATTGATGCGTCCGTCCTGGGGAAGACGCTTCTCTGCGATGTCCAGTCGGGCCATGATTTTGAGCCTGGCGATGACGGAGGCTTGCAGTTGTTTGATATTGTCCGGCACGGGCAGTTCTTCAAGGCGACCGTCGATGCGGTAGCGGATGCGAAGGCGGTCCTGCTGGGGCTCCACGTGGATGTCTGTGGCACGTTGCTCCAGTCCGCGGCGAAGGATCTGGTTCACGAACCGCACCACGGAGGCTTCTTCGTCTTCAGGTTCGTTGTCGAGTACGGTGACTTCTTGGTCCAGTTCCTCTGCGCCCCAGTCTGCCCGGCCGCGGAGGATTTTTTCAAAGGTATCTGCACCTAGGCCATAGAGCTTTTGGAGACCCTCAACGATGCGGGTGCGCATGCCCATGTGCCAGATGACGGGCAGCGAGACGCTGGAAGCAAGCTGCTGGCGAGCCACTAGGTTCAGTGGGTCACAGCAGGCGATGTGCAGGGCTACGGGTTCCGTGGCGGAGGCTTGGTCGATGGCTTGATGCGCGTTCTCGCTTGGTTTGGTATCGACGGCTATGGGCAGCAGCCGGTTACGCAGGGCGATTTCTGCGGGCAGGTGCCGACGCAAACTGCGGTCCACGGGCTTGTCTGCGTCTGGCTCCCACCAGGGAAGGGTAAGGGTTTTGGCGAGGCCCTGAAGGAACACGCGCTCATTCACACCCTCGCAGTCGAGGATGGCATCCACGAACGAGGTCTGGTTGTAACAGGCCTCGTCGATGGCCGCGCGGACAGCCTCGTGTTGGGCGAGGCCGCATTGGCGGAGGAGGTTGTCGAGAGCAGGGAACATGGGGGTGGGGGCCAAAAGAGGGGGAGTGTGGACCTGTGTTGAGAGTATTATAACATGCCTTTCATTCAAATATTTACAGTATTTACAAAGATTGGCAAGAAATAAAGTGATCTAAATCATTTGGATTCGCTTGGAATGTGGGTGCGGGGTGCGCAGGCTGGAGCAGCCTTTTGTGGGACTTGCCAGCGGCCTGTCTGCTGCCCAGCGTGGTGGTGCCATGCTTGATTGTTTTCCTGCTGAACTTTCTTCCCGCCTGCAACGCTCGGGGGTGCTCGCTGTACTTATGCTGGATACGGTGGAGGATGCGGTGCCCGTGGCGCGTGCTCTGAAGGCTGGAGGGGTGAACGCCATAGAGCTGACGCTCCGCACGCCAGTGGCACTGGAGTGCGTGCGCCGCATTCGGGCGGAGGTGCCTGAGGTGCTGGTGGGAGTGGGTACCATCCTCACTCCGCAACAGGCTGGCGAGGCGGTGGACGCGGGTGCGGCTTTCGGTGTGGCACCGGGCATGAATCCGCGCGTGGTGGGGGAGGCTCGTCGCCTGGGCCTGCCGTTTGCACCGGGTATCTGCACTCCTACGGACATTGAGATGGCCCTGGAGCAAGGCTGCAAGGTGATGAAGTTTTTTCCAGCTGAACCCTGTGGTGGACTTGCCTACGTGCGCACCATCGCGGCGCCCTTTGCGCACTTGGGTGTGAAGTTCATTCCGCTCGGTGGCGTGAATGCCTCGAATGCAGAGAGCTACCTGCGTGAAACCTCAGTGCTGGCGCTTGGCGGATCTTGGTTGGCACCGAGGGACCTTATTCAGGCAAAGGAGTGGAGCCGCATCACGGCGAATGCACAGGAGGTGATGGAGACGGTGCGGCAGATGCGTTGAGTGGGGATGCGTCAGCGTTTGATTCTTCCGTTTGTTGTCTTTGTTCTCAGTGCTGTTTTCGTGCAAGCTGCCCTTCCGCCGAAGGAGAAGCTGCATCTGTACTTGCTCATAGGGCAGTCCAACATGGCTGGGCGCGGCGTGATGACCGAGGCGGATGCCATCAGCAACGAGCGCATTCTGAAGCTGGCGCAGGACAACACCTGGGTTCCTGCCGACGAACCGCTGCACTTTGATAAGCCCGTCGCGGGGGCTGGGATTGGAAAAAGTTTCGCCCGGGTCATGGCGGACGCGGAGCCGGACATTACGGTGGGACTGATCCCCTGCGCGGTGGGCGGTACTCCGCTGGAGCGGTGGATGAAGGGGGGAGACTTGTATGAGCAGGCTCTGGTGAGGGCGAAGCTCGCCATGAAGGACGGCACGCTGAAGGGCATCCTCTGGCATCAAGGTGAGTCTGATGCCGGGCGAGAAGATACGGCTCAGAGCTATGGTGAGCGCTTGGCGCAGATGATCGCTGCCTGGCGGGCAGACTTGGGCGAGGTGCCTTTTGTGGCGGGCAGATTGGGCACTTTCCTGAAGGAGACAACCAAGGAGGGCAAACCCAACTTCTGGAAGCTGGTGGATGCGCAGATTGCCGCGCTACCTGAGAAGGTGAAGCTCACTGCGGTGGCTAGTGCGGAGGGCCTGGCGCACAAGGGAGATGATGTCCACTTTGACACGGCGGCGCTGAGGGAGCTTGGAAGACGCTACGCGAAGGCCATGCAGTCGCTCCGGCAGCGTCCAACAGCGCTCAAAGCGGGAGCGGCGACGAGCAACATCACCCCAGAGATAGGTGGCGACATCATAGGTGGCTTTCTTCCCTTTCCGTCCAAACACATCCATGATGAATTGCACGCCCGCTGCCTGGTTCTCGATGATGGACGCTCCCAGCTTGCGTTCGTGGTGTGTGACCTGCTGGGCATTCACCGCAGCCTTTCCTTAGCGGCAAGGGAGTTTATTGAAAAGGAAACGGGCATCCCTGCGGCGCACGTGATGATCTCAGGCACGCATACGCACTCTGCTACCAGCGCCATCAGCGGCGCGGTGAGGGAATACACTTCCGACATGGAGCTCACGGACTACCAGAAGTTCGTGGCACGCCGTATCGCAGACGGTGTGCGCCGGGCGAAGAACTTGCTTCGACCTGCGGAGATCGCATTCGGGACCATCGAGGTGCCTGAACACGTGCACGTGCGGCGCTGGTTCCTGAAGGAAGATCAAATGCCACCCAATCCCTTCGGCAAGATAGACAAAGTGAAGATGAACCCCGGGGCGGGAAATCCCGCGCTTATTGAACCCGCTGGCCGCCCTGACACGAAGCTGTCCTTCATCGCTCTTCGTGAGCCGAGAGGACGCATGATTTCCCTCCTTTCCGCATACGGTCTGCACTACGTGGGGGGAGTGGGAGACGCCCACATCTCTGCGGATTATTTTGGCTACTACTGCGAGGCGCTGAAGCGTCTGGTGGAGGGTGGCACGGAGGATCCTCCTTTTGTCGCCATCATGGCCAACGGCACCAGTGGCGACGTGAACAACATCAACTTCCGGGAGCCTGCGCCCCGCAAGAAAGCGTATGAACAAATGCGCTACGTGGCGGTGGATCTGGCAAAGAAGGTTCACGCCGCGCTGGGCGCACTTACCTGGTCGGGCGAGGCGGCGCTGGCAGCCCGCTACCGGGAACTTCCGCTGGCGTGGCGAAAGATCGATCCTGAACTCATCGAGTGGGCGAAGGAGACTGAGAAGACGACACTGCGGATACAGGGCAAGGCGAGCCTGCCGCTCGCTTACGCTGGCCGCGTGCAGCGTCTGGCGCTAGCGAGTCCGGAGACGAAGGCCCCGGTGCAGGTGCTGCGCATTGGAGACGTGTGCATAGCCACCACGCCCTGCGAAACCTTTGCGGAGACGGGTATGGAGTTTCGCGAGCGGAGTCCTATTGAGAAGTCCTTCATGATCGAACTGGCACATGGCTACTACGGTTACATGCCCACGCCGCGCCACTTCGAGTTGGGCGGTTATGAAACGTGGCCTGGCACCAACAACCTGGAACCGCAGGCTTCCGTGAAAATGATGGACGCCTTGCTAGAGATGGCGGCGGAGCTGAAGGAAAAATGACCGCAACCGGGAGGAGGTAGCGTGGGTTTCACTCTTGCTCGCCGTTTGACCGATAAGTTATTTTCCGACCATGTTATTTGCCGATTACTTTCTTTGGGCGCTCATCGCGCTGGGTTTTGTGGTCTCACTTCCCGCCATTTGGATGGTGTCGCGTGCGTTGTGGCCTGCGGGATACGAGCGGAGGCACCGCATCGCGCAGGGCAACCTGTGGAAGACGGCACTCATCGGTGTGCTGCCCATGGTGTTTTCGGTGCTGGTGCTTGCCGCCACGGGCAAAAGGATCGGTGTGCTGGCGGTGCTTCTGGCAGGTCTCGTCGTGCTGTGGGGGCTGAGCGGCTTGAGCGGGCTGGCCACGGTGATTGGTGAGCGTCTGTGGCCACGTGAGGACGAGCCGTGGAGGCAGACGCGCAATGGCGGTCTGGTGCTGGTGTGCTGTGCGCTGCTGCCTGTGGTGGGGTGGTTCATTTTGCTACCGCTGCTCACGCTCGTGGGCATGGGGGCGAATGTGCAGTCGTGGAGGTTGCGCCGCGAGGCTTCGCCAGCTGCTCCACCGGCGATGCCAGCGGCATGAAGACGCGACGCCAGTGGATGGTGCGGCTGTTTGGTGGGGCGGGGCTCGCCGGGCTGCCTGGGTGTGAGCCATCCATCAGTCTGCTTGCGCGTCAGTTTGGAAGTGGTGTTCCAGACCAGTTTGCACTGCCGTCCACCGAATCCGTGGATCGGGACTTCCTGCTGCTGAACCGCGCCACTTTTGGGCCTTGGCCAGGTGATCTGGAGCGAGTGCGCAAGATGGGCCGTGAGGCATGGCTTGAGGAGCAGCTTCATCCGGAGACGGTGGAGGATCGGTTGTGCGAGTTGCGGGCGCGGAGGTTTGAGTCGCTTCACTTTTCTGCGGCAGCCGCCTACGAGTTCAAGAAGCCGGTGCTTCGGGATGAACTGACTAGGCACTCGCTGCTGCGAGCGATTTATAGCCGCAGGCAGTTGTTCGAAGTGATGGTGGAGTTCTGGAGTGACCACCTGAACATCAACTTAGAAAAGGGAGACTGCATTTACCTCAAGCCCAGTGATGACCGTGATGTGATCCGCCGACACGCGCTGGGGAACTTTCGCGAGATGATCCGTGCCTCTGCTACCTCGCCCGCGATGCTGGTGTACTTGGACGGCAAGTCGAACAAAGTGCGCCGCAGCACCAACGATGTGCCGAATGAGAACTACGCCCGCGAGCTGCTGGAACTGCATACGCTGGGCGTGAACGGCGGCTACACGCAGCGGGATGTGCTGGAAGCGGCGCGCTGTCTTACTGGCTGGACTTTCGATGCGAAACGGCGCTTCGCGATGAATCGTGACAAGGCCTACTTCCGGCCGGACTGGCATGATGATGGGGAGAAGCAGGTGCTAGGCCAAACGATCTCAGCCGGTGGCGGCGAGAGGGATGTGGACCGTCTGGTGGACATCGTTTGTGAGCACCCGAGCACGGCGGCCTACGTGGCGCAGAAGCTGTGCCGTCGCTTTGTGAGCCCGGAGCCTTCTCAGGCGCTGGTGGAGCGGGTGGCGGCCACTTTCACGCGGACGAAAGGAGACATCCGGTCTGTGCTGCGGACGCTGCTGCTTTCGGACGAGTTCGGCGGTTCATCTGGAGCGCTGTTCAAGCGGCCTTTTCGGTTCATGGTTTCAGCGCTGCGTGCCTTGGCTGCGGACACTCATGCGCGGGCAGACGGAGGACTGGTGGAGTATCTGGGGCGCATGGGGCACGGGCTTTTTCAGCATCCTACGCCTGATGGTTATCCGGATGAGGAAAGTCCTTGGATGGGCACGCTTCTGTGGAGGTGGAACTTCGCGCTGGCGTTGTGCTCTGGGAAGTTAAAAGGCGTGGAACTGGACATGAAGGCGCTGCGTGCAGCGGTGAGCGAAGATGAAAAGTGGTTCATCTATCTCACGGGACGTGAGCCGGATGCGGCGCTGCGGTCCGCGCTGGGGAATACGGAAGATCATGCACAGCGGCTTGCGCTGATGATCGCGTCACCGGCATTTCAGCGGACTTAGCTTGCCGCAATGCGTCGTGCCCAGGCATCAGCCTCCACCAGAGCCTCGAGCGTGGGGTGCTCGATGACGCTGTGGGCATTCATCACGCGTTCCACGGTGCGCCAGATGTCCGGGAAGCGGCAGCGTCCGTTGATGAAGGCGTCCACTGCGACTTCATTGGCCGCATTGAGTACGGCGGGGAGGGTGCCACCGGTTTCACCCGCCCAGCGGGCGAGGTTGAGGGCAGGAAAGGCGTTCACGCGCGGCGCTTCAAAGTGAAGCGCAGCGAGCTGGGCAAAGTCCAGCGGCTTGAGTGAGTTGGCTACGCGGGCGGGCCAGGTGACGGCGTACTGGATGGGGAAACACATGTCGGAATGACTCAGCTGCGCGATGACGCTGTTGTCCATGAACTCGACCATGCTGTGAACGATGGACTGGGGATGCACTACGACTTCCACCTTGTTCATGGGCACGTCGAAGAGCCACTTTGCTTCGATCATTTCCAGGCCTTTGTTGAACAGCGTGGCGGAGTCGATGGTGATTTTTCGTCCCATGGACCAAGTGGGGTGTTTGAGGGCTTGTTCTACGGTCACGAACTCAAGCTGCTCAGCGGGCAGGGTGCGGAAGGGGCCGCCTGAAGCCGTGAGGAGAATGCGCCGCACCTCGCTGTGGCGATGTCCCTCTAGGCATTGGAAGATGGCATTGTGCTCGCTGTCCACCGGCAGGACGTTGATATTCTTTTGCTGAGCCGCGCCCATGACAGCCTCTCCTGCCATGACGAGGATCTCTTTGCTGGCCACGGCTAGATCCATGCCCAGCTCCACGGCTGCGAGCGCGGGAGCCAGGCCGGCAGTGCCGACGATGGCCACGAGTACCATGTCAGCTCCGCAAGCCTGCACGATGTCCACCAGGCCGCGCTCGCCATCGAATACGGTGACGTGTGCAGGCACGCTTGACCGCACTTCTGACGCAGCGGCAGGGTCCGTAACGGCGACCCACTTGACGCCGGTTTCACGCACTTGCGCGCACAGTGAACTTGCGCTTTTGCATGCGGCGAGGCCCACGATTTCCATCCGTTCAGGGATGTCGTGCGCTACTTTGAGTGCACTGGTGCCTATGGAGCCGGTGGAACCCAGAATGAGCACCTTCTTCCTCTTCACTGTTGAATCGTTCGCGTTCTCCATGCAATCCGTTGTTGCCCTTGCCAAGGGGCGGTGATGGTTCAACCGAAAAGGTGTTGAAGGATGAATCTGCCGTGGGCGCACGGCGACAGGCGGGCAGTAAGCAAGGTGGAGCCCCTAGCCGCCGGCGACCACCTTGACGGAACTGGTGCCACCCGTGCTGCGGATGACTCTCACTTGGGTAGCGAGTCGTTCCTTGAGCAGCTCCACGTGGGAGATGAGACCGATCGTTTTTCCTCGGGAACGGAGGTTCTCCAGGGCGCTGAGTGCGATTTCCAGTGTTTCGGAATCCAGGGTGCCGAAGCCTTCATCAATGAAGAGTGAGTCGATGGAATGATGCTGGCTTGCGAGTTCGCTGAGGCCCAGAGCCAGGGCGAGGCTGGTGAGGAAGGTCTCGCCACCGGAGAGGCTCTCCATGGGGCGTTCTACAGCGGCTTGGTAGAGGTCGATGATGCGAAGGTCCAGTTCATCGCCTTCTGCGGCGGTGAGTTGGTAACGATCTGCCAGCGTCTTGAGGTGTGTGTTGGCTCGCTGGATGAGCTGTCGCAGCGTCAGAGTTTGGGCGTAGCGTGAGAACTTGGCACCGTCGGCAGCGCCTATGAGTTCTTTCAGCATCCCCCAGCGGAGAGCTTCGGCTTCAGCGGCTTGAAGTTCTGCGCCTGCTTCTTTGAGGCGCTTGCGGGCCTGATCGTCATGCGTGAGCTGCTGTTCCAGTGCTCCGAGTTCAGTGCGTTTGTTGGCAAAGGCTTGGCTGAGGCTGGCGGCGTCAGCTTTCAGTGTATTGATTTCCGTTGCACTCAAGACTTTTTGCCCCTCGTAAGGTCTCCGGCGCTCCTCCAGTTGTTCTTGCTTTGCGCGGTTTGCTGCGAGCTGGGTTTGCAGGGTGTTGAGCAGCGCCTCGCACTCTTGCAGGTTCTTCTCGGCTGCTGTCACTTGGCTTTCATGCTCCTGCCGGTCCGCAGCGAGCGTTTTGCCGCTAAGGAGTGTGTGGAGCTGCTGCTTGAAAAGGTCTGCTTCTTTCCGCAGCGATACGCCTTCGGCGGTGAGTTCATCAAGTCGCGCGGCTATGGTCTCTTCTTCTTTTTTTGCGAGTTGAAGATCGGTCTCCAGTTTCTGCCGGTCTTGGAGGAGTTTGGCTGCTTCCTGCTGCTTTCTGGAAAAGAGCGCGGCGCGTTCTTCGAGGGTGCGGAGGTTACTGTCAGCCTGGTCAGGGGTTTGGGCCAAGTTTACGCGCAACTCCAGTTCAGCCTGGTTCCACTCTTGCAGCTGTGAGTCGCTCGGGGCACTGGTCTCTGAAATGCGCCTCCTAAAATCCTCGGCACGCTTGGCCTCTGCGGTGGCTTCTGCTTCGCGTTTGGCAAGTTCACGTTCCAGACGTGTGAGCGTCCGCTGTGTCTCTGTGCTTTGCTTTTCGAGGTTGGCGAGCAGTTTGCGCGCCGCTTGGAGCTGGGATTCAATCTGCGTTCCATCACTTGAGAACGGGTGCTCGGTGGCGCCGCAGAGAGGACAGGGCTGGCCATGGCGCAGATCTTGGCGGTGCTCATCGAAGCCGGCGATGAGTTGTGCCTTGCGCTCGATTTCGCGCTGAATCTCGATCTTCTGAGTGAGTGCGCTCCACTCTGTCTTTGCTTGGGCGAGTCTTGTCTTCTCTTCGGTGGCTTGATTCAGGAGTGCCGCGTGGTTGGTTTCCGATTCGGCCATCAGCTTCTTCAGAGAGGTGGCTTCCGCGTGGCGGCGCTGGGCTTCAGCAAGCCGGTCATAAGCGGTACGCCACTCACGAGTGGCTTGGCGGAGTTTTGGCAGTTCTCCTGCCAGTGCTGCATCAGCGGCGTGCTGGGCAAGCCATGCCTCAAGGTCTTTTTCGGATTGTGCACGAGTGGCGAGTGCCTTTTCTGCGGTTTCGCGTTTGGCGGTGGCTTGGTCCTTTTGTTTCTTCCAGTGGTTCCAGGTTGCACGGCTTTCAGTCAGCTGTTTTTCCATTTGCTGGAGTTTTGCGGCGAGTCCTGCGGCTTTTTCCCAAACGGGTTCTCGGTTTGAGCGCTGCGTTTTTGCGGCTTGCAGTGTGGACCTTGCGCGGGATGTGACCTCCTGCGCGGTGGCCTGTGCGCTCTGGAGGTGTTTTACCTGTTCGAGTTGGTTGTGGAGTTCGGCAACGATCGTCGCATGCTCGGTCTGGGCGTGAAGCTGCTGCGTGGCTGCATGACTTTGTTTTTGCAGATTGGTGGCGGTGGTTTGAGCCTCTAGTACGGCTGTGTTCAGCTGTTGCCGTGCATGGTCATCAAGTACGGTCACGGCGCCGAGAGCGGCTCTGAGTTGTTGCGCACGTTCTTCTTTGAACTTGTGGGTTTCAAAGGCCAGTTTGGAAAGTTCGCGATAGACTTCCGTGCCGGTGATCTTCTCAAGCAGCTCGGCGCGTTCGCCGGGCTTCGCTTTCAAAAAGGCAGCGAACTGGCCTTGGGCCAGGAGCACGGAGCGGAGGAAGCGGTGGACATCCAGGCCGGTTTTCTCCTCCACGAGCGCTACGACCTCACGTGTTTTGTCGGCCAAGATTTCGCCCGTTACGGCATTGGCCAGCGTGTGCTGCACTGGCTTCAAGTTTCCCGTCCTGGTTTTGCCAAGCCTCCAGGTGGCACGGAGGATGAGGCCGCCGGTGGAGAAGTCCACTTCAGCAAAGCACTCGGCAGCAAGACGGCTCATCATCTCGTCTGCCTTTTCATTTCCATAACGTGCTGCACGACCGTACAAGGCCAGGGTCATGGAATCCAGGAGGGTGGACTTGCCGACGCCGGTAGGGCCGGTGATGAGGAATACTCCTGCTGAACTCAGGGGTTCCTGGTCAAACCGGACCTCGTGGGTGCCGCTGAGTGAGTTGAGGTTTTGAAGCCGCAGGGAAAGAATGCGCATGGGTGGTCAAGCGGTGAGCCGCTGCTCTTGTAGTGCGAGGAGTTCGTCAAACACGTTCTGGAGTTCTTCGTTGATGTGTCCACGTTCCTTGAGAAGCTGGAGGAAGACCTCGCGGGGCTGGAGATCGTTGAGGCTGGTGCAGTTGGTTTGCCAGCCGGTGTTCTGAGTGGCAGGGAGAGCTGCGAGGACTTTGAGCACGTCAAAGCGGCCCTCTGCGGCGTCTCGTACCAGGCGGTCGAGATCTGGTTCGGGTGTGGTAAGTGGGACCGTGACTTCGGCCCAAGATCCGACCGGGATGTTCTGTAGGTCTGCGTGGAGCGTGCTGCGGTCCACGGTGATGCGGGTGAGCCGACGGGATGATGGGATGGGCAACAGTGCGAGCTGCATCCCATCGGTATCAAGCACCACCACGGACTTCACGTCGGCAGCTTCCGAGAAGCTGAGTGCTATGGGTGATCCGCTATAACGCACGTTCTCCATGTCGCCGACCTTTTGAGGACGGTGGAGGTGGCCGAGTGCGGTGTAGTGAAAGCCCTCAAAGATGCCGGCGCCCACGGCTCCCAGGTTTCCAATATGGATGTCCCGCTCGCTCTCGGTGGTGGCTGCTCCTGCTACGGTGAGGTGTCCCATGGCGATGATGGGGCGGTCTTTGGCAATGACTTGGCAGCGGGCTAGCTGGTCTGCGTAGTGCCTGCGGATGGCTTGACGCAACTGCTCGTCCACGGTGGAGAGGGGCTGGCCTTCGCCTGCCTGGCGTAGGTCCCGCTCACGGAGAAAGGGCACGGCGGCGACGATGGCGTCTCCGAGATCGGTGATGGTGTTCTCCGCATGGCCGAAGACGTGGACGTTGAAGCGCTTGAGCAGTTCACGGGGTGCATTGAGGTGGGAGGCGGAGTCGTGGTTGCCGCCGGTGATGATGGTCTGGATGGTTTTGAGGTCTGCGAGGCGCTTGATGAAGTCAAAGTAGAGTGAGATGGCTTCCTGCGGTGGATTGGCAGCGTCAAAGACATCTCCGCTGATAAGTAGCGCGTCGATGTTCTCCTCACGAAGTGTGGTGATGAGCCAGTCAAGAAAGCGGACATGCTCGTCGTGACGACTGCGCTCTACGAGTCGTGCGCCGAGATGCCAGTCGGCAGTGTGGAGGATGCGCATGGGCGTTGATGATGCGTGTGGCCTGTTGGGAAGCAAGGGACAAGGCGTCATTCGTTTTCCAGCATGCGAAAGGTGGAAAGGCGGCATTTTCGGGCAGTGTTCCTGCTTGTGTTGAGAATGCGGGTCGTGCCATGCTGGCTGTCCTTTGATTTTATGGAGCGTTTCGTGAGTTTGATTGGGATCGTTTGCTTTCTGCTGTTGGCTTGGGGGCTTTCGGAGAATCGCCGGGGGTTTCCCTGGCGGACAGTGCTCACGGGGCTGGGTCTTCAGGTGGCGCTGGCGCTCTTCATCCTGCGCACGCAGATGGGGGCGGATTTGTTTGGTTTTCTGGACGCGGTTTTTTCTGGGTTGCTGAGTTACGCGCAGGCTGGCACGCGGATGGTCTTTGGCCCCATGGCGGATGCAAAGGTGCTGGAGGGCGGGCTGGGGCAGGGGAATGGGTTCATTTTTGCCATCACGGTCACGGGTACGATCGTGCTGGTGTCAGCGCTTTCTTCCATGCTGTATCACTATGGGATTCTGCAAGTGGTGGTGCGCGGGGTGGCGGCGGTGATGCAGCGGGTGATGCGGCTGAGTGGGAGTGAAAGCCTGGCCTCTGCGGCGAATATTTTCATGGGTCAAACGGAAGCTCCGCTGGTCATTAAACCCTATCTGGTGACGATGACGCGCAGTGAGCTGATGGCGGTGATGGTGGGTGGCATGGCCACGATAGCCGGTGGTGTGCTGGCGGCGTATGTGGCCATGGGCATCTCTGCCGGGCATTTGCTCACGGCCTCGGTGATGAGCGCGCCAGCAGCGCTGTTGATGGCGAAGATTCTGCTGCCGGAGCGAGAGGAGAGTGCCACGGCGGCGGGGGCATCTGCCGAGATCAAGCGGGAGACGACGAATGGGCTGGAGGCGGTGTGCAATGGAGCTTCTGACGGGATCAAACTCTCCATCAACATCATGGCCATGCTGATCGCTTTTGTGGCGCTTGTGGCTTTGGTGAACGGTGTGCTGGCACATGCTTTGAGTTGGGTGGGTGTGCAACAGGCGCAGCCTCTGCAGTGGGTGCTGGGCTACGTGAATGCCCCCTTCGCGTGGCTGATGGGAGTGCCGACTGATGAGTGCCTGAAGGTGGGTTCCATTCTCGGTGAGCGTATGGTGCTCAACGAGTTCATCGGTTATCTCTCGCTCAGTCAGGCGGCAGCGTCTCTGGACTCGCGCACGGTGATGATCGCTACGTTTGCGCTGTGCGGGTTCGCGAACTTTTCCAGCATCGCCATCCAGATCGGCGGCATTGGTGCGCTGGTGCCGGAGCGCAGGGCAGACTTGGCGAGGCTCGGCTTGAAATCCATGCTTGGCGGTCTGCTGGCTTGTTACACGACGGCGTGCATCGCGGGGCTGGTGGCCGGGTAGAAGTGGGTCAAACCCAGAACGCGGGGAATGTTCAGCGGCCTGGCAAGAGGGGCTGGATGGGTTTGGGCGGATTCCTCCGAGTATTGAACTCGACCTTTTGCCAGGTGACCCCGGCTTCGCGCGCTGCGGCGGGTGGGAGGAGGAGGTCGCGCGCGGAGAGAACCCAGATGATGAGTTTCTTGGCACGTACTTCGTCATCTGGTCGGCGGGCGAGGTTGCGACGTACGTCGGTGGCGCCGCCGCCGTTGATGGCGATGACGTCCAGTGGTCTGCCGAGGTAGAGGGCGAGGTGCTGGGCGAAGCCGGCGTGCATTTTCTCCGTGCTGCCGGGCGGGGCAAAGCCGAGTGCGGGGTCGTGGTAGATATTGACGAAGCTGTCCCCCATGAGGACGACTTCTGATTGGGGGTCTGGCTGCATGTCGGGCACACTGACGTAGGTTTGTTCTTCCAGTGGGTAGAGGGTGCTGTCTTTGGGTAGGCCGAGGAGATTGACGAGGTCACCGGGGCTGCGGCCGGTGATGGCTCGGGGGGTGATCATGTCCTCAGGTTGTTTTGCGGCGAGTGAGGGGTGGGTTTTGCGAATGTGACCGGCCAGCGCTTTGGCCATGATCTGCATGGTGTCGAAGGTCCAGTGGGTATCCTGTTTGAGATAGACGGGTTTGTTGCGTTCCTTGAGCTGGAGCAGGGCCGGGGTGATGTCCACGACGTCGATGCCAGCCTCCTGGAGGTCGAGGTGGAGCTGGCCTTCATCCGGATGGAAGACGGGTGCTTCGCTCTCTCTGGGGATGGAACCGGTGATGCCTTCTGGGTAGATGGTGGCCTTCACGGGGACAGGAACGAGCATGAGCTTAATGCCGCGCTCTTGGAGCTGGCCGTAGAACTCGAGAATGACTTCTTTTGCAGTGCGGAGCTTGCCCACTGTGGGATCCTTCATGGGGGAATGGGGCTCCTCGCGTAGCGGGCCGTAGCCGGTGAGAGCGGTGAGTTCCGGTTGGTAGAAGAGCCAGCCTAGATTGGCGATGTAGGTCTTTCGATTGCCCTCGTTGGCAAAGGAGGCTAGCAGCTCCTGGGTGTGCTGCTGGAGTGTCTTTGCGTAAGGAGCGGAGTCGAGGCTGCGCTCGCTGGAGCGAAGGTGATCCAAGAGGGGACCGCGCGCGGGCGTCCAGCTAAGGAGCCGAACGAGGAAGAGCTGGCTGCCTTTTCCGGTGGAGAGCTGCCATGCCATCCAGCCCAGGGGAGGCAAGACCATGAGCAAGGTGAAGGCGGTGATGAGGCCGAGCGCTTGCCTGGGCTTGATCTCGTAGAGGGTGAGGTCTCGCTCGTTGGGGTAGGGATTGTCCGGTACGTGAGCCATGGCCTAAAACTGGAAGTAAAGGAAGGGGCTGTGTCCCCGGGCGAACATGACGGCAACGGCGATGATGAAGAGCACCATGCCGAGGAGGCCCTTCCACCAGACGAAACGGTGGAGGATGGTTTGGGTGTTGGGCATCATCCAGGCGGCGAATCCACAGATGACGAGCTGGATCATATTGAAGTCCCGTGTGAGGGTGCGCTCAAGGAGCAGCGCGGAGTCGAAAACTTCTCCCTTGCCGAACATGAGGCTGAGATAGCGCAGGGCTACGTCAAGATTCTCCGCTCGGAAAAAGACCCAGGTGATGAGCAGGATGAAAAAGGTGGGTACTACCTTGAACGGCGCTGCCAGGTAGTCAGTGAACTTGAGATGTCGGGCGGCGCGCTCGATGGCGAGCATGGTGCCGTGGATGCCGCCCCAGATGACGAATGTCCACGAAGCTCCATGCCAAAGTCCGCCGATGAGCATGGTGAGCATGAGGTTGATGTAGGTGCGGGCGGCACCTTTGCGATTGCCGCCAAGCGGGATGTAGAGGTAGTCCCTGAGGAACGCGGAGAGAGACATGTGCCAGCGGCGCCAGAAGTCCGTGATGCTGCGCGCCTTGTAGGGAGAGTTGAAGTTCTCCACAAAGTAGAAGCCCATGGTCTTGGCCAGGCCGATGGCCATGTCGGAGTAGGCGCTGAAATCGAAGTAAATCTGGAAGGCGTAGGCGAAGATGCCCACCCATGCTCCGAAGGTAGTGAGGCTGCCGGGACCGGCGGCGAATGCAGCGTCTGCTATGCCTCCCATGGGATCTGCCAGGAGAATCTTTTTCGCCAGGCCGAAGGAGAAGCGGGTGAGGCCCAGCGCAAACTTTTCCACGGTGTGCTCACGGTTCCGCATCTGGTCTGCGATGATGCCGTAGCGGACGATGGGTCCAGCGACGAGGTGAGGGAAGAGGGAAACAAAGCAGGTGAAGTCCAGCAGTGTCTGGGCGGGTTTGGCGTGACCTCGATACAGGTCAATGCAGTAGCTGAGGCTCTGGAAGACGTAGAAGGAGATGCCGGCAGGGAGGATGATGTTGGTGAGGAACTCTGGCACTGGCACGTCTCCCCAGCGCATGGAGCGTGCGAGTGACTGCACACTCTCGATGCCGAAGGCGGTGTATTTGAAGAAGGCGAGTACGCCCAGATTGCTGACGACCGAAAGGGTGACTCCGAGCTTTTTGCGGGCTTGGTTGTCGCCTGCGTTGACGATCATGCGGCCCAGATTGTAGTCCAGAGTGGTGGTGCCGAGCATGAGAAGGACGAACCAGGGGTTCCACCAGCCGTAGAAGACCATGCCGGCGCAGGTAAGAAAGAGGTGCCGCCAGGTGGCCCCTACGCCGCGCCACATGAGTAGATAATAGCCCGTCAGCACCAGTGGCAGGAACCAAAAAATGAAGATGTGGGAACTGAAGACCACGTGCGAGGAGGGGGATGAAGCGCCCTTTCATAGACGGGCTGGCGAAAAATGCCAGCGCGGAGAAGTAGCGTTGGTTTCTGGGGCGCGTGTTTGAAACAAAGCAGACGTTGACAGAACGGACGTTTCACGGCTTATCCCTGTGGCCTGAACCCATGAATCTGCCGAACAAGCTCAGTGTTGGACGCCTCCTCTTGGTGGCACCCTTTGTGGCTTTGTTCTATCTGCCTATCCCCAACGGCATCTCTTACGCGCTGATTCTGTTTTTGATCGCCTCCTTCACGGACTACCTGGATGGGAAGATAGCTCGAAGCTGCGGACTGGTGACGAACTTTGGCAAGCTCTTTGATCCGCTGGCGGACAAGATTCTGATGGCCTCTGCGCTGACGATGCTGGCGATTGAGCGGGAGATCCCGGCGTGGATCGTCATAGCCATTCTCGCTCGCGAGTTTTTCGTTACCGGCATCCGTCAGATCGCGGTCAGCCAGGGGGTGGTGGTGGCAGCTGAGCGTTTGGGCAAGCACAAGATGGTGTGGCAGATCATCACGACGATCTACTTCCTGCTCAAAATTGCTGCGCACAGGGAGACGCTGTTCGAGTTTGCAAGGCCCTGGTTCAAAGTCTGGCTTTTGTCTCCGGAGGTCTTCGGTAAGTTCTGCGTCTATTTCACGGCGCTTCTCACCATCGTCTCTGGGATCAGCTATTTTTGGAAGAATCGTCGGCTTTTCAGTGACGCTTGAAGGGTGCCGGCTGTCGTTTTTTGACCTGCGTGACGTTGAAAATCGACAAAGGAAATGAAGGCCTGCGGGTTGCAAGACGGCGCTTTCGGGCCAGATTGGCGGACCCCAGCCCTCCCCTCAAAAAAACACCATGAGCGCCTCATTGCCAGCCCGCGCCAACCTTGATCTGTTGGATGCCAAGTATGAAGCTTGGAAAAGTGACCCGAACAGCGTCGAATCCGCATGGTCTTCTTTCTTTGAAGGCTTTGAGCTGGGCATGGCGCATCTCGCCTCCAAAGCAGCTACGAAATCCGTCGGCGGCACACTGTCGGAGGATACGCTGACCTTTCGGATGAAGGTGACCGAGGCGCTGATGCGTTTCCGCTCGCTGGGTCACACCGGGGCCACGCTTGATCCGCTGGGGGCGGATCTGCCAGATGCACCGCTGCTGACTCTGAGTGCGCTGGGTTTTTCTGAGGCGGATCTGGACAGGGAGGTGGCCACACAGTTCTTCCGCAGGGGGCGGAGTACCAAGCTGAGAGAGATGCTCGGTGAACTACGGGCGATCTACTGCGACCGCATCGGTTTCGAGTTCATGCACATTCACAATCCGGAGGTGCGGAACTGGTTATTGGAGCGCATTGAGACCCGGCTTGAGCAGCCAGCCCCATCGCGTGAGGAGCAGGTGCAGTGGCTCCGCTGGTTGTTGGAGGTGGAGACCTTCGAGAAGTTCCTCCACCAGCGCTTCGTGGGGCAGAAGCGCTTCTCCCTGGAGGGTGGTGACGCCTTGATGGTGAGTCTGCAATCTCTGCTGGAAGAGCTGCCGAAGCGTGGCGGGCGTGAGATCATCATGGGCATGGCCCACCGCGGGCGTCTGAGCGTGCTGGCGAACTTCCTCAAAAAGCCGCTGGAGATGCTGTTTTATGAGTTCAGCGAGAACTATGTGCCCAACATGGTAGCTGGTGATGGTGATGTGAAGTATCACCTTGGGTTTGAAGTGACCCGCACCACGGTCTCTGGAGACAGCGTGTATGTGCAGCTTGCCGCCAATCCGAGCCACCTGGAAGCGGTGAACCCAGTGGTGGAGGGCAAGGCCCGCGCGCGCCAGCGCCACTTGGAGGACACGACGCATCGCAAGCTGGTTATCCCGGTGCTGGTACACGGGGATGCGGCGTTCGCTGGGCAGGGACTTGTGGCTGAGGTGCTGAACCTTTCCCAGCTTCCGGGGTATCGTACCGGCGGCACGGTCCACATCGTGGTGAATAATCAAATCGGCTTCACCACGCTGCCTGAAGATGCCCGCTCATCTGACTACTGCACCGATGTGGCGAAGATGATTGAGGCACCTGTCTTCCACGTGAACGGAGACTGCCCGGCAGAGGTGGCCTGGGTGACGAAGCTTGCACTGGAGTTCCGCCAGACCTTTGGCAGGGACGTGGTCATTGACATCGTATGCTATCGCCGTCACGGGCACAATGAGACGGATGAGCCGAGCTTCACGCAGCCAAACATGGCCCGGGCGATTGGCTCGCATCCCACGCCTGCCTCGGTTTACAGAAAGCAACTGATCGCAAACGGGGTGCTCACCGAGGAGGAGGCCACGGCACTGGCCAAAGAGTTGCACGAGAATCTCGAAGACGGTGTGACCGCGCTGGCAGAGGCTGAGAAGTCCAAGGGCGAAAATCCTTATGAGGGCAGTGCTCCGGCGGCACAGCTAGAGTATGACTATCAGCCCGTGGATACGGGAGTGTCTTCGGCGACTCTGAAGTCACTGGGAGCAAAGCTCCTGGAAGTGCCTGAGGGTTTCCGCCTTCATCCCACCATCTCAAAGCGTTTCCTCGCTGCGAGAAGAAAGGCGGTGGAGAGTGGCGAAGGTTTTGACTGGGCACACGGAGAGGCGCTGGCCTTTGCCTCACTGCTGACGGAGGGCAGGGGAGTGCGTATTAGCGGTCAGGACTCGAGGCGCGGAACCTTCAGCCAGCGGCACAGCGTGTTTTATGACACGGAAACGCGAGAGCGCTTCATACCGTTGCAGAATCTGTCCCCTGATCAGGGAAGGTTCTGCGTTTACAACTCCCTGCTCAGTGAGGCGGCGGTACTCGGTTTTGACTACGGTTACTCGTTGTTGACGCCGAATGTGCTTATCTGCTGGGAGGCGCAGTTTGGAGACTTTGTGAACGGAGCGCAGGTGATCATAGACCAGTTCCTTGCCAGTGCTGAGAGCAAGTGGCAGCAGGCCAGCCATTTGGTGCTGTTGCTGCCGCATGGCTTTGAAGGTCAGGGCCCGGAGCACAGCAGCGCCCGGCTGGAGCGCTTCCTGCAGCTCAGTGCTGGAGGTAACTGGCACGTGTGCAACCTCACCACCCCGGCGCAGTATTTCCACGCGCTTCGTCGGCAGCTCAAGCGCCAGACCCGCAAGCCGCTCATCCTCATGACGCCGAAGAGCCTGCTGCGTCATCCCCGCGCTGTCTCCAAGCTGAAGGACATGGCCGAGGGCACCACGTTCAAGGAGATCCTCGATGATGACAAACTCACCGTGCCGCCAGAGCGTGTGACCCGGCTCATCTTCTGTTCGGGTAAGGTGTATTACGACCTGCTCGACTACCGGGAGAAGAACGAGATCAAGAACGCCGCGATCATCCGCGTGGAGCAGATCTATCCGCTGCATTATGAGATGCTAAAAGAGATCGTGAGCCGCTACCCGCGCGCTCAGAAAAAGTGGGTATGGTGCCAGGAAGAACCTCAGAACATGGGTGCCTGGAGCCACATCTTCCCCCGCCTCGAAGAACTGAGCCAGCACCCCGTGCGCTACGCCGGCCGGGTGCGCAGCTCCTCACCCGCCGTCGGCTCCAAGGCTATCCACGTGCTCGAGCAGGACAAGCTCGTAGCGGATGCGTTTGAGGTTTGATCTGGCACACTTCATCCTTCACCGACCTGTATCTCAGAATCACTCATGCCTCACGACATCAAAATCCCCGCCGTTGGAGAATCAGTCACCAGCGGACAAATCGCCAAGTGGCACTTCCCGGACGGAGCCCAGGTGAACAAAGGTGACGTCCTGCTCACGCTGGAGACGGACAAAGTCGCTGCCGAAATCATCGCTGAAATCAGCGGCATTCTTCGCATTGAGCGCCGGGAAGGCGAGGACGTGGAGGTGGGCAGCACCGTGGGCCAGATTGAAGAAGGTACCGCCGCGCCCGCGCCCGCACCCGTGCCCTCGCCTGAGCCGAAGCCGGAAGTGAAGGCTGCTGCCGTAGCCGTGGCAGCCGCTGAACCTGCTCCGGTGGCCAGGCCTGCTCCGCAGCTGACCCTGGTCAAGCCAGAGGCGGCGCCGGTCGCAGCTTCGGTGGACTCTGCGGGGCGGACTTCGCGCAAGAAGATGTCTCCGCTTCGGCGCAAGATCGCAGACCAGCTCGTGGCTGCTCAGCAGACGGCGGCCATCCTCACTACGTTCAACGAGGCGGACATGAGCGCCGTGATGGCGATGCGAAGCCAGTTGCAAGACAGCTTTGTGGCAAAGCACGGTGTGAAGCTGGGATTCATGAGCTTCTTCGTGAAGGCCGTGGTGGATGCGCTGAAATCCATCCCGCAGATCAATGTTCGAGTGGATGGGGATGACATCATCACCAACCACTTTTACGATATTGGTGTGGCGGTCGGCACGGAGCGGGGGCTGGTGGTTCCAGTCATTCGTGACGCAGACAAGAAGTCCTTTGCCGAGATCGAGAAAGACATTCTCGCATACGCCGCGAAGGCAAAGAGTGGTCAGCTTCAACTCAGCGATTTGACAGGCGGCGTGTTCACCATCTCAAACGGCGGCGTGTATGGCTCCATGCTGAGCACGCCCATTCTCAATCCGCCTCAGAGTGCCATCCTGGGGATGCACACCATTCAGCAGCGTCCGGTAGCGGTGAATGGTCAGGTAGTCATACGCCCGATGATGTATTTGGCCCTGAGCTATGACCACCGTGTGGTGGATGGCAAGGAGGCCGTGACCTTCCTGGTGCGCGTGAAGGATTGCATTGAGAATCCGTCCCGCCTGCTGGTGGGTGCTTGATGACACAGAGACCTTGGGGAACGGGCCATGGGAAGGCGATGTTTTGGGGACAATGCCCGCGCCGTGCCTGTTCCCGGTCGCTCACTAGGCGAGCCATGCTCGCGACTCATGCAGGCTGATAAACTTCAGCCCCAGACTGCACGAACTCCTGTGACTTCTGTTCCATGCCGCGCTGAAGCGCCTCTTCCTCTGAGATTGCCTGTTCAGCGGCATACTTGCGTACGTCCTCGGTGATCTTCATGGAGCAGAAGTGGGGGCCGCACATGGAGCAGAAGTGGGCGG
>CAZIGH010000032.1:0-60888 GCA_964538625.1 uncultured Verrucomicrobiaceae bacterium
GCGAACCCAATCTCGCCAACATCGACATCCTCATCACCGACTCCAACGGCAACACCCAGACCGTCAGCACCGACTCCAACGGCAACTGGACCGCCTCCGTCCCACCCGGCTCCACCATCGCCAACGTGGATGAAACCGATCCGGACTTCCCCGCCGGAGTCACCCAAACCGAAGGCACTGACCCCACCACTGTCACCGCCGTCGCTGGCTCTTCGACCAGCGCAGGCAATGACGGCTACGCTCCGACACCAGGCCTCTACTCGATTAGCGGCCAAGTGCGTGATGACTTCGACTCGGACGGTAACTTCAGTGACAACGACACCCCCGTTTCAGGCGTCAAAATCAACCTCTACCGTGACGTGAACGGCAATGGTCAACTGGATGCTGGCGATGCGCTTCTTGCCACCACCTACACCAACGCGAACGGAGAGTATTTGTTCACCGGCTTGGTTGACGGCTACTACATTGTCGAAGAAGAAGACCCGCGGCCGGCAGCCAGCACCGCTGACGTGGCTGGCCCCAACGACAACCTCATTCCCGTTACCATCGCTGGTGCCAACGTTACCGGACGCGACTTCCTCGACGCCGTGGATCCGCACGGCTACTTCTACGATACCGAGACGGGTGAAATCATCCCCGGTGGATCCATCAGCGTCTCCGGCCCAGGCACCATCATCATTTCTCAAAGCGGCGTGTCCGGTCAGTACTCCTGGATCGCTGACACTACAGGAGCGGTTTACACCATGACCGTGACCGTCCCGCCCGGATACACACTCGATCCCTCCCGCCCTGCCCTCAGCGGTCCCTACAATCCGACCACCACGCCCGACCCCAACGTGCTTGGTTCCGGAGAAAACCCATCCGCCCCAGGCACACTGACGGACTTCTCCGCCGCTTCCAATCCCTGGTATGTGACCTTCATCTTCGACCCAGGTGACCCCCTCATCATCAACAACAACATCCCACTTCTCAAAAACAAGCCACTCACCTACAAAGGCTGGCGCTCACGTCACCCGCTCGGTGGCAAGAATAACCCCGATGAAGATCCCGACGGCGATGACTACGACAACATCCAGGAGTTTGCCTTCTGCTACCCGCCAGACAGCGGCACCAACCCCAACTGCCCAGTCACGCTCACCGTCCAGCCAGATGGTCGCGTGGATCTGAACGTGCGCCGCGTCATTGGCATCACTGGTGTGAACTACGTGCCAGAGTTCATCGGTTCACTGGCCGCGTCCGGACCCAACGGCGCGGGCTGGACGGATCTCACCACCATCGTGCCCACTGTCACCAATCTTGGGAACGGCAAGGAAATCGCCACCTACCAGGGCGTCAACAATCTGCCGCCGCTCATCGCCGGCACTCAGGGCTTCTTCCGCGTCCGTGTGGAGCTCGACTCCGATGGCGACTCCACCATCGACGCCGTTTCCCGCACCAAGACTGCCGGTTATTCCAAGCGCTCGATCAACAGCCTTTGCGAGACCTTCTCCATGCCCTATTTTGGCTGCCCGCCGGCTGCGGGAATCATCGACGGCATCAGCGGCAGTCTCCTGGATTCGACCTCCTCCATGGGCATAGGAGACATCGCCAGCTCCCTCGCTTCAGGCCGTCAGTATTACATCGAGATCACCTCTGGCGACCACGCAGGCCACCGACTGGAACTCGACGAGGCAAACTGCACTGCCACCATGCTTGCCGTGGACACCGCCAGCCCCCGGAACACACTCTCCTCCCTGCCCGCCACCCTTGCGGGCGACCACTGGAGCATCCGCCCTCATCACACCCTGAATGACCTGTTCCCGCCCTCCAAGTTCACTGGAGCCACCAACAACCCCGCCACCGCAGATCGCATTTCACTGAAGGCGGGTGCCGGATTCACCTTCTACTGGCTGTATCTCAACAGCGGCAACCCCATCTGGGTCAGTGCAGCGGAAGCCACTCTGGAGGACCGTGGCAACTCCATTCTCTATCCCGGAGAAGGTGCCTACGTCCGCCCCCGCTCCGGCAGCGTCTCGCTCACCCTTGCCGGATTTGTCCGCACAAACCCCTTCGCCCGTCCGCTCACCACTGACACGCCGTTCGTAGGTGGCGGCTGGCCCATGGACCATTCTCCGAACTCTCGCGGCATGACGACGGCCAATGGATTCACCGCCAATCGCAGCTCCACCGCCGCAGACAGACTCATCTTCTGGAAGGGAGATACCGTTCCAAACGCGCAGGGTTACGATACCTACTCCTACTCGTCCTTTTCGTCCAACGTGCACTGGATCACCCTGGAAGACGCCACCTTGAACAGCGTCAGCGACCAGAATCTTCTCAAGTCATTGCGCGCTGCCTTCATCAAAGTCGCCGTGCCACTCCCAAATTATGTCATGCCGATGCCTTGGAGTCCTTGACAATACACAAAATATAAATACAATATTTTCGATATTTACAATGAAAACGCTCCTCTCCCTCATTAGCGGTCTTCTCTTACTCGCCGCGCCCGCACGCGCTTCTACCCTCGTTTGGGGAAGCAGTCCCGGAGACTTGCTCTACACCTCCTACGGTTCAGCGCTGGACGCCAACTTCATCTTCGAACTCGGCACCTTCGGCTCCTTCATTCCTACCTTGGCTAACGCGGATCAATGGCTGACCAACTGGAAGGTCTTTGATCGCGCCCAAGCCCCGGCCATTGATGGCTGGAACCCCGGGGCGGGTTACTTTGCTTCAGAAGCCACTCTCACCACCACTTACCATAGCACCTCGCCTTATGCTTCGTCCTCAGTCACCTTCGCTGCGGGTGAGCAAGTTTACATCTGGGCTTACAACACCCTGGTGTTCGCGCAAGGTGCGGAATGGGCGCTCATCACCAATGATTCCTCCGATGGGAATGCTTCCAACAACTGGGTCATCCCCGAGCCCGAGTGCTGTGGAGCCAGCGTGTTTGAGTTTCGGGTCGAAGACGCCACCAAAGTCCCTCTCGGCGGCGTGAATGACCAGCGCGGACCGGGCACCTTCACCGCAGATCCGCCCTCCTACCAGCTCCAGACTGCTTCGGTGCCAGAACCTAGCGCTGGCTTCCTGCTCGGAGCCCTAGCCCTCGCCGTAGGCCTCCGCCGCCGCCGCCGTTAGAGTCTCCATCACGAGGCACGCTCCCCGAGCGCGCGCAGATACTCCCAGCTGTAGATGCCCGTATTGTGACCGTCGCTGAAGTCAAACTGCAGCGCATACCCGCCCACCACGCGCCAGCTTCTCACCACCACGCCGGGAAACTCCTTCTGGTCTGTGCCGCCGATTTGGTTTCCAAGCAGATCCCGTTCCCCCGTATTCTCTGCACTTGGTGACCACGCACGAAGTTTCTCCATCGGTATGTAGTGCTCCACTCCGTCCGCCCACCTCAGCGCGATGAGGTCTCCTATAGCTTCGATGTGATCTAGCTTCTGCATAGCCTCACGCGATGCTCGGCACCTGATGATGACTCATAGCCGACTTGATGAACCCGTGGAAGATCGGATGCGGATGATTCGGCTTGCTGAGGAACTCCGGATGGAACTGGCACGCCACAAAAAATGGGTGCTCCGTGATCTCCACGATCTCAGCCAGCTTCCCGTCAGGCGATGACCCCGAAATGCGGAGTCCTTTGCTCTCCATCTGCTCCTTGTAGCTGGAGTTAAACTCATAACGATGCCGGTGTCGCTCTGTAATCGTGGCACTGTGGTAGAGCTCAAACGCGCGGCTTCCCGGCTCAAGATCCGTCACCCAAGTACCCAAACGCATCGTCCCTCCCTTCTTCACCACTTGCCTCTGCTCATCCAGAAGCGTGATCACCGGATGCTCCGTATCCAAATCAAACTCCGTGCTGTTCGCATTCTCAAGTCCGCAGACATTCCTCGCAAACTCAATAACAGCAATTTGCATTCCAAGACAGATACCAAAGAACGGAACCCGATTCTCACGCGCATACCTGGCAGCGATGATCTTACCCTCCGTGCCACGATCCCCGAAGCCGCCCGGAATCAAAATCCCCTGCAAACCGGAGAGGTAAAGATCCGGCCCCGCCTTCTCGATGCTCTCCGCGTCCACCTTTACCACCTCCACTTTACAGTCGTTCGCCGCACCCGCATGGGTGAGGGATTCATAGATGCTCTTGTAGGCATCATTGAGTTCGATGTATTTGCCCACCACACCGATACGCACGTGGTGCGTGGGGCTAATGACCCGCTGCACGAAGGTGCGCCAGCGGGTCAGGTCAGGCTGCGGCGCATCCAGGTGCAGCAGCTTGCACACCAGATCATCCAGACGCTCCTCATGCAGCTTCAGCGGCACCTCGTAGATGGTGTGCTTCACATCTCTGGCCTCAATGACCGCCTCGATCGGCACGTTGCAGTGCATGGAGAGCTTGTGTCTGAGATCCGGCTCCAGGGGCAACTCGGTGCGGCAGAGGATGATGTGCGGACTAATGCCGATCTCCCGCAGCTTCGCTATGGACTGCTGCGTGGGCTTGGTTTTCAACTCCCCTGCCGCCTTGATGAACGGCACCAGCGAGGTGTGAATAAAGAGCACGTTCCCAGGCCCCACTTCCAGTGCAAACTGCCGTATCGCCTCCAAGAAAGGAAGTCCCTCAATGTCACCCACCGTGCCGCCGATCTCGGTAATGATCACCCCATCCCCCATGCGCTCTCCCACTTCACGTATGCGGGCCTTGATCTCATTAGTCACGTGAGGAATGACCTGCACCGTGTGCCCTAGGTACTTTCCATCCCGCTCCTTCGTCAGCACACTCAGATAAACTTGGCCGCTGGTCAGATTGTTTAGCTTGGACAAATTGGTGCTGGTAAAGCGCTCGTAGTGCCCCAGGTCCAAATCCGTCTCCGCACCGTCATCCAGCACATACACCTCACCGTGCTGGAAGGGACTCATCGTCCCTGGGTCCACGTTCAGGTACGGATCAAACTTCTGCATCATCACCTTGATGCCTCGGTGCTCCAGCAGCGTGCCCAGAGACGCTGCGGCCAGCCCCTTGCCCAGAGAACTCACCACCCCGCCCGTCACAAAAATGTACTTCGTCATGCTCTTGATTAGATTGGTTCGTCAGAAGGTTCAACTGCCGGCAGATTGAATCAGCTTTTCCACTTCGTTCGCCTGCTCAAGCGTGTCCACCCCAGGAGATAGGTCATCCGTCATCACCACCCGAATGCGCACACCGTGCTCCACAGCGCGGAGCTGCTCCAGGGACTCCGTCACCTCCAACATGGACGGCTCCCAACTCACAAACTCCGCCAGAAACGCCCGCCGAAATCCATAAATGCCCATGTGCCTCTTGTGCAACAGACGCGGATCCCCATTCCTCACGAACGGCAGCACGCTGCGGGAAAAATACAGCGCATCGCTGTTTAAATCCGTCACCACTTTGACCACATTAGGATCCGCCACCAATGCAGCATCCCGTAGCGGAGCAGCAGCCGTAATCATCTGCACGGCTGGCTCAGAACGCAGTATCCGGGCCAGCTCATCAATCAGGGCCGGCGAGATCAGCGGTTCATCGCCCTGCACGTTGATGACTACATCGAACTCACCGTACTTCTTCATCGCTTCGGCTATGCGGTCCGTGCCGCTCGGATGCGTTGGCGAAGTCATCACTGCCCTCGCTCCAAAAGCCTCCGCCGCCGCCACGATGCGCTCGTCATCCGTAGCTATCACCACCTCGTCCACTTCCCGACATCGCTTGCACCGCTCCCAAACATGCTGGACGAGCGGCTTTTGAGCAATGTGGTGTAGCGCTTTGCCCGGGAATCGGGTGGATCCCCAGCGAGCAGGTATGGCGACAAGTGTGCGGGTATGGGCTGCCAACGTGGTTGTAGTCGAGTTCTTGGCACTTGCCCCCATCTCTCATCACGCGCAATCCCATTTTTCGTTTTCCTGTTTCCATCTCTGTTCCACTCAGCAGTCACTTGGCCTTGCATACTCGTCTGCCCCGCATCAGACTTACCTCTCGCTCCGATGTCTCTCCGCCGCTTCTCGATCCTCCTTCTGTGTGCTGCCAGCATCACGGCACTCAGTTCGTGCGACCGTGTGAAGGCGAAAGTAAAAGAGATCCTCCGAGAACACGCACCCCAGGTCATCGAACCTCCAAAGCCCGAGCTCACCCCGGAGGAACAGGCACTGAACCGGATGCTTGAGAACCCGGACGTCTTCGAGGACGCGCCTGAGGAAAACGTTCCCAAGGCTGTAGCCTTCGAACTCAACAAATCCTCCACCGTCTCCATTCTCGGCTATCACGACTTCCGCGACCGCGGTGGCTCGCCCATGATGATTGCCGCCCCCAAGTTCCGCGAACAGATGGAGGCCATTCGAGAGTCAAAGATCCCCGTCATTCCGCTCAGCCAGGTCATGGAATGGAAGAAGGGCCAGGCCAACATCCCCCAAGAATGCATCGTCATCACCATGGATGATGGTTGGGTGGGCGTTTACACTTATGCCTTCCCCATCCTCAAGGAAATGGGCTTCCCCTTCACCGTCTATCTCTACAAAAACTACGTCAACATAGGCGGACGCTCCATGACCTGGGACCAGATCAAGGAAATGATGCAACACGGCTGCGAAGTGGGCAGTCACTCCGTCTCCCACGAAGCGCTCACCCGCCGAGCCGGCCGCAATGACGAACAGTATCGTCAGTGGCTCATCTCCGAGATCCAAGACTCCAAGGCCTTTCTGGAAACCCACCTTCCCGGCACCAAGATCACCTCCTTCGCCTACCCCTTCGGCAATCACAATGACGAAATAGCCGCTCTCACTCTGGAACTCGGCTACGAGAATGGCGTCACGGTCAACAGTTCCAAAGTGGCCCACGATACCCCGAACGCCAAACTGGGGCGTTACATCATCCACGGTGACAATGACGGAAACTTCAAGCTCGCCACTTCTTTCCGCAGTCGCGGTGGCGAAGTCGGTACCGGCAAGGTGCTCGCGGTAGATCAAAAGGACGAGCAAGGCATCCCGCTCGTCCAGCTTCGACCAGCGCCGAACGCCGTCATCACTGACAGACAGCCGGTCATTCAGGCCGACCTCTCACGCCTTGGCCAAGTCGTGCCAGAGTCCATCAAAATGCGCCTCTCCGGCTTCGGCCTCGTGCCATTCAGCTTCGATCCGCAAACCTTCGTCGTCAGCTACCGGCTTCCCATCAAACTGCGCCGCCCAGAATGCGCCATCACCCTCAGCTTCCAGCGAGCCGTCGGACAGCCTGAAGAAATCATTCACTGGTCTTTCAAGCTAGACCTTGCCGCCGCCTACCTGCCGGCTGAGCCACTGCCCGGTCAGTGAGAAAACCGGCCGCATCTCACCGAAACATCAGCACGGGTATCTGGCACGTCCGCACCATCGTCGTCGTAGTGCTGCCCAGAATGAACTGACGGATCGGGCTGTGCCCATAAGCGCCCATCACCAGCAAATCCACGCCGTGCTCCTTCACGTAACTACTTATGACCTCTGCTGCCGGACCGCCGATGGCGCGGCCATTCACCTCATACCCCGCTGCACGCAGCCTCTGCACCGTCTCCTCCAGGTAATAACGGGCCGTATCGTCCACCTTGCCAGCGCGGAGAATGTGGCACTCCAAACCCCGAAGTAGCGGACTCTCCAACACAAACTCCACCGCCTTCAGCACGCTCGGTCCACCATCGTAGGCGATGAGAAAGCGCTCAATGGGTTTGAAAGCCCTTGAGACCACCAGCACAGGCCGCACACTTGTGCGGATCACACGCTCCACCTCGCTGCCAAGATGCCCCCTCGCAAAGTCACAGTGCTCCCCGCGCTTGCCCAACGCCACCAGCTCCGCAGCTGGCTCAAGCTCCTCCAGCGTCTCCACCAGCGTGCCATGACGTTGAAGGGTCTCTAGCTGGTGGATACCCGCAGCTCTCAACTGTGCAGCTGCGTCTTCGAGGATGGCTTTCCCCTTCAGCCTGGCCACCCGGGCCTGTGCTTCCTCCAGTTTCACCAGCTCCTCGGTCAGTTCGGCACTTGCGTTGAAGCCAATGGCTCCCGTGAGGTCTGCCCCGTGAGCCAGCCCGCGACGCGGATCCAGCACATGCAGCACCTTGACCCCCGTCCCTAGGCGGGCAGCAGCCCATGCGCTGTGCTGGTAAAGACTCGGCGCATAAAGCGAGCCGTCGGTGCAGGCGAGAAGATGGGTCATAACAGAATCGGTGCTCGTGATTAGTGGGCCAAAAGTCGCTCCAGGGCGTCTGGTTTATCGTGGACACCCAGGCGATCCACCAGTGTGGCACTGGCCTCGTTCATGCCCACGATCTCCACCTCCGTACCTTCGCGCCGAAACTTGAGAACCACCTTGTCCAATGCCGAAACCGCAGTGAGGTCCCAACAATGGGCATGCGTCACGTCGAGAATCACTTTCGAAAGCACTTCCTTGAAATCAAACTCCCTCACAAACGCATCCGCCGAGGCAAAAAAGAGCTGCCCCTGCACCGTGTAAGTGCGGCATTCTCCTTCCAGCGTGCTGCGCACCCGGAGCACCTGGCCCACCTTGCGCGCAAAGAACAGGGCACTGAGCAACACACCCACTCCTACCCCAATGGCCAGATTGTGCGTGAAAACCACCACCACCACCGTGGAGACCATCACGATGCTCGAACTCCGGGGATGCACTCTCAGGTTCTTGAATGAGGCCCACGAGAACGTGCCTATCGACACCATGATCATCACCGCCACCAGCGCCGGCATAGGGATCTGCTTCACCCACGGATTGAGCAGCACCAACAAGATCAGCAGGAAGACACCCGCCACAAAAGTGGACAGCCTACCCCGTCCCCCAGACTTCACATTGATGACGGATTGCCCTATCATCGCACAGCCCGCCATGCCGCCGAAAAGACCCGCCACCACGTTCGCTATCCCCTGGCCTTTGCACTCGCGGTTCTTGTCACTTGGAGTGTCCGTCATTTCATCCACGATCTGCGCCGTCATCAGAGACTCCAGCAAACCCACCGCCGCCAGCCCCGCAGAGTAAGGCAGAATGATCCAGAGCGTCTCAAGCGTCCATGGCACCTGCGGCCACAGGAAAACAGGCAGCGCATTCGGCAACTCGCCCAGGTCCCCCACCCTGCGCACATCCAGATCAAACACTATCGCGATCACCGTCATCACGATGATGGCCACCAGAGGAGACGGCACAGCCTTCGTCACACGCGGAAGCAGATAGATGATGCTCAGAGCCCCGACCACCATGGCATACATCGCAGGTCCCGCACCTTGGAACTCCGGCAACTGGGCCATGAAAATCAGAATAGCCAGCGCATTTACAAACCCGGTCATCACGGATTTTGACACGAACCGCATTACGTCACCAATGCGGGCCAGACCCGCGATGATCTGGAACACACCCGTCAGCAGCGTCGCTGCCAGGAGGTAATGCAGGCCATGCTCCTTCACCAGCGTCACCATCAGAAGCGCCATGGCTCCTGTGGCCGCCGAAATCATGCCAGGCCTTCCGCCGAAAAAGGCTGTCACCACCGCGATGCAAAACGAAGCGTACAGTCCCACCTTGGGGTCCACCCCAGCGATGATGGAAAATGCGATGGCTTCCGGGATCAGTGCCAGGGCCACCACTGCTCCGGCCAGCAGATCGGCTCGGACATTGGAAAACCACTCTTGAGAAAGACTTTTGGAAAACATGAACGAAGGGAACGAAAATCGGGTGGTAACGAAGGCACCACCACAAGCAGCGAGACCAAGCACCTCGGACCCGACAAAAGTACGAACCCCCAGGTGGACAGCCGACCAGGAGAGAACCATGCCCGCTCTATGACCAACCAACCAGCCTGGCGGTGCTGGGATGGGCAGACGAAAACGAGCTCGCTGCCTTGTTAACCCCTTGCAGCACAGGCGACTCCACCGCAAGCACTTTGCGACGGCGTTTTTGAAACTCCGCCCTGCTCCTATGATGTCACCCCCCGCCGACAGGAACTCGGTATGGCCGTCCACACCGCATTCAGAAAAGCAGTAGGTGTCGAGGCCTCAGCTAGATCCTGCGCCTGAACGCCAGAGCGCACGTCATCAAAAAAGCCCTTGTTCAGCAGCGTCGCACAGCCCGAGCGGAGATCCGGCCCAAACTCCGGCGGGAACAAGGCATTCGGTGCCGTGGCCGCTATGTCCAGGCGCTGTCCGGTAATGCACCAAATAAGCAGTCTCACCCGGGCCACCACATGCGCCATCGTCACCACCCACTGACCCTGCATTCCCGGCGCACGATTCTCCACCTTCATCTGATTCACCCCCGCCACGTTGCAGGAGTGCACCGGCGGCGGCACCACCGGACCCGCAGGCGCTGGCGGCGGCGCAGCCGTTACGACCGCGTCCTCGACCGGGGCAGCATCTTTGGGATTCTGTGCCGACCCCTGCGAGGTCTTGGCCGCCTTCTTCTCACTCTTCGCCTTCGGCTTTACCTCTGCTTTGGGCAGTGCCTTGGCCACAGGCTTCGGCGCGGGCTTGTGGCCCTTCCCCCCGGCGGGCTTCATCCGATTCCCCGCCTTCTGGACCCCTGCCAGCGGCTTGGTAGAAGCGGTCTTTTTCACCTCTACGGTCTTCTTTGGCCCCTGCGTCTTGGGCTTCGACTTGACGGCGGTGACAGCCTTTTTCACCACCTTCACCACCTTTTTGACCGCTTTGACAGGCTTACTAGACTTCTTCGCCGCTGGTGCCGTCACCCGGCCTTTGGCTGCCGCCTTCGATGGCCCAGCTTTCTTGGCTGCCGACTTCTGCTCTCCGGATTTGCGGAGCTTGGGGGATTTCGAACTTTTGGCCATAGCTTCGGGTGAGTGACATCAGTGGGTTGGGATGCAGCGTGGCGCTTGGGATTTTATCCGGCGTAGGCCCTTTATGTCAGAATCCCTCTTTCCCCCGCAACGAAAAAGTTCTGTCACCTGCGAGGAAAACCACCGCAGCCTCGCTCCGCCACTCGGGTCCAACACTAAGCGTTCACGGGCCTAGGTAACCCGCCACGCTGGCCCCACCGTTGGCGGAGTGCCTTCCACCAAGCGAGCGGAGACAGCTTGGGCAAGTCCTTGTTCAAAGCCCGCGCACGGAAGAGCACTACCCCGATGCTGCCGATGATAAAGTGCGGGGCCCAAGCTGCCAGCCACGGAGCGATATGGCCGCCTTTCCCCAGGCCCAGAAAGAACTCGTTCACAAACATCAAGGCAAAAAAGATGAAAACCGATGCCGCAATGCCGCCCAGCGCCCCCCTCCGGGAAAAGGCCACCCCCAGCGGGGCCGCCATCAACGCCACCACAAAACCCTGCCATGGGTAGGAAAACCGGTGATGAAACTGAGTGCGGAACGGTGCCAGTTTAGCCCGCCCAAGCGACTCATTAGCCACCACGTAGGCTGCCAGGTCAGTCACCCCCAGGTTGTCCGGCAACAGCGCCGCACTGATGATGGTGTAGGGCGTCTCCGGCCATCCCTCCAGATTGATGCGGGTCACCTCCATCACCGAACCGTCAAAGAACTTCTCTTCATTCGCCACACCCGCCTTGTAGGTGCGCTCGGTGCCGTAATAGAGCGCCCAGATGCCGTGCTCTTGTCCCAACTCTTTGTTGGGCGTCCACCAACGGGCGGTTTTCGCAGTCCAAGCAGTTTTGAGACGCCCATGACCGTCGGTCTGGTGGATCGTGACCACCTGCATCTTGCGCCGGATCATATCGAACGGCACTTTGCCAATATACCACGTACGCCCCGTTTTCTCATTACGGTGCATAACAGCCGTGGCCAGACTGGCACCCTGCTTCTTTTCAGACAGCTCACGCAGCACCGCCTCACGCTTGCCCTCCGCCCTTGGAGCCAAGTGATAGTTCATCGCCATGCCCATCAGTGACAACCACGCCGCCACCAAAAGAATAGGCTTGAGCACCTGCGGCAGGCTCAGACCGGAAGTGAGCATGGACACGATCTCATTCGCCCGCGAGAGCTTCGTCAGCGAATACAGGGTAGCCAACAGCAGCGAGGCCGGCGTCACCATCACAAACACATACGGCATCAGGTCCACGTAAAACCCCATGATCACACTGCGCGGCAGCTTCGCCTCCTGGAAGTCCCGCAGATTGTCCATGAGATCAATCAGAATCACCAGCACCAGGAACGTGATGTAGCAAAACAACAGCGGCTGGATGAAAGCCCGCAGCGTGTACTTCTGCAACATAGGCTGCCGCTGATACCATGAAACCATGGCTGACGGAGAAAGGCAAATCACCGCCAGCATCACCAGCTTGCCCGCAAAGAACATCGGCAACCAGGGTTCCCCCATCATCCCGTAAGTATTGATCCACCACTGGTCACGAAGTTCCACCGCGCACAGACAGCAGAAAACCAAAAGCCCCCAGGCAAACAACGGCCACACAATCCGCTCCAGTTTCGGCCACACCCGCACGAGCTGAATGGCCAATACCCCAAAAGATAGCTGAATGATCAGGTCAAAATAAAGATACAGGAACTCATACCACGCCAGCCAAATAGGCTTGGAGCCTCCCTCCCATTCCGCATCCCACCCCTCAAACTTCTCATGCAAACCGTCACCCAGATTCACCAGCACTACCGTGCAACCCAGCACGATGGCGAACGCTGTAAGATGAGGAGCCGTGCGCAGCCACCGCCATACGGTGACCCATACAGCTTGCAGTCGTTGAACAATGGTCATTGAGGCTGATAAGGAAAGGGACTCTCAGTCTCCGGAAAACAAGCCCTCCGTCAACCAGCGATGCACCCTCGCCGCACAATGCCGCCCTGCCCTACGCACTGCGCAGACGGTAAACCTCCACCGGCTGCGGCTGCCCCTTAAGGTGATGCACCCCTGCATTCTCAAACAGGGATGCCGCCGCACCACTTCCGCCCACAAAATCCGCGCTGGCCAGCACCGGCGTCTCCAGCTTCCGGGTCAGCCCCTCGATTCGGAACGTCACATTCACCGCCTCACCTACCGCCGTATTCACCCCGCGCCCCATGGCGCCCAGCGCCACCTCACCAATGTGCAAACCTACCTGACAGCGCACCTCGATCCCCAAGTTCTCCTTCACCCACCGTCGCGTCACGGAAGTCGAACTCGCCGGATTACTCAGCAGTCGCGCCGCTTCCGTAGCACGTTCACGAGTCACAGCGTCCACCCCGGACCAGTAGGCAAACACCCCATCCCCGATGAACTTGTCGATCGTCGCCCCCCGCTGCTTCAGGATCGTCTCACAATCTGCATACCATTCCCGAAGCATCGACGCCACCTCCTCCGCAGTGAGCTGCGAGGCGATCTTGCTGAAGTCTCTCAGATCCCCCACCAGAAGCGTAGCGTGGAACGTGCGCACCGGCAGTGCCAGCGTCCGCAGCACCTGCGTCTGCGTGCCGGCCATCGGCTCGGACCGTCCATCGCTGTCATCCTGTGAGAACACAAAAGACGAGGAGCCAAACTGGAGCCTGTCCCCGTGACGCAGCGCCCGGGCCGCCGTCACCGCCACATCATTAACGAAACTCCCGTTCGCACTTCCAAGGTCCGTCACCCAAAAATACTTCCCCTCCCGCCGGATCGTGGCGTGCTGCCTGGAAATACCCGCATCAGAGATGCGTACGGTCGCATCATGGCTCCGACCGATCAGGTTGAAGTCCTCCAGCGGATAGCTGTTTCCATGAGTCTGTGACTTGAGACATGCGCCCATTTTCTCTTTTGCAGCCTCTTTTGAAGCAATCCGCGAACGAAAAGTCAAGCTCTCCGCCCACCCGAACCATAAAAGACCGTGCCGTAGGCTGCCCAAAAAAAAGTCAGCCGCGCTCCGTGCAACGACAGAGCGGCCCCTGGTTCGTTGATCTGCTCTCCTTTCCGGACAAAAAAGGCACCTGCCCGCAGGCAGGTGCCCCCTCACTCTCTACTCAACCTCACACGAAGTCGTGTGAAAACTTGCGCTTAGAATCGGATGGACACGTCAAACGTGAAGCGATCGTCCGTCAGGCCCTCAGGACTCAGCACTGCCAGCTCATAGGCAAAACCCAGGTCCACCTTCTGTGTCAGACGAGAGCGGAAGCCCGCACCCACGGTCATCTGAGTCACACCACCCGCCTCCGATGAACCGAAGTTGATCACATCGTACCCTTCCGAGGTGAAAGGCACATTGTTCCCCTCCGAAAGCACGGTCCAAGCGTTCGCCGCAATGAACGGGATGAAATACTGGTGCGCGTAGTAGTCCACCATCAGGCTGTAATGAAGAATCGTACTCTGCTCATCGGAATCGTGCGGTATGCGTGCTCCCACATTCCCGGTGATGTGCAGGTTGTCGAACCCCTTCGCCGCAGACACAAAAACGTTCCACTCGCCGTCTCCACGGCCCTGGAAAACTTCATCACTGCCACTTGGAATGTGGAACGTGAACCCCGGGGTCAGAATGAACTGATTCGCCGGATCATCGATGAGCGCGTATTTAAAACCCGCCGCCAGATCCATCCAACCATCCAGGCTCACGCCGGCATCTAGGTCGATGTTGAAATACCCGTCCTGTGTGGCGATGAATGCGAGGCGATCCGTGATGGCATACCGAAGCTGCATGGCATACAGCTGGGCCTCGCCCGCTCCCGTGGCGAATCCACCGTCGATCCGGTGATAGGCAAAGATGGGCCTAAGTTCCGTGCGGATCACTGGATCCTCGAAGAAGATGGGGTTCGTCACCGGTGAAATGGTGTTGGTCTTCCAGTCCACCGCAGACTCAGGTGCTGCGGGAGGATTCTTGGTAGATGCAGGTGCACCAGCCATAAGAGTGGAAGATGAGACGGTTGTCATCGCCAGGAGGCCCGTGGCGAGCAACCAACGACTGTTTTTCAGGTTCGTGGCCATGCGGAGACCATGCTTCAACCTCCAAAGCTTGCGCCGCGCCGATTGTGCAATCTCAGGCTCATCTTGTGCCCCCCTCAAATCCCACACACGATCTGACAAACTCATGCCATCACCGCATCCGAGAGACACAGCGAAGTCAATTCCTGGTCACGAACTCATCCAGGTTGAAAAGTGAGCGTGCTACGAGCACCCAAGCAGCGGAGTCCACCGTAGCCTCCTTCATACCCGCGACGGTCTCTGCCTTGATCTCACCGGCATCCAGGCGCTTTCTCTGTGCCTGATAAAACGCCAGCAACATCTCGCGCTCGCTCTTGTCGGGGGAACGGGAAAGCACCCTCTTAAACAGCCATTCGAGTCGCACAGAGTCGTTTGCGCAGACTTCCAAGGCTGTCTTTTGGCCGAGAGCTTGAGCGGCCTCGGTGAAGATCACGTCGTTCATCGTCGTCAGTGCCTGCAGTGGAGTATTGGAGGTTTCACGCTTCACCAAACAAGACTCCCCTGAAGGGCCGTCAAACGTAGCGAACATGCCAAATGGTGCCGTGCGCTTCATGAAGGTGTAAAGACTGCGGCGGTAGCGGTCCGGCCCCTCACTCGGCTTCCATTTGAAAGCTCCATACGCCGCCTCTGTCACACTGTCGGGCTGCGGCGGATAGACTCCGGGGCCGCCCATCTTCGGATTGAGCAACCCCGAAGCCCTCAACAAAGAATCCCGGATGATCTCCGCATCCAGCCGCACGCGGGGCGCTGACGCATAAAGCGTCGGGTCCGTCTCACGATGCACCGAGCTTTGCTGATACGTCCGGCTGGTGACGATGAGCCGATGCATCTTCTTCAAAGACCAGCCCTGCTCCATGAACTGCACGGCCAGATAGTCCAGAAGCTCTGGGTGACTTGGCAGCTCGCCTTGGTATCCAAAGTCTTCCACTGTCTTCACAAGCCCTCGACCAAACAAGGCCGCCCACTGCCGGTTCATCATCACACGGGCCGTCAGCGGATTGTCACGCGAGACAAGCCACCTTGCCAACCCAAGACGGTTCGCAGGCAGCTCTTTTGGAAAGGGATGCAACACCGAGATGGTATGCGGCTGCACTTCCTGCTTTGGCTGCGTGAACTCGCCGCGGTGATGGCGGTGTGTCTTGCGCGGATGGCCAGCAGGGCGCTCCCGCATCACCATCGTCGTAGTCCCCACGGGCTTCTTCAAAAGCGAGCGGATGGTTTGCACCTCCTTTTCTAGCTCGGGTGCCTGCATGAGAAAAGCCTGCCAGAGCTTCTGGCGTCCCTCAGGCTGGAGCTCGTCCTCGCCCTTGCGCAGCAGGGTCAGCTCCTCCTCGGTCAGCTCACTGGCCTGCACCTCCCCATCCGCGTCTGTGACACTGATGCGGAACCTCCCAAGTGGGCAAGCATAGTGCCTACCAAACATCATCCGTATGTCCAGCTTCTCCGCCCTCACCGGTGCTTCCAGCCGAAACACAGCCACGTGACGCTCACCAAATCGCCCCGCACAGCTCCAGCCCGTCTGTGCATCACCATCTGTGGCCGCCATGGCAGAGACCGCGTCCACCTTGTCCCCCGTCTGTCCATTCTTCCGTCTCGCCCCACCGAAGTTGTTGCTCGCGTATGTCTCATCTGCCGCCACGATCTTCACCGCATGGCCATCTGCCAGCACCTGGAACTCGCCCATAAAGAAGTCTCCTTTCGGACCCTCATAGTAGCACAGTCCTGGACCGCCAGCTGGCAGACTCTCATGTGGCAGCGCCTCTAGCCGAATGGCGGTCACGATCCTGCCCCCCGTGTCGAAGCTCAGATCATACGTGTCCGACTTCGTGATGTCGCCTGAGCCGAGAAGGCTGCCGTCATCAAGCTGCGTTAGAAGTGGCAGATTCGTTTGGATGCTGATGGGCTTGATGACGGTCCACTCCAGAGTCGTCTTCCGCTGCTCGGCGAGCCAGGCCACATACGCCTTCTCCGCACCTGCCTCTCCTCCCTGCTCCATCGGCCATTTTCGCGCCAATGTGGCCAGCAGCTCCTTCGCCTTCGCCTGGTTCTCCTCCCATCGCTTGTCCAAGGCAGCGTCTGGAAGCTCCAGCTCAGGCTCGTCGGCATTGTTCAGAAACGCCATCATGCCAAAATATTCGTCGTGAGTGATGGGATCATACTTGTGCGTATGGCACTGGGCACAGGCCAGCGTCAGGCCCAGCCAAGTCGAACCCGTCGTGCCCACCCTGTCCGCCATCGCGTGGTAACGAAACTCCAGCGGATCGATGCCGCCTTCTTCATTGATCATCGTGTTCCGATGAAACCCAGTGGCGATGAGTTGATCCACCGTCGGATTCGGCAGCATATCCCCGGCGATCTGCTCGATCGTGAACTGGTCAAACGGCATGTCCGCATTCAGCGCACGCACCACCCAGTCACGGTAGGGCCAAATGCTCCGCTCACGATCCTTCTCGTAGCCGTTCGTGTCCGCATACCGAGCCAAGTCAAGCCAACGGCGTGCCCAGCGCTCTCCATAATGCGGGGAGGACATAAGGTAGTCGATGTAGGTCTCAAGCTTCGAGCTATCGCGACCACCCTGCTGCTCAGGAAAGAAGCGGTTCAGTTCCTCAAGGCTCGGCGGCAGACCTATCAGATCCAGGGACAGCCTGCGCGCCAGCGTCTCCACGTCAGCAGGCTCTGACGCGACAATCCCATGCTCCAGGTGTTTTTGCGCGATGAACGCATCCACCGGATGTGTAGCATCCACCTCCCCGGCGGCCGTTCTCCATTTCACCTGCGGCGGCGTGGCTGCCTTGGGCGGCTGGTAAGCCCAGTGCGGCTCATACGGTGCACCCTGCTCGATCCATTTTTTCAGAATGCTCTTCTGCGACTCTGACAGCGGCTTCTTCATGCTCGGAGGTGGCATCACGTCGTCCTCGTCGTGCGTGAAAACCCGTGCCAGCACCTCGCTCTTGTCCGCTTTACCCGGTGCCAGCGCCTCCAAAGCAGCCTCCCTCACATCCAGCCGCAAATCCGCCTCCCGCGTCTCCGCATCAGGACCGTGACACTTGAAGCAATACGTGGACAAGATCGGACGCACGTCCCGCTGATACTGCACTTCCAGCGCAGAAGCAGCAGAGCTGACAAAAGCTGAGACAACCAAAAAACGGACATTCATGGGGTAGGAAAAGAAACGTCCGCAGACGGGAAATTGTTTACACCCTAAGGCTCAAGATTTGGATTGCCCCCTTTGGGCGCGAACTTCTCCCAACGCGCCGGGCAAGACTTCGTCATCCGTCGCATCCCATCCCCGATCCGCAGTAAAGCCACGCACACCTCGTCCAGCGGCAGCACAGCGGCTTGCAACACGTCTTGCACAGTCGCCCTCTACCCTGCATGGTGGCGCCCCTTTTCCCTATGTCCGAGCTGCCCAAGACCTACACACCCGCCGAAGCCGAAGCCCGCTGGTATCAGCGCTGGCTGGATGACAAGTGCTTTGAGGCTGACCCCGCACGGGTCAGCGACAAGCGCCCAGGGTATTCCATCGTCATCCCGCCCCCGAACGTCACCGGCATCCTGACACTGGGCCATGTGCTGAACAACACCATCCAAGACATCCTGGCCCGTCGCGCCCGCATGTTGGGCAAGGAAGTTCTCTGGCTGCCCGGCACCGACCACGCCGGTATCGCCACACAAAACGTCGTGGAAAAGAACCTCCGGAAAGAGGGCGTCATGAAGCATCGTGACGACCTCGGCCGCGAGAAACTGGTTCAAAAAATCTGGGAGTGGAAGGACACCTACGGCGGCATCATCCTCAAGCAACTCCGCGCACTCGGTGCCTCCTGCGACTGGAGCCGCACCCGTTTCACCATGGATGATGACTACAGCCGCTGCGTGCAGAGCGTCTTCGTGGACCTTTATAAAAAAGGCATGATCTATCGCGGCAAACGCATGGTCAACTGGTGCCCCTCCGCACTCAGCGCCATCAGTGATGAAGAGGTGGAAATGCGCGAACAACGCGGCTTCCTCTACTACTTCAAAGTCGAAGTGGCCGAAGCACCCGGCACCTGGCTCACCATCGCAACGACTCGCCCCGAGACCATTCCGGGCGACACCGCCATCGCAGTCAACCCCAAGGACCCGCGCTACGCTCATCTCATCGGCAAACACGCGCGCCGTCCCCTGCCCCTGGAAAACCAAGCTGGCATCCCCATCGTGGGTGATGAGCATGTCGATTTCGAGTTCGGCACCGGCGTGCTAAAGGTCACGCCCGCACACGACAAGAACGACTTCGACATCGGCCAACGGCACAAGCTGGAGGTCATCGACATCATGCACCCAAACGGCATCATGAACGACCTTGCCGGAAAAGATCTCGCCGGCCTGGAGCGCTTCGAAGCACGAAAAAAGGCCGTCGAGCTTCTGCGGGAAATCGGATCCCTTGAAAAAGAGGAACCCTATCAAAACAAAGTCGGTTACTCCGAGCGCGGTGGCGTCCCCATCGAGCCGCGCCTCAGCGAGCAGTGGTTCCTCAAATACCCCAGCAAAGAAGCCTCGCAGCAAGTCGTGGCCAGGGGAGACATGCGCTTCTTCCCCGACCGCTGGGCCAAGGTTTATGATCACTGGATGAACAACCTCCAAGACTGGTGCATCAGCCGCCAGCTCTGGTGGGGTCATCGTGTGCCGGTGTGGTATAAGAAAGACCAGTCAGATTCATCCAATCTATCGGATCAGGTTTACTGCAACACTGAGCCACCCGCCGACCCCGAAAACTGGACCCAAGACCCCGACGTGCTGGACACTTGGTTCTCCTCCTGGCTCTGGCCATTCGCTACCATGGGCTGGCCAGAGAAGACGCCCGAACTCAAGGCCTTCTATCCCACGACGGACCTCGTCACCGGCCCGGACATCATCTTCTTCTGGGTCGCCCGCATGATCATGGCGGGTTACGAGTACATGGGCGAGATGCCGTTCAAGAACGTGTACTACACCGGCATCATCCGCGACAAGCAGGGCCGCAAAATGTCAAAGTCCCTCGGCAACTCCCCTGACCCGCTCGAACTCATCACCAAGTTCGGCGCGGACGCCCTCCGCTTTGGCATCATGCGCAGCGCACCGCTGGGCCAAGACATCCTTTTCGATGAGAAGAACGTGGAGCTGGGACGCAACTTCTGCACCAAACTCTGGAACGCCGCCCGCTTCCGGCAGATGCAAGGCAAGAGCGGCACCTCGACGCCGGAGACGGAAGCCGAGATCAATCCCACACTCCTCACCACCGATGACAAGTGGATTCTTCTCCGCCTCAACGTCGCCATCTCCGAAGTCACAACCGCCCTTGAAGAATACCGATTCAGCGATGCCACCAGCACCCTTTACCGCTTTTTCTGGAGCGAGTACTGCGACTGGTATGTGGAAGCCAGCAAGGCCACACTCAACAGCGGTGATGAAGCCCGCAAGGCAAACACACTCGCCGTCATGGACTTCGTTCTTGGCCACACTCTACGCCTCTTTCATCCCTTCCTGCCCTTCATCACCGAGGAACTCTGGCACGGCATGGGGTTCAACCTCGACATGCCTCCCGAACAGGGCGGACGCAGTATCATGTTCGCACCCTGGCCCAAGCCGCTGGACGCTGATGAACTCACCTACTTCGGCATCCTGCCTGAGGATGAACATGCCGCGAACGACAAATACAGAACCGTCGAGCTAGGTCGCGGTCTGAAGAGCACTTTCAACCTTACCAAAAAGGTCCGCTTTGTCCTCAAGCCCAACGCCGCTCTTCCCCCGCACGAACTGGAAGTGCTCAAAATCCTGCTCAATGCCGATCCATTGAATGTAGAGGCTGGTTACACTCCACCCAAAGGTACCCCCGCAGCCCTCACACCTCTTGGTGAGCTTTTCCTCCCGCTGGAGGGCCTAATCGACGTAGAAGCGGAGCGCGCCCGTGTAGGCAAAGAAATCGCGAAGGTGGAAGCCGAGCTCGCAAAAGTCCGCGCCAAGCTGGCGGATGAAAACTTCACCTCCAAGGTTCCCCAGAAGGTGCTTGACGAGCACAAACAGCGCGAGACGGACTGGGCGGCACAGCTCACAAAACTCCACAGCATGGCGGAAGCCCTTGGGTGATTCTTCTTCATCGAGTGCCCTCGGCTGCGTCAGCAGCGAACAAGCCGCGATCCTCAATACCAAGAATGCGTGAACAAAGTTCGCGTTGGAAAGGTCTGACTTCCCACAGTCAACCTCTACATCCCAACGTGCATGAAACTCACGTCCGCACTGCTGCTGCTTCTCTTCGGCACCTCACTGACAGCTCAGGATGCACCGTCAGCTCGCAACGTGGCAGTTACTTCTGCGGTGGAAAAACCTCTTGGGGATCCGCCAGCGAGCGAAGGGCAGCGTGAGGCTCAAGTCAGTAGCATCTCCCCCGCAGACCTGGAGGGCTTTGATCACTACGCACCACCCATTCAGCATCTGATACGCAGCGCTCTGAACCTGACCCTTCTGAATCTCACTTACACCTTCGGTTCATCGGACCCGAAACGCGGCGGCATGGACTGCTCCGGCACCATCTACCACCTGCTACATGAGTTTGGGGTCAAGGACGTACCGCGCCAGTCAAACGACATGGCGGCCTGGGTGCAGCACAAAACCTTGCTCCATCGCATCACCACCGCCGACACATTGGCACACCCTGAGTTCTACGCTCTGCGCCCGGGAGACCTTCTCTTCTGGTCCGGCACCTACGACACGTCACCACGCAGCATTCCGGTCACCCACGTCATGCTCTACCTCGGCAAACTGAAGAAAGACGGACGCCACGTCATCTTCGGTGCCAGTGATGGACGCAGTTACCAAGGGCAGCGCCGCACCGGCGTCAGCGTGTTCGACTTCTCACTACCCAAGTCAAACAGCAGCTCCCCCCTCTACGGCTATGGAATGATCCCTGGAGCGGGTCGCATCGCGCCTGACATCAACCCTGCGCCAACCTTGGTGACCGCAGGTCCCAAAGCGTGGCCAGAACCAGCGGAAGTCATTCGGCCAGCCCTGCCCTCTAGCGCCCCTCAAAAACAAGCCAGTGCACCCAAAAACGCGGCTGCGAAGGTCACCAGCGCCCCAGCCAAACCAAAGCCGACTGGCGCAAAAACCCCTGCCCAGCCTGTGAAAAGGCCAGCGCCAACGCCTCCCACAGCGCAGGAACAAATCCGTAAGACCATGAAAACCGTGGCCGATTCCGTGCGGGACTGGGTGAAAAAATGACTCACCCGACTCTGCCAGCGCGCCTCACCACTGGAACGCCAAGGACACATTGAGCGTCTCCGCCTTGCCAAACTCTTGCTCCACCTCCGGAAACGCCCCGGATTGATAAGCCACGTCCAGATGACCGCTGGCAATCTTCAGAAGCCTCTTGGGCAAATGGATGGCCACGCCCGAACTCCAGCCCACATTGCCGCGACCATCTGCAAACACACCCGCTCTGAGGTGCGCAATCTTGATGAAGTAATCCGCGCCCAAAAGGACACGGTGATTGTTCAGCGACTCCTCGTCCCCGGCGAAGTGAGAGAACTCATAGTCGAGATGAGCCCAGGAGGTGTTGTCTTTATCAAGTGCCAGCGCCACTCCCGGGCGGATGTAAAATTGATCGATCGTCTCGCTCTCCACCTTCCTTAGCAAACCTCCCGTCGGCAAAGGAAGCTGCTCCACCGTATGGTTCCGCGCCTGTCCGTAGTCAGCCATCAAGCCAAACAGCACCTTTTTGTCTTCAGTGCTCTTGATGACTCCTGCACGCACCGACCATGCCTCACGATCCGAGACTACCGCATCAAAACCCGGTGCACCGAAAACCGTGTCCGTCTGAGTGTAACCACCGCCGAGTCCCAGACGCAGCGTCTCAGACCACTTGTGCCCCCAGTCCAGCCTGCCCCCCACCAGTTCAAAGTCAAAAGTCACCGGAAAGGTGCGAATCACCTCACTGTTGCTTTCCCCCTGTCCAAAAGCAAACCTCAACACGTCCCGCTCGCTCACCTCAAAAATGAGCGCCTCGGTGAGAAAGCGAATCTCCTGCCCCTGATCAAAGGTGATCCAGGAATGCTGCACGCTCGCAATACCGCTCACGTCAAAGGCATCTGGATGCGTATTGGGATTCCCTTGCAGCCCCCAGCTCAGCGCCGCAATGTTCGGAGCACTACCCCACACACTCGCCGCGCCGCTTCCAGCCTCCGCCGCCACATCACCATAAGCAGAGAAATGCGAGAGCGTAGTGGGAAACCGCAGGGAGAAGTCCACGGTCTTGAAATCATCAGCACTCAGCAGCGCAGGAGCGGATACGAGGAGGGAGAACAGCAGTCGTTTCATTCTGATTTGAGGCTTGCTTGGTTGCAGGAGAGTCCCCGGTGCCACTTCAGCAGCTCGGCCGCCAGTAGGTCGGCTCGCTCCACTTGGATGGCATGTTCAGAGTCCCTTATTGTCACCATACTGCCGAGCGGAAGGACTTTTTGCAATACTTCATTATCAGCAATGTCGTCCTTTTCGGTAAGCACCGACAGCACGGGCACCTCACGCAGGGTTTTCAACGCCTTCAGTGCAGCCCGTCGCATCGCAGCTGTTTGCAGCAGGAACCCATACGTGGCCCTGTGAACCATGCGCGGATCCTGGTCTCCAATCCGCAGTAGCGGCTCCGGCTGGATGAGGGGTATATCCTCGTCGCCTATGAGCACCCTCGTCGCCTCATGCCCGCTATAAGTTCTGGAGGGCAGACCGATCCCCGTACTCACCTTCCGAAGTGAAGGCAGCACCTTCGCCAACGCGGTGAGCACGCTGCCCACCACCACCACTTCCAGCTTTTTGCCCACTCCCGGCACTTGGCTTTTCAGACCCGAGGGAACGCTCAGCACCAACCCTCTGATACGAGCTGCGTGCACAGGCATCCACCCACCGCGCCAGCGCGGACGTGAGTCCATGTAAGCTGCCGTCAAAGCTGTGCCCCAAGAACTGCCCAACAAATACACCGGTGGAGTTTCGCCCGTTAGGCGCTGCTCTTGCAGCACCTGCCCCACGGCACCGTCCAGATCTTTCGCCCAGTCAGTCCAGGCGGCAACCGGCTCAGTCATAGGCAAGCCGCGAGCATCCGTCTTCAAGTTCATGCCGGCACCCCTCCGGTCAGGCGCATACACCGCCCACCCATGATGATTCAACTCCACCGCCAGCGCCCCGAACCATCCGGAGTGTGTCTGTGTGCCGTGAACACAGATCAGCACTGCTTTGGGCTGCCCCACCGTCAGCCAGCATTTCCCCTTCAGCGGCATCCCATCGCTTCCGTGAAAAGTCCAAGCTTTCCCAGTCTGAATCAGCTCTGGCCGGAGGCGTATGCCCGCTGCGGAGGTGGTGGTAAGTAGCATGGCGGTAAGGAGGAGGAGAAGCTTTGACATGGCGGACGTGAGACTCCGACCGGAGTCCTCACTTCCAATACCGCAACCGCTTCTATCTGTTACAAGAGTCAATGCCTACCTTCCCGCCATCATGGCAGCCAGTTCGGCTTCCGCGCTCTCCGCTTCACCCACCAGTTCTTGCAGCACGCGGCGAATCGATTCGCCCGTGCGCTTCTTCAGACGCACCATGGCCACGCGGAGGGACTGCTCGGAGACATGGAGTTCCTCAGCCAGCTTGGCGTAAACTCCGGCGGCCACCCTTCCGTCTTCGATCAAGGGTGATAGCCTGGTGTAAAGTTCCAAATCACCATTGGCGGCGTACGCCTCCCGCACCCGCTGCATGGCCTGCTCAATGACGAGAGCCCACCAGCGCCGGTTAAAGCTGTGCTCCGGCGTTTCTTCATGCCGGGGTTCCATCTGCTCGCCTCCGTAACGCTCCTCCGCCCATGCCAGATGAATGGGCAGGTGGGGCGCCCCCTGACCACGCTTGCGGGCAGTAGCCGCCTGATACTCTGCGAACACATGATTTTGCAGACAGGTCAGGAGATAGTTCCGCAGACGTCCCCTCTCCGGCTTTGCGTGAGCAAAGACATTGCCACGGAGTATCCGCTCAAAGAACCCCTGCGCCAAGTCTTCAGCCTCGTGCGGACCGTGCCCTTTCCCGCGAAGGAAAGCATAAATGGGATACCAGTAGCCTTCACAAAGCAGAGCCACCGCTTTCTGAGCCTCTTCGTCATCTTGCGAAGAGGCGCTTGTCACCCAGGCCCAGTTGGTGGCCGGGAAGAAGCCGCGCAAGCTAGTCTCGGAATGCTTTTGGCTCATCGCACGTGGTTGCTCGTGAGGTTAGTCTTTTACTGCCAGGAACACCACACAGGTGATGCAGAATACGATCGCCACGTAACTCATGACGACCGTGTAAGGGGGCGGTTCGCTCGCAGACTTGCGGCTGTGCCGCCAAAACTGGAGCAGCATCCAAGTCCACACAGCCAGCAGCATGGCATTGCAGACGATGATGGCGACAGCAGAATCAAACAGCTTGGAGCCCGGTCCTGCGGGCAGCGAGAACCTCTCCTCCTTGCTCAGACCGATGATGAAACACTCGCTGATGAAAAGCACACCGCCTGCCGCGATCAACCACCACAAGGCTTGATTTGGGGATGACCCAGTGCGCACGGCCTTTGCCCCTGCGCCGGAACTCACCTGCCGGAGCACCTCCTCCAGCGCCAACCGCATGTCACGCGCGCTGGGCCAGCGGTTCGCCGGATCATGCGCTATGGACCGAGCCACCAGCTGATCCAGATGCGGCATCGATTTGTCTCCGATGCGGATGGGCGGGTAGGCACCGTGGGGCGGGAAGCCCATCAGCATCTCGTAGAGGACCACACCCAGGGAGTAGATGTCTTCTGCGGGCGATGCCTCTCCATGGTTCTTGAGCCGCTCCGGTGGCATGTAAGACATGGAGCCCGCGTAGGGCAGAGTCCTCTGCGTGACGCCTGTCATGCCGTTTCCTTGACTGAGGGAGGCAATGCCAAAGTCCAGCAGCCAAGCATGGCCCTGCTCATCCAGCAGAATGTTGGATGGCTTCAGATCCCGATGGCAAATGCCCTTCTCATGCGCGTGCTCCAGTGCTGCGGCGCATTGAATGGCGATCTTTAGTGAATCATCCAGGGGAAGCGGTCCTTCCTTGAGCACAGCGGCCAGGCTCGGTGCGTCCACAAACTCCAACACCAAGTAGGGCCGCGTGTCCTGCATACCGAAGTCAATCACGCGGATGATGTTGGGATGCGTGAGACTGGCAATCCCGCGACCTTCCCGCTTCAAGATGCCCGCAAGCTCTGGTGCCTCGCTGCCAGCAGAAAGGAGCACCTTTACCGCCACTTGACGACCAAGCGAACGCTGCGTGCCCTGAAAAACGCAGGATGTACCCCCTAGTCCAATCAAAGACTCCAGCTCGTAACCAGGCAATAACTCCCGCCACTGTTCCAACAAGACCTCAGCTTCCGGCCTACGCGGGTCGTTGTCGAGAATGCTCGACAGGTCGAACGTTGGGGCTGGAGAGGCTTGCTCGCTCACGGATGACTGTCCGATACTGCCGGACGTCATGAATGAACGCAACCTGAAAGCCAGTCTTACGGCACCATCTCAATCGCCGTCACGTCACAACCTCTCAATCAACCAGCCGGTCAGCTCGCTGATCTTGATGCGGTGCTGAGCATTGCTGTCACGCTCGCGAACCGTCACGGTGTCTTTGAGTTCATCTCCTTTTTCACCCATGGTCTCGAAGTCGATCGTCACACCAAAGGGCGTACCCACCTCGTCCTGTCTCGCGTAGCGGCGGCCAATGGAGGCAGTCTCATCATAGAAGCAGTTCATGTGCTTCTTGAGCATGTTGTAAACTTCACGGGCCTTGGCCACCAGCTCAGGTTTGTTTTTCAACAGCGGGAACACGCCGCACTTGATCGGTGCCACGCGAGGGTGAAGCCGCAGCAAAACACGGGTTTCCGACTTGCCGTTTGCATCAGTCTTGTGCTCTTCGCAGTACGCCTTGGCCAGCACGGCCAGTGCCAGCCGGTCAAGGCCGGCTGAGGGTTCGATGACGTGCGGCAGGTAACACCCGGCAAACAGCTTCTCGCAGAAAGCCCGCGCATCGTCGCGTGACTTGTTCCGGTCATTCCACTCCTCGATCACCTCGTTGACGAAGTCTTCCTTCTGTTCATCAGACATCGCTTTCACCGCATTGCGCAGATCCTCATCAAACACTTCGAGCGATTTTCCGCTGTGCTTTTGGTGCTGGGAGAGGTCAAAGTCACCTCGGGCGGCGATGCCCTCCAGTTCTTCCGTACCAAAGGGGAACTCACACAGAATGTCCACCGTAGCCGTAGCGTAGTGAGCCAGTTCATCTTTGGACTGCCAGTAATAATCCAGCACATCCTTGCCCAGCCCTATGGATTCATAAAACTTCGTGCGCTGCTCCACCCAGTAGCGGTGCCACATCTCCCAGCCCCAGTTGGGCTCCGGCTGACTCAGATCAGCCCCTTCACTCCACGTCTTCACGCTGCCATAAATGAGCCGCGTAGCCTCATCCGGGCGAATGAAAAACTCCAGCTCCATCTGCTCAAACTCACGGCTTCGAAAGGTGTAGTTTCGCGGCGTGATCTCATTGCGGAATGCCTTTCCAATCTGACCGATACCAAAAGGAACCTTCACTCGCGACGACTCATACACGTTCTTGAACTGCACGAAGATCGCCTGAGCCGTCTCTGGCCGCAGGTAACAGAGATTGTCCTCCGACTCCACCGGCCCGTAGTGACTGCGGAACATCAGGTTGAATGGCCGTGGTTCGGTTAGCTCACCTCCACAGTGCGGACAAGGCGTCACGAGACCCGTCGCCGCCTTTTGCTCCGTCGCCAGGTAAAGATAAAACTCCCGCGCATCGGCTGGCCGCTTACCCGCCTCCAGATCCTGAACCAGCCACGAGAGCGTCACCTCCGGATTGCGCACCAGAGCCAGGTTGGGTGCCACCTGCCTTCCCTTCCCCTTCGCCCACTTCAACAAGTCTCCCGTGTTGAACGCATTGCTGCCCGGCTCCACAAGCGCTGCCAGCGACTGGACCCACGGCTGCTCGCTCATCACGGACCACCACTGGTCACTTCGAACCAGCTTCTTGCAGTGCTTGCACGTGCTCATGGGATCAGAGAACGTGTCAACGTGACCCGAAGCCTTCCAGATGGCCGGATGCATGATGATGGAGGCATCCAGACCCACCACATCCTCTCGCTCCCTCATCATCGCGTGCCACCACGCATCCCGCAGATTCCGTTTCAGTTCTGCACCCAACGGACCGTAGTCCCAGAAACCGTTGATCCCACCGTAGATCTCACTGCTCTGGTAGATAAAACCGCGGCGCTTGCAAAGGGAGACGATTTTCTCCATTTGCGCGATGGGATCAGGCTTAGTGTCGGACATGAGATATTCGGTAGGTAGGTGAAAAGACGGGCCGTGAAGTAGCGGCATGGGGCGCGGCATGGCAACTGAAATCACCACTTCATCAGCGGCGGCAGCCGGAGAGCCTCAAGCGAAAACCAAACCCACCAACGGCGGCAGCACAACGGACAGATCCACGCACCACCGGAGGAAGCCCTCCGAAAAGCGGCCCCGGGCTTGATGCACCAGCACCAGCCCCACCAAGCTCACACCCGCCGCCACATTGAAGACAAGCTCCCCCTGACTCTGATGCCCCATCCAGCCCGCACTCCGCAGCACCAGAGCCACCAGCACCACCCAGGACACCGCCGATCGCCGCGTTTCGCACGCCGCCAGACTTGGCGCATCCGCAGCCTCTCTCGGCCCCCGCTGCATCGTGAGTGTGCAAAGACACACGGCGAACAATCCCCAAATCACCATCACCTCCCAGCAGAGCCAGGAATGACCACCGTCCACCCAAAAATGCACCGCCGCCCCACAGCCCAATGCCAGGAACAAAGATGCGCACACCTCCTCGGGAAAGTGAAAACGCAGCACACGAGTCACCGCAGGCGACAGGCAGCCCAGCGTGATGCCGATCATCAACACATAGGCGATCAACTTGATAGAGAATGGCAAGGCAAAGGCCGAGAGCGCCATGCTAGCCAGACCACACAGAACGAAGAGTATCACCCTCTGGCCTGCCGATCCCGGGCTGCTGACGTAAGCCGCCAGGTAGGTCATGGCGAGCACCGCCATCATCAGCCCAGCGAAAAGCAGACCAGAGGGCAGGCACCACAGCGCAAGCCAGATCAACCCTGCTGCCATTCCCCCTCCCACTCCAAGCCGCAATGCCCAAACCATGCCCGCCCGGCCCTGATCTGCCACATCCGCCGACACCACGGACCGCAGCACCATGACCAGCCCCACCCCTAGTGCAGCCGCAGCCGCATAGTGCCAAGTAAGACTCACCATGTGACTCTTCGCGATCATCCCCTGCCACAGCACCACACCGAAGCACCAAGGCACACCCACCGCACGAAACACCAAAGCCCACTCCGCCAATCCAAATGCGGACGGAGAGGCAAGTGAGTCTTTGACTGGCGGATCGGAAAGCACGGCAGAGTGTGTCAATGCCACCGCAAGCGTCCAGCGCTTTCCGCTTGTGGCGTCGATTCACAACATGGAAAATACCGAAGGAACGCCACTTTTGTTAAGTTGTGCGTATTATTATCATGGTGTGAGTATTTCCGAATCCACCCTTCTATTGCTGTCGTATGCGGGTACTTGGTTCAGTCATGCTTTTCTCTCTTTTTTCTGGCCATATTAATTTTTGATTTGCGTTTTTGACATTTTTCGCAAATCTTTAGACATATTCCATGTATCACTTCATGTTAGCATCAAAAACTCGTATGGCTTTCATGGTATTTATGGGATAGTCTTCTGCGCACTTCTTTTGCTCTCATCTCCCACCAACTAGCACCCACATCATGGCCGAGTCCTCTCCACCTGAACTCATGACCGTCAAGGAAACAGCGGAGTACCTCCGCATTCCCCTCCCCACGGTCTATTATCTCGTCCAGCGTGGACAGCTGCCTGCCGTCCAAATCGGCGGTCGCTGGCGGATCAAGCGGAGCCTGCTTGACCGTGACATCCTGCGCAACGACGAAGCCTCAGGCCAGCCCACCGTCATGGTGTGTGACGACGATCCAGCGCTTCAAGCCCTCTTCAAACAGTTCCTCAAAAAGGCCGGCTTTGGTCGTCTCGTGGTCGGCTCCGGCGCGGAAGCCATCGCCATGGCCAAGAAACAGAAGTTCGACTTCGTGTTCCTCGACCTCAAGCTGCCTGACATCCCGGGCGACGAAGTTTACACCCAGCTCAAGGAAATCCATCCAGACCTCCCCATCGTAGTGATCACCGGCTACCCGGACAGCGAAATCCTCAGCCGCATCCTCACGCACGGTCCCGTGACGGTTATCAAAAAGCCCATCGAGTACGAGCAGCTCAACCGCGCCGTGAAGCAGCTCGGTCACAAAGGAGCCGACGCCGCCTAATCTGCCATCTCCACCAAGCCGGAGGTTCGTTCGACGAACCTCCGGCTTTTTCTTTGTCCATGGGGCACGGCGGGAGTTGCCATCAGCGCCGATTTGTTTTCCTATACACGCTCCGCCATGCCCCACCGACTTTCCATACGCGACTTCTCCATGGTCATCGCGCTAGTGGTCATCGGCGCGTTTTTTCACCTCGCGGCACCCGAGTTTTTGAGCGCACGGAACCTCAGTATGCTCATGACAGAAGTGGCCATCACAGGCACGCTGGCCATGGGCATGCTGCTCATCATCCTGCCCGGGCACATTGACCTTTCCGTCGGCAGTGGCGTGGGCCTCCTCGGCGGCCTAGCCAGCGTGCTCGTTTTTCACCACCAAGTCCCGGCACCACTCGCGTTGCTCACCGGTCTCGTCGCTGGCGTCCTACTCTGGCTGGGCATGGGCACGCTCATCATCCGTGAGCGCATCCCGGCCTTCATCATCACCCTTGGCGGGCTACTCATTTTTAAAGGCCTGTTCTGGAAAGTCATCAACAACACCACCGTACCCGTAGCGCCCGGCGGAACCAGCAACTTCTACTCCCTGCTCACCACCTGGTACCTGCCTCCAGCCCTCGGCCTCGCACTCGCCGCAGCGCTCTCAAGCGTCATCGCCGTCACCGTCCTTCGCAGCCGTAGTGGCGATGCCGAATCCCGTTTTCTCAAGACCTTCATCGCCGCCCAACTCATCTTCCTGATCGTCATCATAGCCAACCAGTTCCGCGGCATCCCCCTTCCTGCGCTCATCCTCGCCACAGTGACCTTCCTCATTCATCTGCTCACACGTCACACCCCGTTCGGCAGGCATCTCTATGCCGTGGGAGGCAGTGAAGAAGCCGCCATCGTCTCCGGTATCCCTGTCAAACGTGTCGTCATCACCGCCTTCGCCATCATGGGAGCCGTCGTGGCCATCACCGGCTTCATGCAGACCGCCTACGCCGGTTCCTCCACCACCACCGTAGGCGATCTCATGGAACTCGACGCCATCGCAGCTTGCGTCATCGGCGGCGTCAGCCTCAAAGGCGGGCGCGGCTCCGTGCTGGGCGTGCTCTTTGGCGCACTGCTCATGGCCACCCTGCTTAACGGCATGACCCTGCTCGCCGTTCCCCCCGAATACAAATTCATCACCCGTGGACTCGTCCTCTCGCTCGCCGTCTGGATGGACATCCGCCTCGCACGCTGACCCCTCCCACCATTTGACATCCCCCGCCTTTCACCATGTCTCTACCACCCCTCCGCAGCCCCCTGGATCTCGAACGCGTCATCGAGTTTGAGTTCGTCCGTGCCACCGAAAACGCAGCTCTCAGCGCCCGCCGCTGGCTCGGCAAAGGCGAGAAAGAACTCGCCGACGCCGCTGCCTGCGACGCCATCTACGGCGTCTTCGACATCCTCGATGTCTGCGGAGAGGTCGTCATAGGTGAAGGCGTCAAGGACAACGCACCAGGCATCTTCCTCGGCGAGCAACTCGGCACCTGGAAACCCGGCTCCCCACGCTTCAACATCGCCCTCGATCCCATCGACGGCACCACCAACGTCGGCAAAGGCATGCCCAACTCCATCGCCGTCATCGCCGCAGCCGAAGTGCCGCCAGGGCAGACAGCCGCCATGCGCAACATTCCCAGCTTCTACTGCCACAAAATCGCCTACGGACCCGCCGTCGTCTCCATGCTCGACAAAATCGGCAGCCCCTGCCTGCTGGACTGGCCCATCCAGGAAGTCCTCCAGTTAGCGGCCACCGCGCTTGACAAAAACATCGGTGACCTCGTCGTCATGACCATGGACCGTCCCCGGCACAAGCACATCATCGACTCCATCCGCTCCTCCGGTGCCAGCCTCCGCATGATCTCGGATGGCGACATCGCTGCCGCCGTAGCCCCCTCCATGCCCGGCACCGGTATCGACCTCTACATCGGCTACGGCGGCTCTCCTGAAGCCGTGCTCACCGCCGCCGCGCTCAAGTGCCTCGGCGGCGACATGCAGGTGCGCATGTGGTTTCCAGACGCCGCCCAGCGCGCCGAACTCGCCCGCGAGATGTCCGAAGAAGAGCTCAACCGCGTTTACAGAAAGGACGACCTCATCATCGGAGAAAGCGCCCTCTTTTGCGCTACCGGCATCAGCGACAGCGCGCTCGTGCCCGGCGTCAAGCTCATCGGCCACCGAGCAGAGACCCACAGCATCCTCATGCGCTCCCGCAGCGGCACCGTTCGGCACATCCACGCCATCCACAACCTCGACAAAAAAATCATCAACCTCCGCAGCGAAAACACCCGCCTCCGCGACGACAACCGCTAACCCCAAAAGACTCCAACCACGATCCACTCAGGCGCTCTATTTGATTCGTGCCTATTCGTGTCCATTCGTGTTTGAAAATTCAAATCACCGCCCCCAATGCACTTTGACACACGCGCCATCCACATCGGCCAGGACTACAACAAAGAAACCGGCTCCGTCATCCCGCCCATTTACGCCACCTCCACCTTCGCCACCGGCAATCCCGGGCGGTTCGACTACACCCGCTCAGGCAATCCCAACTTCCGCAACCTCCAGGCCACCCTGGCCAGCCTAGAGGGTGCCAGGCACTGCACCGTCTATTCCAGTGGCGTCGCCTCCATCACCGCCATCGTCGCCAACCTCAGCACCGGTGATCTCATCCTTTCAGAGGAAAACATCTACGGCGCCACCTACCGCATGTTTGAGCAAGTACTACGCCGGTGGGGCATCCGCATCAAATACGCAAACCTAGCCAACCCCGCCAACTACAGCCTCATCACCGAACTCAAGCCCGCCCTCGTCTGGATTGAGTCCCCCACCAACCCCCTGCTCAAAATCCTCGACATCGCCGCCATCTCAAAAGCCGCTCACAGCGTCGGCAGCGTCGTCGCCGTTGATAACACCTTCGCCTCCAGCTACCTCCAGCGCCCGCTCGAGCTCGGAGCAGACCTCTCCCAAATCAGCACCACCAAATACACCAACGGCCATTCAGATTGTCTCGGCGGCGCCGTATGCACCAACTCCGCCGAGTGGCAGGAGAAGCTCCTCTTCTCCCAGAAAGCGCTCGGCCTCAACCCCTCCCCCTTCGACGCCTGGCTCGTCGCACGCGGAGCCAAGACCGAAGCCCTCCGCATGGAGCGCCACAGCGCCAACGCCCTAGAGCTCGCCACCCGCCTTGAGCAAGCCAAAGGCGTCAAGCTCGTGCGTTACCCATTCCTCAAGTCCCACCCCCAGTACGAACTTGCCGTCAAACAAATGAGTGCAGGCTCAGGCATGTTCATCGCCGACCTCGGCCACACCTTCCACCAAGCGCTCGACTTCCTCCAGCGGCTCGAGCTCTTCACCCAGGCCGAAAGCCTCGGCGGCGTCGAGTCCCTCGTCGCACACCCAGCCTCCATGACCCACGCCTCCATCCCCAAAGAAGCACGCGAAGCCGTGGGCATCACCGACGGCCTCATCCGCTTCTCCGTCGGCATCGAAAACGTGGACGACCTCTGGAACGACATCAAACAAGCCGCCAAGCTCTAGGAAAGGACTGATCAAACCACGCATGGTCACGAATCACAAAAAGCAGCAGCCGCATCTCCATTCCATTCGTGTCCATTCGTGGCTAAAACCCTCCCCTAACCCACCATGTCACGCATCATCCTCGGCATCACCGGCTCCATAGCCGCCTACAAAGCAGCGGACCTCGCCAGCCAGCTCACCAAGCTCGAACATGAAGTTACCTGTGTGCTCACCGAGGAAGCGCTCGAGTTCGTCACCCCACTCACCCTGCGCACCCTCTCCCGCCGGCCCGTCATTTCAGACCTCTTTGCCGAAAAAGACGGCTGGCAGCCAGGCCACATCCACCTTGCCGACAGCGCCGACCTCCTCCTCATCGCACCCGCCACCGCACAGATCCTCGCCTCGCTCGCCCACGGCTTCGCCAACGATGCACTCACCGCCATCGCACTGGCCACCCGAGCACCGTTGCTCATCGCACCCGCCATGAACGGCCACATGTGGGAGCACCCCGCTACGCAGAAAAACGTCGCCCAGCTCCAGGCATGGGGCGCAGATTTCATCCAACCCACAGACGGCCTCCTCGCTTGCGGATACGAAGGCGTCGGCCGCCTCGCCCCCGTGGAAGACATCGTCGCCGCCGTGCAGAACAAACTCCGCTCCCCCTCGTGAAGCTCCTCATCACCGCAGGTCCCACCCGAGAGGCCATCGATCCCGTCCGCTACCTCAGCAACCGCTCCTCCGGCAAGATGGGTTACGCCTTCGCCAGTGCCGCACTTGAGCGCGGACACGAGGTCACCCTCATCAGCGGCCCCGTCTGCCTCACGCCGCCGCCCGGCGCTGCCTTCATCCCGGTCATCAGCGCCCAAGACATGTTCGCCGCAGTACAGCAGCAGATCAAAGCACACCAGGCCGCCATCTTCGCCGCCGCCGTAGCAGACTACCGCCCCGCCGAAGTCCTCCCCTTCAAGTTCAAAAAAGGTGCCTCACGCATCACCTTGGACCTCGAAAAAAATCCTGACATCCTCGGCTCCGCTCGTTCCCTCTTCGGCTTCAAAGGCGTCCTCATCGGCTTTGCCGCCGAAACGGAAGACCTCATCCAGAACGCCACCTCCAAGCTCCAGCGGAAAATGTGTGACATCGTCATCGCCAACAACGTCGCCCAGCCCGGGATCGGTTTTGACAGCGAGGAAAATGAAGTCACCATCATCTCAGCCAACGCCCCGCCCATCCCCCTCCGGCGAGACAGCAAGCTCGAAATCGCTCGCGCCCTCCTAGAGCGCATCGAAGAACTCGCAGCCCGCAAGTTTGGCAAAAACGCCCCATGAACCCGCTCCTCGAAACCGCCATCCACGCCGCCCAACAAGCCGGTGCCTTCATCCACGAACACTTCGGCACCGAACTCCACGTGAACGAAATGCAGAAGTACGACATCAAGCTCGAGCTCGATGTCCGCTCCCAGAAACTCATCACCGACATCATCCTAGCCCGCCACCCTGACCACGCCATCCTCGGCGAGGAAGGTGACACCATCGGCTCCGGTGAGATCGAGTGGATTGTCGATCCCATAGACGGCACCGTAAACTACTTCTTCGGCATCCCCCACTACTGCGTCTCCATCGCCGCCCGTCGCACCGGCACGGAAGACATCATCCTCGGCGTCATCTATGACCCCTCACAGAAGGAACTCTGGACCGTAGCCGAAGGCCTGCCCCCCACCCTCAACGGCAAGCCCATCTCCTGCAGCACCCGCGCTCAAATGCAGGAATGCGTGGTCACCGTAGGATTCTCCAAAAGCAAGGAGTCCTTGGACGCCGGCTTCGAGCGCTACAAACGCATCTCCTACACCGTGCGCAAAACCCGAATGCTAGGCAGCGCCGCCCTCGCCATGGCTTACATCGCCTGCGGGCGGCTGGATGCTTACGTAGAGGAGCAGATCAGCCTCTGGGACATCGCCGCAGGGAAGATGCTCATTGAGCAGGCAGGTGGCAAAGTCATGCTCCAGCCCGGAAAAGCCAAACCCGGCACCCTGTTCATCTGCGCCAGCAACGGCAGAGTCCCCATCCAGGACTACCTTTGACACCATGGCAGATCGCAGCCGCCTACAACGGCTCCAAGCCTCCAAGTGATTCCCACGCTGCCGCTCCGCTGCTTCAGCCCTGCCCGCCGATCGTGATCCTCTTCGCCGGAATGGGAGACTCGATGATCCCCTCCTCCGTCTCCTGCTTGAGCCGCAACTGACCGCAGGCTGCGGCGATGTCATGCCCCTTCTCCCTCCGCAGCGTCGCCGTCACCCCTGCCTCCAGCAGCACCGCCTGAAAGGCATCCTGTCTCGCCTCGCTCGGACGCTTCCATGGCAGCCCCTCTACCGTGTTGTAGGGAATCAGGTTTACCTTCGCCCTCAGCGGCCGGGCTAGCTTGGCGAGTTGCCGGGCTTGGACCAAGCTGTCGTTCACCCCCTCGATGAGGATGAACTCAAAAGTCAGGTGCTGCTTCCGCTTCTCATACCAGTAACGCAGCGCCTCAAACAACTCTGCCAGAGGGTACTTCCTGTTCACAGGCATGATCTTCTCCCGCACTTCATCAGTGGCGCCGTGCAACGAGATAGCCAGCCGCACCTGAAGGGGAAAGTCCGCCAGCTTCGCAATATTCGGTGCCACCCCGCTGGTGCTCACCGTCATGTGCCGGGCGCCTATGCCTACCTGTCCGTTCAGCACCTCGATGGCCGCCAGCAAATGACTGAAGTTCGCCAGCGGCTCGCCCATGCCCATGAACACAATATTATCAATGCGATCTCCCACCCTTTCCTCCACCTGGAGAACTTGCTCCACGATTTCGCCAGACGTCAGGTTCCGGGTGAAGCCCGCCAGCCCACTCGCACAAAACTTGCAGTCGTAAGCACAACCCACTTGGCTCGAGACACACAGCGTAAGGCGATCGGACGCCTCCCCGTAAAGCGCCGGGTTCGCCGGGATCAGTACCGTCTCAATGTAGCGCCCATCCTCCAGCTTGAAGAGAAACTTCCGCGTCGTGTCCTCAGACCCCGACACTCCAGCGAATACCGAGGAGCGCAGCACAAACCTTTCCGCCAACGCTCGGCGCAGCTCCAGGCTGAGGTTCGTCATCTCATCGAAGGACTTCACCCGCCGAGAAAACGTCCACTCCGCAATCTGCTTTGCTCTCCACGCCGGCTGCCCCATGGCACGCAACTCATCGGCCAAAGCCGCTGTCGTGAGACCAACCAGGTGTTTGCGTTTCGGCGTTTCCATAGGGAACAAAAAGAAGCGCCGACGTTTGACTGTCGGCGCCACGTAACAAAGCTGAGAAACCAAAGACTACGCAGTCTGGCCTACTTCCTTCACGGACATGGCCTCTTTGCCCTGGCGAGAGCGCAGGTAATGCAGACGGTTGCGGCGCACCTTACCCTCCTTCGTCACCTCAATCTTGGCCACCCGCGGTGTATGCAGCGGAAACACACGCTCCACCCCCTCACCATACGAAATCTTGCGCACCGTGAAGGCCTGGTTCAGCCCGCTGCCCTTCTTCGCGATCACGATGCCAGCGAAAATCTGAATACGCTCCTTATTCCCTTCCACCACCCGCGTATGCACCTTCACGGAATCACCCACCCCGAAATCTGGGCGGTCAGTCTTCAGTTGCTCGGACTCAATTTTGGCGATGATGCTCATGGGCGGACGTAGTTCTGAGGTAAAAAACAAAGCCCGGCCAAACAGATCGCGGCGGGCGAGGGGCGGGCAATAGACACGAACTGCCCTCAATGGCAACCCATTTTTTGATTATTCACACCCTTTCACACACCTGTCTTCATCTCCTTGCCAGGACGGCGCTGGAAAGCGGCATCCCCCCGCAACAACACACCCCACCAAAAGATCACCAGCGCCGAATACGGGACTTTCCCCTTGCCCCGGAGGGCGAAACGTGTTTCCTGCCCCCTCCAACCCCAACTCTATCATAATGTCTGAACGTCGCGTCGTCGTCACCGGTATCGGTGTGCTGAGTCCCATCGGCAACAACAAGGATGACTTCTGGAAAAACATCCTCGCCGGAAAAAGCGGCATCCGCCGAATCGAGTCGATGGACACCACGGCTTACGAGTGCAAAATCGCCGGCGAAGTAGTGGGCTATGACCCCACCCCATGGTTCAACAACCACAAAGAAGCCCGCCGCGCAGACCGCTTCTTCCAGCTCGCCATGGGTGCCTCCAAAATGGCAGTCAAAGACTCCGGCCTCAACCCCGACGCCGAAGACCCCCACCGTGTGGGCATCATGGTCGGAAGTGGCATCGGCGGCCTCGCCACCATCGAAACCCAGTACCAGATCCTCCTGGAAAAGAACCCCGGCCGCGTCTCCCCCTTCCTCATCCCCATGATGATCACAAACATCGCCAGCGGCATGATCGCAGGTGAGTACGGCTTCATGGGACCGAACATGGTCATCGTCACCGCCTGCGCCACCTCCAACAACAACGTCGGTGAAGCTTGGCGCATCATCAAGTTCGGCGATGCCGACGTCATGGTGGCCGGCGGAGCGGAAGCCTCCATACGCCCCTGCGGCCTCGCCGGCTTCGGCAACATGAAAGCGCTCAGCCTGCGCAATGACGACCCTGAAAAGGCCTCTCGACCCTTTGACAAGGATCGCGATGGTTTCGTCATGGGCGAAGGCGCCGGCGTCGTCGTGCTTGAGGAACTGGAGCACGCCAAAAAGCGGGGAGCGCACATCTATTGTGAACTCGCTGGCTACGGAGCCACGGCAGATGCCTACCACCTCACCTCGCCGCACCCCGAAGGTCTCGGAGCCATGAAGTGCATGCAGATGGCCATGCGCCACGCCAAGCTCAACACCACCGACATTGATTACATCAACGCCCATGCCACCTCCACACCCGTGGGAGACATCTGCGAGACCAAGGCCATCAAACGCACCTTCGGAGACCATTGCAAAAACGGCCTCCTAGTCAGCTCCACCAAGTCCATGACCGGGCACCTCCTCGGTGCCGCCGGTGGCGTAGAGCTGGCCGCATCCATCTTCGCCATCCGTGACCAGGTGGCACCACCCACCATCAACGTCGAAAATCAGGACCCCGAGGTAGATCTGGACGTCGTGCCAAACGTCGCACGCCCCGCCAAAATCGAAGCCGCACTGAGCAACTCCTTCGGCTTCGGCGGGCACAATGCCGCCGTGCTGGTGAAGAAGTTCGTGGACTAAGGAAAGCCCCCGAACGATGAGCAGCAAGCGAGAGGGCCAAGGCAGCTCCCACCTGCTCATCGCCGCCACCTTGCTCGTAGTCGCGGTGATTGCCGTATGGCACTTCACCAAACCCGCCCCCTATGTCAAGGTGGCTCCACCCTCCGCTGTGGCCCCCACCAAGCTGCCCACCGGCCCTATCGTGGAGGACCAGGCCACCGCCTTCGCCGGCTATGCCGGAGACGCAGCCTGCCAAGGCTGTCACGCCGAGGTGTTCCAAAAGTGGAAGGCCTCCAACCATGGACTCGCTGAGCGCCCACTGGATGAGGCCATGGACAAAGTGGCTTTCGATCCGGAGAAAACCTTCCACCACGGCTCCCAGACCACCACCGCCAGGTGGAACGATGGTGCCGCCACACTCCGCGCGCTCGGATTCGACAACGCAGATCAACCCTGGAAAGTCGAACGCGTCATAGGCCACAACCCACTTCGGCAGTTCCTCGTGGCAGGCACCGGCGGGAGACTTCACGCCACAGAAGCCTGCTGGGACCCCCACAAAAACGAATGGTTCAACGTCTATGGTGAAGAAGACCGCAAGCCCGGCGAGTGGGGCCACTGGAGCGGACGCGGCATGGTTTGGAACACCATGTGCGCCGGCTGCCACAACACACGCGTCAGGAAAAACTACGACGAAGCCACCGACACCTTCCACACCGCCATGGCTCACCCCACCGTCAGTTGCGAAAGCTGCCACGGCCCCATGAAGGACCACGCCCAGTGGCAGCTCACCAATCCCGGCGTCAAACCAGACCCCACCGCACGCAAGTTCACCCGCGATCAGACGCTCGACACCTGCGGCATGTGTCATGCACGCCGCACCGAACTCACCGGCGACTTCAAGCCCGGAGACGCCTTCTTTGACCATCATCACCTCGCCGTCGTGGACCACTCTAACATCTTCTACCCCGACGGCCAAATCTGGGACGAGGACTACGAGTTCGCCCCCTTCCTTGCCAGCCGCATGCATCACGCAGGCGTCCGCTGCGTGGACTGCCATGACCCCCACAGCGCCAAACGCATCCTACCCGGCAACAGCCTCTGTATGAGGTGCCACACGCCAGGCGGCTTCCCCAACGCACCTGTCATCGTCCCAGAAGCCCACACCTTCCACGGCATCGACAGCACCGGCAGCCAGTGCAAAAACTGCCACATGCCCCAGACCACCTACATGCAGCGGCATCCCCGTCACGACCACGGCTTCACCATACCAGACCCACTCATGACCAAGGAGTTCGGCATCCCAAACGCATGCAACAAGTGCCACACCGACAAAGATGTGGACTGGAGCATCGCAGCCGTGGACAAGTGGTATGGCCAGAAAATGGACAGACCTCAGCGAAAGCGCACCATCTCCATGGCCAAAGCACGGCGTGGAGATGCCGACGCGTGGACCGGTTTGCTTGAGATACTCCAGAGCGAAGAGCCACCCTACTGGAAAGGGTCCGCCGCCCTCATGCTCGAGCGCTGGCTTGGGCAGCCCCAGGTCCGAGAGGCCTTGCTCCTCGCACTGACTCACGACCACCCCCTCGTTCGCAGTAATGCCACCCGCGCCATCGAACCCCTCGCCCCGCAAGACACCGCCGTACGCACAGCGCTCAAGCCCCTGCTCGAAGACCCCGTCCGCAGCGTCCGCGTTTCCGCCGCCTGGGCGCTCCGCACCGAGCTAAATCTGGACAGCGTCGCCGGCAGGGAACTGCTCCACATGCTCCGCTACAATGCCGACCAGCCCGCAGGGCAAATGCAACTCGCCCAGTTCGAAATGTCCCGTGGCAACCCCGCTAAAGCAGTGGAGCACATGAGAAAAGCCGTCAAATGGGATCCCGGTTCACCGCCCTTCCGCCACGACCTCGCCGTGGGACTCAGCATGGCTGGAGACACCCAGGCCGCACTCCAGGAACTGCGCCAGGCCATACGCCTCAACCCCCAAGAGTCCGAATACCACTTCAAGCTCGCCCTCGGACTCGCCGAAACTGGAGACCTGCCCGCTGCCAAAGCCGCCTTTCGCGAAGCCGTGCGCGTGGACCCACGTCATGCCCGAGCCTGGTACAATCTCGGCCTCGTGCTCAACACCGAAGGCGATTCCGAAGCCGCCCTCCAGGCTCTTCGCCAAGGTGAGCAGGCAGATCCACGAGACCCCGGCATCCCCTATGCCGCCGCCACCATCCTGGCGCGCACCGGAAAAAAAGCTGATGCCCTCGCAGCGATTTCGCGTGCCTTGGCCATCCATCCGGGTATGAGAGAAGCCCTAGAACTCAGAGCTTTTCTCGAACAAAAGTAAAAATTAACAATTCCAAAAGATTTATGGTTGACCGAGGTAGGGGCTATCCCTTATACAACATCAATCTCGCACCCATCCGCCAAAGCGGAACCCGTGCCAGATTCGTGGCCTCAACCTCTACTTCCTTCAACCCATGTGGAATCGATTTGCTATGCCGAAGATCAAGCTAGGAATCATCGGCACCGGATTCATCGCCAGAGGACTCGCCGGAGTCGTCCGTCGCAGCACTGACTTCGAAGTCAGCGCCGTCCTCACACGCCGCCAGGCAACAGCACTAGACGGATTCCAGGACAAAGAACTCACCTCCTCCACCGACGAGTTTCTCGGCCGCTGTGAGATCGTCGTGGAATGCTCCGGAGACACGCTTCACGCCACCACCGTCATCGACCGCGCACTGAAAGCCGGGCTTCCCGTAGTCACCATGAACTCGGAGTGGCACATCACCGTGGGAAGCTACTTCCGCAACAAAGGACTCGTCACCGAGGCCGAGGGAGACCAGGGCGGCTGCCTCGCTGCCCTGCACGAAGAGGCGCTCGTCATGGGCTTTCGCCCACTGGCCTACATCAACGTCAAAGGCTTCCTCAACCACACTCCCACCCGTCAGGAGATGGAGTATTATGCCGGCAAACAGGGCATCTCACTGGACCAGGTCACCTCCTTCACGGACGGCACCAAGGTGCAGATCGAGCAGGCGCACGTAGCCAATGGCCTCGGCTGTGCCATCGCACGCGCAGGACTCCTCGGACCAACTGTCGATTCCGTAAGACAAAGCGTTCCCGTCCTCGCCGCTGCCGCAGAGAGCATGGGAGCGCCCATCGCAGACTACATCCTCACCAAGGATGCCCCCGGAGCCGTCTTCATCGTAGCCCGTCATGACGAAGAACAGACCGGTGCCCTCAACTACATGAAGATGGGAGAAGGCCCCTACTACGTCATCAAAAAACCCTATCATCTCTGCCACCTGGAGATGATCAAGACCCTCCGCCGAGTCGTCTCAGACAACACCGCCCTCCTCGACAATGGAGATGTCCCCACGGTAAGCGTGGCCGCCATCGCCAAGCGCGAACTTCTTCCCGGTAGCAAAATCACCCGTGGCGTCGGCAGTTTTGACGTCCGTGGAGAATGCGTACGCATCACCGAAAATGAGGGGCACCTGCCTATCGGGCTTGTCCAGCACGCCGTCCTCAAACGCCGCGTAGCGCCCGGTGACTACCTGAGCTTGGATGACGTGGAACTCCCAGACTCCTTGGCTCTCACCGCATGGCGCACCATCGAACGCCGCGCCATGGAGCAGTCCACCCTCGTAGCAGACACCGTGCCGGACCCCGCACTGTCCACGCTGCTCGGCCAGACCCGCGTCGGCTAGACTATCTCCAAAGGGCCGGGCATCTCGCACACAGACACCCCATGGCCCGAGCCGAAGAAGCAGCCCCTTCACGCTGGAGGCATCGGCTCATCGCCGTCCTTTCCATCCCGCTTTGTACAGCCACAGGCTGCCGCCACGATGCCGAGCCGCCATCCAGAGAAAAGGAGCTGCAGTTCCTCCAAGTGCTCGTCCCAGAGCCACTGCTCCCGCACGCACGCCTGGAGGTTCCCGGCTTAGAGAACATTCAACAAGGTCAAGAAGGCACCGAGCACCACCTGAACCTTCACCTCTTCCCCGGCCAGGCCAAACTCAACAAAGGTATCCGGGCAGAAGTCACGCTCGACCTACCCCACCGTGAGGGCGAGACCCTGCGCTACGAGTGGCGCTTCCGTCTGCCACCAGACTTCCAGTCTGACGCTCCACAAAACCGATGGTGGATCATCGGCCAATGGCATGACCAGCCAGACCCCACAAAAGGCGAGACCTGGGAAGGTTTCCCCTCCCGCAGCCCACCACTGCTGATAGGACTTGGAGAAATCGGCGGTCGCATGGCGCTGGGCATCGAATACGGCCCTACCCAGGCCCAGAAACACGGCCCACTGTACATCGACCGCGGCGTCTGGCATCACATCGCGTTCATCATCCACTGGTCCCAGAACGATGACGGCAGCGCGCAGGTGTTCCTCGATGACATGCAGCAGCCTGTCGTCACGTTCCGCGGCCGGAACATGCACAACGGCTACCAGCACTTCCTCAAGCTGGGAATGTATCGACACCCCGGCATTGAGAAAGCAAGCTGTATCCAGCTCTCACGGCTCAACATCATCCGCATCCCACCACCTGGCACCCCGGGCCAGCGCTCCTCAGAGAAGTAACATGCAGTCCCCGTAACTGAAAAAGCGGTAGCGCGCTTTCACAGCCTCCTCATACGCTCTCATCGTCAGCTCACGCCCGGCAAACGCGCTCACTAGCATGATGAGACTGCTCTTCGGCAGGTGAAAGTTCGTCAACAGCGCATCCACCGCCCTGAACTGCGAACCAGGACGCAAAAAAATGCTCGTACTGCCAGCATCCGCCACGATGCGGCCATGCTTGGCTGCCACGGATTCCAGAGTCCGGCACGCCGTAGTGCCCACACACACCACCCGCTCAGCATCGTTGATTTGATCCGCCGCCTTCTGGCTCACCTCATAACGCTCAGAGTGCATCACGTGCTCCTCCACACGCTGCGCCTTCACCGGCTGGAAAGTGCCCGCCCCCACGTGCAGCGTCACAAAAGCGTGCGGGATCTTCCCCAGCATCTCCTCCGTGAAGTGAAGCCCAGCCGTGGGGGCAGCTATGGAACCACGGTCCCGAGCGAACACCGTCTGGTAGCGCTCCTTGTCCATCTCCCCATCCTCCCGCTTCATGTACGGCGGCAGCGCCAGGTGGCCATGAGTCTCCTCATCCACCTCCTCCGCCCATTCAATGATACGCTCTCCATTCTCAAGCACCTCCACCACGCGCCCCACATGCGGACCTGTGTACACCTCATCTCCGAGCCGAAACTTCTTGCCCGGCTTCACCATGCAGCGCCACCTCAGCGGTGTGATCGCTTCCAGACGCAGCACCTCCCGCCGCCCGTCGGGCGAGAGAAATCTTGCCCGCTCCACACGAGAGTTGTTCAGCACCCAGAGATCACCCGGACGCACATACTCCGGCAGATCCGTGAACTGACGGTGTGCGATGCTGCCCTCAGACCGATCCACCACCATCATCCGCGCGCCATCACGACGCTCAGGTGGAGAGGAGGCTATCAGCTCCTCTGGCAGCTCATAGTCAAAGTCAGCCGTCAGCATGGAGCGCGAATGCTTGAGAACAAATCAGCTTCAACTAGGGCTCATTTTCTAAATCGTCATCGACGAGTAGCCGCCATCCACCACCATTTCGTGACCCGTGATGAATGAACCTGCCGCATTGCTGGCCAGTAGCAGAGCCGCGCCCACCAACTCACGAGCCTCGCCAAAACGCGCCGCAGGCGTATGCCCCATGATCTTCGCCACCCGGTCCGGAGTCAGCACTTTCCGGTTCTGCTCTGCGGGAAAGAAACCAGGCACCAGCGTATTCACACGAATGCCAAGCGGTGCCCACTCGCGGGCCAGGTTCTTGGAAAGATTGTGCACCGCAGCCTTGCTCATCGAGTAGGTGAAGACACGGCTCAGCGGCAGCAGACCGGACATGGAACCCAGATTGATGATGCTCGCCTGAATCTTGTTCTCCACGAAGTAACGGCCAAAAACCTGACAAGCCAGCACCACCGCCTTGGTATTGATGTTCATGATGCGGTCGTACTCCTCCTCCGGAATGTCGAGGAAGGGTGTGGGCGAGTTTACCCCGGCACCGTTGACCAGTATATCCACCTTCTTCGAGCGCTCCAGCACCGTGTCCAGCACCAACTGCAGGTCGCTCTTCTTGCTCGCATCAGCCCCCACAAAGTAGCCCTCTCCCCCGGCTGAATTGATCGCCTCCAGACGCTTCTCCGCCTTTGCCGCGTCCCGTCCCACCAGCACCACTTCCGCATTCGCCGCAGCGAACCCCTCAGCCATGGCACCACAAAGTTCGCCGGTCCCGCCGATGACGACCGCCGTTTTTCCTGACAAATCAAACAACTCCAATGGACTCATAAAAAACTGGACCACCAAGGTGGCGAGGAACAGGTTGAACACAAGCGCACTCATCCCTTAACTCGCATGTATTACGCCCTCACGTTCCTCGCCGGACTCCTCACAGGGGCAAGTGTCATTCTAGTCTGGAAAGTGCTGCGCCTTCTCGTGGACGCCCGCTCCGCCAGCCAGCAGGCCGAGATAGCGCTGGGTGAACTTCATGGCTCCGTCAAGGACGCCGCCGCCCAGAAGGTCGTCAGTGAGTGCAAGAACCGCCTCCGCTGGCAGCGCAGCATCAACCCGGAGTGGATCCAGCCCCTCGTCGTAGAGGTACCCCGGCTCGTCCGGGAGATCGCCTCAGTCTATTACCCAGCCGAGCGCGAGCCCCTGCTCTCCCCCGGTCTCAGTCAGTTCACCTGTGCCGTACATCTCGCCGCCCTCGACCTAGCAAACTTCCTCCAGACACGCTCCATCGGGCGCCTCGTGGACGTCTCAGCCAGCACCGCGCTCGACGCCTGGAACAAAGGCAAACAGGTCGTGGAGAGCGAGGAGTTCCAATACGCGGCAAAGTGGTACAAACGCCTCCTGCCCGTGGTCCAGACCGTGCGTTACAACTCCCCCGTCATGTGGGCCACTCTGGCCGTCTCAAACGTGGCCGTGCGGGCACTGCAACCAGCCATCATTGACCTCATTGCCCGCCGCGCCATCGAACTCTACTCTGGCCGCCTTCAGACCGCTTCCAAGCGCACTCAGTCGCCAGACACCACCGCCACATAGTCAGCATTCGGCAGAACCTTCTTCCTCACCACCACCTTCACGCCCCTGCCGCCAAAGCGAGACTCTATCATCTCCCTCACCTCGCACGCCAGCGTCTCAATCAGCCTCCTTGGCCTCTCGGCAGCTAGCGCAGTCACCGCCTCTGCCACCTCCGCATAATCAATCGTATTCCTCACCTCATCACCCATCTCCCGGAACGACCTACCCGCCCTCATCTCCACATCCAGCCAGAGCGTCTGCGCCATCGCACGCTCCTCCTCCGGCACACCGATGTGAACCAAAACCTCCAGCCCGCAAATGTGAATGGATTCGCTCATGAAACTCAAACTCTAGCACCCAACCTGATGCCCGCCATCGCCATGAAAGTACACTTTACCAAACTGCCATTGAGTTTCCGACTCCCTTCTCCAAGCTTCGAACCGCTGCATCATTTCAACCATCACCAGCGTTCCCACTAGTCCCCCCCCTTCCCCTACCCCACTCTCATGTCCCGCGCCCGTTATCTCATGATCGGCGGCTTCCTCGGAGCCGGAAAGACCACCTCCGTGCTCAAGCTCGCACGCCACTTATCTGAACAAGGGCTGAAGGTGGGCATTATCATGAACGACCAAGCAAAGGGCCTCGTGGATACCGCCCTGGCCGCAGCCCAGCAGTTTCCCACAGAGGAAATCGCAGGCGGCTGCTTCTGCTGCCGCTTCAACTCCCTGCTGGACGCCGCCCGCTCGCTCACAGAGGAGACTCGGCCAGACGTCCTCATCGCCGAACCAGTAGGCAGCTGCACGGACCTCGTCGCCACCGTGAACTTGCCACTTCAGCAAATCTACGGCGAGCAGTTCGAAATCGGACCACTCAGCGTCGTCGTCGATCCCATCCGCGCCCGCCGCGCACTCGGGCTCGAAGAGGGCCGCAAGTTCTCCGAAAACGTCGTCTATATCTATCGCAAACAGCTCGAAGAAGCACAAGTCATCGTCATCAACAAAACAGATCTCCTGACCGCCGAGGAGCAGGCCGAGCTAACCAGCGCTCTCAACCGCGAGTTCCCCCAGGCCCGGGTCTATCGCGTCTCCGCAAGACACAGCGCAAACCTCCAGCCATGGTTCCAGGACTTAATGACCCAATCCTTTGATCCGGGTCCCACCATGGAAGTGGACTACGAGCGTTACGGCGTGGGCGAGGCCCTCCTCGGCTGGCTGAATGCGACCGTCGCCATCCAGCATCTCGACGGTGAGGAGTTCGACGGTAATGCCCTCATCACCCACATTGCCACAGACCTGCGCTCCCGGCTTCAGGCCGAAAGTGCAGAGATAGCCCACCTGAAAATGATCCTCTCCGCAGACCCAGATGGACTGGAACTCGCCGCGCTGAACTGTACCAGCACAGAGCGCACGCCTGAGCTTTCGCACAGGCTGGCGGACCCGATTGACCAAGGGGAACTGCTCATTAACCTCCGCGCCGAAGCCGCCCCCGAAGTGCTCGAGCGCGCCTTGCAAGCCACGCTTGCCACGCTCCGCAGCCTCCAGCTCGAAGTCAATCTCACCCACTGCGAACACTTCCGCCCCGGCCAGCCCGTGCCCACCCATCGCATCGCAACACAAGATTCCAGACTCTAAGATACAGCATGATCCACGCACCCGCCGTATGCCCGCATCCAGTCGTCACATCTTGTGATCTCGCATCTTCTGACTTCGTATCCTTCCCATGATCTTCACCCTCACCTCCCGGATGCTCCGCACTGTGGATCCACAGTGCCTGGCCAAAATAGCTTGGAACTTCGGCTACAAGGGTGCCCGCTCCGTGTTGCTGTTCCAGAAACGCATGAAGCAGGGCATCTACTTCCCGCCCTTCCTCTACCTGAGCATCCTCAACTCCTGCAACCTCCGCTGCCAAGGCTGCTGGGTGGACGTGGATTCCCCGCGTGAGGCCATCGACCTCGACACACTAAACCGCACCGTGAAGGACGCCATGGCGCACGGAAACTCGTTCTTCGGCATCCTCGGCGGCGAACCCTTCATGCACCCCGGCCTGCTGGATTTCCTGGCCCAGCATCCCGGAGCCTACTTTCAAATCTTCACCAACGGCCAACTCATCACCGAAAAAACAGCCAGAGCCCTGTGCCAACTCGGCAACGCCACACCGCTCGTCAGTGTGGAAGGCACCAGCACCGTAAGCGATCAGCGCCGCGGAAACAAAGACGTGCTCAACCGTACCCTGCGCGGCTTGCAACACTGCCTGGATCAAAAACTCCTCACCGGCGTGGCCACCAGCCTCTGCCAGACGAACATCAACGATCTTCTCACCACCACCTGGCTTCAACGCCTCATCGACATGGGCGTCCACTACACCTGGTACCACACCTACCGCCCCGTCGGCCCCAAAATCAGCGCCGAACTAGCACTCACACCCGAGCAGATCACTCAGGTCCGCCGCTTCATCACCACCCAGCGCGCACGCATGCCCATCGCCATCGTGGATGCCTACTACGATCACGCTGGCAAGGCGCTCTGCCCCATGGCCACTGGCATCAGCCATCATGTCAGCCCAAAAGGGGCCATCGAACCCTGCCCCATCATCCAGTTCGCCACTGAGAACATCCGTGACGAACGCGGCATCTACGAGACGCTCACCACCAGTGCCTTCCTCAAAGACTTCCGTGAGACTGCTGCCAAACACACCCGCGGCTGCGTGGTGCTAGAGCGGCCAGACCTCGTAGAAGCCCTCGCCGCCAGACATGGGGCCAAAGACACTACCATCCGCCAGACCGCCCTCGCCGAACTCCGCAGCATGACCCCCCGGCCCAGCCAGTGGATTAAGGAAGAACAGATCCCCGAGAAACACTGGATGTACAAGCTCGCCAAGCGCTTCTTTTACCACGACTTCGGTGTCTATCAGGGCATGGAGAAATAGCCTTCCGCCTTGCAACTTGCGCCCTTTCGCGTCAAGTGCCCCGCTCTATGACAAGCCCTTGGGAGTTCGCCAACCAACAACTGCGTGACCTGGTGCCGTATGAACCCGGCAAACCGATCGAAGAAGTCGCCCGTGAGCGCGGCCTGAACCCGGAAGACATCATCAAGCTCGCCAGCAACGAAAACCCCCTCGGCCCCTCGCCCAAGGCACTCGCCGCCATGAAGGACGCCTGTGCCGAGACCCACATCTACCCCGACGGCGGCAGCTACAAACTGCGCAACGCCATCGCCTCCAAGTTCGGCCTAGACATGAACAATGTCATCCTAGGCTGTGGCTCAAATGAAGTCATCGAGTTCATCGGCCACGCCTTCCTCAAAGAAGGAGATAACGTCATCACCGCCGAGCACGCCTTCCTTGTCTATAAACTCATGGCCAAGGTCTTCGGTGCAGACACCATCGAGGTGCCAGACCCAGGTTACGTCCATGATCTCGATGCCATGGCCGCAGCCGTCACCCCACGCACCAAGGAAATCTTCATCGCCAACCCCAACAACCCCACCGGCACCCTCGTCACTCAAGAGCAGATAGACCGCTTCATGAACAACGTGCCGGACAACGTCGTCGTGGTCTTCGACGAAGCCTACTACGAGTTCCTCGACAATCCCCCGGACACACTCAAATACGTGCGGGAAGGCCGCAACGTCATCGTACTGCGCACCTTCTCCAAGATCCAGGGACTCGCGGGCTTACGTATCGGCTACGGCCTCGGCCCCGCAGAACTCATCAATGTCCTCCAACGCACACGCCAGCCCTTCAACATCAACGCCATCGCTCAAGCCGGCGCACTGGCAGGGCTGCTGGATGACGAGCACCAGGCCAAGACCAAACGCATCACCGATGAAGGCCGCACCTACCTTCAGTCACAGTTCGGCGAAATGGGGCTCGAATACATCCCCAGCTACGCCAACTTCGTTCTCGTGAAGGTCGGAGACGGCAACGAGGTCTTCCGCAAGATGATGGATAAAGGCGTCATCGTCCGTGCCATGGCTGCCTACAAACTCCCGCAGTGGGTGCGCATCAGCATCGGCACCATGGAGCAGAACCAGCGCTGCATCACAGTGCTCAAGGAAGTGCTGGCCAGCTGATGAATCCGGAAGGTCCCACACAAGGCCGCATCCCTCACTTCCTCGCATACACAGCCTTTAGCAGCGGCTTACCGGGCGCCGACGGCAGCACGATCAGTTCCGTCTCCCGTCCCTCGAAGACTTGATAAACGCTGGGCGAGTTCGGCAGCCGAATGCAAACCGTGTAAGGCGCATTGTTCACCAGGTAACTGATAGTAGCAAAGTAGGTGCGCCGGTAGATCGGACGGTCTGCCGTGGCCGACCTGGAGTTTGTTCGCGTTTCAGTCGTCTCCAACTTCTCCACCCGGCCCTTCACCAAAACGCCGCTTGCAAGAACGGATCGAACAAAAAGAAAGCGCCTCAGAAAAACCAACAGCCCAATCGCTGCAAGGGCACCAGTGAACAGCGGCACGTAAGGCGCTATCTCCCTCTCAAACGAAGGCCCCGGAACAGGCTCCACCCCCGGCACAGGTTGCGTCACCCAGGCAAAACCAGCTGCAAAAAGCAACGCCAGAACCACTAGCTGGATGCCGCTGCTAATGGCGCGGTCTGCATGGTAGAGATCGGAGAACTTCACGGGACAGAACATGACCGCTCATCATGCCTCCCTCCCCGAAACCTTGCCATCCGACATTGGTCGGATCACGGAACCAGAACACCTCCTGTCACCCACGCCTCATTCGCATTGTCGCACCCACCGCTTCAGTCACTCTTCACGTAAAGCGCGGCCAATCGAATTTCCGCCCGTCTTTTCCCCTCAAAGACGACCGCCAGACGCACACGCTCCGGAAGCACTGGCGACCCTGGGAAAACGATTGGTGTTTGAAACCCACCTTCCTCGACCACGGTCACCGCTCCCGGCACCGGCCGCTCCAAATGATCGAGCAACGTCACTCGTAGCCGGGCTTCTGGGCCAAGCCCGTGAGCATTCACGAAAAAGCGGACGGGGTTCGTCACTCGGACAGAAGTGGTTACCAGTTCCGCCGTGACCGCAGGCAGTTGATAGTCACCTGGCCCCTCACCAGACAGATCCACCCGCAGTTCACCTAAGCGGTCTCTCGGGAGCACAGCTAGCCCCACCCCACCCCGCTTCACCTCTGCACCACCGGTCCCCCTCGGGTCCCATGCACCGTAGTAGATGAACGTCTTGTCTCCAATGTTCTCAAAGCCCTGTCCCTGCAATACCCCACCCTGGTCCCAATCACCATCCTTCCCGCGCTCAAGAAACGTCCACTCATGCTTAGGCTCACGAAACTGGTGACCATCGTTGCTTAGCACGAGCCCCAGATCCACGGTCACATCCTTCCAATCCTTTGCCCCGTGCCAGCGGCCATAGATACCCAGCAGCACATTCTGCCGCTGCCACACTGCTATGCCCTCATGGTTCTGCTCACCTTCCCTGCTGCGCCCAGCTCCCAGATACTCATGCTGAGCGGTGCGAACAAACGCCAGCGTGCTCGTGGATGACCAGTTGGTGAAGTCCGCACTGCGGTAAAGTCTCACCACACGGCCCTGGTAATGATGCGTCGCAGGCAGTGCATTCTGCGCCGTTAGGAAGTATTGCCCGTCCCATTGATAAAGTCCACTCGCCGGTTCCAGATGCACCCCCGGCACCAGCAAGTCCTCCTTTTTCAGCTCGCCCTTGTAAGGCTTCACCTCCTTCACCGGCTTCCATCTCAGTCCGTCCGCACTTACAAACGGCAGCAGCGTGCCCAACCTTGTGTGATGGCGAAAGTAAACATGCGTCACCATCTTGTAGCGCCTTGAAGGATCCGGCTCCGCATCATCCTTGATGACCTTCAGGTTCACGAATCCCCAGTTTGCACCCACGTCCACCAGATTGTTATCCCTGCTGCCACGGTGCTCCACCAGCCCCAGATGAGGCTTCGTCCATTCCACGCCATCCACGCTTTCCGCATACGCAGCCCGCCAGCGCTCCGAACGCGCCTTGTGATTCACGTCGTCGTCAAAGGCTACATACCACATGCGGTACTTCCCGCCATCTTTCAGCACTGAACCATAAAACTGCACTCCCATAGCATCCACGGCACCTGCTCCACCACGACGCAGCACCGGATTCGCTTGATGACGCTGAGGCTGGACCATCTCCAGCCTCAGGTTCTGCGTGTGTGGGATGGAGACCTGGTCAAACGCGAACCAGGTGACAACCTTAGTTTCGTCAAACAACACCTCGCCCTCCACCAGGTGTCCTGCCATCACCCCAAATAGGCACAAAAGCACTCTCACGCTCATGCCTCCTCAACGCCCGGAAACCCAAGTACATTCCCCGAAATCAGCGCAGTGCCCTCACTGAAATGCAGCGCCATCCCCATACGTTGAGTCCCTATGCGCCACGCTGTCTTCTCCTTCCTGCTCCTGCTTTCCTCCACCTCGGCTCAACTCCCCTCGTTCAAGGAACAAACCATCGATGACACAATCGGCATCGGCTACGGCCTCGCCGCAGCAGACGTGGATGGCGACGGCAAAACGGACATCCTCCTCGCAGATAAGGCTGAGATCGTCTGGTATCAAAATCCCACCTGGCAGAAACACGTCATCGCCACCTCCCTCACCGCGAAAGATCATGTGTGTATCGCAGCGCGGGACATCAATGGAGACGGAAAGTGTGAGATCGCCGTGGGTGCTGAGTGGAACCCCGGCGACACGGAGAACTCCGGTGCCGTCTTCTACCTTGAGCCCCCCGTAGATCGCAGACAGGCATGGATTCCCCGCCGCCTCCACCATGAACCCACCACTCACCGCATGAGATGGGTGCGCGTGGCCTCTCAGCCAGACCGTTACGCTCTCGTCGTGGTTCCGCTGCATGGTCGTGGAAACAAGAACGCCCAAGGTGCCGGCGTGCGTGTGCTGGCTTATGAAATGCCAGAACAGCCCGCCGGAGAGTGGAAAACGCAACTGCTCCTCGACACCATGCACGCCACCCACAACCTTGAGGTCATTTCCGCTAGCGCAGGCGAGCCAGAGTCCATCCTGCTCTGCGGTCGGGAGGGTGTCGTACGCCTCAACCCAGTGTCCGACGGAGCTTCATGGCAGCAGCAGTGGATCGCCCGCCACCCCACCGACAATGACGAACTGCCTGGAGCGGGTGAAGTGCGCTACGGCGTGCTCGCCAATGGCATGCCGTATGTCGCCACCATCGAACCCATGCACGGTCACATGCTTGCCCTCTACACCCCGCCTCCCGAAGGTCCAAAGGACAGGCCCTGGAACAGACGCATTCTCGACTCCACTCTCGTGGACGGCCACGCCCTCGCCACGTTCGATTTCATGGGCATCGGCAACCGCCAGATCGCCGTCGGCTGGCGCGCCGCACAGAAGATAGGTCCCCGAGTCGGCGTCAAACTCCTCCACACCACCAAAGAAACCGGTGACGAGTGGAACACCACCCTCATCGACGACAACACCATGGCCTGTGAAGACCTCATTTCCGCCGATCTCGACGGTGACCGAGACCACGATCTCATCGCCGCTGGGCGCAGGACGAAGAACGTGAAAATCTACTGGAACCAGAGGAACTCATAGATCGCTCGCGGAGCTGACGTCTAGGCCGCGCCCTCTGCGAGCCTGGCACGAACCAAACCACGCCAGCGCGTGCACGTCCGTATTCAGGAGCACGAGCGCCTCACCCTACCTACTTCTGCCTCGACTCGTAGCCAGGCAGCGGCTTCCCGTTCCCATCCAGCTTCCCGCAAGACCACAGCAGGCCCCGCGTCACGAGGTCCAGGAACACCGGGCTACTCATCGTCTCGTTTCCATGGCCCATCGTGGTGCCGAAGACCTTCCCCTTGCCGTAGGTGTTCACCCACACCACGAAGTGGTCCTTCTGCGTCTCCTCACCCCAGGCCTTGGCCAGCCCCACGAAGTTGGGGTAGAGGATTTCGTTCTTGTAGAGCTCATCCTTGGGGTTGAGCCACTCCGCCGGGAACCCCTTCATCACAGGATGATCCTGAGCCACGTTAATCACTTTCATGTCACGGTTCTTCTCATGGCTCATGCTCTTCTGACCCACGCACTTCCGCCACTCATCCGTCTCCGCCATGCGGTAGCTATGCGTGGAGCAGTGCAGCATCACCGCCGGCACACCCTCAAAGTGCGGCTTGGCAATGCGGTTCACAAACTCATTATCCGTCACTTTCCCAAAGCACTCGTTGTGCAGCACCACATCGTAGCCCTTCGCCCAGTCAGCACTTTCATAGATGCTGACTTTATGCTCCCGCTCGAACTTTTTATCCGCCGCATCTTCGTGAACGATGGTGAACTCCACATTTGCCCGCGCACTGATGCCTTCGGATAGGATGAGCTTTTGCTGCGCATAATCATGGCAGCAGCCGCCGCAGACCATGAGCACCTTTAGCGGCGCCGTCTCGGCATGGACCAGACCGCAGAGGACAAGCAGGGAAAAGAGAAGGGCTTTCATGTTCGAGAAGTTACCACGTTACTTTGCCTTTGCCTCATACCCAGGGAGCGGCCTGCCTTCAGCATCCAGCTTCCCAGCGGCCCACAGCACGGCGCGGGTGATCATGTCCAGGTATCTGGCATCGCCCACAGTGTCATTGTTGTGTCCCAGAGTCGTGCTCCAGATGCGCGTCTTGTTGGGGCCATACTCGTTGGTCCACACAATCACTTCTTCAGCCACCTTCGGCTCACCAGTCTTCCGGTCGTTGTATGCCTGCCGACCCTTCGCCAGCGCCTGCGCACCCAGGATTTGGACGTTGTTGTAAAGCTCCTCCTTAATGGTCGTCCAGCCCGCCATGCCCTTCACCGTGGGATGATCCGGATTTACAAAGGTGATGTCGATCGGCTCTTGCGGGCCGTGTCCCGTGGATTGCAAACCCAGCATTTCATACCAGCCAGCGTTGTCGCCACCCGGCTGGACTGGCTCCCTGAACTGCCCCCAGCGATAGCTGTGCATGGCGCAGTGCAGATTCACCGCAGGCACGCCATCCCGGTGCGCATTGAGAATATTGGCCACGTAGTCCTTGTCCGTCACGTCGGCCGAGCACTCGTCATGAATCACCACATCGAACCCCTTGGCCCAGTCAGCGCTCTTGTAACGCTCAAAGGTGGCCTTCGTGGCCTCTTTTCCGGTGATGGGGTTGTGGTCGATCGTAAACTCCACATTCGCCCGCGCACTGATGCCCTCCGCGAGCAGCATCTTCTGCGTCTCATAGTCGTGGCAGCAGCCACCGCACACAAGCAGCACCTTGAGTGGTTTCACCGGTGCCTGTTCAGCAGCCTGGACGAGATACACCGCTGCACCGAACGCAGCGAGCGGCAGAAGAAGGGAAAGAGAACGACGGGTCATGGCAGGATGGAACGAACGCCGTAAGTAGCTTCTTCTTGCCCGCAAGCGAGCAGAATCCTTCCACTCCGCTCAAGCCAGGCCCTTTTGCCGTTTCGCATGCACGGCAGCGGAATACTCGCTGGAGTTAAAGTCCACATACTCCTCCGACAAATCACTGGTATAGACCACATAGTCCGCCGTGCCCAAGTTCAGGTCTATCGTCACCGTGAACTGAGGCTGCTGCACCACCTTCTCCATTTCACTCACCGGTGTCTTGGTCACGAGTCCACCTTTGGCAGCGATGAGACCGCCAAAGTAAATATCCACCAGCTCCTCCCGGATCCTCGCGCCCGAGTAGCCGACAGCGTGAATGACACGGCCCCAGTTCGGATCACTCCCGTGCCAGGAGCACTTCACCAGCGTGGACTTGGCCACAGCCTCTGCCACCCGACGCGCGTCCGCATGAGTGCGTGCGTTCTGCACCCGTATCTCCACGAACTTCGTTACCCGCTCTCCGTCGCAAACGATCATCTTTGCCAGCGCCAGCATGACCTTGTGCAAGGCGCAGCGGAAGAGTTCTGCATCACCGGTGCCGCGCTTGATGACAGGCGCATCCGACTGGCCGTTCGCCATTACGATCACCGTGTCATTCGTGCTCGTGTCACCGTCTATCGTGATGCAGTTGAAACTGTAGTCCGCACCATGCCGCAAGGCCTTAGCCAGTTCACTGCGGCTGATCTTCGCATCCGTAGTGATGAAGCACAGCATGGTCGCCATGTTCGGGCAAATCATACCCGCACCTTTCGCTATGCCACCTATGCGCACGGTCCCCTCGCTCATTGGCACCTCAATGGCGTAGCTCTTCGGTCGCGTGTCGCTGGTCATGATGGCCTTCGCCGCGTCATCCGAACCCTCAGCACTGAGAGCCGCAGCAACAGCGGGAATGCGCGGCAAGATGCGCTCGATAGGCATGTTCATGCCTATGATGCCCGTACTGCTTACCAGCACCTGCTTCATCTTCAGCCCCAGAGCATCTGCCGCTCCTTTCGCCATGGCCTTCGCATCCGCAAGTCCCTGAATGCCAGTGCAGGCATTCGCATTCCCGCTGTTCGCTATGATGGCACGCACATCCCCCCCGCTCTTCAAGTGCTGAACAGAAATCCTCACCGGCGCCGCCTTTACCGCATTCGTAGTGAACACACCGTCCGTCACGCAAGGATGGTCTGAGACAATGAGCGCCAAATCCAGCCGCTCCACATTCGGATTCTTGACCCGCGCGGACACCGCGCTCGCCCGGAAGCCCCTTGGCGCGGTCACCCCGCCTTCAATCACCTTGAACGGAGTGCGACAGACAGAAGTTTTTTGAGAGTTTGGCATGTTCGGGAAGTTAGGCAGTTAGCAGGCCAAGGGTAGGATCAAACCCGCAAATCAGGTTTAGGTTTTGCACTGCCTGACCCGCTGCACCTTTTCCTATGTTGTCCTCCGCGCTCATCAGGATCAGTCGCCCCGCCCTCGCATCCAGCGACCAGCCTATGTCCACAAAGTTGGTCCGTGCCACATTCTTGGTGTCCGGACTCTGATTCTCCCCCAGCAGCCGAACAAATGGCTGTCCTGCATAAGCCTGCTCCAAACAGCGACCTACATCCGCAGCCGTCACCCCCTCTGCCGGAGTCGCAAACATGGTGGTGCAGATGCCGCAGTGCACAGGCACCAGATGCGGCACAAAACTCAGCTTCACCTCCCGCCCTGCCGCCGCCTTCAGCTCCTGCCCGATCTCGCTCAAATGACGATGCAACGGCACGCTGTAACTCCGCACACTCTCATTCACTTCGCAGAAAAGCAGCGGCACGGCTTCCTTTCTTCCCGCACCGCTCGCACCGCTCATGCTCGCCACAGCTATCGGATCGCTGCCCAACAACCCAGACCGCAGCAGCGGAATCAACGGCAGCAGAATACTCGTGGGATAGCAGCCCGGGCAGGCAATCAAACGCGCCTGCTTGATCTCCTCCGCCCGCACCTCCGGCAGCGCATACACAGCCTCAGCCAGCAGATCCGGTGCCGGGTGCTCATGCTGATAAAACTCCCGATAGACTGCCGCATCCCTAAGCCGGAAGTCCGCACTGAGATCGATCACCCTCACCCCCGCATCCAGCAGCGGTACCGCAAACTCCGCAGACACCCCATGGGGCAGCGCCAGAAACGCCAACTTCGCACCCGCCTTCACGATGCCCTCCACATCCGGCATACTGAATGACAGACCATCCGCACTCCCCACACCACGGAACCTCGGAAACTCCGCCGTCAAAGCCCTGCCAGCCTGAGCACGAGAAGTCACCGCCACGATCTCCACCTTCGGATGCAGCAAAAGATAACGCAGAAGCTCCATGCCGGAATATCCGCTGGCTCCTACGACGGCGACTTGAACACGATCTGGCATAACCTGAAATGAGGGCCGCGATCATGCAGCCAGCCACCCCTCACCGCAAGGTGATTCGCCGGGCTCAGGAGTTAGATTTTTGAGAACAACGACCCGCCTTCTCCCAACCACCCACCCCCTTCACCATCGACTCCATCACCTCCCTGCCCCGCAGCAGAAACAATGAAAAGTGCCCGTCCTCCGCAAACCAATGCACAGCCGCCTCCGGCACCAGGGCCACCATCCGCTTCGCCAGCCCCAGCGGAATATTTTTGTCTCGCCCACCATGCCAGAAATGAACGGGCCCCGGAATGTTCCGCAAATCAAAGCCAAGCGGCCGCAGATACACATCCCCATCCGTCAGCATCGCGTCCAGGTGCCCCGTCCACGCCTCGCTGAAGGATTGCGCAATGCACGGGAACCAACCCCTCTCCACCAAGGCCTCATAGTCCTTCGGACAAAGATAAAGTTTCATCATCCAGCGCAGCACCACCCACCTCGACACCCGTTCATTAAGCCAGCGCGCAAGCTCAAACGCCGGCACCAGCAAGCCCGGCGCAAAGCGCCTCACCCCATACAAACCCGTGTAGTGCCACGGCAGCGCCCTCACACCACCCAAAAGATGAAAACCCGGGGCACCAGAAATCACATGCACACTCAGCAGGCGCTCCGGCATCAGCGCAGCCAACGCCAGAGTATAAAGGCCACCACCAGACACACCCACCGCATGAAACCTCTCCACACCAAGATGCTCCGCCACCTCCCCCACCAGCCCTGCCCAGCCCACCAAAGTCCTCCCCTGCTCAAAGTCTGATCCGCCTATACCCGGCCTGTCCGGCGCGATGATCCGCAACCCCAGCTCCTCAGCCACCGCATGCCACGGCAGCGACTGATGCCCAGAGCATGGCCAGCCGTGGGCAAACACCACCGGCACCCCTTCCAGCGCACCACATTCCGTCAACTGCACCCGGCGTCCTGACCGCGTGACAAACGTGCTTCTTCTCATCAGCACGCATTACGTCCCGCACCCCTCAGGAGAACACCACCGTACGATTTCCGTAAACCAGCACACAGTTATTCAAGTGCCACCACAGCGCCTTCGACAGCACAATCTTCTCCAGATCCTTCCCCAGCCGCACCATGTCGGCTGCCGAATCTTTGTGAGACACCCTGATCACATCCTGGTGAATGATCGGCCCTTCATCCAGATCATTGGTCACGTAGTGGCTCGTCGCACCGATCAACTTCACCCCGCGCTCATGCGCCTGATGGTATGGCTTCGCCCCCACAAAAGCCGGCAGAAACGAATGATGAATGTTCAGAATCTGATTTGGAAAAGCCGCGATGAACCCCGGAGTCACGATCTGCATGTACCGCGCCAGCACGATCGTGTCGATCTTATGTTCCCACATCAGCGCGATGTGCCGCGCCTCCACCGCCTCCTTCGTCTCAGGCGTCACCGGCACATGCACGAAGGGAATCCCAAAGCGCTCCGCAGCAGGACGCAGATGTTCGTGATTGCTCACGATCAGAGGAATGTCACACGGCAGCTCCCCAGCCTCATGCCTCGAGAGCAAGTCATACAGACAGTGCCCCTCCTTCGTGACAAAAACCGCCACCCGCCGCCGCTCTTCCGAAAGGTGCAGAGACCACTTCATCCGCCGCTCACTGGCGATTGACCCGAAAGAGCGCCTTACATCCTCCGCAGTCGCAAGCGCAAAACCCTTCAGTGCCCACTCCACACGCATGAAAAACACATTCGCCTGACGGTCCACATGCTGGTCCAGATGCAGGATATTGCCCCCGTGGTACAAAATGAAACTCGTGACCGTGTGGACAAGACCGGGCTGGTCCGGGCAGTGAATGAGCAAAGTGGCGGTGGACATGGATGGGGGGCACGCACCATCGCACGCCCCGCAAAAGAATAAAGCACCGGCAGCAACGGAAAACACACCGCCCAAACCAGCAGCGCCCCGCCCAAGCCGTCCGCCCCCCCAAACCAGACAGCCGCTCAAGGAAGATTCTCACCCACCCTTCTCCCCGTTTGACAAGGGTCCCGCACCGTGTAGGATGCGCGCCCCTCCGCAGAGGAGGCAGATTGTCATGGCAACAACACAAGTCATTCTCAAAGAGAAAATCAAAGGGCTCGGCGCCGAGGCCGACGTGGTCAAGGTGAAGCGCGGCTTCGCCCGCAACTTCCTCGTGCCTGCTGGCAAAGCATTCGAAGCCACCAAGGGCAACCTCCGCCATATCGAGAACCTCAAGAAAGTCCGCGCCAAGCGCGAGGCTGATGAACTCGCCGAAGCAGAGAAGACCGCCGGCAAGCTCAAGAAAGTGAAGCTCAAGCTCACCCTGGCCACCGGTGCCAATGGCAAAGCCTTCGGTTCCATCACCACCATCGACATCGCCAAGGCCCTGGAAGAACAGTCCAAAATCGTCATCGACCGTCACCAAATCCAGTTGGACAAGCCTATCAAGTCCACCGGCAAGCACGAGATCAACGTCAAGCTCCACAACGACGTCACCTGCTTCATCCGTCTGGATGTGGCCGCAGAAGGTGCCGCAGAAGGAGCCGAAGGCGAAGCCTCCGAGGAGTAGAAAGTCCCTTTCCCCCCAAAACCTCAACCACGAAAGGCGGTCCGCAAGGATCGCCTTTCTTTTTTCCAGTGCGGACACCCCTTGCCGCAGGAAACTTTCACCATCCACATAGCCCCATTTGACAGAACGCCAACCCGCTTCTAACCTCTACCTCGCTTCAACAGCAAGCAATGGCGAGGTAGCAAAGTGGTAATGCACTGGTCTGCAAAACCGGTATGCGCGGGTTCAATTCCCGCCCTCGCCTCCATCAGTCGTCCACGCTACACACGAAGCCAGCTTTCTTTTATGCTGCGTTTGGTTGGGTGTGGTTGGTGATCTCGTAAACCATATCGGCCACGAAGCGCTTGAAGGACTCGTTTTGGGCGAACTGCTTGTAAACTTCGGTGTCGTCTTTGAGGAGGCCCAGCATGACTTTCT
>CAZIGH010000033.1:0-59681 GCA_964538625.1 uncultured Verrucomicrobiaceae bacterium
TTGACTCGCCCACGGTGTGAGCGGTGGGCTTCTCCACCAGCACGTGAGCGCCGGCCTTCATGGCTGCGATGCTGGTGAGCGCGTGCCAGTGGTCCGGTGTGGCTATGATCACGATCTCTGGCTTCTCCTTGTCCAGAAGCTCGCGGTAGTCGTTGTATGTTTTTGGCTTGTGCCCGGAAGAGCCTTCCACCTCATCCGCTGAGGCCTCGCGTGCCTTTTCATCTGGGTCAGCCAGACCCACACACTTGATGCGCCCCGAGGCGAGGCCTTCGTTCAGAAGATTCATTCCCCACCATCCGGAGCCGATGAGTGCAGTGCGGTACACTTTATCTGAAGCCTGAGCGCGTATGTAAGGTGCGGCCAGGGTGGATGCGATGCTGGCAGTGAAGAGGCGGCGGTTCATGGAGGAAAGTGGAAAAGGCTGGGCGAGAGAAAAGAGAGGAGGGGGACTGAGGAGATTGACAGTGGAACGTGCCGAGTGGAAGGACTCTTTGTCTTGCTCTTCATCCTCGATATTTTTACCCAAGTCTGCCTGCCGCTCGTCATGGTCGTGGGCGCTGGCTGGCTGGTGGACCGGAAGTTCAGCCTGGATCTCCAGACGCTGGTGAAGTTGAACCTTTATCTTCTGGTGCCGGCGTTCATTTTTGTCAGGCTGCTGGACACGGAGATGGAAGGTGAGGAGGGTGGGCTGGTAGTGATGTCCGTCTTCAGCGTGCTGATTCTCTGTGGACTGTTGAGCTTCACGATAAGTCGGCTTCTACAGTTGGAGACGGCTACGAGAAAGGCTCATGCGCTGGCTTCCATGCTCGGGAATAATGGAAACTTCGGCATACCGCTGGTGACCCTGGCCTTTGGGCACGAGGCCGCCGCTGTCCAGGTGTACGCGCTGGTGACGATGAACATCAGCACCTTCACTGTGGGCGTCTTTTTGGCGAACTCCAACGATGCAGGCGGCTGGCGCGGCCATCTGAAGGCGCTCCAGTCCACACTGCGGCAGCCCTCTCTCTACGCCGTGGCGGCGGCGCTGCTCTGCAAAGCGCTGAACATTCCTGTCAGGAGTGTGAGTTGGTTGTGGGAACCGCTCGATATGGTGGCAGCGGCGCTGGTGGGTTTTGCGCTTTTGACGCTGGGTGTTCAGCTCTCCCAGACCAAGCCCGCTCCCATGCAGGCGCCGCTGATTTCTGCCCTGGCCATTAGGCTCTTGGCGGCACCGCTGCTGGCTTGGTGTCTTCTCTACTTCATACCACTGCCTGCTGCAGCGAAAATGGTCATCATCCTCACCTCCGGTGCACCTGTGGCAGTGAATAGCGCCCTGCTGGCCCACGAGTTCGGCGGCGACCGCCGTTTTGCCACGGCCAGCGTCTTTTATTCCACCTTGCTGAGCATGGTCACGGTGACTCTGATACTGGTGTGGCAGAAGGCTGGAGGATAAAAGCCTGCCTAGCCCACCACCTGCTTGATCCAGTCTTGAAGGTTGTAGTTGTTCGTCACGCGGGCCACCTTCCCACCGCGCAACTCAAAGAACGCCCCCACGCGCAGCCAGTAAGTCTGTCCTGAGGCAGGGGGCAAGCCTTCGTCCGTAGAGATGTATGCCCCGCGGATGAAAAATTCTGCCGCGCCGCGTGCGCCTGTCTCGTCCGCCATCACCACCAGTTCCTCCACCTGCTCGCGGTAACAGCGGTCCATGCGCTGCAAAAAAGCGCGAAAGGCCTCCTTGCCGTGCTCGCTGCCACCTTGGTTAATGTCATGCACCACGTCCTCCGTGAGCAAGGACAGCATAGCCTCCCGGTCTCCGCCATTGAAGGTGGTATAGTAGTGGCGAATCAGGTTCTCGGCCTCCGTGCGTGCGTTAGCGGACATGACGGACTGTTAGGCGAACTTTTCACATCCGCGCAAAGGAAAATCTCCGGGTTGCCACTGCGGCGGGGCAAGATAGACTCGCCCGGCATGATCGCCCTCGTCACCACCCGTCTGCTCCTCCTTTTCTGCCTCATGGGCGGCAGTCTGGCCGCGCAGTCCATCATCGTCGTGGACACCTACAACAAAAAGATTCACGTGGGAGGAAACATCTCGCAAAAGCGTGCGGTAGGCGGCATCGCAAAGATCGCCACCGCGCTCGTCGCCATCGACTGGGCTGAGGCCTCCAAGGTTTCTCTCAATGTGCTAGCCAGCGTTCCGCCCTACGCACCGCAAATCGCAGGCGAGACCGTGCATGACTTTCGTCCCGGGGACAAGATCACCATCCGTGACCTCATCTATGCCACGATGATGAATTCCGACAACATCGCGGCCATCACGCTGGGGCACTTCGTGGGGAATGACCTGCTGGCGCGCAAGCAGATCGGCGGAGACCCATTGCAGGAGTTCGTGAAACAAATGAACGCACTCGCCGCTCGTGAAGGCTGTCGAAACACGAACTTCGTCACCCCGCACGGTTATGAAAACTCCAGGCCCACACCGTACTCCAGCGCTGCGGACATAGCTCGTATCGCCGTGTATGCCTCCACTCGGGCACCATTTGTATTTTACACCAACCAGCGCTCCCGCTCCATCACTATCTACCGCGAGGGCGCACCGGTGAAGGTGAACATTAGCAACAACAATCGCCTGCTCGGCACCTCCCGCATCGACGGCATGAAGGTCGCCTCCACGCCCGCTTCTGGCGGCTGCGCCGTCATCACTGCGGACAAGCCCTCCACTTTGATCCCACAGCCAGACGGCTCCAACGTCGTGTTCCGCCACCGCCTCATCGCCGTGGTGCTAGGGGCCAGCGATCCGCTCGGCACGGCCCAGGGTGCCTTGAATCAAGGCTGGGGTGCCTACAATCAGTGGCTCAATGCAGGCCGCCCCATCACCCACCAATCTCAACTGCTTAACTACCTCCAGGACTAAGACACAAGACACATGCGAATCGGTATCCTCAACTCCGGTGGCGACTGCCCGGGCCTCAATGCAGTCATTCATGGCGTGGTCAGCGCCGCAGCGAAACTCGGATGGGAAGTCGTAGGCTTCCGCGACGGCTTTGAGGGACTCCTCCCTCCTGGCGACTACACCATCGTCGATCCCGCGCGCACCGTGGGCATCATGAAACTTGGCGGTACCATCCTTGGCACCACGAACAAAGGCCACTTCGTAGCCAAAATAGGTGAAGGGAATGTGGCCGAGGTGCCGCAGGAAATCGTGGACAAGGCCAAATCCACTCTGCGTCATCTGGAGATAGGTGCGCTCATCGTCGTCGGCGGTGACGGCTCGCTCACCACAGGTCTTCAGCTTCACAAACAGGGCATCAACGTCATCGGCGTGCCGAAGACGATTGACAACGACCTCCAGGCCACCGCCATGACCTTCGGTTTCGATTCCGCTTATGCCACCGTGGTCGATGCTCTGGACCGCCTCCACACCACGGCGGAGAGTCACAAACGCGTCATCGTCCTTGAAGTGATGGGGCGCAACGCGGGCTGGATCGCTCTCTACGGCGGTATGGCCGGCGGCGCGGACGCCATTCTCCTGCCAGAAATCCCTTTCAAGGTGGAAAACATTGCCAATCACATCAAGAAGCGTGATGCGCAGGGCTACCACTCCACTCTCGTCGTCGTGGCCGAAGGCGCGCGCTGGGAAAGCGGAGACATGGTGAAAAAGCAGAGCAAGGGCGACAAGGGAGAAGACCGCCTCGGTGGGATAGGAGACCGCGTGGCTCAAGCGATCGAAGAACTCACCGGCAAGGAAACGCGCTCCTGCACGTTGGGTCATCTTCAGCGCGGTGGAGCACCCACAGCGCTGGATCGCATCCTGGGCCTCCGGTTTGGAGTGAAGGCCGTGCAACTCATTCAGGAAGGTGACTTTGGGAAGATGGTCTCATACCAGCAATACCATGTCGGAGCCGTACCCATCGAAGACGCCGTCATGCAGCTTCGCCTCGTTTCCAAAGACAGCGAGATCGTTCAGGCCGCACGAGCCGTGGGCGTCAGCTTTGGTGACGAATGAGCCGTGCGGTTCCCGCTCGGATCACACGCACCCGTGTCCGAGTGCTACCCGCTTCAGATCCCCTGTAGCACGGTCGATGCCTCAACTGATACCTCATCATGCACTACCTCTCCACACGCGGACAGACGGACCCCCACAGCTTTTCAGAGGCTGTGGAGGCGGGTCTTGCTCCTGACGGCGGGCTGTTTCTCCCATCCGAGTTTCCCGACCTCACAGACAAACTTCCGCAATGGTCCACTCTCAGCTACCCTCAGTTGGCTGCTGAGTTCTTCTCTCTGTTTGCTCCGGAGATTCCCGCAGCCGAGTGGCACCAACTCACCGCCCAAGCCTACGCGCGTTTTGACAGTGACGAAGTGGCACCCCTCGTGAAGATCAGTGAGCGGACCTTCATCTTGGAACTCTTCCATGGTCCCACACTTGCCTTCAAAGACTTCGCCCTCCAGCTCCTCGGCTTGCTTTACAAGCGGCAGGTGCAACTCAGCGGCAGACCGCTCACCATCCTCGGTGCCACCTCTGGAGATACTGGCAGCGCTGCCATCCACGGCTGTCTGGGCCGCGATGGCATCACCATTTTCATCCTTTATCCAGATGGTCGCGTGGCCCCGCTTCAGGAGCGTCAGATGGCTTGCACAGGTGCGTCCAACGTCTTCGCCATCCCTGTGCCAGGCACGTTTGATGATGCGCAGGGCATCGTGAAGGAAGCATTCGGCGACACTGCCTTCGCCAAGGCCACCAACCTCTCCGCTGTCAACAGCATCAACATAGCCCGCGTCCTCGCACAGAGCGTCTATTACATCTGGGCCTGGCTGCGGCTGCCGGAGGAAAAACGTAGCCGCGTGGAGTTTGTGGTGCCCACGGGGAACTTTGGTAACGTGCTCGCTGGTTGGCTTGCCCAACGCATGGGCCTGCCAGTTCACAGCTTCCGCGTGGCGACGAACCAAAACGACATCCTTCACCGGTTCTTCAGCACCGGCAGATATGAGCAGGGACAGGTCATCCCATCTCATGCGCCAAGCATGGACATCCAGGCCGCCTCCAACTTCGAGCGCTACCTTTACTTCGTACTGAATGAGGATGCCGCAGCAGTGCGCGAAGTCATGGCCCGCATCAAGTCCGGCCAGGCGGTGGAGATCCCTCTACGCCCAGAGACTTGCATCCGCTCCAGCCGCATGGATGACTCGCAAATCGTGGCCGTCATCCGCCAGATGCATCAGGACTGGGGCTATGTGCTGGACCCCCACACCGCCACCGCCTTTACGGACATGGCTCCGGAAGGCACTACCAGCATCGTGCTCAGCACGGCCCACCCGGCCAAGTTCCCTGACGTGGTGAAGGAAGCCATCGGAATCGAGCCCACGCATCCCACGCTCGAAGCGCTCAAAGACAAACCGCTGGAGCGCTACCCGCAGCCAGCCGACGTAGAAGTCATCAAGGCGTTTTTGCTCGCCCATCGCAACGCCTAGCCGCAAGGTCCAGGGTTGCGAGTGGTCAAGGCCGGGGTATGGGAAGCGTCCCCCATGCTCGTCATCCGAAAGCTCACCAAGTCCTTTAACAACCGCATCCTTTTTCAGGATGCTGATCTGACCATCAACTACGGCGAACGTGTCGCTCTGGTAGGCCCCAATGGAGCAGGCAAGTCCACGTTGTTTTCCCTCATACTGGGGGAGGACACCGCAGACAGCGGCACCGTGCAGCGGGACGAATACACCACGCTAGGCTACCTGCCGCAGGAGTCTGAGCCCTTGGCAGATGAGACCGCACTCGAAGTGGCGACAGGCCGAGCCGGAGAACTCGAGAAGCTCGAAGCCATCCTGGCCAAACACGAAAAGGAGGGCACCACCGACGACCCGGCCTATTTCGAGGCAAGTGCCAAGCACGATGCGCTGAACAACCCAGAAGTAGAGGCCAAGGCGAAAAAGATGCTGCGCGGCCTGGGATTCACTGAAGCCGAGTGGCAGCGCCCGGCTCGTGAACTCTCGGGCGGCTGGGTCATGCGCGCGCACCTTGCCCGCCTTTTAGTGTTGGAACCAGATTTGCTGCTGCTAGATGAACCTACAAACCACCTGGACCTGCTCTCGCTCATGTGGTTCCGCAACTATCTGAAGAACTACTCAGGTGCCATCCTGCTCATCTCCCACGACCGTGACTTCATGGACGTGCTCATCGAGACCGTGTATGAGATCGACGAAAGCAAACTCATCTCCTACCAGGCCAACTACTCCGGCTACCTGGAGCAGAAGGAGCAGAACTATGAGCGTGCCCTGCAGGCCTACAAAAACCAGCAAAAGGAGATCGAGGCCATGGAAGAGTTCATCGACCGCTTCCGCAACGTGGCTTCCAAAGCTGCCCAGGCACAGAGCCGCCAGAAGCAACTGGACAAGATCGAGCGCCTCAAAAAGCCTGTGCCACCACGCAAATATTTCCGGTTCAACTTCCCCCAGCCACCACGCAGCGGTCAACGGGTAGTCTCGCTGGAGAACGTGCACCAAGCCTACGGCGACCGAAAAATTTACTCCGGCCTGGACCTGGAGTTCGAGCGCGGTGAGCGCACCGTACTGGTGGGACCCAACGGAGCAGGCAAGAGCACCTTGATCAAAATTATAGCCGGTGAAGTGCCCATCTCCGCAGGCGAGCGGAAGTTTGGCACCGCCGTCAAGCTAGGCTATTACTCCCAGTACCGTTCCGCTCAGCTCGATGAAAATGCCACCGTGCTGGATGAGGTCATGAGGGCTTGCCCCACGCTGAGGGAAGATGATGCCCGCGGCATCTTGGGCAGCTTCCTGTTCCGGAAGGATGAGGTTTACAAAAAGTGCGGCGTACTATCAGGTGGTGAGAAGAGCCGACTGAACCTCGTCAAGTTTCTCGTGGATCCACCCAACGTGCTGCTCATGGACGAGCCGACTACGCATCTTGACATCCATAGCATCGAGGGTCTCACCCAAGCGCTGCTACGCTACGAGGGCACCCTCATCTTCATCAGCCACGACGTCCACTTCATCCGCACCCTGGCCACCAAGGTCTTGCACATCAACAGCGGCAAAGTCACGCCTTACACTGGCGGTTATGACTATTACCTTGAAAAAAGCGGCATCGAGAACGAACGCGCCGCCATCATCGCCTGATATCAACCCGCCCCAGCCGTCCATTTCATGAGCAAGTCGTCACCCAGCAGCACCGGTATCGTTTACCTCGTAGGCGCAGGCCCAGGGGATCCCGGACTGCTCACCTTGCGCGCCAAAGAGTGCATCGAACTCGCGGATGTGATCGTCTATGACTACCTCAGTAATGCGGATTTCCTGCGCATGGCCAGTCCTACGTCAGAGCGCATTTATGCCGGCAAGAAGGCCAAGGATCACACCCTCACGCAGGATGAGATCAATGCGCTCATCGTAGCCAAGGCAAAGGAGGGCAAAGTGGTCACACGACTCAAAGGTGGGGACCCAGTGCTTTTCGGGCGTGGAGCCGAAGAGGCTGCGGAACTGGCGGCCGCAGGCATTCGTTACGAGATCGTTCCCGGTGTCTCCTCCTCCATCGCCGGGCCGATTTATGCCGGTATTCCCGTCACGCATCGTGCTCACGCCTCTCAGCTGACCATCTTCACCGGCCACGAAGACCCTACCAAACCAGAGAGCAGTCTGGACTACGCCCACTTGGCAAAAACCCCTGGCACCCGCGTCATGCTCATGGGGGTAGAGCGGATGATGGAAATCACCGCTGAACTCATGAAGCACGGAGCTCCGGCCGACACGCCCGTGGCGCTGGTACGCTGGGCCACGCGTGGGAATCAGCAGACCCTCACCGGCACGCTGGGCGACATCGCTGAAAAAGTGAAGTCCTCAGGATTCAAGGCACCCGCTGTTTGCGTGATTGGCGACGTGGTCAAAGAACGTGCCAACATCAACTGGTTCGAAGACCGACCGCTTTTTGGCAAACGCATCGTGGTCACCCGCACGCGTCACCAAGCCGGTGGTCTCACCAAGGCACTCTCCCAGCTGGGAGCGGATGTCATAGAGCTGCCTACCATCAAGATCGTACCGCCAAAGGATCTCATGGAGTTCGGCGGGCTTGTGCAGGATGCGCACAAATACGAGTGGATCATCTTCACCAGTCCCAACGGGGTGGACGCTTTCTTTGAGATGTTTTACAAGATCTACTCTGACGCTCGCTCCATTGGGGGAGCCAAGATAGCGGCCATAGGCCCGGGCACGGCAGAGAAAATCAAGCACTATCACCTGGCGGTGGACCTCATGCCGAAGACCTTCGTCGCGGAGAGTCTGGTGGAAGAACTGCTCAAGCACGATGTCGAAAACCAGATGATCCTGTGGGTGAGGGCTGAAGGTGCGAGAGAGGTGATAGCCAAAGAACTGAACAAAGCGCGTGCCATCGTGGATGAGGCCATAGCCTACCGCACCATACCGGAGCGTGAGGACAATGCGGGTGCTGTTGCACGGCTCACCGAAGATGGTGCGGACGTCATCACCTTTACCAGCTCGTCCACGGTGGAGTGTTTTTTTGATCTCGGGCTGGAGCTTCCGCCTGGCATCAAGGTGGCCAGCATAGGCCCCATCACCAGTGAGACGCTCAAGGCACGGAAAGTGAAGATCGATATCGAAGCAAGGGAGCACAGCATTCCCGGGCTGGTGAAAGCCATCCGTGAGTATTTTGAGTGACCCCAGGCATGAGTCACTCCTCTACAGATGCAGCTGCCGGGTGGGCCATGCGGGCCTCGCTCATCCTTGGTTTCGTGATGCTGGTGCTGAAGATGGGGGCGTATCTCATCACCGGTTCAGCCGCTATCCTGGGTGACGCGGCGGAGTCCGTGGTGCACGTGGCGGCAGTGATGTTCGCCGCATACAGTTATTCGCTCGTGGGCAAACCTGCGGACGACGATCACCGCTATGGCCACAGCAAGGCGGAGTTCTTTTCTGCCGGGGTAGAAGGTGCGCTCATCATCCTGGCTGCGGTGTACATCACTTGGGTTTCCATCACCAAATGGATGAGTGGTAGCCAGCCTGGGAACCTTGACCACGGCGTTCTACTCATCGTGCTCACGGTTATGATCAACGGCATCCTCGGTTATGTGTTGATCAAACAAGGCCGCCGCACGGGTTCGCTCATTCTCTCGGCAAACGGGCACCACGTGCTCACGGATGCGTGGACCAGTCTCGGGGCGCTGGCGGGCCTGGGCCTCATGGCGCTCACCGGCCACTCCTGGTGGGACCCAGTGTGCGGACTGCTCATGGCGGCAAACATTCTCTACACCGGCTACGGACTCGTCTCCCGCAGCGTAGGCGGGCTTATGGATGTGGCAGACCCGGCGATGACTCAGCGTTTGGATGAAGCCCTGGCAAGAAGCACCAGCGCCCACGGTGTCACGTTTCACGCACTGCGGCATCGAGACTCAGGCAGCATTCACTGGGTGGAAGTGCACTTGCAGTTTCATAACGATATTTCTCTCAAGGAGGCGCACCGCGTCGCTACCGAGATTGAGCGTGAAGTGATTGGATCAGTGGAGAAGAAGGTGATCATCACCACTCATCTGGAGTGTCAGGACGATTTGCATCACGATGAGTCTCATCCTGGGGAACACGGCAGCCTCTGACCATGGGCCTGGACCTTCATCTACTCACACGTTCACTGAGCAATGAAGGTCCATGGACTTTTGATTTGCAAGAGCAGGTGACGTCCACCAGTGACTTGGCCAAGACCGCCGGAGTCAACGGAGCGCCCCACGGACTGGTCATCTGTGCAGAAGAACAAACGGCAGGGCGCGGTCAGCGGAACAACCGCTGGGTCACGCCGCGTGGCAGAGACCTGATGTTCTCCATGGTGCTTCGTCCGCAACTGCCAGTGGAGGTCTGGCCCAGGCTGACCACGCTCGCAGCGGTGGCGGTGTGCCGCGCCATTGAGCAGATCATTCCCGCAATGGCCGGCATCAAGTGGCCCAACGATGTTCATCTCCAAGGCAAGAAAGTCAGTGGACTGCTTGCCGAGACTGCCTTTGGCGGTAGTGGCGGCTTTGTGGTGCTGGGCGTGGGGATCAATGTGAACACCACCGAGTTTCCAGAGGAACTCCGGCGTCTTGCCACATCCCTGCGTTTGGAGCTTGGTCCTGCGAACCATCTTCTAATACCACGGGAGCCGCTATTAGCCGCTTTTTTGGACTCCATGGCTGAGCTTATGGACGAGGCATGGGAGCACCACTTTCAGGACCTGCTCATGGAGGTGAGAAGGCGGAGCGTGCTCATAGGTAGAAACATCCGTGCCACTGTGGACGGTCTGCCTGTCCATGGACGGGTGCGCGATCTGAACCATGAAGGTCATCTCATCCTGGAACGCGTGGACGGCACCTCCCAGTTGCTCACCAGTGCTGCGGAGGTGCGCGTCACAGAGTGACCCGTATGCCGTCGTGGCGTGCTGAGCGAAGGCAGGCATCGAGAAGGCGCTGCGTTTTCAGTGTCACCTCTGGCCAGAAGGCGTCTGGCCTGCCCTTCAGGACGTTGGCTGAAAAGGTATGGAACATGTTCGCCTCCTGGCTTTCCGGCGCATTGTTTGGCGGCTCGCTCCCTCGGTGGATGGTGAGTCGTGGTTCCATGGCAAAGCGGCATCCCTCAGCCAGAAATGCGGAGTTGAGCACATCAAAGTCTAGCCCGCTGTCGGCGAATGGCAGCACGAAGTCGCGCAGGCTCAGATAGCCCTTCGTTCCGCTTACCATCGCAAGCTGACAGTGCTCCGCCACGAACGAGCAGTGCATGGCAGCAGAAGCGCCGTTCTGAAACACCAGCTCGGCGCTTAGCTCCGCTGGCACAGGCTCTGGTGAATCCCGATGTTGCATGGTGGAGTGCGTGCGGGCTGAAAGGGCCACGGGCATTTCAAAAGCCATTGCCCACAGAACAAAACGGCTCGTGTACCAGCCCAGATCGCCCAGAGCACCCATGGGCTCCAGAGCGGAGTGCGTTCGGATGTTCGACCGTGCAAACTCCTCGCCGCCATGAAAACTGAACTGGGCCGTGACGCGCCGCACTTCCCCGATCTGGCCCGAGTCGATGACCTGTCTCATGTTCGTCAGCCGTTTGCTGTGCTGAAACATCAGACCGTCCATGAACTGAACATTGGCGGTGCGGCACTCAGCGATCATCTCCTCCACGTCCGCTGCGGAGTTTGCGGCGGGCTTCTCTATCAGAACATGCTTCCCTGCGCGAGCTGCACGCAGAACCCACTCCTTCCTCATCCCGGTGGGCAGCGGAAGGTAAATGGCATCGACGGCGGGAGATTCGATGAGTTCCTCATAGCTTCCGAGAGCTTGCGGCTGCTCGTCAAAGGGACATTCAGCCTGGCACTCGGTGACGAAAGCCAGTGCTGCATCGCGGTTGCGACTTGCCACGGCTGTTACAGCCGCATTGCCAGCATCCTTCACGGCCTGCCAGTTCTTCCGGCCTATGGAAGCCGTGCTCATGAATCCCCAACGACATACGCTGCTGCTCATGCCGCTGACTCAAGCTCAAAGAATCAAGGCGGCAAGAGAAAGACCCGTGATGCGATTTTCTGTCCATTTGCGGCGTTATCGGAAGTGAAACGGTATCATGAACTCCTTTCGTTTTCCCTGTGCAGGATCGCGTGCGCTTCACTTGCCCACACGGCGAGAGTTCGTCTATGGACTTGGGGCCAGCATTGGCAGCGTGGCATTGACGTCACTGCTGGCAGAGCAGGCAGGCCCCCTTTCGCCCAGGCCGCAGCAGCTTCCTGCCAAGGCGAAGAACTGCATCTTTCTCATGATGGAAGGCGGGCCTTCGCACATCGACACATTCGATCCCAAACCCGCGCTGGAGAAGCTCCACCTCAAGGAGTTCGTGCGAGAGGGGCGGCAGAAGTCAGCCATGGAAAGCGGTAAGCGCTATTATGTTCGCAGCCCCTTCAAGTTCATCAAGGCAGGGGAGAGCGGTGCCGACATGGCGGAGAACTGGACCCACCTTGCCGGAATGGCAGACGATTTGTGTTTTTATCGCGGCTGCCAGGTGGACAGCGTGAACCACCCTACCGCGATGTACCAGATGAACTGCGGCAATCGTTTTGGAGGGGATCCTGCCATTGGCTCATGGGTCAACTACGGGCTGGGCTCCCTAAACCAGAACCTTCCCGGTTTCATCGTTCTGCCGGAGATCAGCTACCCGCAAGGTGGCTCGGCGAACTGGAGCAATGGCTACTTGCCGGCTCACTATCAGGGCACGCCACTGCGTCCGAAGGGAAGTCCCATCCTGGATCTGACGCCGCCTGCGGGCATCACGCCCGAGCACCAGAGACGCAACTTGGATCTCATAGGCAAGCTCAATGAGGCTCACATGCAGGAGCATCCCTGGCATGAGGAGCTGAAGGCGCGGATGGATAACTACGAGCTTGCCTTTCGCATGCAAATGCAGGTGCCTGAGGTGCTGGATCTATCAAAGGAAGATGAGAAGACCAAGCAGATGTATGGCATAGGCAGTGAGGCCACAGACGCCTTTGGCCGCAAGTGTCTGCTAGCACGAAAGCTTGTGGAGCAGGGGGTTCGTTTTGTGCAGCTCTACAATGGTACCTGGGACAGTCATGATTACATCGAGCGCGCCCACGGCAATCTCGTTCGTGGTGTGGACCAGCCCATCGCTGCACTCCTGGCAGACCTCAAGCAGCGCGGACTGCTGGAGAGTACGCTTGTGGTGTGGTGCGGAGAGTTTGGCCGTACTCCGGACAACGGAGTGCGTGGCGGCACAGCCTATGGACGTGACCACAACCCGAAGGCTATGACCATCTGGATGGCGGGCGGCGGGGTGAAGGCCGGCCACACTATCGGAGCCACGGATGATACTGGCATGGAAGCCGTGGAGGGTGTGGCTCACGTGAGGGACTTTCATGTGACGCTTCTGCGTCTCCTGGGGCTGGATGACAACAAGCTCACCTTCTATCACGGCGGACGCTTCAAGCAGCTCAGCCAGTTCGGCGGAACGGTCATCAAGGATCTCATCGCCTGACTACTCGAGCAGAAAGCGGAAGTCATCCCGGGTCATCAATGCGCCGCCGGTGGAGCCGTCCACGCTGCTGCCGTTGATGACTTGCTCAAAGAGCGCCCGCTTCTTTGCCTTCAGTTGCATGATCTTCTCCTCTACCGTGTGGAGCATCAGCAGCCGCTGAATGAATACGGTGCTCTTTTGACCCATGCGATGCGCACGATCGCTGGCCTGGTTTTCCACCGCCGGGTTCCACCATGGGTCAAGGTGAAAGACGTAGCTCGCGCGGGTGAGATTGAGGCCCGCGCCACCGGCTCGCAGACTGATGAGAAAGACGCCAGGCCCTTTGCCAGTCTGGAAAGTTTCCACCAGCTTTTTCCGCTTCTCCTGCGGCGTGCTGCCATCCAGGCGTTGGAAGGGGATGTCCGCCGCTTTCAGCTCCGTCTCCAGCCTGTCGAGCGCCTTTGTGAACTGGCTGAACACGAGCGCTGCATGTCCTTCATCCCTCAGTTCCTCCAGCTTGCCGCACAGGTAGCCCAGCTTGGGAGAGCACTCGGTGTAGTCCGGGTCGATCAGTGAGGGGGAAACACACACCTGCCGCAGTCGGGTGAGCGCTGCCAGCGCTACGATGCCGGCCTGCTGTGCCGTTTTGTCGGCGAAGGCTGCCATGACCTCCTCCCGCACCTCTGCCACCGCGCGGGTGTAGAACTTCTTCTGCTCGTCCGTCAGCTCCAGGTGGATGTCTGACTCCACTTTGGGTGGCAACTCCTTGAGGATCTTTTCCTTGGTTCGTCGCAGAACGAAGGGACGTGCCCGGTTCAGCGGATTAAAGACAGGGTCAGGATCCTTCAGCATGGCGAGGAAGTCCTTTCTCTCTCCGAGTAGGCCGGGTAGAGCGAGGTCGATAATGCTGAAGTATTCTCCGGCATGATTCTCCAGCGGCGTGCCGGTGAGCACTGCCTTGAAGTTTCCCTGGAGCTGACGCATGGCGCGTGCGCGCTCACCGAGCACGTTCTTTACGGCTTGTGCCTCATCGAACACAATGCAGTCAAAGCGCTTCTCCTTGAGCTTGTCGATGTCTCGCCTTACGAGCTCATACGTGGTGAGAACCACCCCTTCGTTGATGCCGATGAGGCTCCTTCCGCTGCCGGTGTACTGGTGCACGTAGAGGGAGGGGTAGAAGGTCTTGATTTCGTTCTGCCAGTTAAACAGCAGCGTGGGCGGCACCACGAGCAGGTGCGGTGCTGGTTCTTGCGGAGCGCCGGGCGGTGGGCGCACGAGTCCTTCCTTGATGGCGGCCAGCAGGGCTATGGTTTGCAGGGTTTTACCCAGACCCATGTCATCCGCCAGACAGGAGCCGAACCCGTGACGATAGTGGAAGGCAAGCCAGGAGTATCCATCATGCTGGTACTCGCGCAGGGTGGCTTTGAGTTTTGGCAGTTTTTCACGCTTCAACTGCTCGAAGTCCAGCAGAGACTCCAGCACTTCTCGATGCGCTTCAGGCAGCTCACACTCCACGCCGTGCTTGCGCAGTTCCAGCCAATCGAGAATGCGCAGGCGGGGGACTTTGATTTCATCATCCTCGTCTTTTCGTTTGCCCGTCGTCCGGTGAGACTGAATGAGGCGCGTCATGCGTTGCAGCCCATGTGAGGAGGTGATGTCAATGACCTTCACCTCGCCGCTCTCATCCACATAATGCCCATGGAGCAGAATCTGTTCCCAGCGCTCCTGCGGGATGAGACTGCCATCACACCACACTTCCGGGCGCAGTTCGAACCAGTCGATGCTTTCGGATTCCTCGGTCTTTACGCGAAGCTGAAGCGCTGCGGTGGCGATTTCCCGCGCGTTGTAGGTCAGCTTCACTCCTCGCCGACGACATTCTCCCACCAACATGGGGAGGCGCTCAAAGGCCGCTTGAATTCCGACCTTGAACTCCGCCACCTCGGGATTCTCCGGATAGTAGTGGTCCAGGCTTTCCCAGTCTTCGGCTCCCAGAACGTGGCGGACGAGAGCCATTGACTCACAAAGAACCTTCCCATGATTCGGGAGAAACATCCAGCCCACTTCGGGCGAAGCGAACAGTACCCTCCTGTCCTGCTGCGCGCGCGCGCTGCGAGGCTCGTCGCTCTCATCATCCACTGGAATGCCGTCCATGATGCGGCGCACCAAACGTGAGGCCAGCTTGGCAGCGTGAGAAGACCTGAATGCAGGATTAGCCGCCATTTCCTTCAGGATGAGTTGGCGTGACTTGGAAGCAGGTTCCAGCCAGATCCGATACAGCGCGGTCAGCATGGCATCCCGTCGGCCTTTGGCTCTCATGAGCTGGGGGTCTGGACTGGTGCGATCCAGAAACTCCGCCGCTAGCGCTGTATCGTGAAGACCATACCCGATCCTCGTTCCACCGGCTTCCAGCGTCAGTTTCACGCTCAAAAACGCCTTCGCTTCATCCAAGTCCGGGTCAGAGTCTTCCAGCGCGATGTGTGCTGTGACGTTGTGCTCGGTGGGTTGATGGATCTTTTCGCCGTTCCACCAGACCTCGGGATAGTGCTCCAGTGCCTCTTCTTCAGGCCACCATAAAGCCGCTGCATTCCATCGTACAAAGTCCAACTCACAAATGCCGTCTGGCAGAGGTGTATCACCAAACCCCTGGTCTTGCATACTTCTAGCAAGCCCCTCGATCATCCACCAGCTGGAACGAATGGGAAGCTGAAGCAGGGTTTTACTGCTGGCGAGAAAAAGCAGCCGGTAGCCAAACGTGCTTATGGGTTCGTCCAGCACCTCGCCATTGTGCTCCAGTTGGCGGGACAGACGTACGCCCTTGTCACCGCACTCAATCTTGGCTCTGACCTTGAACTCATCTCCCTTAGCAGGAAGCACCTCCGTCTCCTCCATGCCCAAGTGCAGATACACCGGGAGCTTGCGCCCAGGATCAGAGAACCACTTCCAGAAGGCGTCTTCCAAAGGCTCATTGTAAAACCACGACAGGACGAAGGGTTGAAGCTCTTTGGGCACGGCGGAAGTCACTGCCGGTGCCTTTGGGCCAAGCGCCAGCCGATAAGCAAAGACTTGGTGGTGTTCGGGGCGGATCAGCAGGTTCTTCACCTGTTCACGGCTGCGGTTCTCATACCGAGAGATTTCCCCATTCCGTCTGAGCAGCTTGTGACGCAGCGTCTCGCCGAGCTTGCGATTCGGAAAGCGTCCGAACGCGTTGGAGGCCTTTAGCAGATGAGTCACAAGCATCAGGGTCGCCAAGTGGTGCTGGCAGGGAGCCGGTACGCCACAGTCACAAACAGAGGTGATGCCTCCGCTCTCGAGCGCTCGCAGACGACACACCAGAATGTCGAGCCTTCTTGGGAACTCCACTTCCAGCTGAGAGGTGCCCGTCCACGACCAGTCCGAAATCTCACCCGTAGCCAGCAGACCGGCCGCTCGCATGAGCAGATCGCGTGGAGCCATAGCCCACAGGACTGCGGGCTGGAGGTTCTTGAGGGCGGTCAGAAGGTCACTCATTCGATGTCTGGTCTGCCAGAGTAGCGACATCAAAGGAATGTTCAAACGTGGCGGCGTTGATTTCGGAGCGCGAGCGACCTCCAGAGCTTCTGCTCCCTGCTCAATGAGCGCAGATTTGCCGTTGGCGCTCCGTGAAAGGCCATGCAAACTAGGCGGCCCCCAACCATGACTTCTCGCCACCTTTTGCCCAGCTTTGATGCGTTTGACGATCTTGCCTCCAGGGGCAACCTCATTCCCGTGACGGCAGAACTGGCGGCGGACTATGAGACGACACTGGGTGCCTTTCACAAAATCCATGATGGACGCTGTGCCTTCCTGCTGGAGTCTGCGGAAATGACGGCCGCCTCCGGGCGCTACTCCATCCTGGGCAGCTCCCCTCGTCTCATCTTCACCGCCAGAGGCAAGGATATCACCATCGAAGAGCGGGGTGAGGTGAGGACGCTGACCGCTGAGCGTGATCCGCTGGAGGAGCTGGAGAAGCTCATGAAGAGCTGCCGACTGCCTGATGGCACCAAGCCCAGCGTCTTCAATGGTGGAGCGGTGGGTTATCTGGCCTATGACATGGTGCGCTTCTTTGAGCCGGTGCTGCCGGAACCTCCGCCGGACAGCCTTGGCATCCCGGATATGGTTTTCTTCATCACGGACACGGTGTTGGTGTTCGATCACAAGCATCGCAAACTCTCCGTCACCGCCAACGTGTTCATGGACGAGCACGAGAGCAAGGAGAAGGGCTACGCGTGGGCTGCGGCGAAGATTCAGGGAGTGATCGACCTGTTGGAGCAGCCGCTGGCCGTCAAGCCACTTCAGAGGTTTCCAGCCGACAAGACAGCCAGCCTCCCGGAATACACCAGCAACACGACGCAGGCTGAGTATGAGGCGATGGTGCTCAGAGCGCGCGAATACATCGCTGCCGGCGACATTTTTCAGGTCGTGCCCTCCCAGCGTCTCAGCACGCCTTATGATGGAAGCCCCATAGATCTGTTCCGTGCGCTCAGGCACGTGAACCCATCTCCCTACATGTTCTGCCTCACCTTCCCGCAGGGTTTCTCGCTGGTGGGCAGCTCGCCAGAGGTCCACGTGAAGTGCATCAATGGAAGGATCGACATCCGTCCCATTGCAGGTACTCGCTGGAGGGGTAAAACACCGGAGGAAGATCAAGCGCTTGCAGAGGAGCTTCTTGCCGACCCGAAGGAGAATGCCGAGCACATCATGCTGGTGGATCTGGCACGGAATGACGTGGGCCGTGTGGCGGAATATGGGAGCGTGAGGGTGTCTGACCTGCGTATTATCGAAAGATACAGCCACGTCATGCACATTGTGTCTAACGTGGACGGCAGACTGGATGCCACCCACTCGGCCTACGACGTCATGCGTGCCACGTTTCCCGCTGGCACAGTCTCCGGTTCGCCCAAAGTGCGCGCCATGGAGATCATCAACGAGCTGGAGAAAAACAAGCGCTGCGCGTATGCCGGTGCCGTGGGCTACTTCGGATTCGATGGCAACTTGGACAGCTGCATTGCCCTGCGCACCTGTGTGCTGAAGGACGGTCAGGCTCATGTGCAGGCCGGTGCCGGAGTTGTGGCGGACTCTGACCCCGCTTACGAGTATCAGGAAACGCTCAACAAAGCGGCAGGTATGCTCCGCGCCATCGCTTGGGCTCGTCAGCTCGGGAGTGGCGAGGTGTAGTGCCCCAAAAAGGAAGACCCTCTGACATCGGGAAATCAGAGGGTCTTCACCACACACCCTGGGAGCCGGCCCACATGGCCGCGCCCCAAAGGAAAGGGTTCAGTTCAGCATGGCCAGGTGCGGTGCCCGCAGGCTTGGAGGAGGCAGGGCGGGGGAGTCATCCGCTCTTGGCTCTCTCGTCCCTCCCGGTGTGACGGGACGGATGGGATTGTGAGCCAGGATTTCATTAAACATTCTGCGCACGTGAGTGAAGTGAACGCGGTCCTTCATGAGCTCGGCACTGCGCTGGAAGCAGCCCCACTCCAGCACTTCTATGCCCACGTTTCGGGCACCCCAGGCGTGCATGAGACCCGGCGTGGGACAGTAGAGGTCCAGGGTGTTCGTGCCCACAAGGGCGCTGCCGTAGTCATCCACTTCATAAATCACGTCTGGCTGGCCCTCGATGCGGAAGCGCGTGCCCACCGGGTAGCGAGACCAGTCCGCCGCCGCGCTGCGCACGGCACCATACTTGAGTGGGGTACCCACTGCGCTCTTCCGGCCATAGATCAAATGATCGTCCTCGGAGTGCGTGTAGGCTGTCGTCCGCACCGTCAGATGACCGGCTCCACTCCCCACACGATGCGCCGACTCCATGGGCGAGGGCGCAGGCAAATACACGAAGTAGGAACTGCGTGCCAGCAGGGGGTCAAATGAGGAGTTGGCCAGCAGTGCCTTCCTCACTTCGTAGGTCTTTCCCGCCTTGAGGCTCACGAGCTTGGACTTGGAGCTGAACCCCGGCAGCGAACAGGAAGAGGCGAGTCCCAGAAGGACCAAGGTAAATGCGGCGCGCCAAGGGACTCGTTTCATGGGAAAGTGCTATTTTCCAGAATATTAACAGGAAGTAGCTTGGGTTACAATATAAAAAACATATTCAATAGATTTATAAGATTTTCAAAATTTAAACAGATCCAAATTTTCCACAAAAAGATGGGGTGTGGACCGATCGCCGCAGGTGACAGGAGAGCCGCGCGCTGACGAATGGCCTTCGCCCGGGAAGGTTCAGCCTACAAACGGTCTGCCAGGCTGAGAAGCAGCGCTTTGAGGCGGCCTGCGGCCTCTACTACATCCCCGGAAAGGTCAGGTTTTTCAATGACTGCTCCTGTCTGGGACAGCCGCAGCGCATCGAGGATCACGTCCTCTTGGACGGCTACGAGTTGGCCGAGCACTACCACATGGCTGATGCGCTCATCTGGCCTAAGCGCCAGCTCGTAATACCGCCTTAGACCCTCTAGGGAATCCACACTGACCAGGCGGAGACTGCGTATCACCGGCGTGCCTGTGAGAGCGTGGGCTGCGGACATGGCCAGTGCCGTGGCGCGCGCGTGGCCGACTGCGGTGGGTGCGCCGTCTGCAAGTGGGACGTGGTGCGTGACGAAAAGCACGACGTCTCGGGGTTTTTGTCTCCCCGTAAGCTCAATGTCCAGCGCCACGACACGCTCCGCGGCATCCCCTCTGCCAGTGAGTTTGCGCACGTTGTAACCCATGTTTTCAGGACCCAGCGTGGACTCCACAAAGCTGGCCACTGCGGCCGGGTCTGTGGTCTCGGTGAGGATTTTTTCGTAGCGTGCCAGGTCGGACGCGTTGATTTCACGGGCCAGACCTGCGGCATAACGAATGCTCCGCGCGGCGGTAGCCTCTTTCTTCATGACGTGCCAGATCATGGAGCCGGTGCCCAGGAGCAGCAGTCCGGCTGGGAAGATCACGAGAGCACGGCGTATCCAGGGGGAAGGCTTTGGGTTCTGGTCCATCAGGCTTCGATGAGCGGGTCCGAAAGGCATTCCAGCACCGCTGAGGCAGCGTTTTGGTAAGCGCCGCCGCCGCCCAGACCGGCAACCACCGCCGCCATGTCTGAGAGGAGCTGGTCACGCCGCGTCTGATCGGTGAGGAGAGAAAGCATTTCACGAGCTACGTTTTCCGCAGTGAACTGGTGCTGTACGAGTTCTCTCACCACCTCCCTGCCGGCGAGGATGTTTACCATGCCGAGGTGCTTCACGTGGACAAGCAGCTTGCCGACGACATAAGTGGGCCATGAGACGGTATAGACCAGCGCGTAGGGCATGCCGAAGCAAGCGGCTTCAAGTGTAGCCGTGCCGGAGGCTACGGCCCCTGCTTCCACGCGCTGCATGAGGTCATAAACTGTGCCAGTCTCCACCCAGCGGCGGGCCTCTGGCATTCTTGCGGCCTCGGCCATGTTCCGCATTTCTCCGGCCAGGGCTTCATTGGCGGCGCTGACGACGAACTTCACGTGCGGTTGCTGCACCTGGATCAGCTTGGCAGCCTTCATGAACACGGGGAACAATCTCCTCACCTCATGCAGTCTGCTGCCGGGGAACCAGCCGATGAGGCCCTTCTCTCGCTGCCAGCCGTGGTTGAGAGTCTTCATGCGGTCCACCATGGGATGCCCGGCGAAGACCGTCCGCAGTCCGCTCTTTTCATACAGATCTTTCTCGAACGGGAAGATGCAGATCATCAGATCAAGCACCTTGGCCATGGTCTTAATGCGGCCTCTCTTCCACGCCCAGACCTGTGGGCTGATGTAATAGATGAGACGTGGGCGATGTCCTCTCCCGTAATGAAGCGCCTTGGCCAGGCGGAGGTTGAAACCGGGGTAGTCGATGAAGAGCACCGCATCGGGTTTTTCCTGTTCGATGCGTTCGAGCGCAGATGCGAACTTTTGTTTGAAGTAGCCATACTTGGCCAGCACCTCAGAAAGGCCCACTACGGCAGCACTTGCGGTCCAGTCCTCGATCTGGGAACCTGGAACGGCCGCCATTTGTGGGCCACCAAGCCCGCTGAACTGAACGCCCGGGTACCTAGCTTGCATCTCGCGCATCACGCCGGCAGCGTGAACGTCCCCGCTCATCTCGCCAGCCACGACGAAGATGCGCCTCACACTGCTGCCGTGTGCCTGGCCGGTAACCGGTGCTGTGTTGCTGATAGGTGTCACGAGAGTCGGTGGTTCTGCTCAATGCGCTGGGTGATCTCCAGGGCGAGCCGCAGCGCTTCTGTGCCTTCCTGGCCGGAGACGACCGGCTTTTTGCCCTGCCGGGCGCACTCCACGAAGGCCGCTAGCTCGCACTTCAGCGGTTCATCTTTCTCCACCGCTACTTCCTCTCGCACGATCGACATGCCTTCCTTCCGGTAAATCCATCCGCTCTGCTCCTGGTAGTCGAGCGAAAGATAGGCTTCACTCTGGAAGACGCGAAGTTTGCGCATCTTTTCCGGACTCACCCTGCTGGCCGTGAGGTTGGCTATGCAGCCGTTGGCGAACTTCAACCGCGCATTTGCTATGTCTTCTCGCCGTGTCAGCACGGGAATGCCCACGGCATCCACGTCGATCAACGGACTCTTGACGAGGTGAAGAATGATTTCGATGTCGTGAATCATGAGGTCCAGGACCACGCCTATATCCACGCTCCGGTTTGGGAATGGGGACAGTCTGTGAGCTTCGATGAACTTGGGCTGCGTCATGTGCTCCTCTAGCTGGCGCATCACAGGATTGAACCGCTCAATGTGCCCTACCTGGAGGATAAGGTTGTGCTTTTCAGCCAGTCCCACCAGGTGCTGCGCATCATCCAGCGCGTCGGCGATGGGCTTCTCCACCAGCACGTGGCGACCATGTTCCAGGAGAAAACCACCAACCTCCCTATGGGCAATGGTGGGTACGGCCACGCTCGCCGCGTCGATGCGCTCGGTAAAAGTCTGCAGGTCAGACACAGCCGTGGTGCCATACTGGGATGCCAACTCTTCCGCCCGCTCATGGTCCACGTCGTAAATGGCTCCAAAAGCCAGCGTCCCCCCACTGGCTGCCACCAGTTCGCTCATGACCCGTGCGTGATTGCGCCCTATGGCGCCTACCCCTGCCACTCCCACTCGAAATACTTCACTCATATCGATTTATGGCCGCTGCCAAACCAGCAACGGCGGACGGTCATCCTTGCCGGGAGGGTCACGCTGTCAAATCCCGTGCCAACCGCGTCTGCGCAACTGCCGCTCCAGTGGTCATTCCTGACCGGTGTCCGGGACCTTACCGGGCTCGAGCAGAGGGTCAGCCGTGTCCCGGCTTGCGTTTGTGGATCGCTATGGCGTTTCCGTCTGGGTCGCGGACAAAGGCCATGTGGCACACTGGCGTCTCAAGCGGGCCGATGACGAAGGGTACCCCAGCTGCCTGAAGTTCTGCTACGGCACTGTCGAAGTTCTCCACTTCCAGTGCCACACTGCATCCTTGGGGACTGGGCTCCCAGCCCGGAGCTTTCCCGATGGCCAAAGTCGCTGCTCCGATGTCATACTCCACCCAGTGTCCGCCGGGTGTCTCGTGATCCATGGTGGGCGTGAGACCCAGCAGGCCCTCGTAAAACGCGCGGGCTTTGGCGATGTCGGTGACTGGATAACAGGAGAAGGCAATTTCGCAGACTTTCATTAACGAAGCTCGCAGCGTGGTGGACGGTTTCAAGGTTTTCTAGCCTGACTGATTCATGAAACGCTACTGCGACTTGCTGCAAGCCCGCATTCGCGGCGTTGGGCTTGTTTTGAAAGGCATCGAGCATTCACCCATGCACTCAGCCTTTCAAAACTGCGCCCGCCTTGCCGCTGCGGGCTTTCACTGCGTCTCGCTACGACCTTCATGAATCAGACAGGCTAGTAGGCGACTTGGAGATGAAAGAATCAAAAATGCGATTTTTATAAAAAATGCGTTGCAATACGGCGAGATGAGTTTAGAATGCCTTCGTCGTCAGTGATGATGGCGGCCGAGCAGGCTCAAAGCGGCTCCGCTGCCGGAACTGACCTCAAAGTTTCATTGTAAGGGTTGTTGAAGCCCCGCTGACTCGGGTGAGTCAGCGGGGTTTCACGTTTTTTAAGAGTTGTGGATTGAGGAGTTGATCCTTGCCCTTCAGTTTTGGTAAAACCCTGCCATCATGAAACTGCCGATGCTTCTCCTAGCGGTCATTCTGTCTTTTCCTCTCGCCGCCGCTTCGCTGCTGGAGTCCGCGCAGACGGGTGGATTGAAGATCAAAAGCATTTCCTCCATCAGCTTTGGAAAGGATGGACTGCTTCTGGTGGCGGATCCTGCCTCACAGACGGTAACGGCCATTGACACCAAAGATGCGGGTCCGGTAGCGAATCCGGGCCTTGTGAAGGACGTGGCTGGGGTCATCGCCGACGGGCTTGGGACGACGGGGGACAACGTGGTGATCAAGGACATGGCCGTGAATCCCGCCAGCGGAAGGGTGTATCTGGCGGTGCAGCGTAAGCCGGACAACGCCACGTTGCTGATGACGGTGGGAGCGGATGGGCGGGTGGCGGCGCTTGATCTGGAAGGTCTGGCTTACGCGAGTGTGACGCTGCCTGGCGGAACAGAGAGCAAGGTGACGAACATCACGGATGTGGCCTTCGATGGGGAGCGGGTGTTTGCTACGGGTTCGTGTAACGAGGAGTTTGCCAGCCGCATCTTTACCATCCCGGTGCCATTGAAGCATGGCAGCACGGCAGGCGTCATCAGCGCTGAGACTTATCACGTAGCGCATCGGAAGTGGGAGACGAAGGCGCCAATCCAGAGTTTCATACCCTACAGTGCAGACGACGGAGACTACGTAGTGGGCGCCTTCGCTTGCACTCCGGTGGCCAAGTTCCGCGTGGATGACGTGGAGAGCGGTGCCAAGGTCAAGGGCGTGAGCATGGTGGAACTGGGTAGTGGAAACCGCCCGCTGGATCTCTTTGACTACACGGACAAAAATGGCCAGCGCTGGGTGGTGGTGCATACGCAGAGGTTCAAGGACAATCTGTTTGGTCCCAGCAAGTTCTGGGGTGCCAGAGTGAGCATGGACTACATCAACAACGCGGGAGACAAGATCAACGAGCAGGCCACCTGGCGGGATGTGAAGGCGAATGCCGGACCGGATGGCATCGAGATCGTGGACGCGCTATTCGGTGCAGTGCAGGTGGACAAGGTGGATGACCGTAGCGCCGTGGTGTTGCGTGAGACAGAGGGGAAGCTCTCGCTGGAAGTGATCGCTCTGCCATGAGGCATGGATGACAAGGCGGCAGACTTGGGGTTGAGGTCAGTCTGGCCTTGGTGGCTGGTGGCGGCGAGTTTGCTGACGGGTTTCATGCCGGCTCGTGAGGACCAAGGGGTAGAAGTGGCGCTCGACCGGACAAGTGTGTTTTTCCGCTGTGAAATGGAGCCCGGTTCGGAAGTGACGCTTCGCTCAAGGCGGGGTCACGGTGGGGTGCTGGGCCGGGTGAGGTGGGTGGAGAACGGGGTGAGGTTTGTGCCCGTGGTGCCGTTGATTTCTGGAGGCAGTTACCAGCTGGAGATCCGGAGCAAAGAAGGCGAGCACCGAGAGATTGAGTTCACTGTGCCTTCAGAAGAAGCGACGGCACCAACGGTCTCTTTGTGGCCCAAGGCCTTGCTACCTGAAAACGCATTGAAGCTCTACCTGCACTTCTCTGAGCCCATGGAACAGGGAGTGTTTCTGGACCGGCTGCGGCTGCTGGATGCCAAAGGCAGGGAGGTGCCGGGTCCATTCCGCGAAACGGAGCTGTGGTCCCCAGACGGACGACGGCTCACGGTATGGTTGCATCCCGGAAGGCAAAAGACCGGCGTGAACCTGAACCTGGAGGAGGGGCCCGTGCTTAAAGAGGGTGAGCACTACACACTCCTGGTGGACAAGCGCTGGCGGAGCACGGCGGGCTTGCCGATGAAGGATGACGTGCATATTCCCATCCAAGCCGGGGCAGCAGATCACACCATGCCGGTCATGACTCGCTGGAGGATCCACCCGCCGAAGGCCGGCACCCTGGCACCGTTGGTGATCGCCTTTGATGAGCCGCTGGATACTGGGATGCTGAAGTCTGCTCTGGAGGTGTGGAGAGACGGCAAGAGATTGGGTCTGCGACCGGCGGTGGCCGAGAGTGGCAGCCAGTGGTCCAGCGTGCCGGAAGCCCCTTGGCAGGCTGGTCACTATGAAGTGCGGGCTACACCTCTGCTGGAGGACCTGGCCGGGAACAATCTCCTCAAACCCTTTGAGGAAGACCTGCAAGCCCCTGCCGCCACAGACCCGGTTTTGTCACGAGCGTTTGAGGTGGTGGACTAGCTTTCCTCTAAAACCTCACGGGTATGCCATCTTTGGCCAGGTGGCGTTTCACGTCGGCTACCGTGTACTCGCCGAAGTGGAAGATGCTGGCGGCAAGAACGGCGTCGGCTTTTCCCTGACTGAGGACTTGAGACATGTGGTCGAGGTTGCCCGCTCCGCCGCTGGCGATGACGGGGATGCTCACGGCTTCGCTCACGGCGCGCGTGAGGGCTAGGTCATAGCCGGCTTTGGTTCCGTCCGCATCCATGCTGGTGAGAAGGATCTCGCCCGCGCCTCGTCTGCAGACTTCAGCTGCCCACTCGATGGCGTCCAGCTCGATGCCATCGCGCAGGGCCGGGGTGCGTCCGCCGTGGGTGTGGACCGTCCATGACCCGCGGGAGTTGCGCTTGGCGTCGATGGCCACGACGAGGCACTGGCAGCCGAAGGCTTCGGCGGCCTCGTCAATGACTTGAGGGCGGAAGACGGCAGCGGTGTTGATGCCTACTTTGTCAGCCCCGGCCAGGAGCATGATGCGCATGTCCTCGACGGTGCGGATACCACCGCCGACGGTGACGGGCATGAAGCAACTCGCAGCGGTGCGCTCCACCACATCCACCATGGTGGCACGCCCGTCGATGGAGGCGGTGATGTCCAGGAAGACGAGTTCGTCTGCACCTTGGTCGTTGTAAACTTTGGCACATTCTACGGGGTCGCCGGCGTCTCGGAGATTAAGGAACTTGGTACCCTTGACCACGCGACCGTCTTTGACGTCGAGGCAGGGGATGATTCGTTTGGTCAGCATGGGTCAGGCGGGCTTTTGCATAGTCTTGCCGCTGGATCAACTCAACAGCATCTTGACGGTGGCGGCGGTGGCACCCTCATGCTTTTGCAGGGCCTGACGTCCGCGTTCGGCCAGTGCAGCTGCGGTTTGAGGATCTTTGATAAGACGGGAGACGGCGGAGGCCACTTCATCGAGGCCCTTGACCTGAATGGCTCCCTTGGCCTTGAGCAGAAGCTGCATGAGGGGGATGAAGTTCTCCATGTGGGGGCCGCAGACGACGGGTCTGCGAGCCATGATGGCTTCAGCTGGATTTTGGCCGCCCTCGGCAAGGAAGCTTTTGCCTATGACGACTACTGTGGCGAGCTGCTGCCAGGCCTTGAGCTCTCCGGTGGTGTCCACTACGAGTGCGTCGCAGTCTGGCTGCGCTATGGGCTGGCTGCGGAGCCCGACGCGAAGCCCCAATCCGGAGAGTTCCTCCACCACTTCAGCACCGCGCTCAAAGTGCCTGGGCACGACGATGAGGCCAAGCTGAGGAAAGGTGTCGATGAGTTGAAGGTAAACGACGGCGAGGGCGCGTTCCTCGCCGGCATGGGTGCTGGCCGCGAGAAGGAGAGGGCGTGAGTCACCGAGTCCGCTGCCTTGCAGGATGCAGGCGAGTTGTTCCACCTGCTCGGGTTTCGGTGCGGAGCCTTGCGGATCATACTTGATGCTGCCGGTGTGGAGGATGCGATCAGTGGGCACTCCAAGATGGGACCAGCGCGGGGCGTCTTCCGGCTCTTGTACCGCCACGCGGTCCAGCATTCGAAAGATGGGGGCGATGAGCGGGCGGAACCGGGCAAACCTGCGGCCTGAGCGCTGGGAGAGACGGGCATTGACCAGCCGCACGGGGATGCGGGCAGCATGGGCGGCGGCCATGAGGTTCGGCCAGACTTCAGCCTCTACGAGCACGACTTGTGCGGGGCGCATTTTGTGGAGCAGGGCGTTTGCGACGAAGGGGAGGTCAATGGGGCTGTAAACGGCGAGGACGCGCCCGGGGTGGTTCTTGCCAGCTTCCTGCGCTTGCTCCAGGCCTGTGGGGGTGGTGGAGGTGAGAACCACGGCGAGACTGCCATCCGCTTTCAATAGGGCGTGGATGAGCTTTCTGGCCACGCCTACTTCACCTACGCTGACGGCGTGCATCCAGATGATGCGGTGGCTCTGCTGCATGGTTGCGAGCTGCTGGCTGAGGTGTGCGGGCCAGATACCAAAACGCTGGGCAAAGTCTCTCCAGCGTCCGCCGCGGCGCTTCATTTTGATAAGTGCACTCGGAGCCATAGCCAGTGTGACGAATGGCAGGAGCACGTTGTAGAGGATGAGGCTGATGGTGCGCATCATGCGTGGACCTGGCGCAGGAGGAGGACGCGAGTGTCACCGTAGTCCTTCTCGCGCACGATCTGCCATGTCCGGGCCGGGATGAGCAAAGCCGAAGTTCGAGCACACTCCAGCACGAATGCGCCTTCCGGTTTCAGAATGGTAGGCAGGGAGGGATCTTCCAGCAGGGTTTGCGCCCAGTTGCGATCACTGCGTTCATGTTGATAAGGGGGATCGGCGAAGGCGAGGTCAAATGCACGGGGATGCGTTTTCGCTAAGTCGGCCAGGGTGCGCAATGCTTCGCCCGAGCGGATGGTTCCTCCTGCGAGTTTGGTCTTGGTGAGGTTGGAGCGGATGACGTCGCAGGCGGTGCGCTGTTCGTCCACGAACAAGGTGCTTGCGGCACCACGGCTAAGCGCTTCCAAGCCCATGGCTCCGGAGCCTGCGAAGAGGTCCAGGACGTCCGCTCCGGGCACGAGGTCGCCGAGCATGGAGAAGATGGCTTGGCGCACCTTGTCTGTAGTGGGTCGGGTCAGCGACTTCGGCACCTGGATGGCAAGCCCTCCAGCCTGTCCTGAGATGATGCGCATGGACTTTGATTGAAAGAGGCTTCGACGTACGCGGGGTGGGGATCGAACCCACGGCCAATTGGTTAAAAGCCAACTGCTCTACCGCTGAGCTACCCGCGCGTCAGGTCGAAGGGGGCGCACTGCATAGCTCAGGGAGGAGGGTTCGCAAGCTGGAAATGGGTTTTTTTGATGACTTTTGTGTGGCGACTCTGGTTGCGGTGGTACTCAGTCAGTGGCGCTGCGGAGGAGGTGAACCGCGTGTTCCAGCGTGATCTCGGGGCGTTTGAGAATGAGCACCTGGAAGCCCGCTGCTCTGGCTCCATGTCCATCCGCATCCTCCTCGTCACCGATGTGGAGGCACTCATGGGCCTTGGCTCCAGAAGTGCTCAGCGCGGCTTCGAACATGCGGCCATGGGGCTTGGAGGCACCCACTTCACTGGAGAGAATGACATCCTGAAAGTAGTGGTGAATGTCTAGGTCTCTGAGTATGCCGTGGAGTCTGCGATCGAAGTTGGACAACACTCGGAGGGGGCAGTGTGCGGCGAGATGGTGAAGGCAGTCTTTTACCTCGGGATAAAGTGACCAGGCAGCTCCGGTGCCATAAAACGCATAAGCCGCCTCGAATGCGTAGTCGATGGCTTGCTGCGAATGGACGGCATCTGGGACGGCATGGTGAACGGCGTGGGTGAAGAGGCGGTGCCACCAGCCTTTGTCATCATCGGTGGATCGCTTTCTCGCAGGATGGAATGGCGGTGCATGGTGTTTCCACGCTTGGCGGAAACCTTGTTCAAACGCAGCTTCCGTGCCCAAGAGTCCCTGTGCCGCGCACAGACGCTGGTAGGTGATGCCAACTGGTGACGCCACCTGCATCAAGGTTCCAGCGGCGTCGAGGAAAATGGCTTTGATCTCTGGCTTCATGAGAGGATGAGCCGCTCGCCTACGCGGAGGATGCGGTAGGGCTGGTGCAGCTTAGCGCACGCAGTGGCGAAGTCTGCGGGATCGGCCGTATTGAACTCAAACATATCGTAATGATGAGGTACGGCGAGGCTTGCACCGATGTCTCGGGCTAGCTGGGCAGCTTCATGTGGGTTCAGGTTCCCTGCTACGCGGCGCTCGGGTCTGTTCCCGTTGATGGGCACGAGTGCGAGGTGGCAGGCGAAGGGGCTGAGTGCCGGAACGAGTCCCTCATGCAGCAGGGTATCTCCGCTGTGGTAGATGGCAAATCCGCCGCGCTGGATGATGAAGCCAAGGAACTTGCAGCGGCCTTCAGCATCCCGCTCGATCTGATTATGGGCTGCGGCCACGCCGGTGATGCGCCAACCATGGGCGTCCTGCGTTTCGCCTTCATCGAGAGCTTTCCAGCAGAGTGATGGGAGGGGGAGTCTGGCCTGAGCTTGGGAGAGCACACCGGCCGGCACCATGACTTGGAGATTGGGATTCATCTCTGCCAGAGGGCCCAGTGTGGCCTCATCAAAGTGGTCTGTATGCTGATGACTGGAGAGCACCAGTGGGATGTTTGTCAGCCGCTCTGGGGAGATGCAACGCTCGGTGATGCGCACATGCGGTTTGTCTGTGGCGGCATATTTTTGCGTGAGTGAGTCCGAGAGATAGGCATCCACGAGCAGTCGGGCACCTGCGTGCTGAATGAGGTAGCCGCTCTGGCCGAGCCACCACACGTGGAGGCGGGGATCTTCGGCGGAGACTTCGGCCATCTCGGCCAACAGTGCTTCATCTTTTCGAAACGCGGGCTTCATCCCGGAGACGGTAGTCGGAGGTTTCGGGGAATCGAGCAGGTTGTGCTTGGTGTGGTGAGGCGACAGGCAGGTTGGTCAGAAATGAAAAAGGTGCTTGATTTTTGTTAAGAGAAGGCCAAACTCCCGCCCCTTTCCACCCAAACTACCTCAGCACTCACATCATGGCCGTTGTTATCCGTCTCCGCCGCGAAGGCACCAAAGATCGTCCGTTCTACCGCGTCGTAGCCGCAGACCAGCGCTATCGTCGTGACGGGCGTTTCCTCGAAGTGCTCGGCACGTATGACCCGATGGCGAAGAAGGACGGCATCAATCTTTCCGTGGAGAAGGTGGATGCTTGGATTTCAAAAGGGGCTCAGCCATCCGAGACGGTGGCCTCTCTCGTGAAAAAGGCGCGGGCCGTAGCGAAGTAACTGCCCGGGTTGCTATTCATTTTCTTTCCTTTAGGTCCGGTGACTGGTTGAACAGCCCGGACCTTTTGCTTTTTTGGTTACGTATCTTGCCTGACCCACTCTTTTGACTCATGGACGCACCGGAAGCTCTTCGCGAATACCTTATGTATGTGGTGGCCAGCTTGATCGACCACCCACAGCAGGCGTCCATAGCCGTGGGTCACAATGCGTCCGGGGCCACCACGTTTCGCGTGCAGCTCGCTCAGGAAGACGTGAAGCGGGTGATAGGCAAAAATGGCCATACTCTCAGTGCCATCCGCTCCCTCCTCAATGTGGCGGCTGCGAAGCATGGGATTAAGGTCTCCCTCAAGGTGGGATCACCCCGCGATGAAGATGCGGAGGCCTCAGAGGGGGCGCGGGAAGTTTCTCCGGCCTCGTCTGACGTGGCCGGGCAGGGCGGCGAGAATTGAGATCGTCATCTGTGGGCACCCCTGCTATACTTCAACCATGAAATGTGAGTGGTTGATGGCGGCAGTCGTTGCATTCCTTACGGTTCTTTCGGCGGCTGGACAGGTGCCGATGGCGCTGTCTTCCCTGAAAACCAGCATGGGAACGGAGTATCAGCGGGTGACGATAACCGAAGCTGGTGTGGACGGGGTGAGTCTGGTTCATGCGAATGGCCTGGCCAGACTGGCGTGGAAGGAGGTGCCTGGGGACATTCGGGAGCGCCTTGGCTGGTCGGATGAGCGCATCGCGAAGGTGGCTGAGGCCAAGGCATTCATCGCAAAAGTGAAGGCTGCCGAGAAGGCGGCGGTGGAGGCGCGGACGAGGCTGATGAAGCGACGCATCAAGCCGCTGGACTTGGCGGTAAAGGTGACTGCCGAGTCTGAGACCGGGTCACGTGGCATGCACGAAGGCAAGGATGCCTTTTTACTGGGAGTGGTGGGTCATCAGCCTGGGGAAGTGGTACAGGGCACGGGGTGGAAGGACGGGTTTATCAAGATGGATGGTAAGCCGGTGCTTCAAATCGTTCTGGACAAGGCCGTGGAACCGCCGGGCTACGGTGAGGCTGTGGCACTGATCCAGAATGATGGTGGAGATGCGGGCAGCATGGAGGTGAAGATTGGCGCGGTGGAGACCATTCAGGCCCGGGACCGTCTGCGTGCACGGAATCTCCCCACTACGGTCTTGCAGTTTGCAGTGAGCGAGGTGGTTTACAATGGTGTGCTCGGCAAGTCGAGTGACGGCAAGGCGGTCTATGTCATAGGGGTCACTGGACTCACCAAGGAGCAAAACAGTACGGTGACCGCTTGGCCAGATGGAATGCGGACCGTTGGCGGAGTGAGCTATCAGGTGTGGGTGACGACGGGGCCGTGATCTTGCCGGGGAGGATGCCGGAGGGGCGCTTTCGTCTCGGTGGAGTGTGGGTATGCTCCGTGGCTCGCGCGTGGAGTTGGCGGCAGCGGACCTTGGGCGCCTGCCCTAGATCTGGCCAAAGTGCTTTTCCCGCACATCCACGATGGCGTCCAGCATCATGTCTGCCTCTTTGCGGGTCTTGGGATCAAGACTGGAGGCGGACTGGTTGAAGCGGCGGTAGAGCATTTTGAGGTGGTCACGTATCTGCTCTTTGTTCATCTTCGGCGTGATGCCGCAGAGTTCCTCTGGGGAGCGTGGCTGCTCTTTGGGGGCAGGGGGCGGGGCTTTGGCAGCTGGGGCTGGTTTTGGCTGTGCGGTGACGGCACCGATGACCTCGCGCGTGGCGGCTTCTGGCTTGGCTGGGAGTGGGCCGGTCTGCTGGCGGTGGAGTGACTTGGAGATGGACTGAAGGACTTTTTTGAACATGGCGGCGTGTCGTGGGTTGTTTACTCGATGCGCATGGCCCGCAGGTGGGTGCTACGGCGCTTGAGTTCTTCATCAGAGAGCACACCGGCACCTTTGTAAGATACGGCGACTTCACGGGAGCGTCCGGATTGTTTGTCCACAACGAGGGCGCGGACACGCTGGTTTTCGTCATAGCTGAAGGTGACGGCGACCTCGCAGCCTTTGGGGCGGTTAGGAGGGACTTCGAGGGTGATGCGTCCGATGACATCGACGTACTTCGGGTCGGTGTCCTCTCCCTGAGTGATGTCCACTTCAATGACGCGCTCGTTGTCCTCTGAGGTCTGGTAAAGCTGCGTGCGTGAGGTGGGGATGACGGTGTTCTTTGGGATGACGATGGAGTTCATGAGCTTCTCCTCGCCGGTGGCGGCATTGAAGACCATGGCCAGCGTGCCATAGCTGGCGTTGCACACCTCCTGGATGCGGGCGCTTTTTTTGGCGAAGAGGGCTGCGCCGAGTGCTACGCATTCATCCACGTTGCCACAGGACTTGGGCTGCTTGCCGAAGAACTTTTCTAGCATGGACTTCACTTTTGGAATGCGAGTGGAGCCGCCTACCAGCACGACGTGGTCGATGTCACTGGTGCGGAGTTTGGCGGAGTCGAGCGCTTGTTCCACGAGCATGAGGGAGCGGGTGATCATGCGGCGGATCATGGTCTCGAACTGCTCGCGACTGAGGTCGATGCGGGCGAGGCCGCTGGTGTCATTGCCTATGGTGTCGCTGACGCGCTGGAGCTTTGAGAGCATTTTCTTTGCATCCTCCGCAGCTTGGAGGGAGCGGCGGCGCTGGCGCTCGTCGTTGAAAAGCGGGGCGCTGACTTGCTTCCGATACTGCTCGTCGTAGGCTTCCAGCAGCAGTTCGTCAAAGTTGCTGCCTCCGAGGTGGCGTGCGCCCTCTGAGGTGAGGATGCGGATGTTGTCCCCTGCGACTTCGAGAATGGTGACGTCCAGGGTGCCGCCGCCGAGGTCAAAGACAAGCACGCGGCCCTGAACGCCCTGCGTGTGGGCGTAATAGACGGCGGCGGCGGTGGGCTCATTGACAAGTCTGCGGACTTTCATGCCAGCCATTTCTGCGGCGGCGATGGTGCTTTTGCGTGCGAGCTCATTGAAGTTGGCCGGCACGGTGATGACGACTTCGTTGATGTCGCCCACGATGCGGGCGCAGTCACGCTTGAGCTTGGAGAGGATGAGTGCGGAGATCTCGGAGGGCGTCCAGTCTTTGCCGTCTATCTTCAGCACATGGTCGGGATCATCCATGTAGCGCTTGATTTGGAAGACGGTGCGTTCGGGGTCGCCGCCATCGCGCGCGGCGCTGCCGACGAGCTTGACGTCCTCGTGAGCGTCGAAATAGACGACGGAGGGGGTGAGGCGCTCGCCGTCGGCGTTGGGCACGATTTCGGGGTTACCGTCCGGTTTGAGGTAGGCTAGGCCCGAGAGGGTGGTGCCAAGATCGATTCCAACGTAGTCAGCCATGTGAGCGGTTTGGGTGGGGAAGAGGGGTGTGAGGGATATTAGGCGCTGGAGGTTTTCACTTCAACCTTGCGCAGAACGACTTCCTTGCCGGAAGCGGGGGTGAGAACGAATCCGGGACGGAAGGTGGCGGTGACGCGGGGCCTGCCGTTGCCGGGAAGGGCCTCTACGACGGCGATGCGGTGGCGCAGGCTGACGTCCACTTCGGTGCCCGGTTCCACGTCGAACTCGGTGACGCCGTGCTGGTGGAGGATGTCCTCGAAGGAGGCGCGCAGGGTGCGGAGCTGCTGTTCCACGCCGCCACCATTCTGGCCGGAGTAGCGCTGGATGAGGATGTCGATGAGGTCGATGCGCTTGATGATGTCGTTGGCGAACATGAGGACCGTGGACTCTTCAGCGCCGAGGCCTCGGCGAAGGATTTCATGTTTTTCCTCGAGTTCTTCGAGCTGATGACGGAGGCGTTTTTCCACTTCCCGCCATTGGCTCATCTGGGCCTCGGTGGCGCGGAGTTCGGCCAGCTGACGCTCGAGCTTCACCAGCTCGCTGTGCATGGCTTGAGCGGAGGCTGCGGCTTGTTTTTCGAGCTTGTGGTATTCGGCTATCTTGGCCTCTGCCTCACTGACGGTGCGTTTGGCGTCAGCCTCGGCTTTGGTGCGATCTCGGGTGATCTGCTCGAGCCATTGGGTTTCACGGCTGACGGTTTCCTGAAGGGTATTGATGCGTGCCTGGAGGGCGAGTTCCTGCTCGGCTGCCTTTTTAAGGTTTTGGTTGGACTCTTTTTGTCTGCCTTCGAGCATGCGAACGGCGTCATGGAGAGAGAGGACTTTGCCGCCGGTGGTGGTGATTTCCTGAAGCTGGGCTTCTCCTCCCTGGATTTGCTGGAGAAGTGCGGCGAGCTTCTTCTGGTGAGAGGTGGATTCTCGGAGGAGTGACTCTGTTTCCTTGCGGAGGCGTTGTTCTTCGGTGCTGAGCTGCTGGACTCGGGTGGTGGCGGACTGGAGTTCTTTTTCGGCGGTGGCGAGGTCCGCCTGGAGTTTTTTCAGGGCTTTCTGGTTCTTTTCCAGCGCGGTGGTGGATTCTGCCACTCCGTCTTCTGTGATGCGGGCTTGATCCTGAGCTGCGGCGAGACGGTTGAGCGCGGCGTCGAGTTCTTGCTGGGTGCGGGCCAGTTTTTCTTCCCGTGCGCGGAGGCCTTCTTCTGTGTTGGCAAGCTGGGTTCGGAGGTCTTGCAGTCGCTGAGAGGCGGATTCGTGCTCGGCGCTGACCTGCTTGAGCAGGCGCCCTGCGTCGTCACGCTGGGAGACGAGGCTGGCGAGGGTGGTGGTGAGCGCTACGACCTCGGAGTTGATGGTGGGTAGCTCTTGGTTGAGGCGGGATTGTTCTTGAAGTGCTTTGTCTAGGGCGGCCTGCACTTGAGCGCGTTTGGCCTCGGTGGACTCGAGGTTGGCCATGGTGCGAGTGAGGCGCTTTTCGGCATCGGCGAGCCGTGCGGCTTCTGCTTTGAACTGAATGCCTGCGTTGTCGAGCTGCTCTTGGGTGGCGCGGGTTTGTTCCTTGAGCTCGTTGAGGGCCTGCTGCTGTTGCTGCTGGGCGGCGCGGAGCTCGTCCAGCGTGCGCTCTTCTGCGAGCTTTTGCTGTTCGGTTTCTTTGAGGGCTTTGCGTGCGCTGTTGAGACGCTGTTCGACGTCTTTGAGTTCGTGCAGATGGCCCTCTGCGGTGACGATGGCTTGGGCGAGCTGATCCAGTTTCTTTTGAGACTCGGTGGTCTGCTTCTGCCGGTTGGCTTCGTCCAGCTCGTGAGCGGAGCGCTTCTCGGTGAGGAGTTTGTGGAGGTCTGCGATTTCGGCGTGGAGCCGCAGGGTGGTCTGCTGGGCTTCGTCCCTGGACTCTCCGGCGGCGGCGAGAGCGGCGGTGAGCTGTGCGTGTTCGGCGGTGAGGGCGGCTACGCGGTTCTCCAGCGTGGCGACTTCGGTCCGAAGCGGCTGAAGGTTTTCGTCCAGCTTGGCCCGCTCCTGCTCCATGCGCTGGAGGGCCTGCTGCTCGGCTGCGGAGTCCTGTCGTGCGGCGGCGAGGGCGGCGGTAGCTGAGGATAGGTCTGCCTCCACGCGGGCGAGGCTGGCGGTTTTGGTTTCGAGGTTGGCCTTGAGTTGTTCGAGTTCGGTGACTCTGGCCGTGAGTTTGGCCTCGTCAGATTGACGGGCGGCGATGCGATCTTCCACCTCGGCGAGAGCTGTCTCGAGGCGTCCAAGGGTGCTGCGGTGACTGGTCTCTGTGTCGGTGAGCGTGGAGAGCAGAGTCTGTAAGAGCCCGGTTTTCTCGGTGAGGCTGCGATGCTCGTCCGTCCGGGAGGCAAGTTCGGTCTCGGCGAGGCTGAGAGCTTGGCGACGGTCCTGGAGCTGGGAGTTGAGGGCAGCGAGCTCGCTGGTGAGTTGTTCGCGTTGGGACTGGAGGGCTGTGAGTTCGCCGTGAAGCTTCTCGGCGGCGGAGCTGCGCTCGATGATCTGGCTGCGGAGGTCGTTGAGTGCGGCTTCGGCTTGGGTGACTTCGGCGGCGCGGCTTCTGAGGGTGGCGCTGACGTCGGTGAGCTGGGTCTGTGTTTTGCCTAGGCGCTCGAGGGCGAACTTGAACTCGGCTTCGGTCTTGGCGGCTTCGGTTTCGGCATCGACGCGTTCTTGCAAGAGCCGGGCTACGAGCAGGCGCTGGGCGCGGCCTTTTTCGGTCTCCCGCTCCAGTTCACGCTGCTCGTTGTCCCGTTTGAGGGCGAGTTCGCGCAGGGATTCGCTAAGTTCTTCTTTTTGTTTCTGGAGGCCGGCCATTTGCTCCTGGACGGCTTTGAGGGCTTGGTTGGCATCTCCTAGGCGGGAGTCGGTGGCGGCGAGGTCATCCAGCTTCTTGACGAGGACTTGCTCTTTTTCGGTGAGGGTCGCCACCTGGGACTCCAGTGCACGGAGGCGCTGGGTGGCGGCGTCTGTTGTATCCTGAAGTGTTTGCTGCTTGGCTGCAGATTCTTGTTCGAGCCGGGAGAGTTCGTCTTTGAGCTGGGAGATGCGGTGGGAGGTCTGGGTCTCGGTGGTCTGAAGCTCACCCACCTGACGCTGGAGCGAGTCTCGCTGGCTGCGGAGGTCTGCGAGTTCGGCGGTGGTCTGTTGAAGTTCTTCCAGTTCTCGCTGCGAGGACTGAAGTCCGAGCGTGAGTTCGCTTTTACGTTTCTCTGAGGTGGCGAGTTCTGCCAGGAGGGATGCGATGCGGGAGGCGGTGTTGTCACGTTCTTCAACGAGTCTTGAGACTTCGGCCTGAAGTTCTTTCTGGCGCGTGGTGTGGACTTGAACTTCGGTGCGGAGCTCGTCGAGGTGAGCGCTGAGCTTTTGAGTTTCGGCGCTTTTTTCGGTGCGCAGGGCGTCGAGATTGAGCACTTCGGTCTGAAGGGCTTCTTTTTTCGCCTGGAGATCGCCGACGGCGCGGCGCATTTCTGCGGCAGCCTCTTCTGCGGCTTTTTGGATTTCCTCTCGGCGTTCGTCCGCTTGTTTGTCTAGGGTGGCAAGTTGGGCACTGCGCTCTTTGGCTTGGCTTTCGAGGTGGTTGAGCTGGTCTTGGGCGGCTTTGAGCTGGTGTTGCGCGTCGGTGTGCTGTTTTTCGGCTTCAGTGAGGGAGGACTGAAGTTTGGAGAGTTCGGCTGCGGCGGTGGCGGCTTCTTGTGCTGCGTCCTTGGCTGCCTGCAGCTCTTTTTGGGCCACGGCTAGTTCGCGGGCGGTTTGCTGCTGGGTTTTTGCCAGTTCCTCGATGGCTTTGGTACGTGCGCTGACTTCGCTTTCGAGCTGCTGAAGTTTGGCTTCGGCGTCGTGCAGGCTTTGCTTGGTGGCTTCGGCTTGGCGCAGCTGTTCCCGCACTTCGGCAAGTTCTTTTTTCCGAGCCTCCAGGCCTTGAGTGAGTGCAGCGAGTTTCTTTTCGTTCTCGGCGATGCTTTTCTGCTGCTGATCTTTTTGAGCTAGGTCTTCTTTGAGTGCTTTGAGCTGGCTGGCGGCTTCCCGCTGTGCCTGTTCGCTCTGGGTGGTGTCTGCCTGGATTTTTTTGAGTTTGGTCTCGGATTCTTTGACGGACTTCTCAAGGTCGCTGAGCCGGATTTTGAGGGCTTTTTCTTCGAGGGTGTGCTCCTTGAGCTCTTCCCATTTCGCGGTGCTCTCCTGGGTGAGTTTTTGGAGCTTGGTTTCTGCTTCGGCGATGGCCTTGGTGAGGTTGTCCAGGTTCGCTTGAGCTTTTGAAGATTGAGCAGAGAGCTGCTTGCCTGTGAGGGCCTGCTGTTCGTGGGTCTTGGTCTGCTCGTGCAGGGCGGCGAGTTTTTGTTCTGCGGCTGCTACGAGGGCCGAGACGCTGGCCAGGGCGGTGTCGGCCTGCTTTTCTTGATCGAGCTTTTCTTTGAGTGTCGCTGCGGCCTCGGTGGTCTTGGATTGGAGGGCGCTGAGTTCTGCGTGGCGCTCGTCGCGCGTCTTTTCAAGCTGGGTGATTTCTTGCTGGAGGGCGCGCAGGCGTTGGTCTTCAGCAGCGGACGCAGCGGCGACTTGCTGTGCTTTTTGCTCGCTGGCTTTTGTGAAGTCTTGTCGGAGGGTGTCGAGCTGCTGGGCGAGCTCGGTTTTTTCCTTGGTGAGGGTGCCGATCTGGAGTTTGAAGGCCTCTACTTTGCGCTGAAGCTCGGCGTCGGCTTTCTTGATGTTGGTGTCGATCTCGGCGAGCAGACGGCTTTCGGTCTGCTCGGCTTTGGCGCGGTCTGCGCTGGATCTAAGCTTGAGGGCTTCGTTTTCCTTGCGCTGGGTTTCCAGTTCCTTTCGCAGGGACTCGAGTTCCTTTTCTAGCGTGGCCGTTCGGGCGGTTACGGTGGATAGGGCATCACTGTCGGGGCTGGCTGGAAGGCGTACTTGTGAGGTGCCAGTGGGGATGAGGTCTTTGTCTGCTGGCAGTGGGACGGCTTCGGTGTCGCCTTTGCGTCCGTCACTGACTTGGCTGTGGTTTTTTGGGGCGGTGCCGCCGGATTTGTTTGTCTCTGCGGGGGCGATGCCTCGGGGGGCTCGGTCGCGGAAACGACACTCGAGCTGGCCGAAGGTGATGCGATCTCCGCCCTTAACTCGTGCTCGGGTGATGCGTTGGCCATTCACGTAGGTGCCGTTGGAGGATTTCAAATCCACCACTTCGTAGGCACCATCTGGCAGCCGGACGAACTCTGCGTGTCTGCCGGAGATGTAGGTGTTCTCAATGACGATGTCGTTACGGGCGTCCCTCCCGAGCGTTAGCCGGGCGTCCAAGAGATCGAAGACAAATTCGTCCTTGTTGTTGATGGTAAAAGCCAGATAGGCCATGCCTGTCAGGGAGGGACTTGGAGAGGAATGAGGAGCCGGTAGAATAAGGGAGATGGCGAATGGGATCAATACCAATCAACATCCTTTAACAATCTCAGCTGAAGAACTTTGCGTCGTTGGGAGGTGATACGAGGGTCGGGATGCCAGTTTTGTTAAGGAGCAGATTGTAAAAGTTAGAAAGCGCGGTTAATTAATGGCTCTTATCGTTCCGCCTTCTTTGGATCCATGCGCACGGCTATTGTCCTTGCAGTAATTGCTCTCATTCCGGTGTTTGCCGGACTGCTGCATTGGCAATATCACGCCGAAGGTGGGCCGATGCTTCAACGTGAGGTACAACGCGCTCTGATTGCGGCGGGTCTTCCGGAGGCGAGGGTGCGGATGGTGTATCTGGATGCGCTGCTGGGGGGCAGGCTGGCCACGCTGGAGCAGCGGGACCTGGCGGCAAGGGTGGTGGATGGGTTTCGGGGAGTGAGGTTGCGTCCGTATTCGAATCGTATCTTGGTGAACGCTGAGATCACGCATCGGATTGAAGGAGACGAGCTTGGGTTGGCGGGGTGGCTTCCTGGTGCGGAGGCGCGCGAAAGGCTTGCTGGGCTCGCGGCGGAGTTCCGCCCTGATTTGAAAGTGAATGTGGAGAACATCAAGCTCGCGCCTTACGTGGTCTTGGGTCCAGAGGTGGAGATGAGGGAGGGGAAGGTTTCTTCCACGTTCAGCGAGGTGCTGGAGGCACTGCGTCTCCCGCCGTCTCTGAAGCTCAGCAGAGAGGGGGAGGTGTATCGACTCTCGGGGGTGGTGCCATCCGAGGAGCTGCGTGCGGCGTTGGTGGCTGCGGCACAGAGTGGCAGGTGGAGGGTGGAGCATGACCGTCTGCTGGCGGTGCCCAGTTGCTCACCTGCGCCTTTCGTGGCCGGGAAAGGGCTTGCGGACTTCATGGGTGCCATGTTTGCCAGTCCGTCGCCTGGGGAGTTTTCCATAGACGTCCGTAATGGTGCACGTGTGAAGGCTCATGCAACTGCTGCCATGGAGAATGCTTGGCGGATGTTGCTTGAGCCCGTTGTGGGACCGGGTGGCAAGGTGGACATGCTGATCACTCGTGTGTCCTCTGCGTTTGAGTTCCCAGACTATCGGATTCAGTCCGTTCTGCCGCCAGGCATGGAGAAGTCCATCCGCCATCTGTTCGCCACTAGGGTCATTTATTTTGAGGCGTTGTCCTCCGGTATAGGAGGGGAGGAGGAGACGAAGCTCAGCTCCATTGTGGCGGCCATGATTTCAGCCGGTCCGCAGGCTCAGTATGTGGTGGCAGGCTACGGTTCCGAAGAACTGGAGCCTGGGTCCTTACCGGCGCTGCGTGTGGAGCGGGCAGAGGCGGTGCGCAGTCGCCTCGTGGAGCTGGGAGTGCCGGAGAGTCTGCTGGAAACGGCAGTGTTTGAGGCCGTACGAAGTCCGGATATGGATGAGGCGCGGGCGAGACGCGAGGCTCGCAAAGTGGAGATATTTTTGAAGTAACCCAAGACTCGCATGGACGAAGTTGCCACACAGGACATCTCGCTAGATGCGTTGATTTACTTCGCTACGCACAGCTTGCTGATTGTGTCTGTTGCGGCGGGGGTTTTCTTTTTCATGGGTCTGTGGGTGGGCTGGCTTACGTGGGCCAAGTACAAGCGCCGTGCTAGGGCTTACTCGGAGGAGTTGCAAATCCAGCGTCGCGAGATCGCCAATCTCAAGCGCAGAATAGCGGAAGAGACAGTGGTGCCCGATGCCGATTCGTCTCCGCCCGAACTCACGCCGCTGCTATCTGAACCACTTTTTGAGGCGGCGAAGAATCCCATCGCTGCGGCTGTCGAGCAGCGAAACGAAAAGGAGGACAGTGAGACGGAGCCGGAGCCGGAGCCGATGACGGTGGGTAAGGCTGAGACTCCACGCCAGACTTCGCTTGCGGAGGCGATTCATCTCCCGCCGCGCAAGCCACCGCAGGCAGAGGTGGCTGAGACTGGTGACAAAAGGGGGGCACCCGACAACAAGTCGAAGCCGCAGGTCAAACTTCTTGCCCCGGCAGCGAATGTGGAGTTTCCCGCGCCCGAACCTGTTGCGCTTCCGCTCCAGCTTCCGGAGATACCGGTCCTGCGCTCTGCTGCGGGGAGGGCTGTCACCCGAGCGCTCGCCCGCTCCACGGATGAGGCGCGGACGGCACCCTTGCTAGGCGGTGTGGCCGACGAGAGTGTGGCACAGAGCGCCGCAGCGGACGAGGCGACGGCTCTGGCGGAGGGAAAGGCGCGCAGGGATGAAAAACTTGGTCTCATTTACCTCTCGAAACCTGACCGACATGATGATCTGACCCTGCTGCGCGGTGTGGGCGAGGGACTGTCCTCCAAACTCCAGGAGCAAGGCATCTACACTTTCAAGCAGATCGCGCTCTGGACAGAAGACCAGGTGACGGAGTTTGACCATCGGCTTCTGACGAAAGACCGCATCCGCAGGGAGCACTGGGTGAAACAGGCCCGCAATCTTCACTTTCTCAAATACGGAGAGGAGCTTAAACCTGCCGTGGAGAAAGTGGAAGGCTGAGGCCGACCTAGCGGTGGGCAGGTCACGAGCAGAGGGGATTGGACGTTATCTCCGTGGCTGCGGACACTCTCCGGAGTTGAGCCGCACCGGTTTGCAGGCTAAGTCAAGCCGACATGGATGCCGAGACCCATTTGACTGCCGAGGAAAAGCGTCGCTACGCGCGGCACTTTGCTATACCCGGCTTTGGTGAGGAGGCACAGCGGAGGCTGAAGGCTGCTCGCGTACTGATCATCGGCGCTGGTGGGCTTGGCTCGCCTGTGGCGATGTACCTTGCTGCGGCGGGGGTGGGCACACTGCGTCTGGTGGACTCGGACGTGGTGGAGCTTTCGAATCTCCAGCGCCAGATTCTCTACGGCCAGTCGGCAGTGGGCAAAAGCAAGCTTTCGTCCGCTGCGGAGAGGTTGACAGACATCAACCCCCACACGGGGCTGGAGATGGTCGGGGATACATTTCGTGCGGAAAATGCACGGGAACTGGCAGTGGGTTGCGATGTCATCGTGGATGGCACGGACAACTTTCCCACCCGCTACCTGAGCAACGATGTGGCGGTGTGGGCGCGCATTCCGAACGTGTATGGCAGCATTCTTCGATTCGACGGGCAGGTCAGTGTCTTTGCTCCGCACTTGGGAGGACCATGCTACCGCTGCATGGCACCGCAGCCGCCGTCTCCCGGAGTCGTGCCCACGTGTGCAGAGGGTGGTGTGCTTGGTGCTCTGCCCGGCATCATAGGCTCCATGCAAGCGCTGGAAGCCATCAAACTCATCACGGGGCTGGGCGACCCGCTCGTGGGGCGCCTCCTGCACTTCGATACGCTGGCCATGAAGCCGCGGACCTTCGCCCTCCGTCGGGACGCTGAGTGCCCGGTGTGCGGAGAGAATCCCACCATCACAGAACCGGTTGACTACCACGGCTTCTGTGGCCTGCCTTCTGCCTCATCTATGTCCATGAACTCAATGACCGTATCTGAACTCAAAGCGCTCCGCGACGCGGGGCATGAGCATTGTCTCATCGATGTCCGACAGCCCGAGGAATGGGAGCAATGCTGCATCCCGGGAGCCATGCTCATTCCGCTGGGGGAGCTTTCGGCACGGGTGGGAGAGCTGCCGACAAACGCCAGACTCATCATCCACTGCAAAGCGGGAGGGCGCAGTGCCCGCGCCGTAGCGTGGCTCAGGGAGCAGGGCTTCGAAGACGTATGGAATGTGGAAGGTGGCATGGATGCTTGGGCCTTGATGACTAATGGCAAATGAAGTCCCACCGCTGCCGTGGCTTGATGTCTTTCTGGACAAGCTGCAATGTCCCGTGACGGGCGAGCCTCTCCGTCATGCTACCGATGTTGAGAAGTTGAGCGCGTCTCTTGCGAAGGAGATGCCAGCGCTTGCGAATCTCAGTGGCACGCGCGTTTATCCGATCATCAACGGGATGCCTCATCTGCTTCCGGAGAACGCCATCCATGTCTGAAACCCTACGCCACCAAACCACCTGGAAGGACACACTGCCGCATTGGGCGGTGGTGGTGCTCATGGCGCTGGTCATCCCATTTCTCACCCGCAAAACGGACAAGCCTGGGGAGTTCTACCCGTTCTCGAACTACCCCATGTATTCCAGCTTCGAGGCGGAGACCTATTACGTGTATGTCACCGATGGGACGGATAAACCGGTGGCGATGGGTAAGGTTTTTGGCGTGCCGGCCTCTGATGTGAAGAAGGCGTTTGATCGCAAGCTGGACGCCGCCAAAAAAGCTTCTGGCGGGAAGGTGCGGAAGGCGAACCTGCCAATGGAGGTGCAGGCCGCTGCCGGCAGCGAAGTACTGGCGTGGCTGAAGGCCAATGCGCCAAGTGATCAGAAGCCGGGAATAGCGCAGTTAGGCACACTGCGGCTCTATCGTATGGACATCCGTTACGATGGCAGTACGCTGGTGAAGACTGCGCGCCAAGTCGGGGAGTTAGTGATTCCATGAAGGCCTTCCTTTCCAGCCTGTGGAAGACAGAGCCTATCGCCCACGAGCGGTGGGAACTCTTCATCATGCGTTTTATGTTGGCTCTTCTGCTGTGGGACACACAGTGCGCTTGGGTGGGCGAGCTGTGGGACCCAGTGGCTATGGTGCGTGCCATGGTGGAGCGTCCTTTCATCTGGGATTACCCGTGGACCACGCAGTTGCACCCCAATGGATTGGCCATGTGGTTTGACCTGACGTGGCTCACCAATGATCCAGTAGAGAAGACGTTTCGGGTGCTGATGGCAGTGAGCTTGGTGGCCTATGTGGCGGGTGTGGCCGGAGCGTGGTCGCTGTTTATTCCCACACTGTTCTCCATCCTGATCTTTTCGCTGGCCAACTCCCAGGGGGCCATAGGCCACACGGCCCAGGCGATGCACCAAGTGACGCTTGGCATCTGGGTGGCCAGCTTGTGGTGTGAGGTGCTCCGCTGGAGAAGGCGTCCTTTATGGCGTGGTTTCACACGAGGACAGGTAGAGGCAGAGGTGGGGAGGCAAGTGCTGGTGGCGGGCTATGTGGTCTCTGCTGTTTCTAAGCTGCTCGAGAGCAAGATGCAGTGGTTTACCGAGGCGAAATATCTTCCGCTTCACATGCTGAAGAACAACGAGATGAAGTACTATCAGATGCTGGATGATAACTTCCTGAAGATGGACTGGCTCTCAAGCCTCATGCTTGAGCATCCGCTGCTCTGCCAGCTCCTCTTTGGCATCGGTCTGCCACTGGAGCTGTTTGCATTCATCGCGTTGCGGAATCGGAAGCTGGCAGCCATCGTGGGTCTGCTGCTTTATTTTTTCCACTGGTCAGTGATGCAGTTGATGAGCCTTTTCTTTGTTTTCAACATGGCGCTGCTGCTCACCTTCCTCGTGTGCCCATGGTGGTGGGTCGCCAAGTGGCTCAGACGCCCGTCCCCGTCCACCTGACGCAGGCCAGCCAGTGAGCGACTTCTTCCTGATTCACCCGCTGAACCTGCGCTGCGGCCTCCTTGCAACGTCGCTTGCGCTCGTCATTGTTTAGCAGCTCATCCAGCATCTGACAGAGATGCATCACCTGCCACTTGCCAGGGGGCAGGCTCTCGCCCAAGCCGTGCGCTCTCACTCGCAGCGCGTTGTCTGGCTGGTCGTGGGCCAGCGGCATGATGAGCTGGGGAATGCCTGCCGCGATCGCTTGCGAGAGCGTGCCGATGCCGCCATGGTGAGCCAGCACGGCACAATGAGGCAGCACTTGGCTGAAGGGAACGTATTCCACCCCCAAACAGCTTGTCGGCAGTGCATCCGGGAGGTCGGGCAGGTGGCGTGTGGCAAAGATGGCTCTGAGGCCAAGCGCGTGACAGGCTTCCAATGACGTGGCGAAGAATGCTTTCGCATGGCGATTGCCTGTGCCGGCGGTGAAGAGGATGGGAGCTTCTCCCGAGCGGAGGAATGTCTCCATCTCCGGTGGAAGATGTCGCTGTTCCGTGGCGAGATCCTCCAGAGGAAAGCCAGCCTGAAAGGAGTTCACAGGCCAGTCAGGCTGCGGAGCTGCAAAGGCGGCAGGGAAGAGGACCAGGTTCGCATCTGGAGAGTGCCACCAGTCTCTTGCAAGCCGACGCGGAACGCGCACAGAGTGTGCTTTGCAAAGTGGCCCCACCGTTCTCCGCATCATCCAGTCGATGGGCGTAGGCATAGCCATCAGCCTTTTGCGCAACCAGAGCGGAAGCCGCCGGGTCCACGCAAGCCGCAGATGCAGTAATGGCCAGTCATGCGCGCTGAGCATGGAGATAGGCTGCAGATGCACCGTCACCAGAGGCACCTGCTCTGTCTCCCTGGCCAGGCGTGCCCCGAAGTTCGTTGCCGGTGACACGAGAACGCAGTGCTCGCTTTGACCGCCAATGGCTCTGCGAATGCTCTCATGGACTCGAGCTGTAACTTGTGCCGCCGCTTTGAAAACGAGCTGCGTGCCTTTCAGTGGTTTCCAGATGTCGGGGTCTGCACCGAATGCGTCAAACTCCTCCCGATCCCCAAACGTCACGACGTCTAGACCTGCCCTTGCCGCCGCATCGGCGAAGTAATCCATGGCCACCATCGTCACCCTGTGGCCATGGCGGAGCAGCGCCCTGCCGAGATGGAGAAGGGGGAAAACATCTCCTCCTGTGCCGAAGGGGCAGAGGATGAAGTGGCGCTGGTCTTGCACTTCGGTCTTACTCCGCAGCCAGGTAACGCTTCAGCAGCGGTGTGGGAGCTATGGCAGCCGCAGCCGCTTTCTTGGCCCCTTTGTTCACGCCGGGTTTCTTCTCTGGTTTGGGATCCAGATTGGCATCCAGATCAGCCTGCGTGACAGTGCTTGGCACGCCGTTCTCGGGCACTTCGGCTTTGGATACCCAAAGCAAGGTGTTGAGGATGATCTTGCGAAACTCGCTGTTTCCCCAGTTGTCATGGAAGTGACCACCGGTGAAGCCAAACCCACGCCCACCGTCCTCACGCTCCACGGCCCACATCATGGCTTCAGGCTGGCCTTTCTCTGCTTGAATATGGGGATACGGTCCCTTGGGATATACGTAGGGTCCATCCCGCGTCGCGTCAGAGGGCTTGGCGACCAGGATGGGGGTGAAGGACTCCTTGCCGTCCGTGGCTGGCTCAATGCCGTCCTTAAATGCAGGGCGGAAGCGCATCTGGAAATACCATTCATCACTGATCTTGAAAGGCTTGACGCCGTTGGTGATCGGGTGCTTCGGGAAGCTTTCGAAAGAGGGCTCCCAGATGGGGTTACACGAGAACATGTTCTCATAGTGCCCGCCAATCCACTTCTGGAACTCCTTGCCCGCCTGCTCCGGGTCCACCTCCACACCGTAGTGCATGCAGCCAAATCCTATGCCCTTGGCGATGAGGGCACGAAGCGTCTCCAGGTTCGTGCCCTGCACAGCGGGGTGGCCTGCACGTCCGTCTGAGTAGATGACCACGGCGGTCGCGTCCTTGAAGGTGGCTTCGTCTGTGACCCATCCCATTTCATGCCGGTCCACTATAAGGTTCGGCGCGTTCTCCTTGAGGCACTTCTCAAGCAGCATCGTGCCGGCTCGGAACTCATGCATCCTGGGAGGATGTGAGGGTTTACCTGCGATGAGGACCAGCTTGGGCTGCTGTGCCGCAGCAGCGGCGGCGAGCAGGAGTGATGAGGTGAGCGTGACGAGACGGAACATGCTCTCAGGCTAGAAGATTCCCACTTTGCACGCAAGCTGCGACTGCGTTGCGGTGAAAGATGAACTCGCCATCGTATGCACGCTCATGCTCCGATATTTTCTTCTCACCATCGCTACCTCCAGTCTGGCTACCGACATCGTGCTCAAGCCAGGCGGACTCTCCCAAGCGCTTGAAGCAGCCCGAGCTGCGCCGAAGCCTGTGCGCATCCTTGTGGAGGAGGGGATTCACTCGCTCACAGACCCCATCGTGCTCGGTGCGGCAGATTCTGACGTCACTTGGACGGGCAGGAATGCGGTCTTCAGTGCTGGGAGAGCGGTCACGGGGTGGGAGAAGGCGGAAGGTCAGCTCTGGAAGGCTGTGCTGCCAGACAAGGCGTGGGTCTTTGAACAGCTTTGGGTGAATGGCAGACGAGCCACGCTGGCGCGTTCACCAAACAAGGGCTACCACCACATCACGGAAGCTGTGGGGCCGGATGTCTTCCCCGGCCTGACCGAGAACATGAACTTCCACGCATTCAGCATAGCCCGGGAGCAGTATGAAGTGCTCAAGGCACTCTCTCCACCTCAGCGCTCGCAGGTATTGCTCACTGTCACCCACGCATGGGCGGTCGGCCAGTGCCGCATCATGGAGATGAATGACGAGGTGTCGGCCATCCGAATCAAGGGTCGCGCCCGGTATCCTTTCGTCGAGTTCGAGCCAGATCAGCGTTGGTGGATGGAGAACTTCCGCGCTGCACTCGACGCCCCGGGTGAATGGTTTCTGGATCGTGAAAAGAGTGAAGTGCTCTATTTCCCGCTGCCCGGGGAAGAGCTGTCCACGGTGCAAGTCATCGCTCCCGCCGCGGACAAGTTCCTCATCATCAAAGGTGCGCGGAACATCCGCTTTGAAGGCATCACGTTCCAGCACAGTCAGTATCGCTATCCGGCGGACGGCCTACATGACGGGCAGGCAGCTACCACCACAGATGGAAGCATCGAAATCGAGGACAGCAGCGGTATTCACTTCAAAGACTGCCGCATCGCTCACACTGGTCGCCATGGCATCTGGTTCAAGAACGGCTGCGCGGACTCCAGTGTGCGGCACTGCCATCTGCATGACCTCGGCGGTGGCGGCGTGTACGTGGGGGAAACCAAACGCCCGGAAGAGCCCCGGGTGAACCACCACATCGTGGTGGATGACTGCATCATCCAGAATGGCGGGCGGCTGCATCCCAGCGCGTGCGGCGTGGTCTTCACCCACACCCAGCACTGTGCCGTCACGCACTGTGACATAGGTGACTTTTACTACTCCGGTGTCAGCGCAGGGTGGAACTGGGGCTACGGTGACACCGCCTCTCGTCAGACACTGGTGGAGAACAACCACATTCATCACCTCGGCTGGGGCTACTTGAGCGACATGGGCGGTTTCTATGGGCTGGGCACTTCCCCGGGCACCATTGTGCGCGGGAATCACGTCCACCACATCGTCAGCCACCGCTACGGCGGCTGGGGTCTGTACAATGACGAGGGTGCCACAGACACCCTCATGGAGAACAACCTCGTCCATGACACCTGGAACGCAGGCTTCCACCAACACTACGGTTACTTCAACACAGTGAGAAACAACATCTTCGCTTTCGGCAAAAGTGCGCAGATCCAGGCCAGCAGAAACGAGGCCCGCCTGCGCTTCCGTTACATGAACAACATCGTGGTGTGGGATCCCTCTGCGCCCTTGCTGGACGGTGGAGAGTGGAACTGGAAGTTCTTCGACAAGCCAGAACGCGGCGACCCCAAAGACAGCCTGCTCTTTCGCAGCAATCTCTACTGGCGCACGGATGGTAAGGTGCCAGAAACTCTCGCAAGAAATGTCTTCACGTGGGAGGAATGGCGCACGATGGGCAGGGATGCGGGTAGCAAGTTTGCCAACCCGATGTTTGAAGACCTCGCTGCGCGAGATTTTCGTCTTCGACCTGGGTCACCCTCCGCAAGCATTGGCTTCAAGCCGTGGGACTTCAGCCTTGCAGGTGTAAGAAAGGAAGATGCCCAGTGGCGTGCGCTGGCAGCGAAGGGGCACCATTACCCAAACTGGGATACTGAAGCTAGACCATGGCCCGCTCCCCCGTACAAGGTAGATCAGGACTTCGAGCGCTCGGGCATTGGCACGCTGAGCATTCGCGGAGCTAGGTATGACAGGCAGAACAAGGCCGAAAGCATAGGCGTCACGGATGAGGTAGGCTCCCCTTTTCACGAAGGGTCGAAAAGAAGCCTCAAGGTGCAAGACGCGCCGGACCTCAAGAATGTCTTTGACCCTGTGCTTCACATTCATCCCAAGTGGGAAGCCGGCACCTTTTATGCCTCTTTCGATCTCATGGCTCAGCCGGGAGCGGACGGCTTTTTTGAGATGCGTGGCGGCACCGGTTCCGAGTTCGCCGCCGGGCCCTACATCCGCTGGCAGAAGGGGGTATTGGTAGCGAACAACACAAACAGTCAAAAGCTCACCGACCTCCCTCCCCGGGAGTGGTGTCGTGTGGAAATCACCGCCACCACTGGGGTGGGAAAGTATGAAGTCACCGTCACCCGCCAGGACGGCAGCCAAAGCGTGCGGCAGACCATTCCCTGCAAATCTTCCTGGACCACCTGTACCTACTTGTTGTTCAGTGGACTTGCGAATGCCAAAACAGCGTTTTTTGTGGACAATCTCAAGCTCGAGCAGCTCTCTGCTGACTAGTGCCCATGTGTGCGGCTACATCGTAAATCCTTCTGATAGTCTTCGCTCTCAGCTCGCTCCTCGCGCCAAGATGTTGGTCTTTACAAAGTGAACTTCCCCCCAAGCACTGCACTCAACAGCCTGCGTCTGCCCGACCTTTGGCAGCACGCGGCGGTGGATTACCTGCGTGCGGGGAAGGACGTCATCGTCAGTGCGCCGACCGGTGCCGGGAAGACATTTGTCTTTGAACTCCTTCATGAAGCCAAGCACCTGCGCGGACAGGCCGTTTACACTGTGCCCACGCGTGCTCTGGCCAATGACAAGTTCGCCGAGTGGAAAGAGCGCGGCTGGGATGTTGGTATAGCCACAGGAGACGTGGCGGAGAACATCCATGCCCCAGTGCTGGTAGCCACCCTGGAGACCCAGCTTGAGCGCCTGATCCGTGGCGAAGGGCCGGAACTCTTGGTCATCGACGAGTATCAGATGATCTCGGATGCAGACCGGGGGCCGCACTACGAAGGTGCGATCGCACTTGCAGGCGCAGAGACAGGGCTGCTGCTGCTCAGCGGATCGGTAGCCAATCCCGACGACGTGGCTTCCTGGATGCGAAGTCTGGGACGTCAAGTCGAGGTAGTAGTGACCCAAGAACGTCCCGTACCGCTGGAAGAGATGCCTGTCGAAGCCCTGCCGCAGCGCCATACAAAGGAGTTCAACAGCTGGTGGCCGCGCATGGTCACCTCGGTGCTTGTGGCCGACCTGGCTCCACTGCTCATTTTCTCACCTCGCCGGAAAGAGGCAGAGAACATTGCACGCACGCTGGCCAATGAACTGCCCCAGGGTCAGCCGCTGTCACTGACGACGGAGCAGCGGGCGGTCTGTGGCAAAGAGCTGGCAAGCATGATCGAGCGCCGCGTCGCCTATCACCACAGCGGTCTCTCTTATGCCGCCAGGGCAGGTGTCATCGAACCTCTGGCCAAAGCTGGACAGCTGCGTGTCATCGTGGCCACCATGGGTCTCGCGGCTGGCATCAACTTCTCCGTGCGCAGTGTGCACGTAGCGGCAACCCGTTTTCACGATGGCGTTGCAGAGCACGTGCTGGAGCCCGATGAGCTGCTGCAAATGTTTGGCCGGGCGGGACGCCGAGGACTGGATGCCGTTGGCTATGTCATCACCACTCGCAACAGCCCCTCGTTGCACGATGGCAGACCGGCGAGACTGCACCGCTCCAGTCTCCTCGCCTGGTCCATGTTCCTGAGGGTCATGAAACATGCGGCAGAGAGTGAGGGCAGCCCCTTTCGTGCGGCGGAATCCTTTGCTGCACGGCTCTTCGCCAAGATCCCACCGCCACTCGGACTGGAGACAGAAGAGGCTCCTGCGTCTCCCTTCCAGAAGGTGAGCACCTCAGAGGGGCGGGCAGCCTTTGGCCTGGAGCCCATGGAAACTCAGGTCCTCAACTCTCGAGGTGAGTGGGAGGTGTGCCGCAATCACAAACGACGGATAGCCGAGTTAAAGGAAGTGTGGCTGGCCAGCGAGGAGCGGCAGGCTCCGTTCCTCAACCGCAGTCAGGACGTAGCTGCACTGGGGCAGGGGATGGCGCGCTTGTTCAAGCAAGAACCCTTTGCGGATGGAAGTTCCTGCTACGGCCTCGAACTCGCGTTGGGTCGGCGGGTGGCCGAGAGAGTCTTCCAGCCCACCCGTGCGCTGCGCAAGCTGCTCCGGCTTGGCCGCACGGTAGAGGACTTATCGTTCGAGGAACTGGAGCAGAAACACATAATCAAAATCGCCAGAAACCTTGCTCTGCCCGAGGCTGTCGAAGATTTCCCTGCATTTGCTGGTTACATGGAACGTGATGGCCTAGTGATGGGCAGGTTCGATCTCCGGCACATTCGTATCCCCTCTTACGAGGACCGTCATGGTCGCCTGCTCTTCCGCCTTCTCGAGCGGCAAGTGCCCCGCCGCTCGGTCACAAGCATCGAGATACCGCCTGAAGCAGGTCCGCCGCGGCACATGGAGCCGAAACCAGGTTCTCCCCTGCATACGTGGCGAGCACTGGAACTCATCGACTCCCATGGAGCGCCCACTCAGCGCGGCGAGATCGTCAGTTACTTTCAGCATGGTGAGGGACTGGCCATCGCCGCCGCGCTCGAGGACGAGTCTTATGCAGTGGAAGACTTGGTCCCCCACATGGCGAATCTGCGTGCCGGCTTCCGGTTCGACATTCCCGGCTACTGCGACAGCGAGCGACTTGGGGCCGCCTGCCGCCGGGCGTATGGCTTTGTGAACCATCATGGCTATCTGAGCAACGGGCTGCCCGTGGACTACGGAGAAGGTGCCGCAGAAGTCATCTTGTCACTGCTCAACCGTGAGAAGCACGCATCCTTGGACTATCAGCGTGGATTCGCTGAAGGGGATGTCTCTCGGGCTTACCTGGAGTGGGTCAGTCTCATCCGGCACATCGTTCACGCGCCCTCCCATCCGTGGAATCGCTGGCACGAGCTTCAGGCAGAGTGCTCAAAAGTGCTGAAACATCACAGCAAAGCACTGAGGCATTTGTTTCATCTGGAAGTGCCACCGCTTACGCCCAAGCAGCGGCATGGCAAGCCCATGCACCACCTGCTCACCGCACGCTGAGCAACGCGCCACAGCCAAAGCTACCGGCGCTTCTCCGAATCATCACTCTGATCAAAGGGATCCTCTCCCTCATCGTCCTCATCATCGAACTCCACATCCTCATCACCGTCGAAGTCATCATCAAAGTCTTCTTCGTCATCGTCAAACTCATCATCAAAGTCGTCATCCTCACCGTCTTCGTCAAAGAGGTCTTCCTCGTCCTCCTCATCGTCATCATCCAAACCAAAAATGTCCACTTTCTCACCAGCCTGATGCGGCATATCCTCCGCTGCGGACAGAGCAGACTGGGCAAGGTCCTTCTCCTCGATCTGCTTCAGCGCCTCGCTCACATCTTCCACCGTCTCCCACACACTGTCCGCCACGTAGATGGGGGCATTCTGCTGCACAGCCATGGCCACACTGTCACTCGGTCGCGCATCCAGCTCGATCAACTTCCTGCTATGAAGCTCATTCTCCGCAGCGAGGATGAGCCGGGCATAGAAGACACTGCCGTTGACGTCATTGATGACCACCCTCTCCACCCGTGCGCCGAAAGCCATAAGCACACTCGCCATCAGGTCATGAGTGAGAGGCCGCTCCTTCGTCATGCCCCGCATGAACATGGAGATGGCCCCACCTACCTGCTCATCCACGTAGATAACAAACGTCTTCTCCTCATTGCCGAGAAAGAGCGCAAAGCTACCCTCGAGCGGAAGTACCGCCCTGACTTGCACGTGCTGGACTTGATTGTTCATGCCTGCTTGAGCCGCCACTATTCCAAGCAGCAACGGTAAGGCAACCGTGGGTCGGAAAAATCACTCGGGTCAGAATCACCCATGCCCAGGTAGCGCCGGGAAAGCTCCACGTATTTCAGAGCCAACCGAGCATTTGCAGCCTGTTCGTCTGGGCTGAGCGGGCGCACAACCCGGGCCGGTGAACCCACCACCAGCGAGCCTGCTGGAATGACCATGCCCTTCGTCACCAGCGCCCCCGCGCCGATCGTGCTCCGGGCACCCACGACGGCACCGTCCATCACAATGGCACCCATGCCCACCAGCACCTCATCCTCCACCCGACACGCATGAACAATCGCCCTATGTCCTATGCTGACACGTTCCCCAATCACACAGGGAAACTCATCCGCCACGTGCAAAACTGCACCATCTTGAACATTCGATTGGGCACCAATGACAATGCGCTGGATGTCCGCCCTTACGACAGCTTGGTACCAAACACTGCATTCCTCCCCCAGCCTGGCACCACCCAAAACGACCGCCCCCGGAGCAATGAACGCCGACGTCGGCACAAACGGCTTTTCGTTCAAAAAGCAAGCCGGGATTAGGCTTTTTTCTGGGGCTGGAGGAGATGACATGGCTGGAAAGTCCTGAAAACGCGTTTTTTTGGTATTGACGATTGCCCGCTTTCTTCGCTAAATCGCGGCATCCGGGCAGATAACCGCTTTATTTGCCCGAATACAAACACCGCACAACCAACAAACCAACATCATAACTCATGAATAAGGCAGAACTCGTCGAAGCAGTTCAGAAAAACCTGGGTGGAGACACCTCCAAGCGCGCCGCTGGCGACGCCGTGGAAGCCGTGCTCACCGCCATCGCCAAAGGCGTGAAGGGCGGCAGCGTCCAGCTCATCGGCTTCGGCACCTTTAAGAAGGTCTCCCGCGCCGCTCGTACCGGACGCAATCCAAAGACCGGCGAAGCAATGAAGATCAAGGCGTCCAAGACCGTGCGCTTCGTTCCTTCCTCCGCTCTGAAGGCATCTCTGTAACCGGCCCCAGTTCCGGTTTCAAGCAGCCTCACGCTTCTCGGCGTGGGGCTGTTTTTTTCTAAGGGTGTGTGGATTTGGTGCAGCTCCGGTGACGGGAGAAAAATGCCCATCTCCACCGCAAATATAACGGCAATAGGTAGCAACAGGCACGCAGTCGCCGCGCGAGGAAAGTCGTGGAACTGAGGAGCGCTGGCGTCTCATCGGCGAACTGGTCCCTTGCCACTGACCTCCGATTCCGTTCCGATGACAGGGCCGAGCTGCCTGGCGGACAACGAGTCACAATGAAGCGAAGCGCACATCCCGAAGGGCAAATCCACCGTGAGGCTGAGTCAAATGTCTCGAAGTGAGAAACCCATCTTCTACTCTCAACTCTCCATCTTTGCGGCAGCTCGTGCGCTGCTACGCCTCGGGTCTCGACCTCAGCGAGACAGAAATCGGAGGCGTCTGCGCCTTGCTCTTGTATCGGAAAACGGAACGCCGACAACCTACAGCGCTTGCGCCGACGCCAATGGCAACTTCACCGCCTTCCTCTCCATGACCACAGGAACTATCGGCTCAGTCGTGGGCCGCAACGACTATGATCCCTTCGGTCGCCGCATCACCAGCACCCTGCCAACGAACTTCTGCCCGTTTGGCTTCAGCAGCATCTACACGCACTCAGAGACGGGCATGGTGTATTTAGGCTATTGCTTTTACTCGCCGGAGACGGGCCGGTGGATGAGCGAGGATCCGATTGAGGAAGCGGGTGGGATCAACCTGTATGGGTTTGTGGGGAATGGGCCGGTGGTGTTTACAGACTTGAATGGCTTGGAGAAGTGCAGTCCGCAAACACCTCGGCGGCCTTCGCTTGGCAACGCACGTCCCCGTGGCCAGCTACTGCTGAGTCGTCCACCTAAGGCCCCCACTGATTGTTCGAAGAATGCATATATAGTCGCCTGTGTAGCCGCCGGCTCCGCCCTCCAGTCCACTTGCGGCAAAATTCCTTCAAACACGTTGGTTGGGTTGGCTACACAAGCTGCTGCTAGAACAGTGGCTGGTGTACTGACTTGCTTTTGTGTAAAAGATTGCGATCAATCCCGCCACCCCTAAATCATGCGGACTCGACTATTTGCTATCGAATGGTTAGCCAACGGCATCCCCGCTTTAATTCTGTGGTCGCTGTCGAGACTACTACCGATTGAGGAGCTCGTCCAAGCGGTGATCTTTGTTTTGGGTTTAGTTGCTTCCGGTTTTGCGATTCACCTTTGGTTGAAAGCCAAACATTGACTGGGTTCTACTCGCGAAACTTGGGGCTTGGACAAAGGCGGAAACTGGTTATCTTACACCCGGTCCAGCGATAATGTGATGCAAACTCGCTCCATCGACGTGATGAACCGCCTCCAGCAGACCGGTGGCGCTGGCACGACTGTCATTGAGGGTGGGGTTAATGAGTTAGCAGATGTGACCGTGAACACCCAGCCAGCGGAGTTGCGCAGCGATCCTGCCACGGGAGGCTACCGGTATCGCAAGGCTGTGCCGGTGACGCAAGGCACGAACACGGTGAACGTCACCGCCGTGGACAAAGACAACCCACCCAACACCACCAGCCAAGACTGGGAGTTTGAAGTGCCGAGCGTGCAGCGCAGCTTCACTTATGACGCGAACGGGAACACGCTGAGCGACGGCGTGCGCACCTTCACCTGGGATACGAAGAACCGGTTGAAGACCGTGACGAAAGCGGGAACCACGTACGAGTGGGACTATGACTATCGGGATCGTCGGGTGAGAGAGTTTGTTTATGCCGCAGGCAGCAGCAAAACAGCGATCCCTGTAAACCAGTTCATCTGGCGGGACACGGAGTTGGTGCAGGAACGAGTTGGAACCAGTGCCACCGCTGGAACGCCGAGACGTGCCCATCTGTTCGGAGGATTTGAGGATCGCAACACCACCGGCACCGTGGTGAAAAAGAATTACCTCGTGACGCGGGATCACCTCGGCCACACCAGAGAAGTCATCATCGGCAACACCAACGCAGGAACCGTCGGCACGCTCGTCGCCCGCTACGATTACAGCCCCTATCAAGGCCCCACGAAAGTCTTCGGCACCACGGTCAACGCCAGCCTGCTCACCATCGGCCGCTACTACCACCACTACGACTCGGGCTTGGAGCTAGCGCTCTATCGCGCGTATGATCCTGAGCTTGGGCGGTGGATGAGTGAGGATCCGTTGGAGGAAGAAGGCGGGATTAACCTTTATGGGTTTGTGGAGAATGGGCCGGTCAATCAAGTTGATCTACTGGGCCACATTACCGGTCCACCGCACAACCCGGGAGGTTGGAATGGGCCGCCGCCGGAGCCGCCGCCACCAGCGGGAGGCATTAAACCACCTAGAGATGGTGGCTGGGGGCCAATCTATCGCTGCGCTTCGTTAAAGGAGAAGTTCTGCAAAATGGATTGCAAAGCCAGAGGTTGGGTCTTTAAAGGGTGCACTACGCAGAATGGTTATTTTCCAAACACAGTGGGCTACCTTCATATCGTCGTTATCTACTGCAACTGCTGCGACCCAAAAACTGGAGCGAGCAAAACGTTTGAAACGTCGTTCTGAATCTTATGCTGCGGATCATCATCATTGCAACTCTCTCAGTTAACCTAGCACTCGGAGCTCTCGTTGTTGTACTGGGGCACGCTTGGCAGAGTGCTAAGGGCCGTTCCGATTCGTTACCAAGACAACTGGAGATCACCGAGAAGTTTGTGTTCGCACGTCTTAGCTGGATGCCAAAGGGCGCGTATCTAGGGCCGAAGTTCCCTTATTGGATTGGATGGCTTGTTATGGCTACGAGCTTAATTGGCATCATCGCCTTTGCGACATACGAACTCTTTATTTATCCAAAAATCTGAACTCATACCGCTACGACTACAGCCCCTACCAAGGCCCAACCAAAGTCTTCGGCACCACCATCAACGCCAGCCTGCTCACCATTGGCCGCTACTACAACCACGCCGCCACCGGCCTGGAACTGGCGCTCTACCGCGCCTATGATCCCGAGCTTGGCCGGTGGATGAGTGAGGATCCGTTGGAGGATGCGGAGATTGCTGAGGGTCCGAATCTTTATGGGTTTGTGGGGAATGGGCCGGTAGGCCGAAGCGATCAACTTGGCTTGGCTTGGACTACCTGCAAATGTGTCTTGGACGCGAATCAATGGAGATCTTCGTACGTCCCCCCAACAAAACCTATTTGCACCGAGAACATAGTCACGTGCGACGAAGACAAATGTTGGTATCGATGCACATGTGACAACGGTGACACAGTGGCAACTACACGTGGCTCGAAGCCCACTTGCCCTGAAAGCTTTACCATGCGTGTAGGCCCTCCCTATCCCCCGGTTTGGAACGCTCAGTAAATGCCTGATACCCGACTACCCATATGAAAAAGTCGAATCTTCTTTGCTTGGTAGGTTGGTTATTAGCCGCAGGCTCAGCCACCATGCTAACTTGGACAAGAGCAGAACTGAATCAACTCAAAGAGCGAACTTCCGCAGATGTCTTGGAGTTGAGCAGGAAATCGGCGTCCGTGGTCGATGCGAACAGACTTCTTGGCTATGTTTACGCATCCCGGTATCGCAACCGAACCGAAGTGGTGGATGCGTTGGCAAAAACATATCTCAGGGGGGACGAAGTGTTGCGGGCGCTATCTGAACGAAGCACCATCAACCCTGACGGGATCAACTTCGCGGATGATCCCATTGCTTCACGCTGCTTCCACGATCTAAGGGGGGTAGAAACTCTAGCGCCACGAAGTGAAACCCTTTTGGGTAGTCTTCTCTATGGTAACGAGAAGATGCTTCCGGGTTCAGAAGGTTGGTAGCAGCGTATGACAGGGAATGAAAGATGACGGGAAATGGGGGTCGGTGGTCAAAGTTTGACAAGTCATCGACTTGAGGCATTCGGACATCACCACCGAGAACCTCTTTGGTTATGAGCACAACCTCTCAGATGAACTGGTGCGCTCGGAGAAAGTCAATCTGGCCAACAGCGCCCTGCTTGACCGCGAGACTTGGGGCTTGGACAAAGGCGGAAACTGGCTAAGCTACACACGCAGCAGCGATAATCTCATGCAAACTCGTTCCATCGACGTGATGAACCGCCTCCAGCAGACCGGTGGCGCTGGCACGACTGTCATTGAGGGTGGGGTGAACGAGATGGCAGACGTGACCGTGAACAGTCAGCCAGCAGAGTTGCGCGCTGATCCTGCCACGGGAGGCTACCGGTATCGCAAGGCTGTGCCGGTGACGCAGGGCACCAACACAGTGAACGTCACAGCCGTGGACAAAGACAACCCACCCAACACCACCAGCCAGGACTGGGAGTTCAATGTTCCGGGTGTGCAACGCAGCTTCACGTATGACGCGAACGGCAACACCTTGAGCGATGGCCAGCGCACCTTCACCTGGGATGCCAAGAACCGATTGAAGACTGTGACGGTCAACTACGCCACCGGAGCCTACAGTGGCGGCGGTGGTGGACGCGGAGGTCCGTGGTCCGAGACTTGGACATGGGACTACGACTATCGTGATCGGAGGGTAAGAGAAACCTATTCGAACGTGAACGGTCCCCCGATTGCGACACCCAACTGGGGCACTCAGTTCATCTGGCGGGACACGGAGTTGGTGCAGGAACGAGTCGGAACCAGTGCCACCGCTGGCACGCCGAGACGTGCGCATCTGTTCGGCGGATTTGAGGACCGCAACACCACCGGCACCGTGGTGAAAAAGAACTACCTCGTCACCAGTGACCACCTCGGCCACACCAGAGAAGTCATCGTGGGCAATACCAACGCAGGAACCGTCGGCACCCTCGTCGCCCGCTACGATTACAGCCCCTATCAAGGCCCAACGAAAGTCTTCGGCACCACCATCAACGCTAGCCTACTCACCATCGGCCGCTACTACCACCACTACGACTCGGGCTTGGAGCTAGCGCTCTATCGCGCGTATGATCCCGAGCTTGGCCGGTGGATGAGTGAGGATCCGTTGGGCGAGGAGGGCGGGATTAACTTGTATGGGTTTAACGTCAACGATCCGGTTCACCGAATTGACAAGCATGGTGAGTGGGGACTTCTAATTGCCATAGGTACGGCGGTAGTTGGGGCGGCCACTTTCATCTACAAGGCCTATCAAGCCGCAAAGGCGTGTGATAAAGCGGGGGAGGAGCGAAGGGCTGCGCTCAAACATGGCGACGTCGGGACTCTTGTTGGGTCTAGTCGGGGCAAGACCGTAAATGATGCGCTTAAAAAAGTTCAAGCAGCTGCGTCATCTGCGCCGACCGGCACTTCGACCACTGGACCAGTCACGCTGGGACCAAAAACGGAAGCGGGTGAAGCATGTGAAACTGGATACGATGTCGTGTTGTTCCTATACGACGTTTTAGGGCTACACGAAGTCCCAGCCAAGTAGGATGAACTTCTTCGCGACAGTTGAGGTATGAAACATTCACTCTTTGGCTTTTTTGGATTCGTTTGGACAATGATAGCGCTTTCGTTGGTCGTCTGTGCAGTTGGGGTGCTGGTGGCGCTCAGGTTGGAATCTGAAGTTGTGGCAACAGTCCATTCGATTGGAGATTTCGACCCAGGCAGCCCAGTTTGGCGCTTGCATGCAGTTGCAAGAATTTGTTGCGAGCTTCTTTTTTGGTTAAGCGTGTGCTTTGGCCTGTTCGTTCCTGGATGGCTTTACTTGATACGAAACAGAGCTTGAGGCACTACTGGCCTCAACGCCATAACCCTGCGGGGATAAGGGGAAATGGGGGTCGGTGGTCAAAGTTTGACAAATCATCGACTCGTGGCACTCGGACATCACCACCGAGAACCTCTTTGGTTACGAGCACAACCTCTCGGATGAACTGGTGCGCTCGGAGAAAGCCAATCAGGCCAACGGTATGCTGCTTGTCCACGAAACCACACCACCTCGCAGAGGAAGGGGGCTGACTATTGAGACTCGCAAAATAAGGTGACAAGTGTTTAGGTGAGGGATAAGATAGGGGATGGCTGCTAAACGAGACCACAAAGAAATGGAGAAGCGTCGG
>CAZIGH010000034.1:0-58198 GCA_964538625.1 uncultured Verrucomicrobiaceae bacterium
GCGGGCAAACTCACGTTTGCTTCTACGGTGGGGGCTTGGAGGGAGTCGTGGGACTTCGCTGGGAAGCGAAGCCACCGTGAGACGGTGGCTGAGGCAAAACGCCATGAAGAATAAAAGATGCTTCATTGTCTCGATGTTTGAGCGCCGAAGCGAATGGCTTTCTTTCTGCGGGTGGTGGAGTCAGACCGGAAGTTCTTTGTCCTTCGTCTCTGGCAGGAACATGAGTATGATTAGGCCGAGGAGGAAGAAACCTGCGAGCCAGGTGACAGCCTCGCGTAAATCCATTGCGGCTTTGAGCTTGCCGGAGAGTAGAAGTACGGGAACTGCGGCAAGGCGGCCGGCATTGAAGCAGAAACTGGAGCCGGTGGCGCGTAAGTGATTGGGGAAGAGTTCTGGGAAGTAGATGGCGTAACCGGCATGGCTTGCATAGGTGAGGAAACCAAAAACGGGCAGGATCATGAGCATGGCACTGTAGCTCGAGGGCAAGTAACAGACGGCGGGAACGATGAGGAAGCTGAGCAGATGAAAGCCGGCGAAGGTGTGCTTGCGCCCGAAGCGCGCACACAATGGCCCGAAGCTGACCTGCCCGAGGCCGGCTCCGATGATTTGCACGATGCCGAAGGCAAAGGTGGCCTTGCTTGCGGCATCGGCAGCGGGTACGCCGAGCCGGAGGAGCAGCTCACGGGTGAGATCCTGCGTGGCTACGCAGACACCCCAGAAGGTTCCGAGTCCGACAGCGGCGAGCGCCATGCCAAGCAGGGCACGTTTTCTCCAGAGTGCGTTGCCAAAGAGTTCACGGAAGCTGCCCATGCGCTCGCCTTTGGACTTGGCCTCATGCCAGCGCTGAGGTTCCTTGATGGAGGCACGCACCCAGAGTGTGAGGAGTGCAGGCAGGATGCCGATGAGGTAAGCGCCGCGCCATTCGGCACCGACCCACAACCCCACGCCAGCAGCCAGCCAGGTGCCGAGCACTCCGGTGGAGTGGAAGATGCCTCCGGCGTGGGTGCGGGCTTTTGCCGGGAAGATTTCGGCAACGAGTGCGGCCGCTACGGCCCACTCTCCACCCACTCCCATGGCCACGAGGAAGCGCAGGATGCCGACATGCCACAGCTCGGTGGCGAAGTAGGTGAGGCCGGAGAAGATGGAGTAAAACAGGATCGTCACGACCATGATGGGCTGGCGTCCGTATTTGTCTCCCAGTGAGCCGAACAACAAGCCGCCGAGGGTGCCGCCGGCGAGGAAGATGCCCAAGAAGTACTCTCCCCACAGTTTCACTTGGGGATCCGTGCTGGGCACCTGAAGGATGTCTGACAACATCGCGTTGCGCGTGATGTTGAAGATCTGGCCCTCAAACGCATCAAATACCCAACCGAGCGAGGCGACGATGAGAACGAGCCACTGGTAGCGGGTGACCTCGGAGTACCACTTTGGAGAAGGCATAGACGGAACGCGAAGGGGATGGGGGACGAATGCTTGAGTGCTCAGCGGCCCGTCGTTAGTTCGAGGAACTTGGTGGCGAAGCGGCGGCCGATCTCATCCTGTGCGGGGGTGTCGTAGTGTACGTTGTCGCCTATGGTGGTCATGATGTCTCGGGCATCCACGCAGGCCGTGGCGGGGCGCTGCTGTGGCAGGGCGAGGAGAATGCGGTTCATTTGATTTCGCAGGTCTGCGGCGGGTGCAGCGGTGGGTTCAATGATGGTGGCGGCGATGAAGGGCAGTGCGGGGAGGTTCAGGTCGGCACGCAGTGCGTCCACCAGCGCGGTGAGGTCTGCGGGGTAAGTCTCGATGGTGCCGGGCCTGGAATCAGCCTCGCCCTGAAGCCAGAGCACTCCCCTGATGTTTCCTCCTGCACCGCGGGTTTGTTCAAGTGCGAGCTTGGCGCGGCGGATGGCGTTTTCGTAGAGGTCGGCTCCTTTTTGCCAGCGGCGGATGGAGGTGCCGCCGACGGCGCACGGGATGAGTCCGATGCGAGCGGTGGGATCCGCGGCGGCGATGGCCTGTGCAAAGCTGAGGCCAGCTCCGACCCCTGCATTGTCCGCTCCGGCGAAGGTCTTTGCGTCGCCGGTGAGATGCAGGGGATGGCGGGCGTGATACCACTGGTCATCTTTCAGGTGCATCATCACGAAGCGCGGGTCATTCAGGGGATCCTCTGGCATGGTGCCGCGGCCTTTCATGTTTGACTGGCCTAGAAGGAGATAGAGGTCCAGCCTGTTGGTGCCTGCTGGTGGTGCGGAGAAGTCTGCTAGGACCAGTGGGGGTTTGGTAGGTGGGGGAGTGTTTGCCTTGGTGCTCTTCTTTTTTTGCTGGGCGGGCACGAAGCAGGCGATGAGGAGGAAGAGCGTGATGAAGCAGGGCTGTTTCATGGCATGTGAAGAGTGGGGGCTAAGCGGGAGTCGTGGTGCCGGGAACGGCCACGGGATACCATCCGTCGGCATCTGGCTTCACGGGAGGCTCGGTGTCCCAGTCGATGACTTCGGGGACGAGTCGTTCCTGGCTGTTGAGGGCCTGGTCCCAGGTGATGACTTGCCCTGTGTAGGTGGCCATGCGTCCCATGATGCCGAGCATGGTGCTGTAGGCGGCGTATTCAGCGTCGTTGCGGACTTTGCCGGTGCGGATGTTTTCGAAGAAGGCGTCGTGTTCGAGCTGGTGACCGTCTTCCTTGATGCGTTGGCGTTTTCCACCTGGAGGTTTGCCATTGATGAGAAACCTTCCGCCATCGCCGAGGTTGGCTACGCCTCTGGTGCCATGGAAGTGCTCGGACACGTTGCGTGCGCACTTGCCTCCGATCTGGCAGCACTGGCTCAGCAGGCGGAAGCCGTTCGCGTATTCGAACTCCACGGTGTGGTGGTCAAAGATGGTGCCGTTTTCTCGCTGGTTGCGCACCTGTCTGCCGCCCTGGCCTACGGCTCTGACTGGGTTCATGCCATTGAGTGCCCAGTGTGCGACGTCGAGGTTGTGGCAGTGCTGTTCCAGGATGTGGTCTCCAGACATCCAAGTGAAGAAGTACCAGTTCCGGATCTGGTAGTGCATCTCGCTTTCTCCGGGATCCCGAGCGGCGCCGGGTCTGGAGGTGCCGTTCCAATAGACGCGGCCGTAGAGCAGCTTGCCAATCTCGCCGTCGTTGATGCGCTGGATGATGTCCTGGTAGCTTGGCTGGTAACGGCGCTGAAGACCCACGCAGACGTTGAGGTTCTTTTTCTTCGCTTCCTCTGCGGCAGCCAGTACGCGGCGAACGCCGAAGGAATCGGTAGCCACGGGCTTTTCCATGAAGACGTGTTTGCCGGCCTTGACAGCTTCTTCGAAGAGTTTTGGGCGCGGTCCAGGCGGGGTTCCAATGAGTACTACATCACACAACTCGAAGAGCTTTGTGTAATCCTGAAAGCCGGTGAAGACGTGGTCCGGTGGAACGTCGATCTGGCTTTCATGCTGTTGTTTGAGAATTTCGAGCGCGGCTTGTGCCTTGCCCTCGAGTGGGTCCAGCAGGGCGGTGAGCTTCACTGTGGAGCCGGCATTCAGTGCTTGGTTGCAGGCTCCCGTACCACGGCCTCCGCAGCCGATGAGGCCGATGCGGATTTCATTGTCTCCAGGTGCAGCGAAAGCGTGTGTCGCGGCGGTGACGGCAGCGGCGGATGTGCTGGTAAGGAAGGAGCGGCGTGTGGTCATGAGCTGGATGGGATTCAAAACTTGAGCATCTCGGCGACTGGCAGTGGTCTTCCTTGGCGGATGGACTCTTCAGCGACGAGACAGAGTCCGGCGCTCCACAGGCCGTCCTGTCCGGTGGCGATAGGCTGTTTGCCCGTGCGTACCATTTCGATGCACTGGGCTATTTCCTCCCGCAGTTCAAATACCTCACCACTCTGTTTGGTGAGTGCTACGTTTTCGAGGGTTTCGCCATCGAACACTTTCAGGAAGGCGGTGGGTTCGAGGGTGCGGTCGAGTGCGCCACTCCAGCCTGCCCAGAGGGCACCTTTGGTGCCGCTGACCTTGACGGTTTGATGATGCTCGAAGGCGGCGAGGGTTTGTGAGACGACGGCGTAGCTGCCGTTCGCGTATTTGAACATGGCGCTGAAGTTGTCGAACAAGGTGGGACGCTGTGGATCACGAGAGTTGCCATAAGCGTAGAGCTCCACGGGGTCGCCACTTTCTTCCAGATACCAGCGTGCGAGATCAAAGAAATGGATGGGTTCTTCAAGCACCCAGCTACCGACGCGAGTTTGATCGTAACGCCATCCGCTGGCGCCGGTGCGGTAGGGTTTTCGCGAAAGCTCCACGAGTACGTATTGAGGCTGGCCGATGGTGCCGCGATCGATGATTTGTCTGATCTCGCCCCACTGCGACGAGAGCCGCAGTTCGTGGCCGACGGCGAGATGGACTCCGTGCTCACGTGCACCTGCTACGATGGCCTTGCAGTCCTCTAGGGTGATGGCCATGGGTTTCTCCAGCAGGACGTGCCTGCCACGCTGCATGGCGGCGAGCGCGATTTCGCGGTGGGTGTGGCTGGGCGTGGCGATGTCGATGATGTCGAAGTCGCACGCTTCAATCATCTCCGTGGCATCGGCAAAGATTTGCGCATCGGGATAGAGGGTGCGTGCCTCATCGCGGGAGGCTTGTGAGGGTGCGGTGATGGCGACGAGCTCGGCGTCAGGATGGCCTGCGATGGACTGAGCATGGAACTTGCCCCAGGCGCCGAAACCGGCGAGGGCGAAACGAACGGGGGAAGACATGGCAGGAGAACGTGAGAAAACGCCTGATCGAGCAAGAAAAGGCGATATTGGAAATAGATTCCTGGGGGGTGGCGGTGCGCCCTCAGGGGGCTTCCTGGTGGTGAGCGGCTTAGGGGTCAGCGGATGCTGACAAACTTGACGAGCATGACCTCACAGGCGCCGGGGCCGGTGTCGCTGCGGCTGAGGGAGGAGCGGTAGTGGAGTCTGCCTGTCGTGTCGCTGATGTTCACCAGTTCGCCATGGAGGGTCACGATGTCTCCGGTGCGGATGGCCTGGAGTTGTTGGCGGATGAGGTCATTTGCGGGCACGAGGTGATGATTGGATGTGTGAAGGGAGATTTCTTCCGGGGAGATGGGTGGCTGCCCCCACCAGCGCCAGGTGGCGTAGCGGTTGGAGATGCGGAGAGCGAGCTTGTCGATGACGGCGGTGTCTGACATGGGTCCCCAGCCGAGGAGGAGGTCCAGGGGTACGAGCTTGTCGATCGGGGTGCTGTCGTAGTCTCTGGTCTTCAGTACGCGGGCTGTGATCTTGTAGGACGCGACGGGACTCAGGTTCCAGCCGTCGAGGTGGAAGCCGCGGCTGTCCGACGGGTAGTTTTCCTGTGAGGGATCCAGTGGAACCAGCACACCTGGGGCATGATGGACTTCACCGGCCCACTGGGAGAGGAGCCAGAAGGCACCGAAGATGGCGGTGAAGACGATGAGGCGGTCCATGTGCGGGTTTGATGGAATTGTAAACCCGCTGTCAAATGACGTGCGGATCAGAGGATACTGCCGGGTGTGTAACTGGCGGCTTCTGGGTGGGCGGCAGTGAGTGCGGCGATTTGCTGGATGAAGTGGTCAACCTGTGCGGGCGCATCACCTGTGTTGTGACGACCGGCTTCAAGTATCTTCATGAGCTGTGGCTGGGAGAGCTTGAGACGGTCATCGTTGGCGAGGCGCTGGATGAGGTCGTTGTGAATGATGCGGCCGGTGCGGAGATCACGAATGGAGGCGACGGCGTGTTCTTTGATGGCTTCATGGGCGGCCTCGCGTCCTGCGCCTGCTTTGACGGACTCCATGAGCACGGTGGTGGTGAGGAGGTAGGGGAGGTAGCGGTTGAGTTCGGTGGCTACCACGGCGTCGAAGACTTCCATTTGGTCGAGGACGGTGAGCAGTGTTTCAAGAAGGCCGTCGATGGCGAGGAAGGCGTCTGGAAGCATGACGCGGCGTACGACGGAGCAGGATACGTCTCCTTCATTCCATTGGTCGCCTGCAAGTCCGGCTGCCATGGTGAGATGGCCTTTGAGGATGAGGTGGAAGCCGTTGATGCGCTCGCAGGAGCGGGAGTTCATTTTGTGGGGCATGGCTGAGGAGCCTACTTGGCCCTTTGCGAAGCCCTCTGAGGCGAGTTCGTGGCCAGCCATGAGGCGCAGTGTTTTGGCGAACGAGGAGGCTCCGCTGGCGAGATCGACGAGGGCGGAGACGGTGCGGTAGTCGAGGCTGCGGGGATAGACTTGGCCGACGGCATCGAAAGCGGCAGGCAGTCCGAGGTGATGGAGCACGCGCTGCTCGAGAGCACGGGCTTGGCTTGCGTCGCCGTGGAAGAGGGTGATCTGGTCGAGCCGGGTGCCGACAGCGCCTTTCAATCCGCGGGCGGGATAGGTGTCGATGAGGTGCTGAAGGGCGTGATGGGCGTGAAGCATTTCCTCGCCGAACATGGCGATGCGTTTGCCGAAGGTGGTGACTTGTGCGGCGACGTTGTGGGTGCGGGCAGTGAGGGGGATGTCGCGGGTTTCGGCGGCACGTTTTGCAAAGCGCGCTAGAGCGGCGACGGAGCGATCACGTACGAGCTGAAGTGCGCGGAAGACCTGAAGCTGCTCGACGTTCTCGGTAAGGTCGCGCGAGGTGAGGCCTTTGTGGATGTGCTCGTGACCGGCGAGTTCACAAAACTCTTCGATGCGTGCCTTTACGTCATGGCGTGTGACGCGCTCTCGCTCCATGATGGAGGCGAGGTTGATCTGATCCGCGACTTTTTCGTAGGCTGGGATGACGTCATCTGGCACGGAGATGCCGAGATCTTTTTGGGCTTTCAGAACGGCGATCCAGTAATGGCGTTCGAGAAGGACTTTACCTTCGCCGGACCAGAGGTGGCTCATTTGTCTGGAGGCGTAGCGTTCTGCGAGGACGTTTTGCATTGCAAAGGGGAAAGGGGTAAGTGAAAAGTGAAAAGGGAGTGATCGAAGGTCTGAGCACGAGAAAAGCTTTGACCGAAGTTATTTCATTCGTGTCTCTTCGTGTTCATTCGTGGTTGAACAAACTGGCTCAGATGACGGGGCCGGGGACGTTCGCCCATTTTTCGTGGAACTCTTTGAAGACGATGGGTGAGATCTCGGAGGGTTTGATCTCGCTGCGGCCGCCCCAGAAGACGTTGGTGTATTCGACGGGTATGCCTACGCTTTCGAGGTGTTTGTCGATGGCGGCTTTGTGGGCGAGTACGGTTTCTTTGTCTGTGCCGTGGATGACGCCCATGATGTTGACGTTGGCAAAGCGCTCGCCGCCTTCTCGCCAGTAGGCGTGTGTCATGATGGGGTGGCGGCCTACTTCTCCGCCTGCGCGTTCTTCCATGCCTTTTGGCACTCGCCAGTGGAAGAGGGCATTGAAGCGGGTGACGCGGACGCCGGTGGCGCTGGGTTTGACGTGCTCGAGGAAGGTGGAGAAGCGGCCGATGACGCCTTTTTCATCGAGGCGTTTGGCGACTTGGCAGAAGTGTTCGAGGGTGACGCCTGCGGCCTGTGCGCGGCGGGCCCAGGGTTCGGGCCCGATTTCTTCAGGGGTGAGGTCACCTTTGAGATGGAGGAGGACGTTCCACTCTTCGGCGTCGAGCTCGGCGATGTTGGTGGTCATCATGATGGCCGGTTCATCTGCCTTCTCACCGGGTTCCATGGTTTTGCGCCGTACGTGGCCGACTCCGAGAGCGAAGATGCCGTGGGCTTGCATGGTGTAGTAGTCTTCGGCACCGATGAGGCGTTTGAGCACGTCGCAGTGGTGGTTGATGTTTTCGTCCTGCGGTACTTTGAGGGTGGTCCAGAGGCGGAAGTCGCTGCCGCTGACTTCGCGGTCGGTGCTGCGGAGGACGACGTGTCCGCTGAAGGGGTCTTGTTTGAACAGGAAGTCGAAGGCGGGTTCCAGTTTATCAGGGGGCAGCTTCCATGCTACGAGAGCGCCCTCGGCGAGTTTGTTGGCGAGAAGGGTCTGGCGGACGCGGCGGATGACGCCGGCCTGGAGCATGGCGCGGATGCGTTCGACGACTATGTCGAAGGGTACACCGCTTTGCTCGGCGATGTATTGAAAGGGCTGGCGGTGGAAGCCCTTCACTCGGTCTTCACTGACGGCGAGGATGCGGGCGTTCGTCTCCTCGGTGTGCTCGACGGGGATGGCTGATGATGCGGATGAAGTGCTCATGGGCCGCGCACTATGGCGCGGCGGGGATGGCGTGCAATGCCCGATGGTGGGCGAGGATTGCGGAGTGGTGGAGGAGGTTCAGTCCGGTATTACGAGTTCGTCGTCCGGCTGGAGCTGGGTGGCGGAGTCTGCGTTACCGCCTTTGGAGAGGTCCAGGATGCCTACGACTTGGCCGCCGCGCACGAGTTTGACTTTGCTTAGCTTGGCAAAGGGGGTGCCGCCGCCTGCGGAGGAGATGGCTCGGGAGGCGGTGAGGCCGGGGCGGAAGGGCACGGGTCCGACTTTGGTCACTTCTCCGCTGACGAAGACGACGCGGTCTGCGATGGTGCCGGTGTCCACGCTGATGGTGACGGTGGGGTGGGTGTAGATCTCCTTGGACTTGTAGAGGCTCTCGATCTTTCGCTCAAGATCGGAGGGTTTCATGCCTGCGGCGGTGACTTCTCCGAGGTAGAGCAGCGAGATGGTGCCTTTGTCTGAGATGCGGTAGTTGTTTTTGATCTGCATCATTTCCTCTGGCGGAATGCCGGAGATGGAGACGCCTATCTGGTCGCCACGGCCGAGGGGCAGTTCGGTGCCCTGTGCGTGAACTCCCTGACGAAGTAGGGTGAGTAGGGTGAAGAGGATGAGGAGGGCGCGGTTCATGACTGGTGGGTGGGTTTAGAAGACATCGCTCTTCGGCTGCGGACGAGAGGCTTGTGCGATGACGGCTGGTTGTTGGGGGGCTGCTGCGGTGCGTTTGCGGCGCTTTTTGAGTTTGGCGGATTCTTCGCCTGTGGCGCTGGGGGCGTAGTAGGAATAGTAGGAGGTGTAATACTGGTAGGCGGCGTCGGAGCGGGTATCGACGTTGTTGAGTACGGCTCCTGCTACGGTGCCGCCTACGCTTTCGACGGCCTGCTTGACGCGGGCGAGCATGTGGCGGGGCAGCTTGCGGTGCTGGAGTACGATGAGGGTGGCATCCGCTTCGTTGGCCAGTACGGCGGCGTCGCTGACGCCAAGGATGGGCGGGGAGTCGATGAGCACGAGGTCAAAGCGTGACTTGACGTCTGCGATGAGGTCTGACATGCGCTGGGAGTTGAGCAGTCCCGCGCTGTCGGCAGGCATGGGGCCGGCGGGGAGGAAGTAGAGGTTTGGTACGGCGGTTTGCAAGACGACTTCCTGGAGCGGGACGTCCGAGGAGAGGTAGGTGGACAGTCCCATGGCGTTGGTGGTGTTGAAGAGGGTATGCTGGCGTGGACGGCGTAGGTCGGCGTCGATGAGCAGGACGTTGTAGCCGCCCTGGGCACAGACGAAGGCGAGGTTGCAGATGGTGGTGGACTTGCCCTCACCGGCACTGCCTGAAACGACGGAGAGGCAGTTGGCGGTGGCGCTTTTGCGGGTGAACTCAAGGTTTGTACGCAGGATGCGGTAGGCTTCTGCATCTGGTGAGAGGCCGTTGCACTGATGGAGAACGCCCACTCCTTTGGGCACGACGGCGAGCACTTGGATGCCGAGGTAGCGCTCTACGTCGTCGATGGATTTGACGGTGGTGTCCATGAACTCGATTGCGAAGGAGAGACCGAGGCCGAAGAGCAGGCCTACGACACCGCCCACGGCGAGATTCAGCGCTACGCGAGGCTTGGTGGGGGAGGATTCTGCTTCGGCCCGCTGCCAGACGGTGGCGGGTGCTTTGCTGATGTCTTCGTTGGTCTGTGAGGTGTAGTACTGGGTTTTGAGCTTGAGGAGGAGGTCTTCGAGTTCTTCCAGATTGCGCTGGGCGGTGAGGTAGGCGATGGAGCCGCCCTGCTGGTCAATGGCGGCAGCTTTGGTTTTGTCATTGAGGTCGCGAAGTTCATCGCGGCGCTTCTCGCTGGCTGCGAGTGTGGTCTTGAGGCCCTGAAGGTGACGAAGGGCTTCGGTTTCTACCTGCTGCTTGAGGGTGGCGATTTTGTTGTCGATGCCTTTGACGGCGGGGTGGTTGGCACCGCGTCCACTGCTGGTGAGGTCTTCCCGGTCTGCGACGAGTTTTAGATACTGGGGATAGAGGATAGCGATGGTCTGGTTCTTTGAGGATGCCTGTTCGATGAGCTGTTCGCCGGTGAGGCCTTCGAGTGACTGCACGTCGGCACGCAAGCCGAGGATCTCGGCCTCGAGCTTGTAGAGTTCATTTTCTCTGGCGATGGAGAGCGTGGCTGCCTCGTTGCTCACTGTGGCTCCGGGAGCGCGGGCGGCGCTCATGCCGGCTGCGGGGTCGATGATGCCGCCTTCTTTTTGCAGGGCGAGCATTTTCCCGCGGGCTTCGAGGGCCTGCTGTTCGAGCAGGCGAATCTTGGCCTCGATCTCCTTGAGCGCGGCAGTGGAGTGGGCGGCGGCTTTTTCGATGCGCTGCTTCATGTAACTGTCGGCGATGGCGTTGGCGACGTCGGCAGCCAGCTTCGGATCCTCATCGTAATATTCGAGGATGACGAAGTCTGAACGGACTGCGGCGAGGGGGTCGAGGTTGCCGAGGAGTTTGTGCAGGGCTTCGAGACGGGAGGTGAAGCCCCAGCGGTTGGTGAGGTCAAACTGCTCGATGACGGGGTAGAGGGTGTCTGCCTTGGTAATGGTCTCGAACTCGGTTTTGATGTAGTTCTCGGAGGCGGCCATGAGGTTGTTGGCCCCCATGTTGCGGTCGTCGATCTGGATGATCTCCGGTTTGCGCTCGATCTTCATTTCTACCCGTCCGCGATACTTGCGCGGCATGATATAGGTGATGATGGCGGCCACGGCGAAGGTGAGGAGGAAGGTGAGGAGGATGGTGCCGAGGCGGTTTTTGATGACCTGCCACCAGTCTAGGGCGTGGCGCTGCATGTCGGAGCTGACTTCGTTCATGGCTTTTACTTAAATGTTAAAATAACTTAATATTTATCAACTCCAAAAAACCCTCGGGCTGCTGCGTCTTGCTGACAGGCCTCGAGGGTCTTTTGGGGGTCGGGAGGCGAGGTTTGGACTAGAAGGTGGCGTTGAGGCCGAGGTAGATGCGGTTGCGATCATAGTCGCGGAAAGCGTCATCCGAGCTGAGGAGGGTGTAAGTGTAGTTGGCATCTAGGCTGATGTTCTCCCAGACGCGGTAGCCGAGGCCGGCGGTGGCGTTGACTTGGTGCTCGGTGATGGAGTTGGTGCCCTCGAAGTCGCTGTAGATGTAGTTGAGGCCGCCATTGAGGCGGAGGCGCTCGGAAACTTGCTGGGTGGCGGTGGCACCGGCGCGGTAGGAATAGCGGGACTCGTAGTCACCCAGTTCTGAGCCGTCGAAGCCAACGGCGGCATAGACTTGGAGGCTGGTCTTCTCGCTGGCTGCGTGGGACAGGGCTGCCTCGAAGTAGGGGGCGGTTTTCTGGGTGCGCTCGGAGTCGTAATACTCGGCACCTGCGCGGAATGAGGCGGAGGAGCGTTCGCTCCAAGCTTTGTCCACGCCAGCGAGGAGGTAGTGAGAGATGTAGTTGGCGGAGGTGGCGCGATCGTAACGGGTGGTGCGGTAGCGGTATTCCATGACGCCCTTGAGCGTGCGGCTCATGGCATAGGAGAACTGTTGGGAGAAGAGGTGGGAGAGGCGGTCTTCGAACTGTCCGATCTGGCTGTCTTCATATTTGATGCCATCCAGCGTGTAGGAGCTGGTGGTGCTGAAGCGCTCTGACCACGCATAGGCTACGGAGAAGTTGTTGTAGCCGTACCAATACTGGCCGTTGCGGCGTGCGGTAGAGGCTCCAACGCCGAAGTTAGGCTCCACTTCGTAGGTGAGGAAGAAGTTGTTGTTGAAGCGGAGACGGGGAGTCAGTTCGTGGGCGAAATTAAAGACAGCTTTGGTGGAGTAGTTCGTCTCGTCGATGGAGGGCGGGGCGTCGAAGTAGTGGAGCGCTCCGAGTTCAAGGCCGAGGTTCCAGGGCGTGGTGCGATCCACGTCTGAGAAGAGCACGCCCACGCCGCCCTGCATGAATAGGGAGTCGATGTCCCCTGCGTCGCTGGCCTTGTAGTTGAGGTTGTCATACCCACCACCGAGGTTGAGCATGTAGGTCATGGGCTGGTCAGATTCCTTCCGGTCGAGCTGGTTCTGCAGCGACAGCAAGCCCTGGCCAGCTGCGGAGGAAGCGATGGCGAGGACGGCCAGACTCAGGGTGTTGAGGAGGGTGCGCATGGCTTGAAAGTGAGGGAAGGTTAACCAGTTGCGTGTAATGGATGCCGCTGTTTGGAAGGTGGAGGATCAGAACTTCGGGTCGCCAGGCTTGGGATCACCCGGTTTGGGAGAGGTGGGTGACACGGGCACTACTGTGGTCTTGCGCTCACGGATGATGCGGGTGCGTGTCTTCACTTTGCCGCCGTGGTCCTCCACGCGATCGTCGTCGTCACGGTTCTCATTGACCACAAATCCTCCTGCTGCCGGGAGGGTGAGATAGACGCCGCGGATGTCCACTCGACCGCCGTGGTTGTAGTCGGTGCCGGTGGCGGAATCTTCCCTCGGGGGCTGGACTGAGAAAGCGGGTTCTTTGCCAGCGCCTTGCTTGCCAGCGCCTTGCTTGCCGTTGCTGGAGGCGGGTGCGGGCTGAGCACCGAGGGCGGCGGCGGCGCAATCTTGAATGACTGCGGTCATCTTCGGAGCCACGGCGACGGCGGTTTCAACGATCTGCTTTGCGAGGGCTGAGTCAGCGCTTGATGCGACGATGGCGGATGTGACGATCTCGCAGGCGCAGGATTCATTGATGACCAGAGCGTCTTCCACGATCATGAGAACTTTGGAAGGTTCTTTTGCCACGGCTTCGCGCACGTCTGCTGCGATCTTGGCGCAGGAGGGAGGTGACTCGGCCAAGGCTTGGGAGGTCGTCTGCGTGAGGAACGCAGCGACGGCCAAGGTTAGGGTGGTGGCGATTTTCATGGAGGTGGGTCTTGGTTTGATGTGCTAAAAACAAAGCGGGTAGCGGGAATCGAACCCGCGTAGCCAGCTTGGAAGGCTGGAGCTTTACCATTAAGCTATACCCGCAGTTTGTTTTATATTAGCACACATTTTAGACCCACTGCAACAATTTTCTGATTTTTTATAATCTCCAGAAAATGTTTCAGGGTCCGAACCTCTCAAAAAGCCTCAAAGATGGGACTCGTTAGAAGTCCGGACATGGGATGTCCGCTCCGTTTTTTAGCACCCGGTGTAGGTTGTGCAAGCAGAGAAATGGGATGGGACGTCTCGGTGGAGGGCTGCGAGCTTCCTGTATGGTATGGAAACGGCGAAGGTGCGGTGTGAGAATGCTTGAGGTGAAGGTTTTCGGCTTGACCGTGGGTGGGTGGTTCCCTTGAATCGGAGTGCGATGATGAAGGCTTTCCATTTAATGCTGCTCCCGTGCTTGCTCGCTTCCTGCGGTTCCATCCAGACCGAAGGACCTGGCGCTTCGCAATCTGCCGCGGTGGGACGCCTGACAAAGGTGGTGGTGAAGGATTTTGCCAATGCCTATTCAAAGGGGGATTCCGCTATCACGGAGAGATACGCGGCCAAGTTTGCCGATCAGGTGGCCGCTGAGATCCGCAGGGTGAAGCCTGGCGTGTCGGTAACTCGGAATGGTGCCGTCAGTCCTGCTACGCTCGTGGTCTCCGGCGAGGTCACTCGCTGTGAAGAGGGAACTGCCGCGCTGCGTGCTCTGATAGGCATGGGTGCTGGCAGCAGTTACTTTGACGCGAGGGTGCGTCTGGCCGATGGCACTGGCAAGGCGCTGTCCACGGTGGTCGTGGACAAGAACAGCTGGGGACTTGGCGGACTCGCAGCCAGCACGCAAACGGTGGACACGTTCGTGGCTGCTGGAGCGCAGAAGACTGCGGAGCAGGCGGCCACCTTCCTGAAGTAAGTGCTGATTTTTTTCCAAACCCACCAACCATCCAATACCATGCCCAAAGTCAAAACCAACGGAATCGAAATGAACTACCAGGAGCGCGGCTCCGGTGATCCACTCATCTGCATCATGGGTGTGACCGCACCCGGCGGCGTATGGGACGCCCATGCGCAGGCCTGGGAAAAACACTTCCGCTGCATCCTGGGTGACAACCGTGGTGTGGGCGAGACCGACAAGCCCGCTGGTCCATACACGACGGACATGATGGCGGACGATTACGCTGGCCTCATGGACGCGCTGGGCATCAAGAAGGCGCGGGTGGTCGGCTGCTCGCTGGGTTCGGTCATCGCGCAGAAGCTGGCCCTGCGTCACCCAGACAAGGTGCAGTCTGCCATTCTCATGTGCACCTGGGCGCGGCAGGATCGCTTTGGCCTCTACACCTGGGACCATCTGAAGAAGGCGAAGGCGGACATGCGTCCTGAGGATTTCATGCAGTGGATTCAGATGCTCATTTTCACCAAGCCCTGGTTCGACAACGACGATTGCTGGAACAACATGCAGCAGGGCCTGAAGGATGCGGCGATCAATCCCAACCCGCAGCCGCTTCATGCTACCGAGGCTCAGGCAGACGCTGCCATCACGCACAACACGCTTAACGAGCTGAAGAACATCAAGTGCCCGGTGCTTGTCATCGGAGGCAAAAACGACACCTTTACCCCGGCGTGGATGAGCGAGGAAGTGGCAGCCGGCATCCCGAACAGTGAGCTGCATCTTTACGACAATGCGGGCCACGCCTTCCATTGGGAGTGCTTAAGCGACTTCAATCCCCGCACCACGGAGTGGCTTTTGAAGCACTGACACACCCCTCCCGGAAGCGTCCTCGTCCGTACGGGGGCGCTTCTTTTTTTGCTAAGTGTGAAACGTATCGTCGAACCGGAGTTGCTGGATCACCTGCACCCGAGAGACCCTGCGGCGGTTCGCAGTCGGGAGGAGTTGGTGCTCATCAATCAACTGATGGGGAACCACCGCTGGTTGATGGGGGAAATCCGCCACTGCCTGAGGCCGGGCGAACGTCTGCTGGAACTAGGGGCGGGGGATGGGACACTGGCCAGGGAACTGATTGCGTCAGGTGTCTGTGGGGCCGACCAGATCCTGGCCATGGATCTGGCACCCGAGCCTGACGGATGGCCACTTGGTGCCACGTGGTTGCAAGGCTCCGTGCTGGATGACGAGCCCTGGCCTGAAGCGGCGGTGATCGTGGCCAATCTCTTTCTTCATCACTTTGAAACGGATGAACTGCGAAGACTGGGGGCACGCATGGGAGGTGCGCGGCACCTGCTGGCCAGTGAACCTGCGCGGCATCCGCTGCACTTGTGGCAGGGCAGGCTGCTCTCGTACCTGGCTGACCTCAGTGCCGTAACGCGGCATGACATGGCGATCAGCATCCGTGCGGGTTTTCAGGGAGACGAGCTTGCCAAGGCGCTGGGCCTGCGACTGCATGGCTGCGAGAGTATGAGCACGCTGCTGGGTGCTTACCGGCTGCGTGCGCTGCTGAGGAATAGCAAGGAGTGACCGTAGTGTTGAAGATGTGCCGACTCACCACAAGCGGCATGGATCTCACCCTAGGCTGAACTTTGTTGTAACGCGAGCTGCGCGCCGGTGTCTTGCCATTTATGGCTCACGCTTCACTTACTGGCCACTTTTTGGCGATCACTACCATGGTGCTGGCGCTCGCTGGCGGCGCAGGGACTCACTTCGCTTTCGCTGAAGAAGCCACGGGACACCCGCGCGTGGTGATCAACTTTCCCTTTCATTCGCCCGAAGTGGCATCCACGGGAACCTTTCTCGAGTGGCTTCAGGATCTGGGGGCGCCTGGCATGAGGCAGATGGCGTACAATGACGTGTTCTGGAGTCATGTGGAGAGCACGGACAACAACTTCGTCTTCACCGGTGCAGATGCCGCCATCAACAACAGCCATCACGTGCAGGCCTTTCCCACCCTGTTCTCGATGATGGGCAGCGGCCCGATGGAAGCTACGGGTCTGCAGGTGCCGTGGAGGGCCTGCAGCGCGGGACCGGGCTGTGGGTGGTTCTACGAGCGCGACGCACCGGCCACCGAACACTACGTGCGCACTGTGGTGGCCCGCTACAAAACCCGGGTCAAATACTGGGAAGTGGCCAATGAGATGAATGGTGCCACCTCACGTCCGCGTGGCCTGCCACCGCCACTCTTTGCCAACTTTCTGGTGAGCAACCGGGCGTGGATTCAGATGGAGGATCCGGAGGCGAAGGTGGTATTGCCAGGCCTTATTGGAACCTACGGATTCCCGTTCTCAAACTCCACCAACTGGCTCTCTGCACTGCTCACGGCAGGTGGTGGTGCAGGTTTTGACGTGGCCAACTTCCATGACTACAACGCTTGGTGGACTCTGCCGCAGCACTACGACATGGTGCGCGGAGTGCTGGATGCAGCAGGACTGCAAGGCATACCCATCTGGGTGACGGAGACCGGCATCTCCAGCCGCGCCTACACGCCCATTACACCTGCCTACTCGTCTCCGGACGGACAAGCAGCGGATGTGTGGCGGCGGCTGGCGCTGCTTTATGGCAAAGGTGCATCCCTAGTAGCATGGCACTCCTTCTTCTCGGTAAATGGCGCGCCGGGCGCAGACACCTGGGACCAGTTCGGTTTGCTGGATCACACCGGAAAAAAGAAGAAGTCCTGGCACTCCATGAAGCTACTCATCAGCAGGCTGGAGGGATTCAAGAAGGCCAGCTTGATTGCCGCTGGAAGGGCCACGAACAGCAACCTTGAGGGCGGGGAAGGCACCTGGGTGGTCCGCTTTGCGTGTGCAGATGGGCTGACACGGCACGTGATGTGGAGTCCGGATGAGCAGGCATACACGCTGAGCGGGTTGGCAGAGGGGCAGCAGTTGAGCATCACCAAGGTAGTACCCAGCGTTATCAGCACTGACGGACATAGCGCCACGTTTGACAACCAGGTCATCACCACCACTGGAGGTGAGCACGCCTTCACCTTGGCAGACACACCCATCCTCGTGGAGCCGGTGCCGCCGGTGAAGCTCAACTGTGACGCGTCCACAGGCGTTCTCAGTTGGCCAGATGCCGTTGTCGGCAGTTTGTTGTTAGAAACTTCGACCACACTTGCGCCCCAGAGTTGGTCCACAGTGCCGTCTGCGGATGTGGAGCAGGCTCTCATCCGCGGCACACGCAGCGCCCGCTACATCGGACCGCACACCGGCAGGCGGTTCTTCCGTCTGCGCTGGACGAGTCCTTGATTTGCAGGTCTTCACGTAACGTCGTGTTCATGCGCGTGTCATTGCTCCTGAAGCCAACACATCATGAAAGTTCACTATCCCTCCTTCACCACAGTCTTCCCACTCTTCATCAGGCACCTCATTGCACTTTGTTGCGGGATTTTGGCGTTTCAGGCCTTTGGGGGCCAGCCCAGAGTGATGATCAACTTCCCCTTCCGTGACGAAACCGAAGCGGCTTCCGCTGATGTGCTGGCCAAGTTGCAGGAACTGGGCGCGCCAGCCATGCGGCAGATGGCTTTCCACGATGTCTTTTGGTGGCAGGTGCAGCCTGCGGCAGCGCCGCCGAACTACGTCAAGGCAGATGCGGCTATCAACAATAGCCAAGGTGTGATGGCCTTCCCCACGCTCTACTCCATGATGGATCCAGATCACGAAGCGGATGTGGGGTTAAGGGTTCCGTGGCGAACGGATTCGACTTACGGAGGATGGTCCTATGCACGAGATGCCGCAGACAGCGCCACGTATGTCACTGACGTGATCAACCGCTACAAGACGAGAGTGAAGTTTTGGGAAGTGGCCAACGAGATGAATAGTGCAACGTCTCCGCCCAAGGGCATGGAGGTTGAGAACTTTGCAGCGTTTCTGAATTACAACCACGCTTGGATCAAAGCAGCGGATTCATCCGCCAGCGTGGTGATGCCAGGGTTGCTTGGCACTTATGGTTTTCCTTTCTCAAACTCTATCGCATGGCTGGATGGGCTGCTTACTGCCGGTGGTGGCACCGGCTTCGACGTAGCCAACTACCACGACTACAACTCCTGGTGGACCCTACCCACACACTACGACATGGTCCGGACCAAACTGGACAGTTTTGGACTGCACAGCGTGCCCATCTGGGTGACTGAGACCGGAGTGGCCAGCGAGCACAGCGGTCCGGGGAGTGTCACCCCCAGCTACGCATCCCCTGAAGGTCAAGCGGCAGATGTATGGCGGCGCTTCGCGCTCCTGTATGGTAAAGGTGCCCAGTTGGTAGCCTGGCATGCACTGCTCTCTCTTTCCGATACGGATGCCACCGGGTGGAACAAGTTTGGCTTGTTCGAGGCAAGCGGAAACAAGAAGAAGTCCTGGCATTCCATGAGGCTGCTCATCAGTCGGCTGGAGGGTTTTCGCCGCGCCACGCTCATGAGTACCGGCGTCTCCACAGACTCCAATACTGTAGGCGGTGAAGGCAGTTGGGTAGTGCGTTTTGACTGCCGGGATGGAGTGCAACGCTATGTGATGTGGGGGAAGAGCCCGCCCCCTGTCCTCGGCACGTCCTCGCCGCCGCCCACTTACACCCTGGGCGGTCTCACCCCGGGCACGCAGTTCACGGTGACTCAGGTGGTGCCGGTCGAGATCACGCCCATGCCCGTCTTCAGTGTGACGCTGGCTACCGCGACAGCGGCCAGTTACACCTTCGCTCTGACCGAAGAACCGATACTCGTGGAACCGGCTCCTCCGCTAGGCCTCGTGCTCGACACTGCCACGGGACTGATGAGTTGGCCGGAGCCCATTGTGGGCACCGCGCTGCTGGAGACATCCCTGACCATGGCTCCCGGGAGCTGGACAGGCGTGCCGCCCGCTCATCTTGAGCTCACGATACAGCATGGATACTGCACCGCCAGCTACGTAGGGCCGCCCGCTCTGAGACGATTCTTCCGCCTGCGCTGGTCGCCGCCGTGAGCAGCCCAGCACTTAGCAACTGCGGTGCACGCTCGGCGCTCGATCCGCCGGAATGAACAATCGACTAACCAGACGATAAGGCTTGCCGACACGGCAGAAAATGTGCCAGCCTTGACACTTTTGTCATGCGTTGTCTCAGTATTGTCACATGGTTATGGTGCTTCGCTGCTCTGGTTCATGGGCAGGCTCCGAGGGTGCGGCTGGAGTTTAATGGTAGCCTTGCCGACAGTTCTGGTGCGGGCATCATCACATCCGTCACGCCCTCATCTGGTTACACACCGGCCTACGCGACAGATCGTAACGGAACCGCCAACGGAGCCATCGTCTTCACGGGAGGGCAGAGCCTGACGCTAGGGGCCTCCTCCTTGCCGGGGAACTCCAATCAGGCACTGGGCCTGCGAAACGCCAGCGGCACCAATACCTCCTTCACCCTGTGTGCCTGGGTCATGTTTACCTCTCTGGGCAGTGGGCAGGGATACAGCACCATCTTTGGGAATGCGGGCAGTGGAGCGGGCACGTTGCACGCTGGGCTCAATGCCAACAGCAGCAACACCCACTTCGGCTTTGACGGCAACGACGTGAACGGTGGTGCGGCAGCACTGGTGACGAATGTGTGGTACCACTTCGCCGTGACTTACGATACCACTGCCAGCAATGGCCAGCGCATTTACATCAACGGCATCCCGGATGTGACGCGCACCGGTGTGACGAACACGCTCAAAGTGGCGGACCTGATGCTCGGGAACTGGGGCACGGCCACGGATACTTCCAATGACATGAAGGGACGCCTTGATGATGTGGTCATCTACAACACCGCGTTGAAAGGGGACCAGATCCTGGCGCTGGCGAACGGCGTCAGCCCCATGTCAGTACCAGCGGTGAACACCTACTTTCCTCCGCCCACCACCTTTGGCTACCGTGGAACAGCTGGCATGTGGGGCGTGAGGGAAATCAAGAGCTACCCCGGCATCTCCTATGGTTCATTGGTGAACACGGATCGCATCCTCAAGGCGTATGCCACCACGCCAGGAGGTACAAAACTGGATTACTGGACGCCAGTGATCAACTTCATCGACCAGGAAGCGCCGGGGAATGCGGGCTATTTTCCCAATGAGGCCGACTTTGGCACGAACACGCCGGCAGATGACAACAACATCTTGATCCTAGCTCGCTGCTCCGTTCTCATCCCGACAGCGGGGAACTGGACGTTCGGTTTTCGAGGGGATGACGGCTCACGCCTGCGTGTGGTGGGGCAGCGTTTCACCAGCTCCACGCGTCTGGCCACCGGTAACAATGCAGACCCGGCTCACATGAGTGACATGATCGTCCACACCAATGGCACGGGCGACAGCAACACGTTTGGTGTGGTGAACTTCGCCACCTCTGGTGAGTATGACCTGGAGTTCTACTACTGGGAAGGAAATGGGGGCAGCTCGGTGGAGGTCTTCGCCGCGCCAGGCAGCAAGACGTCGTTTGACAGCAGCTTCCAGCTGATTGGCAACACGATTGCCGGCGGCCTGGAAATCGTGCGGGATTCCGACACGGTGCCTACGTTCACTGCGAATGGAGGCCCGTCGCTCTTCGTGCATGGTGGCTCGCCATCCACCTTCACCTTGGCATGGAACGTCAATGAGCCCGCCACCGCGCTGAGCATCAACCAAGGCATCGGTGCGGTAGCGCAGACGGGCTCACTGGTGCTGTCCACGCCCGCCACCACCACGACGTACACCATCACAGCCACGACCGGCGCAGACGTCGTGACGCGGTCGGTCACGGTGTATGTGGACTCACCACCGGTAATTCCCAGCTTCAGCGCCAATGACACCACCGTGGTGCCCGGTGCCGCCGTGACCCTGAACTGGAGTACGCAAGGTGCCACTAACCTCACGCTTAACCCCGGGAACATCAACGTCACCGGCACTACCAGCCGTGTGGTGAATCCCACCGCCGCCACCACCTACACACTGACCGCCTCCAACACTGCGGGCAGCACACAGGCGGACGTCATCGTCACCACGGGTGCGGTGCCGGTCATCGTGAACTTCTCCGCCAGTGAGACGACGCCCATGTATGGGAAGGAGACCACGCTGAGCTGGAACGTCACCGGCAGCACGTCGCAGAGCATCAATCAGAACCTAGGCTCCGTGGCCGCCACCGGCAGTGCTACGGTCGTGCCGTTGCTGAGCACTACCTACACACTCACAGCGGTCAATGACTTCGGCTCGAGTAGCGCCAGCGTGGCGACTATCATTCCTACCCCCATAGGGGTCAGCAGTGCAGGCTTCAGTGCCCGGCGTGTGAGCAGTATCATGCCATTTCCCTTCACCGGCCAGGGGTATCTGCAAAGTGCGATCAGCCTCCTGGGTGGTCAGAACGCGGGCACCACTACAAACGGCGGGCCCTTCACCGTCATCAACTTCGCCGACGGTGCAGATGGAGATTACACCAGCGGCAACGTCGCCTTTCCAGGAGGCAGCGGGGACAACTTTGCTGTGGAGATCACCGGCACGCTAGTGGTGAACACGCCCGGCACTTACACCTTCATGGTGAACAGCGACGACGGCTGCCGCCTGCGCATCGACGGACGGGATGTCGTAGTGGATGACGCCACGCACGCGCCCACCACTTCCAGCGGCAGCATCACGCTGACCAAGCCTACCGTCTCCTTCCAGCTCATCTACTACGACGCCACCGGCGGTGCCAGCCTTGAGGTCAGTTGGGTGCGGCCCAACCAAACCTGGCAGCAGCTCTCTACCGCCGCGCCAGCCAGCCCCGTAGTGCGCGGCAGCTTGGTCATCAGCGAGTTCGTAGCCAGCGGCTCTACGCTGGCAGATGAGGACGGAGCCACAGGTGACTGGATCGAGATCTGGAACAGCACGACGGCCGCCATCGACCTGGCGGGGCACTTTTTGACCAATGCAGTAGCCACTCCAAATCTATGGGCCTTCCCGTCCAAGGTGCTTGCGCCCAACGAGTACCTCGTGGTCTTCGCCAGTGGCAAGAACCGGGTCAATCCCGCCGCGAACTTGCACACCAGTTTCAGCCTGCCCGGCGGTGGTGGTTACCTGGCTCTCACGAAGAGTGACGGGAGTGGCGGTTACATCAGCCTGACAGAGTTCAATCCCTTCCCCAACCAGACCAGTGGCCAAAGCTATGGAAGCAGCGGCCTGGTGCCCGCGACCGGCTTCATGGAGGTGCCCACCCCTGGTGGGCCGAATGCGGCTACCTACGGCGGCTTTATCCAGCCCGTGACCTTCAGTGTGCCGCGGGGGCGCTACACCGCAGCGCAGAGCCTGACCCTGAGCACACCCACCTCGGGCACGACGATCCGCTATACTACCGATGGCAGCGAACCCACCTGGGCCACTGGCACCATTTATACCGGTCCCATCAACATAACCGCTACGAGCGTCCTCCGTGCCAACGCCTTTCGCAGCGGCTGGAAAACCACGGAACCCGTCACCCATTCCTATTTGTTCCTGGATGATGTCATCACTCAAAGTACAGCGAACACCGTGGCGAAAGGCTGGCCCGCCACGCCGGTGAACGGACAGGTCTATCGCTACGGCATGAACATGACCGCCGTCACCAATGGCGGCGGGAACGCGGATGCGCTCAAAAGCGCGCTCGCCGCCGCGCCCAGCGTCATGCTCAATCTCAGTCCGGATGACTTCCATGGTGCCGGCAACGGCATCTATTCCAATCCCGGACGCCGTGGTCGTTTCTGGGAGCGTGAGGCGTCACTGGAAATCATTGAGTCCAACGGCACCGCCAGCGTGCAAAAGGACTGCGGTGTCCGCATTCGGGGTAACGCAAGCCGCAGCACCAACAACCCCAAACACGCCTTCCATCTCTACTTCCGCAGCCTTTACGCAGGAGATTTGATCTACCCCATCTTCGGCGGCGAGGGCAGCGTCACCCGCTTTGACCAGATCGACATGCGCTGTGAGCAGAACAACTCCTGGAGCAGCGGGAACAGCAGCAACAACGCTCTCATGCGTGAGGAGTTCGCCCGTCTCACCCAGCGAGACATGGGCCAGCCCTACTCACGGCACGGCTTCTTCCACCTCTACATCAACGGCATCTACTGGGGCATCTTCAACTGGCAGGAAAAGACGGAGGCCGATTATGCAGCCAACCAGTTCGGTGGGAGTGACATCGACTACGACACGGTGAAAAGCGCTGGCGGCAGCCAGAGCTACAACACCGAAATGACGGACGGCAATGAACTGGCTTGGCGTCAGCTCTTTGACCTCTGCCTGGCTCTCAAAAACGCGGCCAACGACACCCAGCGAGATGCCATCTACTTCCAGATGCAGGGTCTCAACCCCAATGGCACGCGCAACACCTCTTACCCCATCCACCTCAATCCTGACAACCTCATCGACGCGCAGCTTGCCACCTTTTACGATGGCAGCTTTGACGCGCCCATGAGCGCCTTTATCAGCAATGCCAGCAACAACTGGTTCGCCGTCCGCAAGCGGGATGGGACGCTGGGCGGCTGGATGTTCTTCCTCCACGATCATGAACACGGCATGGGAAGTGGAAACCAGAGCTACAACCGCGTTGGTCCCTGGGGTGACCCCTCCGCCACCGGCAACAACTGGGGCCAGACCTGGACCACCAGCCAATACCGCACCCGCGAGACCTGGAACAAGTTCAATCCCCAGTATCTGCATGAGTTTCTCTGCTACTCGCCTGAGTATCGCCAGCGTTTTAGCGACCGTGCCCACAAGCATCTCACCGGTAGCGGAGCGCTTTCCCTCACCGCTGCACTTGCCCGCGCCACAGAACTTTCCAATCAGATTGACCCCATCATCCATGCCGAGGCCGCCCGCTGGGGCAGCGCCAGCCTCACCAAGAACACCTGGCTCAATACGGGGCGCGCGGGCGTCTTGAACTTCATCAACAACGGAGGCACCGCACCTGCAGGCGAGACCAGCTGGAGCGCACGCGCCCGCAACCTCGTCGTCATCGAACAGCTCAAAGGCTATACCGACAACGGCCCCAAACCTTTGTTCATCGACGTGGCGGATCCCACCATCACCCCCGCAGGTGGACTCTACAGCAGCGCACAGAACATCACCATCACGCACCCCGGTGGAGGCGGCACCCTTTACTATACCTTGGATGGCAGTGATCCGCGCGCCATCGGTGGAGGCATCAGTGGCAGCGCCCTTACGGGTGCCAGTCCCATCAGCTTCAGCATTACCGCCAGCACTGTCGTTCGCGCACGCATTTATGACAGCTCCACCAGCCAGTGGGGTGGCTTAGTTGAAAACATCTACACCATCGCCGTACCAGCCACCGCAGCGAACCTCGTCGTCAGCGAGCTCTACTACAACCCACCTGCAGCCCAGGGCGCAGCGGAGTATCTTGAGATCCTTAACATCGGCCCAGACACCGTCATGGTAGGCGGCACCAAGTTTACCGTGGGCATCACCTACACCTTCCCGGCCAATCTGACCCTGCCACCCGGCGGACGCGCCGTCATCGTAGAGAGCAGCACCACCTTTTCTAACCTGTTTCCGGGAGTCACCATAACGGGTCAATACAGTGGCAACCTCAGTAACGGCGGCGAGCGCCTGCTCTGGCAGACCGCTTCGAACGCCACCATCAAGGACTTCACCTATGATGATGAAGGCGCATGGCCACTGCCCCCAGACGGCCAGGGGCCGAGCCTAGTTCTTGTCAATCCCACAGCGAATCCCAACCACGGCCTCGCTACAAACTGGCGTTCCAGCAGCGTCCATGGAGGCACACCCGGTTACGCCGAACCACCATGGATCGACTGGTTGTTCATCCACCAGATCACCGACCCGACCGGGCAGGGCGATGAGGATGGTGATGGCTTGAAAGACTTGGTGGAGTATGCGCTGGGGCTTCCACCGAAAGCCGCCAGCCTCTCAGGCCTTGAGGCCAGTTTCTTCACCGTCAATGAGATCGAGTATCTCTTCCTCGTAGTCCATCGTCCCCTGTCAGTCACCGACATCAGCTACCAGGCAGAAGCCAGCACCAGTCTCGACGGCTGGGGGAACGCCACGCTCACCGCCACGTTCCAGAACCTCATTCCCGGCATGGAAACGCAGTACTGGCGACACCCCAACCCGCGCGCCACCGACCCACGGCAGTTCATGAGACTCAGGGTCACCCGCACGCCCTAGCGCATGCGCACGCGGTTGGTAGCCATTTTGAGCTCAGAGAAACGCCAGAAACACGGAGCCATTCCCGCCCGCCGGGTGCGAACCGATGACTTCAATCATTAGGGCGTAACGTCGTTCCAGCAGCGGTGTCTTTATGGGATGAACCCCGAGCGCCATGAAATCCCATCTTTTTTCAACCATCATCGCAGTCACGATGATTAGCACAGGCCCAGTCTCAGCCGCCCCAGTCATCTATGACCTCGCCAGTGCATCCACCTCTTTTGAAGTGGCCGGCTCCTCGGCCAATCAGGAACTCGCCGGCACTGGAAACGGGGTTAGCCGCTCCATCATCACCGGTGATCTCAATGCGGACGGCATCAATGACCTCGTGGTGGCAAGTCCCAAGGTGACCACCTACGGTGCGGTGCAGATTGTCTTTGGGCGGGCCGAATGGCCAGAGTCACCCGCCCTCATGGGCAGTCTTGCAGATGTGACCATCTCCGGTTCCCTGGGGCAGAAGCTCGCCAATGCCGTAGCCTGTGGAGACGTCAACGGTGACGGCATCACCGACCTCGTCATAGGGGGCTCCAGCATGAACAACTCCCCGCTCACATCCTCCGGCAAAGTGCTTGTCTTTTTTGGCCGCAGTTCATGGCCCGCTTCACTGGGCGTCACTGATGCTGACGTGACCTTGGCTGGATCCACGAACAGCGGACAGTTCGGCCATGCTGTGTGTGTGGATGACTTCGATGGGGATACGCTAGCCGATATCGCCGTCATGGCCGCATTTGACACCTTCACCATCGATACCACCACCTACTCGAACTACGGCTCCGTCTATTGCTACGAAGGCAGAAGCTCCTGGCCCACCAGCTTGGGGGATGCAGACGCCCGCACCGCCATCCGTGGCGTGAGTGCCAGCGGCTTCACCCCGGGGCAGCTGTGGAGTGGGGACTGTGATGATGATGGCAAGGCGGACCTCTTCATCGGCTCCGCCAATGTAAAGGTCACCGGCGTCATCGTGGGTTCCAGCAAGAAAACCGGTGCCGTCTGGGGTCTACCGGGGCGCGCAGCTGCCGACTGGCCCGCATCCATACAGCTCACCTACGTGGCGACGGCTGAAGTGCCATTCTTCATTCATGGCAACGTGACGCACTACGAGGCAGGCACGCGGGGTGCGTGTGGAGACATCGACGGAGATGGCCGGGACGATCTCGTGATCACCGCCACGCCCACCTACACAGGACTGTATGCCTTCTTTGGCAAAGCGACGTTTTGGGATCTCACCACCAACACTCTCATTCATGAAGCCCGGGACCGCTACATGGGTTCTTCCCAAGTCAGTTCCCTTCAGTATGTGCTCAACACCCTTGCCATCGGAGACGTGGACGGCGACGGACTGGAAGACATCATCACCGGATTTGGCACGGCGAATGTCTCAGGGCGCAACCAGGGCGGGCTCGTGGCCCTCCGCTACGGTCGCAGCAGCTGGCCCACCACTGCCGAAGACGATGATGTGCAATACTACGGCAGAGCGGCCTCGGACAATCTGGGCATGATGGTAGCCTGCGGAGACATCACCGGCGACGGCGTGGGTGAAATGTTTTTCAATGCACCCGGCTTTGACCGCACTGGCTACTCCAACTGTGGCAAAATCTACATGGTCACGGGATCACGCACCACGCCTGAAGTGACCGTGAGTTTGATCGGCTCCACCGTGAGAGTCAGCGTCTCCTCCCGTTCCGGGCGCACCTGCCTGCTCGAAAGCTCGAGTAACCTCAGCGCGTGGGACCCCGTCAGCACCTGGAACACGGACGGCACGGACTCCACCTTTGATCTGAGTGCATCCACAAGCGGGTTCTACCGTGTGGTGGTCAATCCATAGCCACCTGCAAGAGGTAGCAGATGAATCTCGAATCACATGCGTCTTGAATGAACGGGAAATGCAGAACCAGCCAGATCGCCATCAACCACCGGACTACGATGCACTCGTGGCCGCTGTGCGCGGCGGAGACCAGGCAGCTGCCAGTCAGCTCGTGGAGGCGCTCTACCCCATGGTGGCCGGTCGGATCTCAAGGCTGCTCGCTCGCCGCGCCGAGGTGGAGGACCTGGCCCAGGACGTCTTTCTCCGCCTCTTCAGCCGCCTTGACCAATACCGCGGTGGAAACCTGCCTGGCTGGGTGGAGATCATTACCCGCCGACTCTGCTACAACGCTCTGCGCCACCGCCGTGTTCGCCCAGAATGGCGCTTTGCCGACTTGCCAGAAGATCCGCCAGAGCCCGCCGCAGCTGAAGCAACCCCTGCCGAGCCGGACGGCGCTGCACTGCTTGCCCGGCTCTTCGCCATGTTGCCCCCCGATCAGGCGCTGCTGCTGCAAATGGTCGAAATCGAAGGTCGCAGCATCAGCCAAGTGGCAGCAGACATGGGCTGGACATCCGCCGGAGGTCGCGTCAGACTTTTCCGTGCGCGCCGTGCCCTGGAACGAGCTTACCATAAACTAAGCCATGAAACTCCCACCTCTTGATCAGCTACTGGCAGGTGCCCGCCAACGGTGGCAGCGCAGTCCGGCCCCATCACGCCTGTCGGAAGCGCCGCCCGGCTTCGCCACTCGCGTCGTGGCCCGTGCCCTTCAGCAGCCCTCGCACGAAATGGTGCTCTGGTCGCGCCTGAGCACCGCTGGGCTGTGCCTGGCCATGGCCATGGTGGCCGCCGCCCATTTCATAAACATGCAGCACCCGCCACACAGCTCTGCCGGTGTGAATGAAAACAATCCCGTTATCGAATGGATTCAGACTCGCCCATGAACCTGCGTCAGACCTGGCTTGTCGCACGCATCGTGCTGGTGCTGCTGGGCATCTTTGCCTGCGGCGTGTGGGTGGGCCGTCTCACGGCACCACAGCCTCAACCAGCATGGTCGCATGGGAAGCCGCAGCAAGCCCCAGGCCCCGCACCGGCGCAGCGCCCGCCGCTCCCTCCAGGCCCGGGTGCCCCTCCCGCCGGCGAAGGCTATCCACCGCCACCCCCAGGAGCCGGCACGCAGAACAACGTAGCTTACATCGTGGAAAAGTATCGTGCCGAGCTCTCCCTGACGGACGAGCAAGTGGATGCTTTGCTGCCGGCATTTGAGCGAAGCCACAGACTACTCACCGCCGTCATGGAACCAGCGAAACGGCTTGAGATCATCGCTGCCTTCCACGCGGAGATCAGCCCCCGCCTGACCGACGAGCAGCGCCAGAAGGCAGACGCCATGATCGAAGACGCCCGGAATCACGGTGACCCAGGGGCAAGGTGACCAACCGAGCCGGGAACCGGCACCATCTGCCACCCATGCATGGCTCCAGTCTCGCCGCGCTTTGAAAAGCTTATCGCGGGCTAGCGACCAGCCGCCATTTCGGAGCGTGTGGTACGAATCTTAGGCCGTGTGGAAGAGAGTTTGAGCTTCGCGAAACTTGGATCTCCCGCGAACGCAACACCAGGAACAGACCTCCGGTTCCCTTTTGGTTGGATCGGCGGCAGATACAGCATGGTCATGGTTTTTCCTCCCACGGCGCCTGTAGCGTCAGCAACCCAGCGTGCGGCCACATCAAGATCCCCGGTAACGCCTATCGGGTGCAGCCAGTCGTCCTGAAGAAGGATCGAAAGTTCCCAGGTCCCGGGCAAGGTCTCGTCCAGGACGAACTCGACAAAGTGCCCCGCCGGCACCACGACGCCATCCAGCGCACCCTCACCAGGACCTTCATCGAACAAGATCTCCTTCGTTTTCGGATTCACTCCTACCTTTCCGCCGCCTTCCAGGTCCAGAAAAAGCCCATAATCTCTGCGCCGGAAAGCCACGATCGTCCGATTCTTCATCTCCCTGCACCTCCTTCGAGTTCTTCTACAATGTATTTGATACGCCATTCCTTGACTTCATGTGCGTTGACAGACGGCAGCGGCGCTCCCCCTGGTCAACACCCCTCACGGCACGATAGGCTGTGTGCTGCCGGGTGCGTGAACGGGCAGCGTGGCGGAGACGTCTCCGACGAAGCGTGGCTGGATGCCGATGGCCTCGAACACGCCCACGATGCCTTCCTGGCTCAGGCCGTCGAGCTGGTCGGACTCGAAGTAAACCATTTCGTGCAGGGTATCCACCTTGTAGCGAAGGCCGGGCAAAAGGTCCATCTGATGACTTAGCTGCAGCACGCGGTCATTTTCGCGCAGACCTGGGGCATACACTTCCACTTCGATGGCGGGCACTGGAGGGTTCATCACTGAAGTTTAGGCGAGGTTTTGCCTTGCTGACAAGACTCGAATCACCGTCCCAGCACACGGATGTCCTCCCCTGACTCGATTTTTCGCTCTTCCGGTTTGGCGTTGATGAGGTCCAGGACCATGTGGCCAAAGATCCAGAAAAGCGCGGCGCCAAGCCCAGCTGCGATGGCGAAGAACCGGCGTTGAGCGCGGTTTTGGGGATCTGTGATCCACCAGCGGAAACCGCACACGGCCACCCAAAGAATGCAGACACCGAGAATAAGAATGTCGCCGATCATAATGGATATGATGCGCGATTTCGGATTGCAGGCAAGCGCGTGTCCGTTCAGCATGAGACCATGAATGCTTTGAAAAAGAACTGGTATTTTGTGGTCCCGGCCGTGCTCATCCTTGTGCCGCTGCTGATGACCGGCTTCATCGCCATGAAGTATGACTACAGCATGGCTGATGCGTGGCTGGTGTTCAAAACATCCGGCCAGGCGAATACCAAGTTCCAGACGATCAAGTTTTCGGAGTCCGCCTTCAAGAAAGTGGTGCCCGGCATGAATGGTCGGCAAGTTTACGAGTTGCTGGGCACGCCGCTGGAGCGGCACGAGGACGACACGCTCTGGAAGTACTCTCTGCCGGTCAGTGCCGCCGAGTACTACCACGAGCGCACGATTGTCATGCAGCCCGGCACGGGGAAGGTGGCCAGCGTCATCAAGCGCTATCACACGCCTGAAACGAAATAACAGACTCTGCACCAGATGAATCAAACAAGTCTTGCCTTGGCCGCCCTGTTCCTAGGGCTTAGTCTCCACGCGGAGGAGGTGCGCAGTGCACGCCCTTCCATTCAGAGCAGTTTGCAGCCTTTCATCGATGAGGGCTCGCTTTCAGGCGCAGTGGCTGTGTTTTATCGGGATGGCAAGGTGGTGACTGAGGATGTCATGGGGCTGCGTGACTTGGAGTCCAAGGCACCGATGACGAAGGACAGTTTGTTCTGGATCGCCTCTATGACCAAACCCATGACGGCCATTGCGGTGATGATGCTCCAGGAGGAGGGTAAGCTGAACATAGATGACCCGGTGGAGAAACATCTTCCGGAGTTCAAAGGACAGATGGTGGTGAAGGAGAGAAAGGACGGCCAGTTGTTGCTTGGGAAACCTCAGCGGCCTGTCACAATCAAGGACCTGCTCACTCACACCAGTGGCTTGGTGAGTAACTCTCCGCTGGACGGGGACAGCATGGATGTCCTGAGCTTAAAGGAGGCTGTGATCACTTATGCGCTTTCGCCCCTCCAGTTCGAGCCGGGGACGAAGTGGCAGTACTGTAATCCCGGCATCAACACCCTGGGAAGGATCGTGGAAGTGGTGAGTGGAGAGGATTACGCGAGGTTCATGGACAAGCGCATCTTCAAGCCGCTCCAGATGCGGGACACGACCTTCTGGCCTTCCAAAAAGCAGCTCGAGCGGCTAGCCACGTCTTACAAACCCACGGCTGACGGGAAAGGTCTGGAACCCGCAGCCATCAAGTATCTGACTCCGCCGTACTCCAACAAAAAGCGTGCGCCCATGGCTGCGGGCGGGCTGTTCTCTACGGCAGATGATCTGCTCAAACTCTACACGGCGCTGCTCAATGGAGATGCCGGTAAACGCAAGCCGCTGCTGTCCCGGGAGACGTTGGCGCTGATGACGCAGAACCACGTGGGCGAGATGAAGGCTGGTTTTACGGAAGGTATGGGCATGGGACTCGGCTTTCAGGTAGTCAGAGAGCCGACCGGGGTCACTGCCATGTTGAGCCCCGGCACTTATGGGCACGGCGGCGCACACGGAACGCAGGGATGGATAGACCCTGTGAAAAAGACCATTCACATCCTCCTCATTCAGCGGGCCGGACTACCAAACGGCGATGCCTCTGCGATGCGCAAAGCCTTTCAGGAGGCGACGGCGGCGCTGAGCAAGGACTGAGCCCCGGATGAGGAGAAGGTGGCGGAAGGGGTGGGATTCGAACCCACGGTAGGTTGCCCTACGTCTGATTTCGAGTCAGATACTTTAGACCACTCAGCCACCCTTCCTTTGTTGGTGCGGCGAACCAGCTGGGCTATGTAACCGGAGCTGAGTTGGATTGCAAGCTCGGACGTGGTTTAGTGCATGGTGCCTACCAGCTGGGTGCTGGCAGCCTCCAGACACTGTGGGATGACACGGCGGAAGTCCTCCAGTGAGACTGGCTTGGTGAGGAAGTCGTTCATGCCTGCTTCCATGCAGGATTCCTTGACGCCGGAGAGGGCGTGCCCGGTCATGGCGATGATGGCGGGCTGCTGTTTGAGGAGGAAGTTCCCCCGGATTTCCCGTGCTGCTTCGACCCCGCCCATGACCGGCATTTGCAGGTCCATGAAGACGATGTCGAAGTTCCCCTTGTTGACCATGTCCACTCCCTCGCGTCCGTTGTTGGCGATCTGGATTTCTTTGTACCCCAGACGCTGGAGGAAGAGGGTGACGATCTTGTGGTTGAGCGGCTGATCGTCCACGAGCAGGATGTTGGCCGGGTGATGCGCGGCGAAGGAGTCTGTGGCGGCGGTGGCTTTTTTGGGTGGCGGCGGCGGTGCCATGGGGGGCACCGGCTGATGCACATTGTAGGGCTGGGAAGGCGGGGAGGGGAAGCCGAAGGCGGGCGCAGGCGTGGGCGCTGCAAAAACGGGTGGGGCGGGCGGAAGGGTGCTGTAGGTGATGGCGGGCGGCGGCACTGACGGCACAGAAGGCTGAGGCATGAGCTGGCCGCTGGCGTAGTGCTGCATGAACTGCTGGAAGGCGGCCATGGCTTCTGGTGCTATGCCCTGCGCGGGCATGTTCACTGGCATTTGTGGCTGGGAAGGGGGAGGCTGAACGGGTACTTGCTGGGCTGGCTGCCAGGCGGGCTGGGGTGGCGGTGCGTAATACGTCTGAGCAGGTGGTGCAGCGGCGACTCCGTATTGCGGTGTGGTCTGGGGTGTCGGCGGAGTGTGGTGGTGCGGGCCTGAGGGATGCTGAGCGTGCTGCTGGAGCGGCGGTGGCGGGGCTTGCTCTTGCTGGAAGAACGGTGAGGCTTGTTCTGCCAGCGGCGTGGACTGCCGAGGTCTGGTGTATCCGGCGCTGGCGGCTTGCATGGGCGGTTCCGCCGGAGTTGCGGAGATGAAGGATGCCTCTTTGAAACTCTGGCCCGTGGCTATCTGGGACAGCACACGAAGGAGATCCTTGCGCTTCATGGGCTTGGCGACACGGGCGTGGAGTCCGTTCTCCGGCAGCTTGATGGCGTCCCTGGAGCGTCCACCGGTCAGTGGGGTGAGGAGGATGACTGGGAGCTGGATGGACGCTGCAGCGTCCAGTACGGTTTGGGCCCGGGAGGGGTCGGCATTCGCCAAGTCCACGATGACGGTCTGGGTGCGCTGAAGGGCTTCTCGGATGATGGCTATGTCCCGCTCCTTCGGGAGTGTTCTGGGCATGAGGTTCCACGCCTGACAGTAGCCGCGCATGAGTTCGAAGAGGGTGGAGTGTCCGATGACTAGGGTGACATCCCTGCCTGCGACGGTGGTGGTCATTTGTCTTTCCTCGGAAAGCACTTCGTCTCCCTCTGCGGAGGGCTGCAGTGGCAGTTCGATGTGGAAGTCTGAGCCTTTTCCTTCCTCAGAGGCCACTTTGATCTCGCCGTGCATGAGGCTGGCGAGTTTGCGTGAGATGGCGAGTCCAAGACCGGTGCCGCCGTATTTCCGGGTGGTGGAGGCGTCTGCCTGGGTGAAGGCCTCGAAGATGGTGTTGAGCTTGTCCGGTGGGATGCCGATGCCTGTGTCTTTCACCGAGAGGTGGAGGTAAGGCACGTCACCGGTGGAGGCCTTTTTCCAGACCTGCCGGGCGATCATGAGGATCTCGCCCTTTTGCGTGAACTTGATGGCATTGCCTACGAGGTTGACAAGGATTTGCTTGATGCGCTGGAAGTCTCCCATGAAGAAGCGCGGCACGCCGGGCTCGATGTGGTAGTTGAGCTCCAGCCCTTTTTCGGCAGCGCGGTAGGCAAAGACGTCCAGTGTCTCGGCGAAAAGGTGATCCAGATCCACGGTGATATGCTCGATCTCCATTTTCGCGGACTCGAGTTTGGAGAAGTCCAAGATGTCGTTGATGAGATGCAGGAGTGACTGGCCGGAGGAGCGGATCATGCGCACGAGTTCCTCCTGCTCTTCGGCGAGCTCGCATTCCAGCAGCAGGGAGGTGGTGCCAATGATGCCATTCATGGGGGTTCGAATCTCGTGGCTCATGTTGGCGAGGAAGTCAGACTTGGCGGCGGTGGCTTCCTCTGCCTGGCGTTTGGCAGACTCGGATTCGTGGATGAGGGAGAGGTGATGCTCTTCGGCTTCTTGAAGGTGGGCGAGTGTGGTGTTGAGGTCCTCCTGGAGGGCAGTGAAGTCGTCCAGCCCATTCACGGGGACGCGATGGGAGAACTTGCGATTGCGAAGTGCGGTGAAACCCTCACGGATGCGTGTGACGCGACGCTGGATGCTGAGGCCAAGCCCGTAAAAGCTGAATACGCAACCGAGGATGCCGGCGAGCATGGACAAAGCGGGGATGAAAAGCTCGTTCCAGGTGGCAACATGTCTCCACTGGAGGAGAGGCTGGCGGAGCAGGATGGCTCCGCTGATGTTGCCGTTGGCCGCGGGCAGTGGGGCAGCCGCAGACGCCCATGTGGCTGGGCCGAAGAAGCGGAGCTCATCCCCTTCCACTCCTGCGTCAAAGGCGGTGGCGGCGCCGCCAAAGACGCGCATGGGTGAGACTTGCAGGGCGGTGAGCGCGGGTTCAGGCGGCAGGAGTTCTGCTGGAACGGCGGTAAGCTGGCGACCGGGGGTGACGGAGACGCCACCACCCACAGCGGGATCTGGCCGGGCGAACGCAATGACGACGGGCAGAGAGGCTAGGTGCGTGGGCGGTTCGACGGACTGGAAGCGCAGGGTCAATACGCTGGCGAGATCGGCGTCCAATGCCTTGGTGCCTTGGATGACTGCCTGGGGGATGCCTTTCTTTTCCAACTCCGCTTTGAGCGTAACTGCCAGCGAGGTGAGGTAGGAGTTTTGGGCGATGCGCCCCGCGACGACCGTTCTCCACATGAACCCCGCCGACACGGCAACCACTGAGACGGTGACGGCCATGCAGCCGACAACGAGAAATTTGACTGCCAGTGGAAGGCGGGGTTTCATTCGTTTGGTTCGTCAGTGGTGCGGCCCTACTCCGGCTGCTGCATAAGCACACGGCGGACTACGGAGACAAGCGAGTCTGCGGTGTAGGGTTTGGGCAACATGCCGGCGAAACCGAGGTGCTGGCACATTTCTTCTGCACCATCTCCAAAGAAGCCGCTGCATGCGATGATGGGGATGTGGGGATACTTTTCGTGCAGCGCGTCGAAGGTTTCGAGACCGGACATGCCGCCGGGCATAGCGAGGTCAAGCAGGATGAGGCTGGGCTGCTCCGGACCGGCCACGGTGATGAGGGCTTCCTCACCCGAGCGGGCGGCCATGATGTTCAAGTCCAGAGTGGACAGGATGGCGCTGCCGACGGTGAGCAGGGCAGGCTCGTCGTCCACAAGGAGGACGATGGGACGCCCGGGGCGGCTGGCTTGCACGCTGGCTATGTCTTGCCTGGTGGGCAACGGTGAGGTGCTGATGCGCTCCATCAGAGGGCTGGTGAGCGGTTTGGAAGATGAACCGGGAGGAGTGGTTTCTGGGGAGGTGTACATGGCAGTAGGTTGGGAGAGGGTGGAGTCAGGCGGCGGTGTAGGAGAGACAGCGTATTTCTTCGAGAGTGGTGTGTCCTCCGAGGACCTGCATGAGGCCCTCCTGGTAGAGGGAAAGGAAGCCGCCTTTGAAAGCGACAGCCCGCATGGCGGACATGGGGGCACCTTCTTCGATGAGGTCGCGGAGTTCGGACGAGACTTCGCAAAGCTCCATGAGGGCGACGCGGCCCGAGTAGCCGGTGCCGTGGCATTCATCACAGCCTACCTTTTGGTAGATGGGCTGGTTGAGGGCTCCGGTGAGCAGACCCTGACGGGCCAGGATGTCTGCTAGTTCCTGGGTGGGTGCCTCTGGGCGCTTGCAGTAGCCACAGAGTCGGCGCACGAGGCGCTGTGCCTGGGAGAGGGCCAGGGAGTCTGCCACGAGGTATTTTTCCACGCCCATGCTGAGAAGCCGGGAGATGGCGCGTAGAGAGTCGTTGGCGTGCAGTGTGGTGAGCACGAGGTGACCAGTAAGCGCGGCGTTGATGGCGGCTCCAGCAGTCTCGGCATCACGGGATTCACCAATGAGGATGATGTCAGGGTCCGCACGCAGGAGGGCGCGGAGACCGTTGGCGAAGGTGAGATTGTGCCCGGGATTGGTCTGCGTTTGGTTGATGCCCTCGATTTCGTATTCGATTGGGTCTTCGATGGTCTGGATGTTGACGTCGTCGTTGTTGACGCTGTTGAGCAGGGCGTAAAGCGTGGTGGTTTTTCCGGAGCCGGTGGGGCCGGTCACGAGCACGAGGCCCTGGTCACGCTGCATGGTGCGCCCGAGGATGTCGATCTGGCGCTGGGAGAGGTTGAAGTCTGAGAGCCTGCGCACGCCATCCTGTTTATCAAGGAAGCGCATGATGAGCTTCTGGAACTCGCGCCGTGTCGGTACGGCCGCTACACGAACGTCCACACGGCGGCGGCCCACGGCCATGGCAAAGCGTCCGTCCTGCGCTTCCTGGCGTGACTGCCCCATGCCTGCGTAGTTTTTGATGAGTGCGACAAAGCGGTTCAGGAGATTCTCAGGCGCGGTGAGCAGGGTTTTGAGGTTGCCGTCGATACGGGCGCGGAAGCGGGCGAGGTTGTAGAACTTTTCAATGTGCAGGTCTGAGGCGCGGCAGCGGATGGCGGTGAAGAGTGCCCACTTGACGAGATCCTCTGGTTCATGATTGGGATTGGTGGGGTTGATGGCAGCCATGTCCTCGGGCTGGATGTCCACGAGGTTGGTCTCTACGGCGAGACTGAGGTTTTGGGTCTCGACTTGGGCGACGGCGGAGGACTGCCCGAGCGCGGCGGCGGCGCGGTTGATCGCTTCCCGGATGGCGTTCCCGTCTGCGAGGACAGGGATGATTTTGACCGGATCATTGCCCAGGGAGAGCCACTCGTCTTCAAAGGTGTAGCAGTCTCCGCTGTCGCTGAGGAGATAGACGACGTGCTTGCCGGTGTAGATGGGATAGACGTTGTGGCGCTCCAGTAGGGTGAGCGGGAAGAAGTTCTGCCGCGGCGCTTCTTTGGCGTTAAAGACGAGCCGCTTTCCGGCGCTGATGAGATGCTCCAGTGCTACGCCGAGGTTGCGTTGTACGACATTGAAGTCGTTGGTCTCCAGGGTGTCTTTCTTTTCCTTGGCAGTCTGGTAGAACTGCCGGAGCACGTTGACCTCCGTGTTGTCGTAGGGGTAGTTCTCCAGCAGCCAATCAAAGGTGCCTTCAAGTCCCAACTCAGAGAACTTGGGTGTGCGGAGCTGTTCAAAAGTGTTCTCGGCGGGGATGGGGTTGGTGCCGAAGCGCTGCACCAGCTCTTTGCGGGTGTTCTGATACTGCTCGTTGGAGATGAGCACCTTGACGATAAAGGCTTGAGGCACTCCCCAGAAGTCGGTGGCGCGCGGGCTGTGATGCGCCATGACCAGGAGCGGTCCTATGGTAGAGAGCGGCAGCCAGGGATCCGACACACGTGGCACGCGGCCAAGGTTGCGCACCATTTGCTCGGCTTCGGGGGAGCAGTTCTCTCTGGACAGGGTGAGTGGAATGAGGCCATTCTGGAGCGCTACGCCTTCCAAAGACAGGAGGCTCGTTTCACGACCGGCATTAGTTGACGGTGCCGGATTGGTGACATTTCCAAAGGATTCCGGAGAAGGAGGGGGCTCTGTGAGGATGCGTGTCATGTGCGTGGATCACGAAAAGGAACAGGCTATCTGCTGCTCCACTTGTAGCCGGGTGGGTGGACAAAGTCGGGACCAAAATCTGATCCGTCGAAAACGACTTTGAGTCCGCTGCCAGCCACTCCTGGCATGAGCAGCACGTAGTTGCTGCCGGTCCAGCGCAGGCGGTAGTCATTGACGCTGGAGGAGGTGGCGGGGCGGTAGTTCAGGGGAATGTAGGGTGAGCCGATGCTGGGGCGCACGGGGTCGCGGTACTGGAGCTGCTGGAGGACCTTGAGCTCGTCGAACACGGCTCCGTCTGCTGGGAGCATGAACTCGAGGTTGTCTCTGATGTTTGCTTCCTGATGAGCGGCGACAGCACGGTTGAGCGTTTCGAGTTTCTGCCGTGCTGCCACTTCTTGGGCACCACTGTTGGCTCCGATGACCTGGATGATGGCCACCGTGGCCAGAATGCCTACGACTGAAATGACGATGACCATCTCCGTGACGGAGAACCCGGCACGCAAACGGCTGCAGACGGCCTTGAATGGGGCCGTCCCAGCGGGGTGCGAGGTTCTGGAGTAGAGGTTCGTCACGGGGCGGTGATCAGTAGTAGATTCGTGAGGCGTTGGGATCGAGCAGCGTCACCTTGGTGAGTGGTTCAATGCTGACGGGGAAGCTGATGGAGTATCCACCGGGAAGGTAGGAGGTGAGGCTGCCCTCTGCGAAGGCGATGTAAGGCCGCAGCAGGAGGTATCGACCATCATTGGATCCGGCGTCAATCCATTCACTCACGGCACGCGCACGTCCGCGGGTCTGGATGAAGTTCGCCATGGCGAGGTTCAATGCTTCGGCGCGGGAGATGGCAAGGGTCTCTTCAGCATCGGTGCGCATCCGAGTAACTTGGGGCACTGCGAGAAAGGAGATGATGCCAATGACTGCGACAGTGGCGAGCAGTTCCACCATAGAGAAGCCAAGGCAGCGAATGGCAAAAGAGCGGTTTTTCATGGGTGGTGATGGTTAGTCGTTGTTGAGGTTTACCCTGGGGTAACTGGAGGCTCCCCAAGTATCGAGCGTGAGATGCTGGCGGGCCTTAGCTAGGGCTTCCGATTTGATCTGGCTGGTGGAGGTGGTGTACTCCTCGAAGTGGGCGAAGGTGGCGTCGTCCAGATAGTTTGAAATGAGGTTTAGCCGCGCGCGGGAGTGGCCTCGGCTGTTGTAGTCTGCACGAATAGCCTCGGTGGATCGAATGCGCGGCGCAGCGGGATCAGCGCTGTTGGTGCGGGTTTGGGAGTTCACCCAGGTATTGACTGCAGACTGCACGGCGGCTTGCTGCTGGCGAGCCACCACACGAGCTGCGTCCGCATTGATATTGCTGATGGAGGAGATGATCAGCGTGGAAAGGATGCCTATGATGGCGATGGTCAGGATGGCCTCTGGAAGAGTGAAAGCGTGGGGGCGATGTGGCTTCATGATCCGATAATGGGGGAGGCGGGACCGGGAGGTGAGGAGCGAACGTGGGTCTCAAAGAAAGTCTCCGCCGGAGGGTCGCTCCGGCGGAGAGTCAGTAAGCGATCTTCAAGTTCAGATCAGATCTGCTGAAGAGTCAGCCAACCGAGTGCGGAGCCCGCATCAGGGCATTGGCCAGGGCTTGTTCGGGTTGTAGCTGATGGCGCGATTGGTGTTGTCCCACTCAAGGAAGTATTCGATCTCGTCACGCTCCAGGCCGGAAGCAGGGATGTTCGGGACGATGAACTGCTGGTTCGCGAACGGACCAGTGGTAGGGGTCACGCCACCGGAGATGGCGTCCACCACGTCGGCGAGATCGCCGGTCAGTTCAGCGGTTTCACCAGCGGCGATAGCGGCGCTGACGGTGGAAGCGATGGACTGGGCGTTACGCTGGGCGGTGGCCTTACGTGCGTTGTCGTTGACGGCGCCGATGTTCGGAATCGCGATGGCGGCGATCACGCCGATCACGGCGATCACGACGAGCATTTCGATAAGGCTGAAGCCTTGAACACCGAGTTTGCGGATGTTGAGCTTAACGTTTTTCATTGTGTGTTTGTCTTTGGGTTGTCGGGTTGTCTTTGGTTTCAACAAGTCACAGCTGAGCTGATTTTTGTTGGAACTATGAAAACTATATTAAACACCGCCAAGATCGTCAAACATTTATTATCATTTTTATGGTTATTCTATTTGATCGAGTGGCGCGCCTTTGTCTCTCATCGTTCAGAATGACCCTGCCACCCCGCATTTCACGCTGGAAATCCCCCTGACACGGCGGCACTGAATAACTTTGACGTGCTGATTTCTTACCCTGACCTGCCTATTTCTGTCCGCCGAGATGAGGTGCTCGCCGCCATTCGCACGCACCAAGTAGTGGTCCTGGCTGGCGAGACCGGGTCTGGCAAAACGACGCAGCTCCCCAAGATGTGTCTGGAGGCGCTGGGCGATGTGAGGGGAAGAATCGGCTGCACCCAACCGCGTCGTGTGGCCGCAATGAGCGTATCACGCCGCGTGGCCGAGGAACTGGGGGTCACCTGGGGCAGAGAGGTGGGCTGCAAGATGCGGTTTAGCGATGATACAAGCCGCGACACACGGGTGAAGTTCATGACGGACGGCATTCTGCTGGCTGAGATCCAGAGTGATCCGCTGCTGAGGTCTTACTCTGCGCTGATCGTGGACGAGGCGCACGAGCGCTCGCTGAATATCGACTTCCTGCTTGGGTACCTTCAGACGTTGCTCCCGCGGCGTCCGGATCTGAAGCTGCTCATCACCTCTGCCACCATTGACACGGCAGCGTTCTCCGCTGCATTCGGAAACGCACCCATCATCGAAGTCTCCGGCCGCACCTTTCCAGTGGAGATTCGTTATCGTCCGCCTGCCAGAGAAGAAGATTCGGCCGACCTGCTTGAAGCGGTTTGTGAGAGTGTGGAGGAAGTGCTGGCTGAGAGCGGAGACGGGGACATCCTTGTGTTCCTTCCCACGGAGCGGGAGATACGCGAGGTAGTGGATCTCATCGCAGGCCGTTCTGGGACGCGGGTGGAAGTGCTGCCGCTTTATGGACGAATGTCCAGCGCTGATCAGCAGCGGGTGTTTCAACCAGGGAAAAAGCGCCGCGTGGTGGTGGCTACGAACGTGGCAGAGACATCCGTCACCATCCCGCGCATCGGTTATGTGATTGACAGCGGACTGGCCCGCGTCTCGCGCTACAATCCGCGCACCCGGACGAAGCGCCTGCCTATCGAAGCCATCTCTCAATCCAGCGCCAATCAGCGTGCAGGCCGTGCCGGACGCGTGAGTGACGGCGTATGCATTCGGCTCTACGAAGCGGAGGACTTTGAGAAGCGGCCCAAGTTCAGCCAGCCAGAAATCCAGCGCGCAAACCTAGCAGAGGTGATCTTGCGCATGAAGGCCTTCAAGCTGGGACGCATAGAGGACTTTCCGTTCTTGAATCCGCCCTCGCAAGCCGCTGTGCGTGGAGGCTATGAACTACTCAGAGAACTGGGGTCACTCAGCGACACAGATGAGCTGACGCCCCTGGGGCATGAGCTGGCGAAGCTGCCGGTGGACCCCACCCTGGGCAGGATGCTGCTTCAGGCCCGGAAAGAGGGCTGCTTGAAGGAGATGCTGGTCATAGCCACTGGGCTGAGCATACCAGATCCCAGGGAACGGCCCGAGCAGGGGAGAGAGCAGGCCGCAGCGGCTCACAAAGCCTTTCATGCACCGGAGTCTGACTTCATGAGCCTGCTCAGAATCTGGCAGGCGGCACCGGACCCTGACAAAACGGGCAACAACGCGCTGCGCAAGTTCTGCAAGGCGAACTGGATGTCCTTTCTCCGCATGAAGGAGTGGCGGGACCTACACCGGCAGATCAGCGAGCTCTTTGAGGTGGATCAGAAGACGAATGCGCAGGATGCGGCCATTCATCGCTGCATCCTGGCGGGTCATCTGGGGCACATCGCCACCAAGAAGGAGCGGAATCTCTACAAGGCGGCGGGCAACCGTGAGGTGCTCGTTTTCCCCGGCTCGAATCTTTATGAACGACGGGAGAAAAACTCACCGCGAGGTGAAGACCGGAGCAGGCAGCCTGCGTGGATCGTGGCGGGGGAAATCGTCCAGACATCTCAGCTTTTTGCCCGCACGCTGGCCAAGATTGACCCTCTGTGGGTGGCAGAACTGGGAGAGCATCTGGTGGAAAAACGCTACGGAGACCCGCACTGGAGTCCGAAGGCCGGCCGCGTGCTGGTGACGGAAAAATGGATCATTCACGGCTTGGAGGTGAAGCGCGTGAATGTGGACTACGGCAGGATCAACGCAGAGGACGCAACACGGCTTTTCATCCGCGGTGCGCTGCTTGAGACCCCGCTGGACCTGCCGCACCGCTTCTACAGGCATAACCAGCAACTGCGGCAAAAGATCGAGACGGCACTCACCCGCATCCGGAGCAGCCGCGCGTACGCCGTGGAGGAGCACCTGTTCACGTTTTACGAGGCGCGGCTGAAAAACTGCTCCAGCGTTCATGACCTCAACCGCATCGTGACTGAGCGCATCAAGGAACAGCCAGCATGGCTCTGTGCCAGTGAAGCGGATTTGAGCGGCGGAGATGACATCCAAGCGGACCTGCAGCTCTTCCCGGATGAGGTGGCGCTGGGGAACACGGTGCTACCGCTGCACTACCAGTACCGCCCAGGTGAAGAACAGGACGGCGTGACCATCCAAGTGCCCCTGCCCGTAGCGAGTCAGCTCACCAGCGGCCAGATACAATGGCTGGTGCCAGGACACAGAGAAGAGCTGACCGCTGTGCTGCTCCGTGCGCTGCCACGCGCCATCCGGCGTCAACTCATGCCCATTGAACCGAAGGCAAGAGAGATCGCAAAGCAGTTTGATCCCGGCAGGTCGGACTTCATGGAGGCACTGGCGCTTCACCTCAGCCAGAGATACGGCGTCTCCGTCCAGGCCTCAGACTGGCCTCCGGACGCGCTGCCTGCCCACTTGCGACCAAGGCTCCAGGTCATCGACCAAAAGAAGCAGACCTTGGTGGAAGGGCGGGATCTCCATGCCATTCAGAAGTCTGTGGAGCAGTCCGCACCCAAGAGTGACGCTTGGGAACGCACGGTAAGGCGAGAGGAGAGGTATGCGCTGCACAGCTGGTCCTTCGGTGACTTGCCGCGGGAGATCTTCGTTGAGGAGATTGCTGGCGCTGCCGTAGTGGCTTACCCGGGGCTGGTGTTGCGTGAAAACCGGGAGGTGGACCTGCGCTTGTTCCGGACTGCCGACAAGGCAGACTCAGGCAGCCCCGCAGCCATCCGCTGGCTTGCGGAAAAGGCCCTGAGCAAAGACCTGGCCTGGCTGCAAAAGGAGCTCAAGCATCTGGGTTCTTCCCCAGTGCAGCCCAAGCGAAGCCTCTCCGCCTTCGACCAGCTCCAGATGGCACCCGCCACTCCCGCACAGACCCCGGACCGCAACGCGGCACAGGAGCATCTCCTGAAGCACCTGCTAAAACTGGAGCCGCTGCACCCGATCACCCGGGCGCGGTTTGAAGCGCTCTGCACCGAGGTGCGTAAAGACCTGCCCGTTCACATTCAGCATCTCAAGGACCTTCTGAACCAGATTGAAACCCTCCGCTCAGCTTTACATCACAGCAGGCACCACTACGAAGGCATGAACGAGGATGTAAACCGCCTCGTGCCGCCAGATCTGTTGTCGCGCACGCCTCATGCTCAGCTTCGGCATCTGCCCCGTTACCTGCGGGCGGTTCAGGTTCGGGCAGAGCGTGCCTCCTTTCACCCCGCCAAAGACCGGGACAAAGCCGCACTCATCGCAGACTTCGACGGTTGGCAGGATGATGTGCCAGTGAGTCGTCACGAGACCTTCCGCTGGCTCTTGGAAGAGTATCGGGTGTCAGTGTTCGCGCCCGAGCTGGGCACTGCTCAGCCAGTTTCCGTGAAACGGCTTGAGGCCCTGATGGAGTGATGAAGGGAGCGCCACTCGTGAGCAGGGCCATCTTGCGGCCATTGATGAGCGTGATGTAACGCGAGGTTTCACCCGCACTGCGTCCGTCCTTGAGTTACGATGTTTGAAATCAAATGAGTCCATCCCACCTCATCTGAACCCACCGTGGCATGTTGTTTAGCCCAAAGTGCTAGCCTGCCTTATTCATGGAAGTCGCAGTAGCGTTTCATGAATAAGTCAGGCTAGACCTCTTCCCACCTGCACATACGGCTTCAGATGAGAACGCTCCACCACCCGCTGCGAAACTGAGGGCTGACAGGAGGCTGGCCGCCGTGCATACTGCTCCTGACCCAAGCGCCATGAAACCAGCGAAACTCATCCAGTCCCCTCACAAGCTATCCCAGCCATACCGCATCACCCAGGGGAAAAAGTTCAAGCTCAAGCAAGTGGACCCTGCGGATACTCTGCACCTCGCAGATCAAGACAAAAACGCAGCCGAGGACGCGCTGAAGGCGGGCGTGAAACGGCTCGCTGAACTGCAGGACAAGCTCTACGCCCAGGACAAGTGGGCGGTGCTGCTCATCTTCCAGGCTATGGACGCTGCGGGCAAGGATGGTGCCATCAAGCACGTCATGACCGGTGTGAACCCCCAGGGGTGCCAAGTCCACGCCTTCAAGGCCCCCACCAGCGAGGAGCTAGACCATGACTTTCTCTGGCGCTGCATGAAGGCACTTCCGGAGCGCGGGCGCATAGGCATCTTCAACCGCAGCTATTACGAGGAAACCCTGGTCGTCCGCGTGCATCAGAGCATCTTGGCCAGGCAGAAGCTTCCTCCGGAGCTGGTCACCAAACACATTTGGACCGAACGCTTCGAGGACATCCGCGCCTTCGAGCGCTATCTCAGCCGCAACGGCGTGCTCATCTTGAAGTTCTTCCTCCACGTTTCTCCGGGAGAGCAAAAGAAGCGCTTCATGGAGCGCATCGAGCAACCTGACAAGAACTGGAAGTTTTCCGCTACCGATGCCAAGGAGCGTGCCCACTGGGACAGCTACATGAAGGCATACGAGGAGATGATTCAGCAGACCGCCGCGCCTCACGCTCCGTGGTATGTGGTGCCGGCAGACAACAAGTGGTTCACCCGCCTCGTCGTCGCCAGTGCTGTCATTGACGCGCTCGAGGGGCTCAAGCTTCACTACCCCGAGGTCACCCCCGAGCAGATGCAGGAACTCGCCGAAGCGAAAAAACTCCTGCTTGCAGAGAAAAAATAGCCCCCTCGCGTCACCTCACTTCGGCAGCTTGCTGAAGTCAAACTGGCAACAGCCGAGATCCAGGACGTTCTTATTGTCCGCGAGATGGGCGGTGAAGGTGGCGGCCAGACCGTACACTCTCTGCTGACCCTCTTTCCTCAAAGATACGAGCCCCGCCTCCTTCAGTACGCGAAGGTGCTTGGAGACATTGTACTGCGGCAACTCCAGCGCCTCCGCCAGTTCGTTCACATTCCGAGGCTGCTTCAGCAAAAGGCGTACAATTCTCAGGCGGCTTTCCTCGCCCAGCGCCCTCATAGCAGGAATGCAATCAAACTTCTTCACGGCATGGGGAGTCTGCCAGATCGTGCGCCTGATTCAAGCCCTCCGCTGTCGATGCGCGGAGGACGCCTCCTCTTCTCAGCGGCAACCACCGCCGGGTGTGCAACACGTGATTGGCAGGCGCTCCGCCGTTGGCGCGGGCGCACACTCGCCGGGCAGACAAATGCCGCGCGCCAAGCAGTCTGTGTGCTTCCAACCACATTGAAAAACCAACCGCCCTTCGCTCACGACTGCCTGCTCTACCGGGAACTGTGCTACCACACCCTCCTCGTACTCGATCTCCACCGGCAACTCGTCGTGTGGCAGCACGTCGCCCGCCACATTGAAGATGGAGGCAAGCTTGCCCGCCGTGAGGCGGTGATCCTCATCCTCCGCTACCCAGAGCTGCAACAAACACGTCTCCAGACTGCGCCGCGTGCCGCCGCAGTCGATGAAGCGCTTCAATACATGGCCCACCTCGGTCACGTGGAAGTGGGCTGGAACCAGGCCGCCATCAGGCAGCTGGAAAATGAGCGGCAGTTCCGGGTGGTTCTTGAGCTGGAGGAGGAAGTCTTTCGTCGTCATAGAGGTTAGCAGCAGGATTGGGGTTTCATCTTCCGAGCAGGAGTGAGCTTGTCCACGCAGCGAAGGAAGTCACCCAGACAGTCGCAAGCCAGCGAATACCAGATATTCAACCCGCGCTTCTCGCAGACCAATAGGCCCGCCTGGCGCATGAGAGAGAGATGTTTCGACACGGTGGAAATGTCAGCAGCCACCAGGTCGCGGAGTTCACACACGCAGCGCTCTCCCTTCATCAGCTCCTCCGCAATGCGCAGGCGAGAGGGGTGCGCGAGCGCCTTAATGACGGCGGCACGGCGGGATGATGAAGAGGGTGACATTTACTTGGCTATTTCGCCAAGTAGTTGAGAGAAGTCAAGTCTGAGTTTGCAGTTCCAGATAGAAGGCAGGTGTGTGACCGACATCTGGCATATTTAATATATGCTTGACAGCGCATATAAGCACCCTATCCCGTTCCGGTTCCCATGCCCGCCGCTGTCCTGCTCCTTTCTGTTCTCGCCCTCGCTTTCGCCAACGGGGCAAATGCAAACGTTAAGGGCGTGGCCTCATTGCTCGGTAGTGGAACTGCCAGTTACTCCACGGTCGTGCGCTGGGGTACACTGGCCACAGCTGCGGGCTGTGTGGCGTCGTTGCTGGGCACCGGAGCGCTGATGCAAACATTTTCCGGACGCGGACTGGTGCCAGATGAGTTCGCTCTGCAGCCCGCCTTCCTTTTGTCTGCTGCGGCGGGTGCAGCGCTGGCGAACCTCCTCGCGACGCATCTTGGCTTTCCCGTCTCCACCACACACATGCTGCTGGGAGGCCTCATCGGCGCAGGGCTGGCAGCCGCTCCGAGCAGCGTGAACCATGAAAAGTTGTGGAGTGTTTTCGTGAAGCCGCTGCTACTGGCTCCCGTCGTGGCCGTATCCGTGGGGGCCGTGATTTATCTCCTGCTGCGCGCACTAAAGCTGGCACCAGATCACCGCACGCGCACGCTGGATGCACTTCACTTCCTCAGCGGTGGCGCGGTCTGTTTTGCCCGTGGGATGAATGACACCCCGAAGATGGCGGCCTTGCTAATCGGCACGGCTGGCCTGGCTGCACAGAGCTCCGTGCTGTTGGTGGCGCTGTGCGTAACAGTGGGTGGTTTGGTGGGTGCTCGGCAGGTAGCGGAGACGCTGGCACACAAGATCACAGACATGAATCCGGGGCAAGGCTTTGCGGCAAACGTGACCACAGCCGCACTCGTGCTTCTGGGCACCTTCAACGGGCTGCCACTCTCCACCACACACGTCACGGTCGGCTCGCTACTGGGCATCGGCATCACCACCCGACAGGCGAAGTGGGCCACCGTCATCCCAGTGCTGCTGGCCTGGATCGTCACCCTGCCCTGCGCCGCGCTGCTGGCGGCGGTGCTTTACCAAGTCGTTTCCTGAACTGCGATGTCGATGCACCAGAGAAACGAGCAAGCACCCTGCCCTCACCCTTCACCCTCTCCCGCGAGCGGGCGAGGGGAAGGGGTGAGGGCTTCGGCTGCCAATATCAATCCTTTCGTCTCCTGAACTCTCTCACCATGAAAACACAAACCCTCGCGCTCTACGCGCTACTAAGCACTGCCGCCTTCGGGACGCCGAGCGGTCTCAACAACATCCCCACCGCCGACACCGTGCCGCACCGCACTGTGGCCGTGCAGGCGTTTGATTACTTCAGCCCTGGCAGTGATGACTTCTGGATGGGCTTCAAGACCGGCTGGGACTTCTCGCCACTGCATCTGGAGTGGGGACTGGACAGCCATCTGCTGCCTGACCCCGCGGGACCTCTTTTCTTCCAGACGAAGGTCCGCTTCTCTCCCTGGGAGGGTGGGAACATCGCCCTCGGCGTGGCGAACGTGGCGCTCACTGACACGGACCGCGCTGGCGATCCTTTCACCTACGCGGTGCTCACTCATGACTTCGGCTTCCTGCGCACCCACGTCGGCTACGGCATCCAAACCGGCGGCGACACCGTGCTGCTCGGCGTGGACCGCACGTGGAAACTCTTCGAGCGCGACTTCAACCTGAACGCCGATCTGGTGCAGATCAACGACGAGTCCGGCTGGATGCCATCCGTCGGAGCCAAGTACAGCCTCAACAAACACATCGTCCTCGAAACGTGGGTGAACTTCCCTGAGGACGGCGACACCGGCGTCATGGCCAAGATCAACTTCGTCTTCAACATCTAATCCCCAACCCATCAGCCACATGAAAACCAAACTGCTGCTCGCTGCGCTCACCGCAGTCACCACGCTCGCCCAGGCGGAAATCGGACTCATCTCCGCTGCCGACGCGAAGAAACTCATCGAAAACTCGAACCCCGTCGTGCTCGACACGCGCGGCGGCTACAAAGACTACTTCCGTGGTCACCTCCCCAAGGCACATCACCTCAACTTCGATACTTTGCGCGGCACCGACTCCGCCGTGCCGGTGCAGTATTTGCCAGATGACCTTACCACGGCCTTGCTAGTCCGCGCCGGAGTGAACAAAGACCGCACCCACCTCATCTACGCTACCGGTGCAAAGCTACCGAATGATGAAATCCTCAGCGCTACCATGGTCGCTTACGTGCTCGACAAGTTCGGCGTGAAAGACGTCAAGATCGTGGATGGCGGACTCGCCGCATGGACCTCTGCAGGATATGAGGTCGCCCGTGACTACTACGGCAATGCCCCCGGCACCCTGCCCGCTGAAGGCAATGCGAGCATCGGCGTGGATGCGAAAACGGCACAGGCACATCCCGGCAAACCCGGTGCCGTCCTGGTGGACGCCCGTCCGCTCAACGAGTACCGAGGCGAGGACGACGTGTGGTTGCGCAAAGGCCACATCCCCGGTGCCATCAGCTTCCACTGGGCCCGCTTGGTGGAGACCGACAACACCCACAAGTTCAAAGATGCCGAAGGTAACAAAGCCCTGCTGGCAAAAGCTGGCCTCACCCCGGACAAGGACATCATCTGCTACTGCGGCACCTCGCGGGAAGGCAGCCTACTCTACTTCTATCTCAAACACGTCCTCGGCTACCCAAAAGTGCGGCTCTACGAAGGCTCGTGGAAGGAATACGTATGGCTGGAGCAGAAGAGCCTCCCAGTTGAGACTGGGGGCACAGCCGCAGGCGAGTAAAGGCCGGACCATGACCGCCGCTGCCCGGACCAGAAACCGACGGCGTAGCAAGGCAGGTCTCGGCAGCGGACTAGCCTGACTTATTCATGAAAGTCGTAGCGAGACGCAGTGAAAGCCCGCAGTGGCAAGGCGGGCGCAGTTTTGAAAGGCTGAGTGCATTGGTGAATGCTCGATGCCTTTCAAAACAAGCCCAACGCCGCTAATGCGGGCTTGCAGCAAGTCGCAGTAGCGTTTCATGAATAAGTCAGGCTAGGCGGCCATCACCTGGGACTTGCGTAGAATGCGCGTGTCTGAGCAGCCCCACGTTTCCAAGTGCTCGTGGCCCGCATCGTAAGCAGCACCGCCCGCCCAGGGAGAGAAAGCGGGCAAGATCCAGTTCACCACATCCAGCCCAGCCTTCGTTCGGCGTTGCTGAACGAGGGCCGGCAGCTTCAGTTTCAGTCCCGCTCCGTCGGACAAGTTGAGCGTGGGATGTTCATGCCCACTCACATGGATGAGGTTCAGCGCGCCGGAGGCCGCCAGGGTTTTGTCAAACTTGTGCCCGTGCTGAAAGCAGAAACGCCCCGCCACATGAAAGGGCGTGAACCCGGCCTCCCGTCTCAGCACGGGGCGATCATGATTGCCCTCCACACAAATCAGCTCCGCCACGCACTCCCGCACCATTTGGATCAGCCTCAGGGTCTCCTTCACGGAGCCGCCTCCGTCCATGATGTCTCCCACCAGAATCAAAGTGCGCGGCTTGTAGTGAGCCAGCAAGTCGCAGAGTCTTTTCTCCGTTGCAGCCATGCCCCACTGCGGCAGCAGGGCACCGTGTTGGCGGGCGCGGTTCAGCTCATATCCAAAATGCATGTCCGCCAGTGCCAGCCAGCCACCCTCTTCGTTGTAGATGGCCCGCCGACTGTCCAGCAAACACCCATAGCCTACCTTTGCGGTGGCAAAGCCTGAGTTGCTGGTTACGGGTGCGTCCACTTTGTCACTGAATCTACGAAACCCGATGGAAACGCAACCCCAAGCCCCTTCACAAACTGAATCTGAACTCCTGCAAGTCCGCCGCGACAAACTGGAGAAGATGAAGGCGGCGGGCATCGACCCCTTTGGCGGCAAGTTTGAGACCAATGCCGAACCTGGCACCCTGCGTGCCGATTTTGCAGAAGGCCGCAGCGTCAAGCTCGGAGGTCGCGTGCTCAGCCGTCGTATCCAGGGCAAAGCGGGCTTTTTCGACATCGGTGACTTCACCGGCCGCATCCAGTGCTACATCAACAAAAAAGAAATCGGCGACGCACCCTTCGATCACTTTACCGACCTCGTGGACATGGGCGACTGGGTGGGCGTGGAGGGAGAGACCTTCATCACTCGCACCGGAGAACCCAGTGTAAAAGTCCTCAAGTTCACCGTGCTCAGCAAGTCGCTGCGCCCTCTGCCGGACAAGTGGCACGGCCTCACAGACAAGGAGCAGAAGTATCGCCAGCGCTACCTGGACCTCATTAGCAATCCAGAAAGCCGCGAGATCTTCGTCACCCGCAGTCTCATGATCGCCGAGATTCGTCGCTTCCTCCAGGAGCGCGCCTTCCTGGAAGTCGAGACGCCCATGATGCAAGACGTGGCCGGTGGAGCCGCCGCGCGTCCTTTTGAGACCTTCCACAACGCGCTCAACATGCCGCTCTACCTGCGCATCGCACCCGAGCTGTTTTTGAAACGCCTACTCGTCGGCGGCTTCACACGCATCTTTGAGCTCAACCGGAACTTCCGCAACGAAGGCATCTCCCGCCGCCACAACCCGGAGTTCACCATGCTGGAGGCCTACTGGGCCTTCGCCGACTTCGAGCAAATGGCAGACCTCGTGGAAAGCCTCATCTGCCACCTCGCCGAGAAGTTCTGCGGCGGACTCGTCATCGAGCACAAAAACGCCCAGGGAGAAGTCACCCGCACCATCAACCTCCAGCGCCCCTGGAAGCGCACATCATATCGCGATCTCATCAAAGGCGTCGATCCCACCTGGTTCGAGCGTACCCCTGCGGAGCGCAAAGTTCGCGCCGCTGAACTCGGAGTCGAAATCGGCCCCAACTTCGAGGACTACGAGGTCACCCAGCACGTCTTCGAGAAACTAGTCGAGGAGAAACAGTTCGATCCTCTCTTTGTCACCCATTGCCCGAAGGAACTCGTGCCCCTGGCCAAACAAAACGCACAGGACAACAGCGTGGTGGACGTCTATGAACTCGTGATCAACGGCCAGGAAATCAGCCCCGGCTACTCCGAGCTCAATGACCCCATCGTCCAACGCGCTCGTTTGGAAGACCAAGCCGGCGAAGAGACCCAAAAAATCGACGAAGAGTTCATCACCGCCCTCGAGTTCGGTATGCCACCCGCTGGCGGCATCGGCATCGGTATCGACCGCCTCATCATGATGCTCACCGGTGCCGAAAGCATCCGGGACGTGGTCCTCTTCCCGCAGTTGAAGCGAAAGGCGGAGTAACCACAGCTTTGCCACCCGCACGCGGTCGCCTACTACGCAGCCATGTTGACTCTACCAACGACCCAGGCGCGTTCGCAGCTAGACAAGTTGTGATAAGACGGTGCCCTCGCACGAGCCTATCCAGATCACCGGGAAGCGCGGCAATGCGGTGCTAGTGGCCGAAGAAGATTGGAGCGCCAACCAAGAGACGCTCCGTCTGCTTTCCGTTTCAGGCATGCGCGAGTCCATCCAGAAGGGATTCATCACACCCGTAGAAGACGGCGCCACCTCGCTCAAATGGTCAAGTGGACGCTGGTTTTACCAAGCAGGCGCAGAAGGATGCAAAAAAACTGGCCTCGGGTGGACTCAACGAAAAACCCTCGGCACCGCTCGCATCAATCGAACGCAATCCATACGCGACTCCTCCCTCATTTGAAAAGCTGATGGGCGACTTGAGCGGAGCCTACTCCCGTCGGATCAACATCCAGCATCGCCCATCCCATGGGGCTTCCAGAACTTTTTTCGCCTCCACGAAAAAAGTTCTCGTCAAAAACGGCCCTTTCTCCTTAGCCTAGTTTTCGTCCCTTCTGCGTCTCCGCGCACCCACCGCTTCTGCACCCTCGCCTTCAAGCCCTTCACCCAGTGATTCCTGCCATGAAATCCATGCCTGACTCAGTCCTCCGGCTCATCTCTTCTCGCACGGGAACACGGGAACACGGGAACACGGGAACACGGGGCACCTTCGGAAAATTCGGGCAGCATCGCGGCTGCCGCTTGTGCTGGCGGGTCTTCTGCTCCTTCCAGGCCCTCACGGATGGTCATCTTGGTCAGACACGGACAGCGACGGCACCCTGGATACTTGGGATGATGGCTCCACCCAGCTAACGATCTCACCCGGGTCGGGCAACAACTCAGACGCCGACTCGCTGACGGATGAGGATGAGGCGCTGGCAGGCACCAATCCTTTCAGCACCGACACAGACCAGGACGGTCTGGACGATGGTTTTGAAGTGACCGTTGTCATTCCCATCATGGGCGGCTCGTGGTCGGCCACCAGTTGGGATAGTAATGCTGATGGCTACAGCGATTACGACGAGTGGTATGCCGCCCAGGGCCTAGCCACCATTAGTGGGTTCACTCCATTTTACTACTCGGCAAATTACTCGACTCCGCCGGGTGGGAGTTGGTTTGATGCGGATGGCGACGGTTTGAAGAACCCACACGACCCTGCTCCTGGAGACGCAGGCAACTACAGTCCTTACAACTATAACAGTTGGTATTCCGAGGCACTGAGCGACGCGGACAGCGATGGCACGGTAAACTTCTATGACTCTTCACCTTGGGGCAGCGGAGGGCAAGCTCCGGACTCCGACAGTGACGGCCTGACCGATGACATCGATCCCGTCACTTACGATGGATCCAATTTTAGTCCGTACAACAGCATCGCGTGGGGTTACAATGCGTTGGGTGATCATGACGGGGATGGCACGGCCAACTTCTACGACGTCTCACCTTGGGGCGATGGCGGCAGCGGTGGCCCCACCGATTCCGATGGCGATGGTCTCACTGACGATGTGGACCCCAGCGTCAACGATCCACAAAACTACAGTTCAATTAACAATACCAGTTGGTATGGCAACGCTGTGAGTGACTCCGACAGTGACGGTTGGAGCAACTTCAATGACCCAGCTCCCTACGACTCCACTGTTCCCTACGACGGCGGAGGCGGAGGCGGCGGTGGTGGTGGTGGTCCGTCCGACACAGATAATGACGGCCTGACCGACGATGTGGACCCCGCCATCAGCGATCCTACCAACTGGAGCAGTGCCAACGGCATAACGTGGGGTTCATACGCGCTCGGAGATGATGACAACGATGGCTGGATCAACTTCACCGACCCCTGGCCGAATGACTCATCCAACGGCAGCGGGGGAGGCGGTGGCACGACAGACAGTGATGGCGACGGCTACACCGACGATATCGACCCTGCGCCCTCGGACTATTCCAACTACAGCTGGATCAATGGCAACTGGTGGTATTCCAGTGCCCTTTACGATGCTGACGGTGATGGCAGCCTCAACTTCTGGGATACCGAGCCTTGGCCCGTGCCTCCACCCCCTCCGCTGGATTCAGATGGCGATGGCCTAGCAAATGACGAGGAGTATCAACTCGGCACCGACATCAACCTAGCGGATACGGATGGGGATGGACTCACCGACTATGAGGAAGTCGTCGTCACCCTGACCAGCCCGCTCAACGCCTACTCTGTCGCCAACAGCCGTGGCTGGGGCACTACATATAACGACTGGCAACTGCTGGGTCAGGACGCTGATGGAGACCAGATTCCAGACCGCATTGAGGACCACTACGCCGGGCAAGGCATGAACAAAAATAACCCCGCAGATGGCTGGGGAGACATCGACTCCGACGGCATCTGCAATCGCGCCCAGTTCCTCGCAGGCATCCCGCTCACGGCGAACCTTTCCACTTACGACACGGACGGGGACGGCATCTTCGACACCTACGAGCACTTTTACAATCTGAGCGCCACTGACCGCACCGACGCCGTGCATGACACAGACAGCGACGGCGTGATGAACTTTGAGGAAGCCGCACTCAAGCTCTCACCACTCAGCGCCCAATCACGCAGCGGCTCGAGTGAGCCTTTGGACTACACCTTGTTTATCGCCATGAATCACCCCACGGGCACGGTGCTACAGCGGGTGCATGCAGGAGATGTGGATGGTGATGGCCTGCCAGACGCATGGGAGCACGCATACCGCAAAACAGGCGTTCCTGAGACCGGACCGCAGATCCGTATCCCAGACGCAGCCGCAGACCCGGACGGCGACGGCCTGAGCAACTGGGTGGAGTTCCACATCGGCACCAATCCCACCCGGCTTGATACCGACAGCAGTGACGACTTTGCCAGCGACGCCGATCTCGACAGCGACGGTGACGGCCTTACCAACGCACAGGAAGTGGCATTGGGGACACTGGCTTGGAATCCGGATTCTGACGGCGACGGCGTGGATGACGCCACCGAAATCGCAGAGGGCACCAACCCTCTGGACGTCAGCTCTAACCTTCGACTGCTCGTGGGCCTCCGGGTCCTCACCCGATTGGTTCAACCGCGCTGATTGTCGTCAGACCTTTGCCATTCCCGCCAAACTTCGATACTGCTATGACTTCATCATTCCGTCGAATCTGCTCCCCGCAGCATCAAATGACCGCATTGATTACCGTAATTTTCGCGGTGATGGGGACGCTCCTTATTCTCGCCCAAGCTCCACCACCCTGCAAAGAGCGGACTTGCCCACCTGACAATGATCCCAAAGTTCCTTTCTGCGATGAAATAACCTCCGGCACTCCCAACATCACCGATCCATTCCAGCAGAATTCAAATAACCAAAACAATGACTTGGTAGGCTGCCAGTCTTGCAACTCAACAGGTTCCATTGGATGGACCTCTGGTGGCAGTCTAGGCGTAGGCGGAAGCAGCTTCCCTACCTACAACGATTGGCTGGTAGCCAACTTTGGCACCTATTCGATCGATTCGCTTCAGTTCGTGGATGGTGAATGGCGGCAGCACAGTATCTACTATCCCGTTGAACCTCCCAATGCGGCGCAGTTGTATTCTCAGGCTATCATAGCCCATCAGCAGTCTGCTGTGCCAGCGTGGACAGGCCCCTCGCTCCAAATACCGCTTGCCAGTGGGGCAGCTAGCACACTCAGCCTTCCGCTCCGTGGCCCCGCAATCAACTATGCTTCGTGGGTGCTGGCAAGCATCGTAGGGCAAGTCCCCGCTTCCGTTTTTGAACACGGCACGAACGAGGTTGTCGATGAGGATGGCAACCTCATTGCCTACGAAAACTCGGTGCGGGTGTTGTTGACGGCAGACCTCGTCGTTCGTCTTGCGGGGGCTGAGAACTCGCTGAACATCGATATTTACCCACGTAGCTCGGTTCCCGACGACTTCCTCCCCGGAGCGCCGTCCTATGCGCCTGCCAATGGAAATGCACTGTTCTACACCATCTTTCCCGGTCAGCTTGGTTCGTTCTCCATTTCCAGAAATCCACTGCCTGGTGGCACGTCTCAAGTTATCGTGTCCGGCAGTTGGCACGGCCATCCCTATAACGCTTCTTACATCGAAACTACACCTCCCGGTTCGCCCGTTGAAATTACGGAAACCATTGAGAACGGCATCCGCACCGTGATCACCGACACTCTTGCAGCAGGAGCGATGCATGGCGACTGGATGAGCTACCACCGCACTCGTCTCTTGGAGCGCTTCAAGGCAGATCCATTGAACGAAGGTGAGTGGATTCCAGTGCGCAAACAAGTCCAGATGTTCAAGAAACTGGCAGACGGCACGGAGGTCATGACTGAGAGGCAAGAGTTTGTGGAGCAGGACAAGAAGTTCACCACCGTGTACACCTACGACGAGGACTTCTTCGTTGGCTCCATGCTCAACAAGTCTTTTGGCAAACTGCTCACCCAGTCGAGTTCAGACGGCTCTTGGTTCAAGTTTGAATATGGCCACGATGGCAACCTCTGGCGCACCTATAAGCCCTGGGCAGAGCACAATCCTGGGCTGGAGAATGCCACGCCCACCAACTGCTGGTTGAAAGTGGAAAATGCCATTCCTGCCGATTTTGAGGGTGCCCCAGAGTTTCGATCGAATCGCACATACATCGCCGGTAAGCTTGTTGAATCAAATCACATTGCGACCAGCTACTATGGCGAAGAGGCAGTGGTAACTCAATACACTACCATACACCGTCTGAACGCGGACGGAGAAGTCGAAACCTTCAACACCTCCAAGAAGTGGACCTATGACCGCCCAGCTGACACAGGACACATGCTCCTCAAGTACCGCGTAGATGAAGCGGGAGTGACCTTTGCCGTAACCCGCAAGGTTTATGGGACAATTGATGCTGCCACGGGCATCTTTGTGGCAGGAGATCAGAGTGACGCCACTCATTATGCCTCGTATCGAACCGGACCACTTGCAGCCGATAAGACGACCCTCCCAAACAAATCCGTGCGTGAGATTACGGTCAAAAACCTCGGTGGGCGGACCGTGCTTCAATACTCGCAGGTCGCCACCAGCGCGGCTGCCGTTTCCGCCGCCAGCTATGCACTGCTGGATGGCGTTCGTATGGAATACGACAGCGAGGGACGGCTCACCACCCGCACCACCTTGGACGGTAGCCGGGTTCTCGAATCCACCACCTATGATGATGCCAATCATCGTCGGATTGTCACTGATGCTTCTGGTATTACAACCACCTTCCTGCTTCATGAGGAGTCCCGCGCCATCATCGCCCAAGTGCGGTCTGCGGTTCCTGCCAATCCGGCGAAAGACATCCCTGCCATCCCGCCGCTCACAACGGCAAGCGCCTCGGCCTGGAATGAGTTCGGCAGACTGGCTACCACCAGCTTACAGAAGGGTGGACTGCCCACCGACAGTGCCGCTCTCACCACCAGCCGTACCACCGTCACAGATGCCTTGGATCGTGTGGTGGCACGCATTGACGATCAAGGACGCACAACCTATCATTTGCATGACTTCGGCAATGCGGCCGTAGTCACAGAAGCGCCCGCCACAGCCATCTTCACCCCGGTGACCCAGGCAAATGTCGTTTTCAAAAACCACCGGGAAGTCACGACTCATCCGGGTGGCGGCATCGCTGTCACCATCCGCTGGATCGATGGTCAAGTCTTCGCCACCACCGTGCCTGACAACGCTCCAACTCTAATCACCCGCATGGTGAACGAGAACGGCACCATCACGGAAACCACCCACTGCGGCGACCAGACCAAAGTGGTCGTGACCACGCACTACGGCACCATCCTCTCCGAGACCGAGAATGGCCGCACCACCACCTATCACTATGACAATGCGGGCCGCCTCATCCGCACCAAGCGCACCGGCGTGGCAGACGACCTCATCGTCTATGATGCGTATGGCGAGGTGAAGTACCGCGGCACTGACATGAATGGCGATGGACAGCTCACCATTGCCTCCACGGACATCGTCACGGAGTTCAGCCGCAACATTCAGCAGTTCCAGGGAGACTGGTGGCAGGTCGTCACTGAGACGCGTTACGTCACGCCGGGCAGTGCGGCGGACAAACTCATCACCTCTACCTGGAAGAAGCTCACCGCTGGAAATGCCGCCACCCGCACCGTGAACCCTGACGGCAGCGTCATCACTGTCGTTACCGAGGTGGATCGTCCTGCTGCACTCGTGACCACCACCCGCACCGTCTTCCGCAATGGCGTTGCCGGTGAAACCACCGTCACCAAAACGGTGGCGGGCATGGTCGTGGCCGAGACGCTCGCCTGCTGCCCGGACCTCATCGTCCACACCCACGATGCGCTGGGCCGCCGCATCGCCACCCTGCATCCTGAAAAAGGACTCACCGAAACGCACTACAATGCCCTCGGTCAGGTAGAGTGGACGCAGACCGGCATCGGAGCCAGCGGACGCACCAGTTACACGTACTATCCGAACACCCACGCCAGTGCAGGTCGCATCCACACCGTCACCGCTCCCGGCGGCTCCCTCACCACCTACGAGTACGACGCCGCAGGCCGCATCACCCTCCAAACCGGCAGCGGCACCTACCCCATCGGCAAAGACTACGATGAACAAGGCCGCCTCATCCAACTCCGTACTTGGCGGGACGCAGGCAGCGGAACACCAGTGCCGGACATCACCACCTGGAACTACAACCCCACCACCGGCCTGCTGGATTCCAAATCAGACCACCTTGGCCGTGCCACCTCCTACACTTACACGCCAGCCGGGCACATTCACACCCGCACCTGGGCACGTCAGGACGCAGAGGAGGAGGCCCTCGTCACCACCTACAACTACAACGCCGCAGGCCAGCTCACCGGCATCGATTACAGCGATGACACCCCAGACGTGAGCTACACCCTCGACCGTCTGGGACGCCAGATAACCATCACCGACGTCACCGGCACCCGCACCCTCACCCGTGACGGCCCCGGCGGACAACTCGGAGCGGTCTCCTACACGGCAGGCTCCATCCTGACCAGCTTGACCCTCGACTACACTTTCGACACCCAAGGCCGCAAAAACGCGCTCCACACCAAACAAGGCAGCACCACCCTCGCCACTACCGCCTACAGCCACGTGGGAGCAACGGCCAAGCTCGCCAGCGTCTCGCATGGTGGAGCCACCGCCAGTTACGATTGGG
>CAZIGH010000035.1:0-57973 GCA_964538625.1 uncultured Verrucomicrobiaceae bacterium
AAACGTGAGTTTGCCCCTTCCCCCAAAAGTCACCCCACTCCCGGGAAGTCTCACGACTTCTTCTACAACGAATCCCCCAGCGCAAAGTCCGCCGCAACGTAGAAGCAAACGTGAGTTTGCCCCTTCCCCCCAAAAAGTCACCCCGCTCCCAGGAAGTCTCACGACTTCTTCTACAAGTCACGAGCAGTTAACCCTGTCTCCCGATCCTGACGCTGCGTCAAAATCAGCAACGATGAGCGGGTATTCCGTGAGTTGCACAAGTCGGGTTGAGTAGATCTCCGCAATGGCATCCGCCTCAGACAGCTCGTAGTCATCCCTGTAATACACCTCCTGCACTCCGTAGGCGCAGAGCATCTGCATGCAGCTAGTGCAGGGTTTGGTGGTGCAGGCCACCAGGCGCACATTGCCACGGGTAAAGAGGCTGCAAAGGTTCACCTCGGCGTGGATCATGTATTTGCGGCGTTTGTCGCGATCTTGCCAAAAGTCATCCGAAGCGTTGTACCCAGGCGCTAGCCCGTTGTAGGCAGTGCCAATGACCCGGTTAGAGAAATCAAAGGCCACCGCCCCGACTTTTCGAAAAGGGTCCTCAGAGCGCAAGCTGGCCACATGGGCAAGTGCCATCGCGTACTGAGGTATGGTCAGTCGCTTCGGAGCAGCGCGGTTCAAGGTTCCATCAGCCATGGGTTGCGGCGGCTAAACTGGCGAAAGACACGGTAAGAGCAAGATTTGCTTGCGAACCTCATGGAAATCGGATAATACAGTTCGCATGAACAGTATTCAAAAGAGCAGCAATGAACCGATTCACGAGGAGCTTCGGCATCGTGTAGCAGCGCTCTGGCGTCTCTTGAAGAAGCGGCCAGCGGGCTGGCAGGCTCCGCCGGAGGAGAAGATGGTGCAGCTCGAGTTTGGCTTCTCCGGTGTCACGGCAAGTCCGCCGAGAAGGCGCTGAAAGAGTCCATCACGTTGTGGATGAGGCATTTGGAGAAAGGCCCAATCCGTTCAAAAAAGTGAGAAGTTAAGATTTCGTAGCGGATTTGTGATGGACAAACCGGCGCGCTGGCCTCACACTTTCCGCGCTCTCGCTATTCTCTCTCCAACCTCTATGCTTTTTCGAACAACTTCCCGAGTTGTGCTCGCCACTTGCTTGGTGATTACCTCTCTCCTAGTTAGCGGAGGTCTGGCGTATGCCCAGTATGGCGTCTCTCCATCTCAAGGTGGCATGTTTTTCGAAGACCTCAGGAGCCGAAGCGCCGCTCGCTCCCAAATGTTCGAGGGGGAACGTGTAGGTGAAGGCGTTTACAGTTATGATCAGGAAGGCTTCGTGGGAGCGGAGGAAGGCAGTGCCGTGGCAGAGGGTGCGAGAGACATCGGCATCCCTCTATCCAATGCGGGCTACACCATTTACTCAAAACGCAATGCCGGGGACTACACTCATTTCGCAAGTCCCTACCCTTCCACCACCACCTTCTTCGCTCCCAGCTACACCTCAGACGCCTTCCTCGGCGGCAAGCGCAATCTGAAGCTCGGACCCGTGAATATGGGCTTTGGCCTCAGTTCCGTACTGGAATACAACGACAACATCACCCGAGCCGCCCGAGACCAGATCGATGACTTCATCTGGGGCACCTATTTGAATGTCAGTGCCAACTGGCCAGTGACAGCCACCTCAGCGCTCTCGGTGAGCACGGCCCTGGGCTTCGATCATTACTTTAACCACCCAGAGGTCTCGCCTTACGGCGGGGATTTCGTCCTCAACGTCCTCCCGGGCAGCACCATTGCCTTCGATGGCATCATAGGACCCGTTTATGTAGTGGTGTACGACCGCGTCTCGGTGCGGCCCGCCACACAAAATGATTTCTCCATCAACTCGAATGACGTCTTCGGCGTCTTCCAGAACGACGTCGGTTTCGGTGCCACCTGGTTTATCAACTCCGCCCTCCGTTTCTCAGCCAACTACATGCACTCCACCTCGCGCGTGCTCAACGATGAGTTGGACAACGGCGCAGGCGTAGCCTACTCCGGAGGCTACTTTGACCGCGACATGGACTCCATCATGGGTTCGCTCGCTTGGAGTCCTGCAGGTACCTGGACCGCAGGTTTGGAAGGCAACTTCACCTGGGTGCACTACCCTGAGGGCTACAACAACGATGGCCGCATCGGCAGCGCCGGGGTGTTCTTCTCCACCCCCATCGGCAAATCCACTGCCATCCGCGTAGCTGCGGGCTTCCAGCAAATGGAGTTTGATGAACCACCGGCGACCGACTATGACCCTGTCGCCGCCATTGAAGATCTGCTCCGTAAGCAAGACGAACTGGCCCGGGCGGAAGCAAAGCTGGCAGGAGAAATCGCAACCGCGCAGACCTCCTCAGATCCGGCGGTGGCCGCTCAAGCCAAGGCGCTAGCCAATCAGCGCACGGGACTCAGCTCGCGAATCGCCTCTCTCAATGCCCAGCTGGCCGAGGCGCGGGCGCAAGGGAACGTGGCCCTCGTCAGCCAGTTGGAGGCAGAAGTCAGCCGCCTCACGGGTGAACTCAACGCGCTGCCTACGGAAACCTACGCCAGTGCCCCCGCCGTAGCACAGGCCACCAGTGGTCTCGTAGGCTCCACTCAGCAAAAGCTCATCAACGATGGCGTTTACACCACCAACAGCCGGGACACCAGCGACCTGAAAGACTTTTACTACAATGTCACCCTGTCTAACCGGCTCACCTCTCGCATCTCCCAGTCCCTCACCTTCGGACACGAATCCGCCCTCAATACCACCAGCAACTACATCACCGCAGACTACATCAGCTATGGCATCGGCATCATCGGTTGGCGTGGCAGCCGTCTCGCCATCAGCGGCTACTACGAGCACGCTGAAGAGTCAGGCGGCTTGGATGAGATCACCATCGACAAAGGTGAAATCGTTGGGGCCGTCAGCGCACGTGAGGACATAGACCAGCATGGCCTTGACGTGTATTGGACCCACCAGCTTACCTCTCGACTGCGTATGGGCTTGGGTTACCACTACGGCGTCGTGGACTCCAGCCGCGGCAGCCGCGACTACGTGCAGCAGGCCTACAACATCGACTTCAACTATGCCCTCAGCCGGAAAATGACCGTAGGTCTCGGCTACCGTTACTTCACCACCGATGCGGATGACGACGCCTTCGACTTTGACCAGAGCCGCGCCATTCTTGCCTTCAACTACAACTTCTAAAACGCCCACACGAAACCGGGATGATTTAGAGCCACGGATGGGTCACCCCGAGCTTGTCCCCGGAGCGATTTTGAGGGAAGATTCGTGCGAGACTGGCTGATAGTCACTCACCTTCGCGCCCCTGACAAAGTTCGTCATGGCCAGCAAAACTCCTTTACCACCCTGCATGAAAAAAACTGGTTCCCTCTTCCTGATCGCATCACTCCTCTTCGCCCAGAGCATCCTCGCGCAAGATCCCGGCTTTCAGGCACCTGTGACGCCCACCCGACCCGCAGCTCCCACACCCGCCCCTAGCAACCGAGGAGATGAGGCCCGAGGTGCGGGACTCATCGACAGCATGGAGCGCCTGGATGGCACCCAGACCCTCATGTATGATGACAAGATCAGCTTCCGAATCGTGGAGGAGGGAGCCGCCCCCATTTCGCTGCGCGTGCAGGATTCTGGCGACATCCAGGCACCGTATGTGGGACTAGTGAAGGCCGTCGGCAAGACCCCAAAGGCGCTGGCTTATGAAATCAAAAGGGCACTGGAAGGCACCTACTTCGTCAAAGCCACTGTCATCATTGCCCTTGATGAACGCCCGCTGCAGCCCGGAGCCGGTCGGCGCTCCATCATGGCTCAGCAAGTGGAGTTCTTCACCATCTTCGGCCAAGTCATACGGCAGGGAAAATATGAACTGCCAGACAATGAAGACGTCACCGTAAGCCAAGCCATTTTGCGTGCTGGCGGCTTCTCCCAGTTCGCCAAAACGTCCGCAGTCAAAGTCATCCGCAAAACGCCTCAAGGTAACAAAACCATCCTTGTCAATGTGGATGCCATCATGACCAAGGGCGAACTGGACCGCGACATCTACATCCGGAACAACGACGTCATCATCGTCAAGGAAGCCATCGCCAAGTTCTAGCCCCAGCCCCCACCTCTGAATCCCGACGGCAGGTGCCCGAGCAAAATGCTTTTCGCTTTGGCGGATTGGGTTTACCCTCCACGCCCTCACACTTTATGGAATCCAATCTAGCCCTGCCCGGCCCCAGCAACACACTGAGCCGGATCCATGAAACCAGCGCCAAGTTCCAGCGCTACAAAATCCTTTTGCGTAGGCGGTGGTGGTTCCTCATGCTCACCTCAGCTATCGGCGTGTGCGCCATGGCTCTCAAATACGCGGGCAAACCGCAGTCCTTCAGTTCCTTGGCCAAACTGGTGGCGGGTGGCCGCGTCGTAGGCGCACAACAGGGAGCGGGAGCCTATCTGGAGTACCTGACGGACTTCTACGGCACCATTATCGAAACGCTCGAGAGTAGCGAAATGCGCCGCCGCGCACTCGAACGCGTCAGTGCCCTGAACCCAGACCTCAAAGAGTCCGATGTCGAAATTCGTGTGCTGCAAAACCGCGGATCCGCCATCTTCAACGTAGCCGCAGTAGGTTCAGACCAGAAATACACCCGCGTCTATCTGGACGCACTGCTGGATGAGTTCATGCTCTTTCGAGAGCAGGAGCGCGATCTGAAGAAGAATAAGGCACTTGTAGCCCTAAACCAAGCCGTGAAAGAGCGCTCGGCCGAAGTGGAAGATTTGCTCAACCGGCTCACCGAGTTCAAGAAAAACAACAACGTGGTCATGCTCAACAACGGGCAGAACCAAGCGGCGGAGTTCCTCAGCCAAGTAGAGATGGAGAAAAAGCGGCTTGAACTCCAGCTCAGCGATCTGGACCTGCTTCTCGAAGACCTAGACGGAGCACTTCATCAGCGGGAGCGCGGTGGTGCAGCCACCACTGCCGCCCAGCAGCCAGCCCAAGCAGCTCAGCCAAATGCAGCCACCGCAGAAGTTCCAAACACCGCCACACGAAGCGGGGCGTGGTCACGTGAAGCATCAGGCGGATTCACACGCACAGAACTCGACTATCTGGAGGAGCAGCGGCGCCTCTCCGCACTCACCCGTGACCGGGATGAGCTGCTAGCTTCCTTCCTCCCGCAGCATCCCAAGGTATTGGAAGTCAGCAGACAAATCGAAAGAACCAAAGCCTCCATGGCAGATCTTCAGAAAGAAATTCTGGACGAAGCCAAAGGCCAGAAAACTGGCATCGAACGGCGCATCAAAACCCTCAATGCACAAATCGACGAGTACTCGAAAACCGCGATCGAAGTAGGCGCAAAGCTGGCCGAGTTCGAGCGGCTCTCCCGTGCCGTGGAGGAAGGAAGCAAGACCCTAGATGAAATGCGCGAGCTGGTGAAGCGCTTCGAGGTCAGCGAAGAAATGTCCAGTGACACCGTCACCATCATGGAGCGTGCGTCCGTAGCTGTGGAAGACGTGTCGGACTGGATGGTCCCCATCATCACCGGCCTCGCCATCGGCCTTGGTGCCGGCATTGTGACCCTGCTGCTCTTCGACCGGCTAGATGACCGCATGAACTCCTTCAGCGAGTTCCAGGCGCTCTTCCCCAACGAGGCCATTCTGGGCCAGATCCCCGAGCAGCGGCAGCGTGGTGACGTAGCACTGTTGCGTTCCAATGATGACCGCCACCTCTACGCCGAAGCCTTCCGAAACGTCCGCTCCTCAGTGCTATTCAAAAACTGGCGCGGCAAGCCGCCAAAAACCATCATGGTTACCAGCGCCGTACCGAACGAGGGCAAGACCACTATCACCTCCAACCTCGCCATCACCATGGCACTCGCAGGAGCACGCGTGCTGCTGGCAGACTGCGACCTCCGCCGCGGTGGCGTGAGCGAACTCTTCAAGCTGCCTTCCTCACCCGGCCTCAGCGACGTCCTTCGCGGCAAATCCCATTGGCGTGATGCCGTGCAAGAAACGAGCACCCGTAATCTCGACCTCCTCGCACGTGGGGACGTCTTTGACCAGACTTCCGAAATGCTTCTCTCCAAGACAGCCGAGGAAATGCTTCAGGAAATGGCAGCCGAGTATGATTACGTCATGTTCGACAGTGCGCCCGTTCTCGTGGCAGATGACACAGGAAGCTTCGCGCCGAAAATGGACACTGTTCTCTTCGTGGTCCGCATGTCCTCCACCATGGCCCGCCTCTCCGCCAAGGCACTCGACCTCCTTTACGATCGCCAGGTGAACGTGGGTGGAGTGATCCTCAACCGCTCCAGTAGCAGCCTCAAAGAGTACACCTACTACAACTACGCCAGCTACTACTACACCCCGAAGACGGGTGAGGACCGCAGCGGCTCCCCTGCCCCTGCATCCGCAAGGAACTAACGCCGCACCCGCCCGCCACAGCCTGAAACCATGCACGTTCCCGGACGGGAAAATGCCATTTGACCCGTCGCAGTGGGTGTTCCACTATCCCGGCCCATTTTTTCAACCCACCCACCACCACACATGCCCGCCAAAATCTACACTGAAAAAGACGCCAGCCTCGCCCCCCTGAAGGGAAAAACCTGCGCTGTGATCGGCTTCGGCTCCCAAGGCCACGCCCACGCACTGAACCTTCGCGACAGCGGCGTCAATGTGATCATTGGCCTCTACCCGGGCAGCCCCAGCCGCAAGGTGGCGGAAGAAAAGGGCCTCAAAGTCTATGACACAGCCGAAGCAGTGAAGAAGGCAGACGTCATCTTCGTCGCTGTGCCAGACACCAAGATCCCCGCTTGCTTTGAGAAGGACATCGCCCCCAATCTGGAAAAGGGCAAGACTCTCCTCTTCTCCCACGGCTTCGCCGTGCACTTCAAGACCATCGTTCCGCCGAAGGACGTGAACGTCATCATGGTCGCCCCGAAAGGCCCCGGACACATCGTTCGCCGCCAGTATCTGGAAGGCAAGGGCGTTCCCGCCCTCATCGCCGTTTATCAAGACCCCTCCAAGAAGTCCAAACAGATCGCGCTGGCCTGGGCACACGGAGTGGGCGGCACACGCGGCGGCGTCATCCAGACCACCTTCAAGGAAGAGACCGAGACCGACCTCTTCGGCGAGCAGACCGTTCTGTGCGGTGGCACCAGCGCCCTTGTCCAGGCAGGATTTGAGGTCCTCGTTGAAGCAGGTTACAGCCCTGAAATGGCCTACTTCGAGTGCCTCCATGAGCTCAAGCTCATCGTCGATCTCATGAACGAATCTGGCATCGCAGGCATGCGTTTCTCCATCTCCGAAACCGCCAAGTGGGGTGATGTCAAGGTGGGTCCCGCCATTATCGACGCCGGTGTGAAAAAGCGCATGAAAAAGGCGCTCAAAGACATCCAGACCGGCAAGTTTGCCAAGGAATGGGTGGCCGAATACAAAGGCGGCTACAAGACCTACAACAAGCTGCTCAAGGAAGGCGAGAAGCACCCCATCGAGAAGACCGGGGCCAAGCTTCGTAGCCTCATGCCCTGGATCAAGAAGCGCGACATCAAGTCCGCCCAGGCCAGCTACGAGTGATTTCCACCCGCCGCAGCGGAACCTAGTTCAACCCCGGAAGACGCCCGTCGTCTCCGGGGTTTTTCTTCGGCACCAGCCGTGGAGGGCGCGCCCGAGTTGTGCCCCCCACCCCGGCCTTTGGGCGCTCAGGCCCATTCGCTTTTCCCTCGCTGACGATTCTTCTGTCACAAAAAAGGATGAAACGAAAAACTGGCGCATGGCATCGCACTCGCTAGAGTAACCAGCGTATGGCAGTGGTATCGAAAGGACTCGAAGGGATCGTGGCGGCGGAGACGCGCCTCGGTGAAGTGAAAGGGCAGGATGGCGTCCTGTTCTATTGTGGTTACGACATCAACGAACTGGCCGGGAAGGTCAGTTACGAAGAGGTCGTCTATTTGTTGTTTCACCAGCGTCTTCCCAACCGCAACGAACTGGAAGACCTCACCACCGCGCTGCGTGCCGAGCGCGAGCTGCCCCAGGGCGTCATTGACTTCCTTACCTCCGCGCCCAAAACGGCCAAGCCCATCGACGTCATGCGCACCGCCATCTCCATGCTCGGCTGCTATGACACTCTGCGGCATGACTTGAACATGGGCGAGCACCGGGCCACTGCCATCAAGCTCGTCTCCCAGATCGGCATCATAGCCGCCTACTTCCACCGAGCCCGCACCGGGCAGAGCCTGCCGCCCGTGCGCAAGGATCTCAGCGAGGCAGCCCACTTCCTCTACCTCATGAACGGCGAGGTGCCGAGCAAAGAGGCAGAGCAAACGCTCGACGTAGCTTACGTCCTCCATGCCGAGCACGGCTTCAATGCCTCCACATTCACCGCGCGTGTGGTCGCTTCTACTCTAAGTGATATGTATTCCGCCATCAGCGCAGCCATCGGCGCTCTGAAGGGACCTCTTCACGGCGGGGCCAACGAGGGCGTCATCCACATGTTGGAGGAAATCGGTAGCCCCGAAAAAGTGGATGCCTGGGTGGCAGATGCCTTGGCTCAGAAAAAGAAAATCATGGGCATAGGGCACCGCGTTTACAAAGTGCTCGACCCGCGTGCACCGCACCTGCGGACTATGGCCATCAAGCTCACCGAACAACTTGGCGAGCCGAAGTGGATTCAGATGTCCGAGCGCATCGCCGAAATCATGCGTGAGCAGAAGGGGCTCAATGCGAACGTGGATTTCTACAGCGCCACCGTGTACCACAGCCTCGGCATTCCCACGGATCTCTTCACCCCCATCTTCGCCATCGCGCGCATGAGCGGCTGGACGGCGCACGTGCTTGAGCAGTGGAGTGAGAACCGCTTGTTCCGCCCGCTCTCCGAGTACGTCGGCAAGCCTTATGGTCAGAAGGTCGTGCCGATTGACCAGCGGCCATGACATCCATGTAGGATTGAGAGGCGTTTTCACCTGACCATGGATACCGATGAACTTCTCTCCGCGCTGAACTGGCGCTACGCCACCAAGGCATTCGACTCCACACGCAAGATCCCTGAACAATCGTGGTCTGCACTGGAGCAGTCTCTGGTGCTCACCCCGTCGAGCTTCGGACTACAGCCTTGGAAGTTCATCGTGGTGCAAGATCCGGCGCTGCGTGAGACACTCGTAGCCCACTCCTGGGGCCAGCGCCAGGTGGCAGACTGCTCGCACTTTATCGTCTTCGCGGTGAAAAAAGCGCTCAGCATGGAGGACGTGGATGCCTTTCTCTCTCGTCAGGTAGAGGTCAGGGGCGGCTCACTGGAAGCCCTCTCCGGCTATCGCAAGGTCATCGAGGGCTTCCGGAACAAGGGGGCTAGCGAAGGCTGGCTGGAACACTGGGCCAAGCACCAAGCCTACATCGCCCTGGGTCAGCTCATGGCTGCCGCAGCCTTGCTCCGCATCGACACCTGCCCCATGGAGGGGCTAGACCCAGCCAAGTATGACGAAGTGCTTGAGCTTCCCGCGAAAGGACTCACCACAGCCGTAGCCTGCGCCCTAGGCTATCGTTCTGAGGCAGATAAATACGCCAGCGCGGCGAAGGTGCGCTTTTCGCAAGACCAGGTCATCGAGTACCGCTGAGGCTCATACATCCCCTTGTTTCCAAAAGCACCGCCTCACAGAAGGGGAGAAGGCAACTACTGGCCTGCTAGCCCACCTGCTCCAGCGTTCCGCGTGTGACGCCGAGCTGAGACTGTGCCTTCAGCTTGCGCCAGACTGCCTCTGCCTGCACCTCGCCGACAAGCAGCCCCTGGTAGAGCTGAATGACCTCCGCAGTTTCATTTGCGTCATGCTCCAGCAGTTCAACGCGGAACGAACGCAAGCCGGCAGCAAACAGATCATCGTAGTAAACTGCCCCAGTCTGGGCCACAGCATTGAAAAGCGTGTTTCGGCAACCCACATCTGCCTTCAGAGGATGGGACATGCCAACACGATCTCTCAAGTGCACACGGTGACGCTCACAAGGCCGGCCGCAGTTCGTGAAATCCGTGCCGGTGCTCATAAAGGCAGCAAATGCGCAGTGCTCCATGTGAAACATCGGCATATGCTGGTGCAGGGTAAGCTCAAACCATTCAGGCGGTGCCGCGTGTAGCAGGTCGATGACCTGTTCCAGATTCAAATCATAGCTGAGGGTCAGCTGCTCCAGTGCTGTCTGCTCCTTCAAGAAAGCGGCCGTGAGCGGGTTCGCTACATTAAGCGAAAAGTCTCCCGTAAGTTTCAGTGGGGAATCCTTAAAGAACGCAAGTGCCCCCAGATTGCGGATGAGCACCCCGTCTGGGGCTGCGCGCTCAATGAGCTTGAAAAAACCGGCCTCTGCCGCCTTCTGGATACGTGGGGTAGCGAGCCAGATTTCCACAGCTCCCGCGTCACGCACCTGCTTCACCGCCTCGGGATACTTCCTTATGTCCTCAAAGTCCACATACAGCCGACTCACCCCGCATTCGAGCGCTGCCTGGATCTGCTCCATACTGCGGCACAGCACACGCAACTCGCATTCCCGGCGGTGAGGGTCCGGCTTGGGGATGCTTCGCAGCATGGCATCCAGCGTGGAGGATGGAGCCTGCAGAGTCCTGGGCACCGCGTTCCCCTCCAGTGCAGCCAGAAGTTCCCTCCGCAGCCGGTTCAGCTCGCTGATGGGAAGCATCACCTCACCTTCCACTTCAAAGTTTACCACGCCAAGCTCGTAAGCAGTGCCCCCGAGCCGTCCCAGCTGCTCACGCACTGTCTCAAGCGTGAGCGGACGCTTCACCGCCTGCTGAAGGACCATCTCTGACTTCACTGACACGCAACCACAGTGCAGCACCAGCCTGTCCCCCACCCTGCCGGTAAGCGTCAGCTCCAGCCGCCCCTGTTTGCGCAGCGGTATCTCCCCTTCAAAAGTGGCCCGCAGCTCCCGGTTCAATGCCGGATCACTCGTTTTGAACACGCGCGTGCCGACAGGAATGCTCTCCATGCGAAGGTGTCCGTGACGGAAGGAGAGCGTGCGTCCCCGTATTTCGTAAACCGCACCTCCTTGTTCATCATTGGTATTGTTCAGGTTCTCAAAAGCCACCCCATCCCCGGGCTTGATGCCCGCGCCAAGCGCATCCAGTTCCACCGTGTCATTATCCACGATGCGGGTGACACGGCCCACCAGAGGGCCGCGCTTCTTCCCATACAGTGCGCCGACGAGCTTTTGGTGGTTCACCCCATGCATCCACCCAGTGAAAAGTCCTCGTGAGAAGGCCATCTCCAGCTCATACATGTCCCTCTGCGAGGTGAAAGCCTCGTGCGCCTCGTCAATCGCTCGCCGATAGATCCGCGTCACGGCGGCCACATACTCCGGAGTCTTGAGCCGGCCTTCGATCTTAAAGCTTCGGATGCCCAGCTCCATGAGTCTCGGTATCTCATTGACCGCCGCCAGGTCTTGCGGGCTCAGCAGGTAGCGCTTATCCCCCAGGTCACGATGCTCACCGTCCACGATGAGATCGTAAGTCATGCGGCAAGCCTGTGCACATTCCCCACGGTTGGCGCTGCGCCGCCCAAGCGACTCGCTGGTGAGGCATTGGCCGCTGTAGGCCACGCAGAGCGCCCCGTGAACGAAGACCTCCAGGGGCACTGTCTCGTCCTTGAAGCGCTCCAGCTCGCGCAGGCTCAGCTCACGCGCCAAAACAGCCTGGTCAATACCGAGCCGCTTCGCAAACGCCACTCCCTCCGGGGAAGTGAGTGTCATCTGAGTGGAGGCATGCAGACGAAGATTCGGCGTGAGCGCCTTCACCATACGGGCCAAGCCCAGATCCTGAACGATCACGGCATCCACCCCCGCAGCTTCCAGCACACGAAGCTGCTCGGCGGCGTCCGCGAGTTCGCCGGTGAAAATGAGCGTATTGAAAGCCACAAACCCCTTCACGCCGTGACGATGAAGGAAGGTCATGAGCTGAGGCAGGTCTCCTTCCGAAAAGTTGTCTGCACGCAGCCGGGCATTGAACCGCGGCATCCCGAAGTAAATGGCATCCGCTCCATTGGCTACGGCTGCACGAGCGCACTCCCAGTTGCCGGCAGGAGCCAGGAGTTCAGGACGAGTCTTGGAGTTGAGTGGCATGTGAACCGGAAATCTTGCACACAAATGGCTGGATGCCTGCGGTTCTGTGCAAGATATTGCAAACCAACTACACCCCTGCCTTTCCCCGACCAGCTACATGAGATTCGATGACCTCCGCGGCATTCTCCGCTACGTCCCGCAGTTCCGGCAGCGCATCTTCGTGATCGCGCTAGACGGTGCGCTGATGCGTCAGCCGAACTTCCCAAGCCTGCTCCAGGACATCGCAGTGCTACAGTCCCTCAACATTGAAATCGTGCTCGTGTTTGGAGCGCGCGCCCAGATCATCGACCTAGCGGCAGAGCGCGGTGTCACCATGAGCAGCGTGGACGGCATAGGACGGACCGACCACGCGACGCTACAGATTTCCATTGAGGCCATCATGCGCCAAACGAGCGAGCTCGTGGCTGACCTCACGGCTCTGGAGCAACCGGTGGCTGTGAGCAATGCGCTGGCCGTACACCCCGCAGGAGTCATCAACGGTGTGGACCTCGAGCACACAGGGCGCATTGAGCGCGTGGACGCGGAGTCCCTCACCGCCATGCTCAAGGCGGACATCATTCCCCTGCTGCCACCGCTGGGCTATGATGGCCGGGGAGAGACGCTGCGGCTGAACTCCGACTCCGTGGCTGCCGAGGTGGCGCTGGCCCTGCGTGCAGCCAAGATCATCTTCGTCTCCGAGACACCACTAACGGATGACAAGGGGCAGCGCGTGGCACAACTGAGCGTGGCAGAGGCGCGTGAGCTGTCCAAACGCAAGGACAGCAGCGTGGATGTGAACCTTCTCTCCAAGCTGCGCTATGGAGCACTTGCCTGCCAAGAGGGCATTCCGCGGGTGCATTTGGTAGATGGCACCCAGGAGGAGGTGCTGCTGGCGGAACTTTTCAGCAACGAGGGTGTGGGGACGATGATCCACGCAGATGACTACCAGCAGATCCGCAAGGCGGTGCAAGCGGATGTGCCGAACCTCCTCGGCATGATGCAGCAGTCTGTGGATGATGCGGCCCTGGTTCCCAGAACGCGGAAACAAATCAATGAACGCATAGCGGACTTCGCCGTACTGGAGCTGGATGGCAATCCAGTGGGTTCCGTCGCGGTGCACACCCATCCGCAGGATGAGGGCGGTGGCCTGCTGGCGGAGATAGCATGTCTTTATGTCAAGCGCTCCCACAAGAACCAGGGCCATGGCCAGCGACTGGTGGCATACGCTGAGGAAATGGCCAGACAGCGTGGAGCAGCGCAAATCTTCGCCTTGAGCACGCAGGCCTTCCGCTTCTTCGAAGAGAAGATGGGTTACGCAGTCAGTTCACCCGACATTCTTCCAAAGGCAAGGCGTGAGGCTTATGACCGCAGCGGGCGGAACTCCAAGGTGCTGCTGAAGGTCTTGAAATAGAAAAGCCGAATGACGAATGCCCCATGCACATGGCGTTGTTGAAGCTGATTGCGGCGGCGGCCAGCGGGTTGATACTGTCAACGGCCTTTCCTCCGTGGGACAAGGGGAACTCGATATGGGTGTTCCTCTATCCGCTGCTCGCTGTCCTGTGGTTGGGGAAACAGGCCGAAGGCAAACCCACCAAATGGTGGAAGCCCTTCGCGCTGGGCTGGGTAGCGGGCTTTTCCCACTTCATCACCACACTTTCATGGGTGCGGCATTCCAGCCGCGTATTGCACGGTGCCTACGGGGATGAGTGGATGGGCTGGGGCGTGGAGCTGCTGGGCTGGGGGGCCGCAGTGGGACTCTCCCTTTACTGTGCGCTCTACTTTGGAGCGTGGGCTGCGTTCGCCGCTTCGGTCTCCAGACCCCGGCGTGAGAAGCTGCTCTCCAGTTCCACTGCGGAGGCTTCCCTAGAGGCGCTGCGCTGTGCAGTGCTGGCTGCGGCAGCATGGGTAGCGCTGGAGTGGATGAGGGGTTGGGTGATGACGGGATTCGGATGGAACGGCCTGGGCGTCGGGCTTCACGAAAACAAGCTGCTCATTCAGGCGGCCGACATGGTGGGAGTGACGGGACTCTCCTTCACACCAGTATTCCTGAGCTGCGTGGTGGCGCTGACTTTCTGGAGGGCCGCTTTGCAGGCGAGAGAGGGTGGACGCATCCGACGTGGTTTTGACTTGGGCATGGCTGTGGCGTTGATAGGTGCACAGCTTTGGTATGGCATGTCGAGATTCAATGAGCCCAGGCCCGAGGATGTACCGCTGAGAGTAGCGCTCGTGCAGCAGAATGTGCCGCAGATGGATCGCTGGACTGCCTCATCTGAACGGATACTGGAGATTTACCGCCGCTACGCAGAACTCACCGAACTCTATGCCGGGGCGCGGGAAGGCAAACCTTCTGCGGTGGACTTGGTCGTGTGGCCAGAGAGCGCACTGCTTCTGCCTTGGTATCACAAGGACCATGTGCCGTTCCTCAACCAACTTCTGGCGAAAGGACAGTTTGCCATTCTTGCGGGTGTGGACACGGATGACCCCACCGTAGGCATGTACAACAGCGCCGTTCTGGTTCAGGGTAATGCCGAGAATGCACAACTCTACCACAAGACGCACCTGGTGCCCTTCGGCGAATACGTGCCCGGAAGACATCTCATTCCGGGTATGGACGCTATGTTCAGCGCCATACTGCCCGGGGATCTGGCGAGAGGCACTTCCACCGAACCGCTCCAACTTGAGAACCCGGATGTGGATGTCATTCCACTGATCTGCTTCGAGGACACGGTGGGGCGTGTGGCCAGACGCTTTGTGCGTCCAGACCGTCCACAGGTGCTCGTGAATGTGACCAACGATGCCTGGTTCATCCAAAGCATCGAGAACGTCATCCACCTCAACAACGCTCTGTTCCGCGCCGTAGAACTTCGTCGCCCGCTCGTGCGGTCAGCAAACACCGGAGTCTCCGCCGTCATCGATGCGCGAGGCGTCATCACGGCGCGCCTCGAAGACCCTGAGACAAAGAGCCCCTTCATCCAGGGCGTGCTGCCCGGGGAAGTCAAGCTAACGGCAAAACCCGGAATGACCCTCTATGCCCGGTGGGGCGACTGGTTCGCTGCGGGATGCCTCGTTCTCTGTCTCTCCGGACTCGCGCAGCGATTCATTCAGCGGAGGTGGCGAGTTCCCCCGCCTTCTTTCTCCGACTAAAGAGAGAGCGCATTCTGCTGGGCTTCACCGCTTCTGGCTCAGCCTCCGGTTCCGGCGGGTCCGCCAGGGCCGTACTGACATCAAAGTCATCCGCAGTAGGCAAACCCGGCGGAAGGTGCACTGGTGGCACTGACGGAGCAGCCGGCGCAGGTATGGGCGCGGTGGTGGGACGCGCTGCGGCGCTGTCTGGCCCCACAAGGCCGCCGGAGAAAATCATCTTCATGGCCTCCTCCATGGTCACTGGCGCATCACTGACGCGCTCAGCCTCCACCACCACGAGCATGCCGGTCATGGGGCTGGCCGCGCAGGGGAGGAAGATGGAAGTCATGTTCCGCTGTCGGATGCGGTCGTAAAACTGTCCTGTAACAAAGCCGAGCATCCACATGCCAGGCACAGGATAGTCCACGTACACGACGCGCTTGAAGCTCTGCTTGCCACCAAAGTTCTTGAAGGCGTCTATGACTTGTTTGAGTGACTTATAGATAAACGAGATGAACGGAATGCGCAGCAGCAGGCGATCCACAGCCTCCATGATGCTGCGGCCTATTACGTTGGTGGCCATCACACCGAGAGCCACAACGACCAGCACGGGAATGAGCACCCCGATGAAGCGCTCAAAGAGTATGAAGCCGGCGCTGTTCATGTCGATCACCACGGAACCCGCTGCCAAGTTGACCTGTTGAACCACAAAGTTCAGCACTGGCTGTGACCAATAGTGCAGCACGTTGTAAACGGCCTGCATGATCCAGAAGGTGATGATGAGCGGCGTCACCACCGCCAGCCCGGCGAGGAACTTGTTGCGCGTCCAGACCACCGGACCCCGTGGCGCAGGTGGCTCAGATTTAGGAGGGCTGGCGAAGTCTGGATCGAAGAACATGGGGGAGGATGAGGTAGTGTAGCATCATTCCCTGCAAGTTCATCTGTTATCACTCTTTGCCCTCTTCCAAACCGGGAGGCATCCATTTCGCAGGACAGCCGACCCTTTCCAGCACGTCACGAAGTGTCACCGGGCGTCCGCCGAGGCGGCGGCTCTCATTGGCGGCCTCCATGAAGGCATAAATCTCTATCGTCTGCGCTGCGCTGACGGGAGGCGTACCCGTTTTGAAAAAGGTGACGATTTCTCGAATGAGCGGCGTGTAGTCACCTGTGGTACGTTGCTCAACGATCTTATCCGAGCCAAACCGGATGACCTTGTAGTCCTGCGCACCCTGATGAATGGCGAAAAGCGTGCCCAGTTTCCCATCCCTCCAGGTTCCCGTAGCCACAGTCATGGCATCCGCCTTCGAACAAACCACCGACACGCACCCGGCACCCAGCACGGTAAAGAGCGCCTCGGTGGGGTGAATGCCATAGAAGAAAAGGTCCGGATGGTGCTCCAGCGGGTGAGCCGGCCCATACGAAATGGCCCCGCTGGTGGTGCCTGCCGCAGCTGCTGCCACTTCAGCCACGCCGGGATACCAGCGCACCGATGACGCGCTGAAGATAGGGGTACCGGCCTCCTCGGCTACTTGGTAGATCTCCACCACGTCCTTCAGAGAAGCCGCCACCGGCTTGTCCAGAAAGACCGGCTTCTTCAGCCCGGCCACAGCCCGCAGTTCAGCAAGGTGAGGCCGACCATCCAGACTCAGAAGCATGATCGCATCCACGGAATCCACCGCCTCCTGGATGCTGCCCACGATGCGTACACCAAGCTTGTCCCGCAGTGTCGCCGTGAATCCTTCAATACGGTCCTGAGATAGTGCCAGATCCTTGCTGCCAGAGGGAAACGCGCTGACCACGCGTGCGCCGGGCACGTAGTTGGGATTGGCAGTGTCATTCAGGCGCAGGGTGAACTGCTCGGCATGTGATGAATCTGTGCCGATGATGCCAATGCGTAAATCTGCTGCAGGTAGGGACATAAAAAGAGTCAAACCGGGAAGGAGCGCGAGGACAAAGCTGGTTCGTTGGTGAAGCGGCATGACGAGCGCAACTTGCAGCCGAGATGATCCCTGTGCAACCTGACTCGAAACTTAAGGTTTTTGCTTATATCGCTGTGGCGGAAAGTTCACTTTTATTGAACTCCCCACCATGCGCTTGGTACCCGTCGTCAAAACTGAAACAATCTCCACCCATGCAAGTCAGCAGTTGGGTCATGGGCCAGCCGATTACCAGGTGGATCTCCTTTGTCTTCGCTCTCAGTCTCTTCTCTCCTTTCGCAAAGGCAGAGTGGAAAGCGGGAGCTGCACGCGTGGACATCACACCAGACTACCCGGTACGCCTCAGCGGATACGGAAGCCGCACCACAGAGCACGAGGGAGTCATCAAACGCATCCACGCCCGTGCCCTGGTGCTCAAATGGGCTGACGAGAAGCCGCTGGTTTTGCTGACCGTGGACAACTGCGGCGTTCCCGCCGCCCTGCGCCAAGAAGTGGTCAGCGCACTGGTCAAGGACGGCATCACAGATGAGCGGCTTGCCGTCTGCTCCAGCCACACCCACTGTGCACCCATGCTGGCTGGCGTGCTGACCAACCTGTTCGGCCAGGATATCCCCCCTGACCAACAGGCACGCATTGACCGCTACACCCGTGAACTGAGGGATCATATGATCACCGTAAGCAGGCAGGCGCTCGCTGCACTGACTCCCGTCAATGTGCGACAGGGCAAAGGAGCCGTCCGCTTCGCCGCAAACCGTCGCTTGAAAACAGAGAGTGGATACCAGAATGCCGCCAACTACGCAGGACCAGTAGATCACAGCCTGCCCGTGCTCTACATCACCTCGGCTGATGGCAAGCGAAAGATCGCCACGCTCACATCCTACGCCTGCCACTGCACCACGGTGGGAATGAACCACATTCACGGCGACTGGGCAGGGTGCGCGAGCACCGACTTGGAGACTAGGTTTCCCGGCATGGTGGCGCTCACGGCCATAGGCTGTGGTGCAGACCAGAACCCCTACCCCCGCAAACGGGACGAGCTGCCCGTCATCCACGGCATCATGTTGGCGAGAGAAGTGGTGAGGGTCATCAACGAACCCACAGCCGAAGTGCGCGGACCTGTAAAGGCTCTCACCCACCACATCACCCTCAAGTTTGCTCCGCTGCCTGACAAGGAAACCCTTGAGAGGAACGCAGGCAGCACCAATGCAGCGGTGCAGCGTCATGCCCGGCTGCTGCTCAGGGAGCTTAAAGAGCGCGGCAGCCTCCAGGACGAGTTGCCCTACATGGTCCAGGCATGGAACTTCGGAAAAGACCTAGCGATGGTGTTTCTTCCCGGAGAGGTGGTTGTGGACTACGCACTGAGACTGAAACGTGAGTTGAGAGGCGAACACCTGTGGGTGAACGCCTACTCCAATGATGTGCCCTGCTACATCGCAAGCGAGCGCTTGCTCGGGGAGGGTGGCTACGAGGTGGACTCCTCCATGACCTACTACATGAGACCCTCTCGTCTCGCTTCCGGCACTGAGAACCGGATCATCAATGCCGTTCACCAAGTAGTGGACCCGCATTTCAAAACACCAGCAAAGGACGCCACAAGCTCCTTCGCATCTCCAGCGCGGTGAAAAGCCCCGGCGGGCATGACCAACTCTGGCGCAGCATTTGACATTGGGCGGCTGCAACTTTGACCTCCTTTCCGTCGTTGCCACTTACCGTGGCTGTGATTCAACTTCGGCCTCAAAATTCCCCCCATGTTTTTCCGTTCGTCCATCATGGCGAGGGCAGCGCTCGCCCTCATCACACTGCCCAGCTCCCTGTTTGCTCAGTCGGAGAAAGAGAAGCGCTTTCGCACCGAAATCGAGCCTGTTCTCGCCCAGGTATGCTATGACTGCCACGCTGATGGAGTGGATAAAGGAGATTTCGTCCTGGACGACTACGAGGAGCTGACCGCGCACCTCAAGGACATCACACTCTGGCACAAAGTGTGGGAGAATCTCCGAGCGGAGACCATGCCACCGGCGGAAAAGACACAGCCCTCCGTCGAGGAACGGGCAAAGGTATTGCGCTGGATCGAGAAAGACGTTTTTGAACTTGATGCGGACAATCCTGACCCGGGCCGCGTCACCCTCCGTCGGCTGAATCGCGTGGAGTATGCCTACACGGTCCGCGATCTGCTTGGCGTCGAGTTTGACGCCGAGGAATCCCTACCGCCAGATGATACCGGATATGGTTTCGACACCATCGGAGACGTGCTCACACTCTCCCCTATGCTGATGGAGAAGTACGTCAATGCGGCGCAAAAAATCGTAGAGCAGAGCATTCGCCCCCAGGAACCGCAGATTCCGGTTTACACCCTTGAGGGAGACCGCTTCAAGGCCCAAGCACCGTCCAAAAAGACAGCCAAGTGGCTTCCGTTTTCACAAGAGGCCACCGTCTCCGCAAAGCGGGTGATGGAGCACGCTGGTGACTATGAAATCAAGATCGAGTATCGAACGCAGGGTTCAGCCGAAGCCACTTCTCACAGCGCCAAGTTGAAGATCTCGGTGAACGATCAAGAGGTGGCTGAAGAAAGCCTAGGCTGGGACAACCGCAAGAGCATCACCCTCACCACGAAAGCAAAGATGACCGAGGGGGAGAACAGCATCGCGTTTTCGATCCGTGAGGATGGACTTCCCCTGGAAGATGAGAAACAGCTGAACCTCGTCATTGAAAGAGTTCTCGTGCGAGGCCCGCTGGACGGACGGCACAAAGTTTATCCTCGAGACTACTACCGTGTGTTCTTTAAGGGAGGCGCTCCAGCCGATCCCGCAGGACGGGAAGCCTACGCACGCGACGTGCTCCGCCGACTGGCTGACAGGACCTTCCGCCGCCCAGTGGACGAAGAATCACTTCAGCGTCTGGTGGCACTTTGGAAGCTCGCCGTAGAGCAGCCCGGGGCCAAGTTTGAGCACGGCATAGCCCACGCAACAACGGCCATGCTCGCTTCTCCAAAGTTTCTCTTCCGCGCCGAAACACAGGCAGAACCAGACAATCCGGCGAAGATCGTTCCACTTGACGAGTATGCGCTTGCCTCCCGGCTGTCCTATTTCCTCTGGAGTTCCATGCCGGACGATGAACTTTTCACCCTGGCGAAGAACCAGCAGCTGAGAGCCAGCCTGGACGAGCAGGTGGACCGCATGCTTGCCGACCCCAAGGCCACACGCTTTGTCACCAGCTTCGTAGGCCAGTGGCTGCTCACCCGGGACGTGGAAGGCATCAACGTGGATCCCCGCCGCGTCTTGGGCATTCGTGATCTTACGGAAGCATTCAAAGTATTCGGCCAGCGCCAACGGCGGGCCATGAGGCTTGAGACAGAGATGCTCTTTACTCACCTGCTGAAAGAGAACCGTAGCGTGCTGGAACTATTCACTGCCGATTACACCTTCCTCAATGAAAGCCTAGCCAACTTTTATGGCATCCCCGGCGTCAAGGGCGACGAAATGAGAAAAGTCTCCCTTCCGCCGGAGAGCAAGCGCGGCGGCATCCTCACCCATGGCAGTCTGCTCGTGGTCACTTCCAACCCTACGCGAACCTCCCCCGTGAAGCGCGGCCTCTTCGTCATGGAGAGTCTCCTGGGTTCACCACACCCACCTGCGCCGCCCAACGTGCCCACCTTGGAAGAGGTGAACAAAGGCAGGCCAAAGGACCTCACCATGCGCGAGATGATGGTCATTCACCGGGAGAAGCCGCTCTGTGCCTCCTGCCACGCGCGGTTTGACGACGTAGGGCTGGCCCTGGAAAACTTCAACGCCGTGGGCATGTACCGTGCAGAAGAAAAAGGCAAGCCTATCGACACCGCCGGCAAAATGATCACAGGCGAGACCTTTCAAAGCGTGCAGGATCTCAATCGTATCTTCACCACCAGTCGGCGCAAAGACTTCTACCGCTGCCTTACAGAAAAGCTGCTGACCTACAGCGTCGGGCGCGGCATTGAATACTATGATGCACCAACGGTGAACCGTATAGTCGATGCGTTGGAAAAGGATGGAGGTAAAATGAAGACCCTCATCCGCGCCATCATCGACAGCGCCCCCTTCCAAAAACGACGCGGAGACGGTGCTCGGCACTGATCCTGCATCCATCCTTTATCCACAACTCACAACACTAGCTTTATGACACATCCAACTCCTTCCCCCCTTCAGCGCCGGGCATTCCTTCGCGGTCTCGGCACCTGCCTCGGACTGCCCATTCTTGAGTCCCTCATGCCAGCCACCCGCAGCTTTGGCTCAGTAGCTTCCGCAGCGGTCACGGCGGATGGCTCACCGCTGCGCATGGCGTTCCTCTACGTGCCAAACGGAGTCATTCTGGACCCGTGGAGACCGCTTGGCGAAGGCACCTCATTTGAGTTTGGGAAGACCATGCAGGCCATCAAGGACTACAAGCAGCATCTCCAGATCTTCACCGGCTTCGAGCAAGCAAATGGCTGGGCAGGCCCAGATGGCGGAGGGGACCACGCACGGGCAAACGCCTCCATCCTCACCGGTGCCCGCCCGCGAAAAACCGCCGGGTCAGATATTCATGTCGGCATGTCCGTGGATCAGATTGCAGCTCAAGCCGTGGGCAGCGCCACGCGGTTCCGCTCTCTCGAACTAACCTGTGACTCCGTGCGCGGAGCAGGTGCCTGTGACTCAGGCTACTCCTGTGCCTACCAGTTCAATCTTTCCTGGCGCAGCGAAACCACTCCGGCCACACCCGAAGCCAGTCCGCGCCTCGTGTTTGAGCGTCTCTTCGGAGCTGGATCGGGTGAGGAGAGGAAGCGCTCCTTCGCCGCCCGGCAACAAAGCCAGAAATCCATCCTCGACTTCGTGCTGGAGGATGCCCGAGCACTGGAGAAAAAGCTGGGCCGCAATGACCGCAACAAACTTGACGAGTACTTCACTGGTGTGCGCGAGATCGAGCAGCGCATCGCAAGCGCGGAGCGCTTCGGCCCACCGCCTGATCCGGGACGCGAGGCTCCTGATGCCGGAGTGCCGCCCTCCTACGAGGCACACATTCGCCTCATGATGGACATGCAGATTCTCGCTTTCCAAACGGACAGCACTCGCATCTCGACGCTCCTGCTCGCTCACGATGGTAGCAACAGAAGCTTCAAAGAAATCGGAGTGGCTGAGGGCCATCACTACCTCTCTCACCACCAAATGGACGAGTCCAAGATAGCCAAGATCCAAAAGATCGATGAGTTCTACATGCACCAGTTTGCCTACTATCTGGAGCGCATGACCAGCATCAAGGAAGCAAACGGTCGCTCACTCCTGGACAACTCCATGGTCATGTACTGCAGCGGTCTCTCAGACGGGAACCGCCACCGGCACGATGACCTGCCCGTTATCCTCGCAGGAAGTGCGGGCGGCAAGTTCCAGCAGGGAAGACACGTCAAGTTCCCCAGCAACACACCGCTCTCTAATCTGCACCTGAGAATGCTCCACGAAATGGGCGTCAAAGCGGATCGCTTTGGAGACTCCACAGCCGTGCTGGACAAAGTGTGATCTCTCTGCGACTGCTCGCGCCCACTTTGCTCCCCAGCAGGTGTCTCTCATGTTTTCCGTAGGTCAACGCGTCGTCTGCATCAACGATCACTTTGAACCCTGGGTTTACGATCTTTACCGGTCTTTGCCCAAGAAGGGGAAGGTGTACACCATCCGCGCCATAGGAGCGGGCCGGTCCAATCCCAAGTTTGACATTGATGACAATGCAGAACTCCGGCTCACGAGTGCGGACTTTGACTTTCTCGTTCTTCTCAAAGAGCTCGTTAACGGAGAAGACCCGCACTCATCGGCCAGACAAGAACTTGGATTCCGAGCAGAGCGCTTTGCCCCGTTGCAAGAGGATGAAGCAGAAACCAATACGGTCACCGAGATGGAGACCGCTACGCTGTGAGCTAGATTACTGGGGGAGCTTGATTCTGGCAGACTTCCCCTCTATGCCTCCTTCTTCATGAAATACTGGCTGCTCAAATCTGAACCGGATGTGTTCTCGTTCGACGACCTGAAAAGGCGCCCCGGAAAGACTGAACCGTGGAACGGCGTGAGAAACTACCAGGCGCGCAACTTCATGCGGGACGAAATGAAAGTGGGTGACCTTGGGCTCTTTTACCATTCCAGCTGTGCTGAACCCGGCGTGGCAGGTGTGGTGAAGATCACCAGAGCCGCCTATCCAGACCCGACTCAGTTTGATCCCAAGAGTGAATACTTCGACGCCGCCAGCAAGAAGGAGGAACCGCGCTGGTTGATGGTAGATGTCACGCACGAGTCAGATCTGCCACATTTCGTTCATCTGCATCAACTGCGAGAGGACGCCTCACTCTCTGACCTGCTCATCCTGCGACGGGGGAACCGTCTTTCGATCACCCCAGTGGAAGCGGCTCACTTCAAGCGCATCTGCAAGCTGGGTGGACGGAAGTAAAAATATTTTCAGCAGCGTTGAATAGACGGCACAAGGCACCGTCGAAAGAAGCGTCACCCAAACCACACATACCATGAAACGCTTCATCGCCCTCCTCTCCGTCGTCACCGCCTTCCTTGCGTTCGCCCCCAGCGCAGAAGCCTATGACTGCAACAGCCGCATCGTCGGTTACACCCGCTGCGGACGCCCTATCGTGTCGGTGTATCGCATCTGCGGTTACGATCGCTGTGGCAACCCCATCGGTCACTGGGTCACCCAGTCTTCGAGCTGCGGCTGCTCCATCTGCAACCCACGCCCAAGCTATCACCACCATCATGGTCCTTCGTGCGGCACAGGGTACTCGCCTTCGTATCGTTCATCTTTTCGTAGCGGAGGATTTTACTTCTCATTTGGCAGATAGTGGTGCATGTTGTGCATAAGAGAGGTGGTTGGTTCACTCCGCCATCGATCCAGCAGCCACAACAAACACAAGCGACCCTTGGGCAACCGAGGGTCGCTTCGTTTTATGACCTAGCGCTGCGAGGCTTATAAAATGAGCTTTCCGCGCCCTGCGACCGCTCGAAGGCACATGAGACTCAGCAGGTTTTTTTATGGCGAAGGTGGCAGGCAAGCGTTTTTGCGCTGTAGTCTCGGACCATGCAGAGAGCCATGCTAAAGATGCGAACCATGTTGGAACTGGCCAGAATCTCGAATCTCCCGACCGCCTGGACCAATGTGATTGCTGCATGGCTGTTGGCGGGTGGAGGATGGAGTGCGCAGCTTTTGTGGATGCTCGTCGGCGCATCATTGCTCTACTCAGCGGGCATGTTGCTCAATGATGCTGCGGATGCGAAGTGGGACGCAGCGCACAAAGCCAACCGTGCCATTCCCTCTGGAAGGATCTCTGAGCGCACGGTGTGGGTCGTGGGTCTCTCAGCCATGACCGGGGGAGCGGCGCTTTGCATCGTGGCCGGAGCCAGTGGTTGGTGGGTCATCGCCTTGTCTGGAGCGATACTTTTCTACGATCTGTATCATAAGCCTTGGGCTGGGGCGGTGCTCGTCATGGCATCCTGTCGCACTCTCCTCTACGTGCTGGCGGCAAGCGCCATCATGGTATCTCCTGCCGTATGGTTATGGGGTGGACTGCTTGGAGTTTATATCCTGGCACTCTCTCTCGTGGCGCGCGATGAAGGCCGCGGCACCATCACCAATGCAAGACGGTGGATCTATTTGCTACTCTTGCTGCTGCCGTCCATACCGGTCATCAACCCCGGGGCAAGCCTACTTCAAGTGCTCTTGCTCGTGTCCCTGTCGGCTCTCGTTGTCTTTTGCATCCGCCAGATGAAGCAGGGGCGTGCTCACATCGGCAACGCCGTCGGCTGGCTGCTGGCGGGCATTCCGCTGGTGGATGCCCTGGCCATAAGCCACCATCACCCTCAGGTGGCGGCGATGATGCTGCTACTGCCACCGGTGCTCAAGGGCTGGCAGCGCTGGGTGGCTGCGACGTAGCGACGGACGCCGGCCTAGGCTTCGGCGCGAACTGCTTGAAGGGCTGGACCAGCTGTCCATGCAGTGAGGCTGGCATGGGTTCATGGATGCCGAAGTTCTCCGGCACTCGGTCCTTTGGCATGTAAAAGGTGCCGAAGAGAATGTCCCAGAATGGGAATAGCCCGGCAAAGTTTTTGTCCCACGCTTCACGGTCTTTGGAGTGGTGCCAGCGGTGAAAGACTGGCGTGGCGATGATGTATTTGAGCGGGCCAAAGGACCAGTTCACATTCGCGTGAAGCAGGATGGCGTAGAGTGTGAGGAAAACCGGAGCGGAACCCACCGCGAGAGGGTTGTAGCCGAGAAGCAGCAGAGGCGTCACCTGCGCAAACTTGGTAATGAATTCATTCACCGGGTGCACCCGCACTGAAGCCAGCCAATCCAAGTCCTCCGAACTATGATGGACCGCATGGAAGGGCCACCATCGTCCGTTGTGAAACAAGCGGTGCGTCCAGTAGCTCATAAAGTCACTCAGCAGGTAAATCTGGATGACCTGCAACCACACAGCTTGAGCGCCCAGCGGTCCGAAGCCCGTGTAGAGGCGGCTCTTCAGTTCTTCCGCCTGAGTCACGCCGACGCCTATGAGAATGGCTGCCGGCACCACGATCGCCAATCTGGTGAACCAGCGGCCCACCAAGGGAAGGAAGAACCACCATCCCACGTCAGTGAGCCACTGCCTCCGAAACCAGGGCTTTCCGCGTCCGTTGCCCAGCACGCGCTCCACAAAAACAAACAGCACGGAGACAATCAGCAGGCCGATGGCGATCTGTGTTATGGAGGGTGTCATCAGAACGTTTGAACACATGTGCCTGGAACAAGTTCTGCGGGAACTCATCTTGGGCGAACGCTGTGGTTGAACGTCCAGCTGTGAAGCACGCTCCCGTCTCGGCACGTCAGCCCGCTGCGGATCCTTCGTCCACGCCCTCGAAGGTGAATGCCGCAAAGCGGCTTTCCCACTGCTTGGGCAGGACCACCTGGAGATCGACACCGTGCTCCGTGTATTTTTCCCGCAGCACCTTGCCCTCGGTGTGAGCGATGTTGACCAGGTCCATGCGATTCATGGGGATGCGCAGGGACAGGCGGATGACACGATCCAGCAGCAGGTGGTGGATGCGGTGCTGAAGTTCCTCGAGTCCAAGCCCTGTCTTGGTGGAAATCAAAACCGCATCAGGGAAGCGGCTTCGTATCTCCTGAAGCACCACTTCATCCGTGATCAGGTCCACTTTGTTGAGAGCCAGGATGACCCGCTTCTCTCCCGCCCCCAGTTCATCGAGGACTTCCGTGGTGGTCTTGTAAAACTGGGGGTGACGTGGGTCACTGGCGTCCAGCACATGGATGAGGGAGTCTGCGCTCAAGGCCTCTTCAAGCGTAGCTCGAAAGCTCTGCACGAGATCGTGCGGAAGACTGCGCACAAAGCCTACCGTGTCGGTGAGGAGAACGTCCTGGCCGTCTGGCAGTTCAAGGCGGCGAGTGGTAGTGTCCAGCGTGGCGAAGAGCTTGTCCTCGGCGAGGACCTCGGCACCGGTGAGTCGGTTGAGCAGGGAGGATTTTCCGGCGTTGGTGTAGCCAACGATGGCGATGTGCGGGACAGAGACACGAGAGCGTTCCTTGCGCATGGTATCCCTGGTGCGCCGCACTTCTTCCAGCTCAGCCTTGACCTTGTCGATGCGCTTGTAAGCGAGGCGGCGGTCAATCTCCAGCTGAGACTCCCCCACCCCGCGAGCGGCCCCACCGCCACCGCCTGCTGAGCCGCCGGCAGCCCCCTGCCTGTCAAGGTGGCCCCACATGCGGGCTAGGCGCGGCAGTGAGTATTCCAGTCGCGCCAGCTCCACTTGCAGCCGCGCCTCGCGTGTCTGGGCGCGCATGTTGAAAATGTCCAGAATGACCTCATGCCGGTCGATGACGAGCAGGTTTGACTCACTGTCCCATGCACGCTGCTGGGCGGGCGAGAGTTCATTGTCAAAAATGATGCAGTCGCAGTTCATCTGCTTCGCCTGTTCGATGAGTTCCGCAGCCTTGCCAGAGCCTGTGAGATACCGCGGATTGTATTCGCGGACGTGCACACACTCCGTGCCTACCACGCCGATGCCGAGGGTCTCCACGAGTTCCTTGAGCTCATTGAGCAGGTCCTGCGCATTGGCCGCTTCTCGGCGGTCAAAGTAAGCTCCCACGAGAAGGGCACGCTCGACGAGCTTCGGCTTTTCTTTGATGTCAAACATCGACATGAGTCCTGTCTTCTAAAACGTTCAAGGTCTCATACCGATACTGGCGAGCTTCGCCGCGCCTTCACTCCAGGGCACTTCATGGGGTAGCCGCTTGGAAACGGCGGCAAGCGCAGCCACGGCCCCGGCGCCCTCACCCATGGCCACTGCATTTCCTGTGACCCGGTAGCTTGCATGCGCTATGAAGTCTCCGCTGATGCAGCGGCCTGCCATCATGAGTCCATCCACATCCGCAGCGATCATGGCCCGGAGCGGGATGTCGTAAGGCTTGGCCTTCACCCCGGCATCATGGTAGCCATGTTTGTCATTCATTTGCTTGCTGGTGGCGTGAATATCTACGGGAAAGGTGGCCTTGGTCACGGCATCGTTCTGCAACCTGCCGGTTACGAGGTCCTCACTGGTCATGGTGTAACGGCCACGAATGCGGCGCCCATCCCGGATGCCTATCTGCTCCGCAGTGGCCACAAGCTGTAAACCATCCCACGGGCCGCCAAGCTGGCGCAGGCCTCTGACCACGCGGTGGATCTCTGCGCGTGCGCGCAGGGTGGCTTGGGTGACGGCATCGTTGTCGTAGGCGAGCACACCGTATTCGTGATTGATCATGAGATTGAACAAACGATCTCGCACATAAAACAGGGATGGTACGCCATAGCTGGCGGTGAGGCCGGCCTTTGCCAGGGCAGCTTTGAGATTGTCCACTGGCTCCTTCCGCCAGGAGGGCTCGTTATTGTAGTGAGAGGTGAAGGGCCTGAGTGCGGCGGCATCAGGTGCCGTCACCATGGCCATCATGGTCATGGGCTGGCACGGGCAGTCCTGTGACTCACCAGTCTCCCACTGACAACCCGTGAGCGCGCCGAGCACTCCGTCTCCGGTGGTGTCGATGAAGACCTTTGCACGCCATGCCTGACGTCCAGACTTGGACTCGGTGACGATGGTCTGCACGCGGTTGGACCCATCTTTGTATGCGGCGACGAGGCGCGAGAAGAGCTGGAGCTTCACGCCTGCCTGGATGCAAAGTTCCTCCAGTAGGACCTTCATCTCCTCTGGATCATAGAACCAGTTCTTTAAGTTAGGTCCATTGGGCATGAAGCCGGAGCGCTCTTTCAACTTGGAGACAAGCTCAGCATTGAAGCCCGTCTCTTTGCCATCCAGCACGTAACTGAGAAGACCCGCAGTCCACACACCGCCGAGGCAACCATGGACTTCAAACAGACGCACCTTGGCTCCACACCGTGCCGCAGTGATGGCTGCGGTGACTCCAGCGGGTCCCGCTCCGCAGACGATCACGTCCACATCATCCACGACTGTCAGCTCTCGCCCTGGCTCAGAGTGCAACGCGGCACTCGGCTGTGAGGGGCTGGCCAGTGCGGGCAGGGCCGTGCCAGTCACGATCGACTGAAGAAAGCGGCGGCGTGGTGTGATGGTATTCATGACTTGAAGAGAGGGAGCTGGACTGTAGGACACCAAAAGCCACAAGTCTCCACCTTCCTTCACCGCAGACCAAGTTCCCGATAGCCCTGGCCAGCGGTGCAGTGAGCAAGTAGTCTGGCATGGACTTCGTGAGCCCGCAGCGTGCCTGTGCGAGGAAGTTCATCCAAGTCACCTATGAGAACGGGCCAGTCCGCCGTGTCTTCAGGTATGCGCCCATGCGAGCCGCGGACCAGCATGGCATCCAGTGGGATGACGTCCATCAGAGTGCGAAAGCCGAGCTTTTTGGCTAGCAGCTTGCCGGCGATTTTCAGTTTGGGAAACCGAATGGCGGGGTCCAGAAAGAGTTCCACGGGGTCGTACCCGCATTTGCGGTGAATGTCCACGCAGCGGGCATAGTCCGGGGCAAGCTTGTCATCCTTCCAATAATAGTAAGTGAACCAGGAGCGATGATCTGCCACCACGACAAAGTCTCCGGAGCGCTCGTGGTCGATGCGTTGGATAAACTTTTCTTGCTTGCCCATCACCTGACCCACACCCTCCGTGGCCTCCAGCAAAGTGCGCACCTCATTGTGGAGTGCGGGGTCCTGCACGTAAACGTGGGCCACCTGATGATCCGCTATGGCAAAGACTTTGCTGCCGCCGAGGTCGATGGCCTCGGTGCCCAGCTCATCCTTGATCGACAACCAGCCTTTCTCTCGAAAGACGCGGTTCAGATGCACCGGGCGATCTACGGGAGTGATGCCGTATTCCGAAAGGATGATCACCTTGATGTGCCGAGTCTCATAGAAGCGCAGCAGGTCTCCCACGACATCGTCTATTTCGCGCAGATCGACCGCGATGAGGTTCATGTCCAGCCCCACGCGCTGGAGGTTGTAATCCAGATGAGGGAGGTAAACGAGCGAGAGGCTGGGCCAGCACTTGTCTTCCACCCACTTGGCGCACTCAGCTATCCACACCGTGCTGCGAATGTCTGAGGCCGGTCCCCAGAAGTGCATGAAGGGAAACGGCCCCAAGTCACGCTTGATGCGATCCCTCATGGTCATGGGCTGGGTGTGAATGTCGAAGACCTTCCGTCCATCCGCCGGATACAGCGGCCGTGGTGTGACGCTGAAGTCCGCCGTGGAATACATGTTGTACCACCAGAAGAGCTTGGCACAGGTGTATACGGGGTCGATGCGCTTGAGCGTCTCCCAGAGCTTCTCGCCGCGCACGAGGTGATTGCTCTGCTTCCAGAAGCGATGTTCCGCGCTTTCGCGATCATACCAGCCATTGGCCACGATGCCGTGGTCCTTTGGTGACCTGCCGGTGAGATAGGTGGACTGCGCTGAGCACGTGACGGCTGGCAGTACGGGCTCCACTCTGGCAAGCCGGTTCTGCTCCATGAAAGCACGTATCTTCGGCGTATGCTCGCCGATGAGACGCGGCGTGAGCCCCACGACGTTGAGTATGGCGGTGCGCTGCATCACCTGGGATCAGGTTGCCCATCCAGTACCGACGACCGTTACGTAGGCCGCCTTGCACATGTAGTGCAGACTCTGGTCCACGTTGAAGGAGGTTTTCCCATCGCACTTGGCGAAGTCAATCCACCAGTGCAGGACGAACTCCGTCAGGGCAAAGGCCCACGCCATTTTGAAATCGCTCAGGATGATCCACACCACCCCGGCATGAACCAGGCAGTGTGCTGAGAGAACATGAATCCACATGCTGCTCGGTCTGCCGTCGTCCGTGTCTTTGGGCACGAGATTACGATTTTTGTTCACGGCCATGAACTGACTCTGCCAGGCGAAGTCAGCAAACGCGTGCCCTATCGCCAAAGCGAAGAACAAGATTCCCATTTGCCCCAGCAGAGGCATGTCAGGCGGCAGGACCATGAGTGCAACCCTTGCCGGTTGACCGCAGGCTGGCAACCGGAAAAGCGCCTCAATCAGAAGCGGTTAGACGCTGAAGAAACGCGCCACCTTCTCGTTCACGTCCCTCAGGCGACGGGCCAGCGTGCCTCCTATGCCCACTAGCAGATGGGCCGCCGGAAGAGGATACTCATTGATGAAATCTTCCAGGGAACTGCGGCTGATTTTCCACACTTGGGAGAACTCCACCGCCGTCACCGTGGCACTGGCGCGGCTGGGATCGAGGAGATTGATCTCGCCTATGGTCTCTCCTCCGACGATCTTGCCCAGCAGAACGGGATGGCCAGAGCGCATGGTGCTCGCGTGCAAGGTGCCGGAGATAACGAAGAAAAGCGAGTTTTGATCCATGCCCTCCTCAATGATGTGAGCATCCTTCTCCACGGGAAGAAACTCGCCGTAGCTACTCAGCAGGCGGCGGTCATCGTCTCCTAGAGGAGTCAGGATACCAGTGGCGGGAAGTTCAGGTGTGGCGAAGGAACTGCTCATAGGTGTGGGATTGGGCGTGTTGCGAACTTCTATTACAGGACAAACGGCCCCGTTAGCAAGGCGAATCTCCCAGGTGCCAAACGCGCTAATGTGCCGCGCGCTACATCCGGGAAAGGCGGCCTTTCCGCCCTGCCCGTGCTGGAAGCATAAAAATGCCCCCTGCTGCCCAAGCGATGCCGCAGGCAGTAGGGGGCACCGTAGAAAGACGGGGCTACTTCAGTTCGGCGAGTTTCGCCTTCACTGCGTCGAAGTTGGGCAGGTCCTTAGGCGTGGGAGTCACCTCGGCATACTGGATGACGCCAGCTGCATCGATGACAAATGCGGCACGGGCGCTGGTGTCGCCGATGCCAGCCAAGCCGGGGAAGAGGACATCATAGGCCTTGGTCGTTTCCTTGTTCAGATCCGACACCAGGGTGATGCCGATCTTCTCTTTCTGCGCCCAAGCTTCCTGAGCAAAGGGGCTGTCCACGCTGATGCCGATGACTTCAGCATTCAGGTCCGAGTAAGAGGAGAGACCAGCGGTGATGTCACAAAGCTCCTGCGTGCAGACGCCGGTGAACGCCAGCGGGAAGAAGAGAAGCACGGTGTTCTTTCCTTCAGGAAGGCTAACGTCCACGAGGCCGTCTGCTTTTTTGGACTTGAGAGTGAAGGAGGGGGCTTTGGTTCCGACTGCGAGTGCCATGATGAGTGGGTGGGGTTGAGGTTGAAGAAGAGCCGGGAGCCTACTACGGATGACCGAGGTGCCAACTCTGAATATTCCAAGTTTCACCTTCCACTCCGCCCATGAACCTCAACGAAGCCACCGCCCTGATCCGCAGCCGCCGCACGCTCAAACCCACAGAAATGGACAGCCGCCGCCCGGTAGAGCGTCCACTTCTTGAGACGCTGCTGGAAAACGCCACTTGGGCTCCGAGCCACGGCCTCACCGAACCCTGGAGGTTCACCGTGTTCGAGCAAGAGGCACGCACGGTGCTCGCAGTGAAGCTTCAGGAAGTCTATCGCCTCGTGACGCCAGAGCAGGAGTTTCGGCAGGATAAGTTCGATAAAATGGGTCAAAACCCGCTGTTGGCTCCGGTCGTAGTGGCAGTGAGCATGATACGACGTGGCGGAACGAAAATCCCCGAAGTGGAAGAGATCGAGGCGGTGGCCTGTGCCGTGCAGAACTTGATGCTCAGTGCAAGGGCGGCGGGCATGGGTTCATTCTGGTCTTCGCCTCCCCTGCTCGACAGCGTACCCTGGAAGACCTTTATTGGACTTGAAGCCGCAGATCGTGGTCTGGGGCTCATTTACTTGGGCTGGCCCATGGAGGGCAAGACTCTTCCCTCCAGCGTCCGCCGTCCCCTATCACAGTGCGTGGAATGGAGATCCCACGGATGATAGAGACGCTTCACAACCTGTGGTCGCAGATCGACTGGGCCATGCTGGGCACCTGGTCGCTGACACTTTGTCTTCTCTTCTTGGGCTTGCTTGGCACCGTGCTGCCTCTTTTGCCTGGTCCCTTCCTCATTTTCATTGCAGGCGCTCTTCACACCTTTCTTCGCCCGGAGAGCGGCATGAGTGTCACAGGCCTCATCGTCCTCGGAGCGTTGCTTGTTGCCGCTTATGGCATCGACATCGCCAGCGGCGCAGCAGGTGCCCGGTGGTTCGGAGCCAGCAAGGCAGGCGTAGTGGGCGTATTGCTCGGCGGCCTGGTTGGCCTGCTGCTGGGTCTTCCGGGTCTTATCATAGGACCGGTGGCAGGTGGACTGATAGGTGAGGTGGCATTTGCCAAGCGCGAATGGAAAGCAGGTTTGAAAAGCACCTGGGGTTCTGTGGTGGGTACGGGCGTTGGCATGGTGGCGCGCATTGGCATCAGCCTGGCCATGGTAGCTACGTTCTTGGTGGACGCACTTTGGTGGTAGCAAAAAACGGACGGAAGATACGGTAACGGCCCGCGTTCAAGTGGGCATGTTCCGTCTGCTTTTCATCGTTCTCGCCTGCTTGACTCCGCTGCTTCGTGCAGCGGACAAGCCGGATGTGCTTTTCATCGCCGTGGATGACCTCAATGACTGGACCAGCTACCTGGGAGGTCACCCGCAGGCAAAAACGCCAAACATAGACCGCTTGGTCGCACGGGGCACTGCCTTCACCAACACGCAATGCGCAGCCCCAGCCTGCAATCCCTCACGCGCAGCTCTCATGTCGGGCCTCCGCCCTTGGACCACGGGCATCTACCTGAATGAACACCCGGCTGGCAAGGTGCTGTCCAACACACTGACCATCAACCGTCATTTTCTGGCAAATGGATACCACACCCTCGGCGGCGGGAAGATCTACCACGGCTACAGCTCGGAAGGGCGTGAAGACACGTGGACAAAGTGGATGGGACTCTTCCCCAACCCTCCCATGCCGCACAATCTGAACGGTCTGAACCAGGGCCACTTCGACTGGGGTCCGTGGAATGTGAAAACCGAGGAGATGGGAGATGCGCTGTCCACAGATTGGGCTGTCGATCAACTCAAGAATGCCCCTCAGGACAAGCCTCTTTTTCTCGCACTCGGCTACGTCAAGCCCCACCTCCCGTGGTATGTGCCTCAGACATACTTCGACCGGTTCCCGCTCGACGACATCCAGCTCCCCGTGGTCAAAGAGGATGACCTATCAGACATTCCCCCAGCTGGCCGCAGAATGGCTAAGCCAGATGGTGACCACGCCGCAGTGGTCAAGGCTGGCCAGTGGAAACATGCAGTGCAGTCCTACCTAGCCACCGTGTCCTTCCTGGATGACCAGGTGGGCCGTCTGCTCGACGGTTTGGACGCATCTCCACGCAAGGACAAGACCATCATCGTGTGGTGGACAGATCACGGCTGGCATCTGGGAGAAAAGCAGCACTGGCGCAAATTCGCCCTTTGGGAAGATGCCACACGCACCTCTTTCGCCATCGTAGCCCCCGGAGTCACGCGACCAGGCAGTGTTTGCGACGCTCCAGTGGACTATACCAATCTCTACCCCACGCTCACGGAACTTACCGGTCTTCCCACTCCACCCCACGTCAAAGGTGCCTCCCTCATGCCGCTACTGAAGGACCCCAAAGCACCGTGGGACCACGTGGCCATTTGCACCCATGGCCGTGGCAACCACGCCGTGAAGGACGCGCGCTACCGCTACATCCGCTATGCGAACGGTGACGAGGAACTCTACGACAATGTCACGGATCCCCGGGAGTGGACCAACCTCGCAGGCTCTGCGGAACATGCCGCCATCAAGGCGCGGCTCGCCTCACACCTCATCCCACTCGATACAGAAGCTCCAGAGCCGGCCCGAAAGAAGGGCGGTGAGAACGACTCCGAAGAACCTGCCAGCCCGAAAGGAAAAGGCGGCAAAAACAAAAAGAAGAAGGCCGCAGATGCAGCTCAGTGACGCAGCTTCTTGTTAGCTGCTCATGGCACACATTCAGTTCAAACGCTGGCAGCTCTCTCGCAGGCACGTCCTGCGCGGACTCGGAGCCTGCATTCCCCTGCCGTGGCTGAATGCCATGACATCCAGGGCCCAGCCGCCTACGCCGAAGCGGAGTGTTTTTCTTTACATTCCGAACGGCGTTCAAATGCGCTCCTGGCAGATTCAGCGAGCAGGACCTGAGTTCGAGTTTACCACTCCTCTGCTCACACTGGAAAAGCACCGCCGGGACATCACTCCCATCAGTGGCCTTCACCATCCAGGCGCTCTCGGAAAACATCATTTCTGTGAAAAGGTGTGGCTCACCGGTGCAGAAGTATCCGGAGATGGTGGACCATTTTTTAACGGCATCTCTGCGGATCAGGTCATCGCAGAAGCACACGGCCACCTCACCCGGTTGCCTTCGCTCTCACTGGCCATGGAGGGCTCATCCCTTTCATGGAATCGTGAAGGCTTGCGCCTCCCCGCCTTGAGAGACCCATGTCAGATATTCAGGAAACTGTTTGCTACAAATGAACCCTCAACAAACTTCAGCAGCATCCTGGACGCGACAAGGCAAGCCATACTCCAAATCCAGTCCCGGCTTGGCCATGAAGATCTTCATGTCCTGGATGAGCACCTGACTCTTATCCGAAGCGTTGAGAGAAAGCTGAGCCAGCCTGCGGAAACCACAGCAGCCTCCAGGCACCGCCTGTTCCAGCAGCTCATCACCCTAGCGCTCAGCACCGACTCCACCCGTGTCATCACCTGCATGATCGGCAGCGAATCCCATGGCAGTCCCATCCCTGAGCTGGGCCTGTACCAGACCCGCCACGAACTGAGCCATCATCATGATGACCCGGAGGCAATGGGCCGGCTCTCCGCAGCTGACGCCTTCCTCGTCACACAGCTGAGCCACTTTCTTGACATGTTAAAACACCATCGAGAGAACGGCCTACCGCTTCTCGACAGCACTCAGATTCTCTGGGGCAGCGGTATGTCCTGCGGTCACAGCCATGGCACGGCAAACCTGCCGCTGGTTCTGGCAGGAGGCCGACTGCTCGGACACCGACACGGTAGCCATCTGGATTTCAATCTCCCACGCATCGGCCACTACCCCATGAATGAACCCACGGCGTTCCGGCGGCTGTGTACGACTCCGGTCAATCCGTCAGCCCAGCTCAGCAATCTCTTGGAGACGATGATTGAGTTCGCAGGAGGAGCCAGCGCCCGGCAAAACCGTTTGGCCTGAAAGGGGTATGCTTTAGACACTCATTCCCAGAGACACGACACTACGCGCCGCGCAGCTTGGATACATCGTAGAGATTGTATAGGGCGGCGTCCACCACCTCACGTCGGCCTTCCTTGAGGTCGTCAAACGTGACGTATCGTCCGGGCACAAACTTGAAGTGTCCACTGCGGGTGCGGCGCAGGGCGCTGAGATGAGCGCCACAACCGAGCTTGCTGCCGAGGTCGTGAGCATACGTCCGAACGTAAAAGCCTTTTGAGCAAACCACACGGAAGTCAATCTCTGGCGGCGCGAAACGCTGGATCTCGTAATCGTACACGCGGACAAACCGCGGCTCCCGGACTACTTCCTGGCCCTGCCTTGCCAGCTTGTAGAGCGGCACGCCATCTTTCTTGATGGCAGAAACCATAGGCGGCACTTGGTAAAAGTCGCCGCGCATCGTGTCGAGCGCCGCCTTCACCTGCTCCACACTGAGGTCCGCAGGCACCGGGCAGGTGGCCATGACTTCACCCTCCTTGTCTTGGGAGTTGGTGGTGACGCCCAGCGTCATGGTGCCGGTGTATTCTTTATCCTCGGCCATCAGGAGATCTTGAATGCGCGTAGCGTTTCCGAGCACAAGGATCAGCATACCCGTGGCCATGGGATCCAGCGTGCCACAGTGGCCAATTTTTTTCTGGTTCAGACAGCGACGCGCCACGGCCACCACATCATGAGATGTCATGTCCGGGCCTTTATCAACGATGAGGACGCCACTAACGGGTTCGTTCGACTTCATTCTGGAGGGCTTGCAAGTAGAGCTGAGATGCTTCTTCGATGGGGCCTGGCAACGTGGCACCTGCTGCGAGATGGTGCCCGCCACCGCCAAACATGGCGCACACTTTTGCCACGTTCACAGTCTCGGACTTGGAGCGGGCGGAGACGCGGATGAGTCCGTTCTTCTGTTCTTCAAAAATGACGGCGGTAATGACGGAATCAATGCCTCGCATCACATCGATCAAACCCTCCGTATCACCCGGCTGCACCCGTAGTCTTGCCTTTGTGTTCTGGGTGTAGTTCCAGCTGGCGATGCGGTTCTCTGCCCGCAGCTCCATCTCATGGATCATCGTTCCGAGAAGCTCCACGCAACGAAGCGGCCTACGGTCATAAATGAGTGAGTTGAGCGCACCAACCTCCAGCCCTGCGGCCACCATTTCCGCAGCGATCTGGTATGTCCGCGCCGTGGTGGAAGGGTACTGAAAAGAACCGGTGTCAGTGGAGATGGCCGTGTAGAGATTCCGTCTCACGCCATCCGTGATGGGAAAACCGTTGCCGCTCAGCAATTCATAGATGAGCTGGCCCACGGCAGGCACCCGTCCATCAATGTGGTTGAGCGCACCATAGCGGGGATTTGTGGGGTGGTGGTCTATGTTGACCAGCAGCGCAGCGCCGGAGAGGGCTTTCAAGCTATTCTCTCCCAGCCGCTCTTTGGTAGCGGTGTCCACCGCCACGGCGATGTCCAACTCCAGCACTTCGCCAGCAGGCTGAATGATGGTTTCCGCACCGGGCAGAAAATCGAGATTCCAAGGGATACCGTCGTTACTCAGGGCAAAGACTTCCTTCCCCATCTCACGCAAACTCAACGCCAGTCCGAGCGTGGAGCCGAGCGCATCCCCATCTGGTCGAATGTGCGCCGAGATGCCGATTCGATGTGCCTGCCGTAGCACCTGCGCGATGCTCCCCAGGCTGGAGTTGTCGTCAGGGTGCTGAGTCATGGTTCTCTTCCGGCTCATTGTCCGGCGCTGGTGGTGGGAGGTTGTCGATGGCGTTCAGGATGCGGACGCCGCGCTCCACCGAGCGGTCCAGCTTGAAGAAGAGCTGCGGTGAGTTGCGGAGGGTCACGCGCTTGTAGAGTGCCTTCTGGATGCTGCCCCGTGCCGCCTGCACTTTGGCTATGATCTCCTCATGATCGTAATCTCTCCCGCCGAGAATGCTGATCCACACGCGGCCGGACTTGAAGTCAGGGTCCAGCTCCACGGCCTGCACGGTCAGCAGCTTCCCGCTGAAGGTGTAGTCTCTCTCGAGAATGGTCGCCAGTTCGCGTCGAATCAACTCTGCGGCACGCTGGGTACGAAGTGACATGGGATGAGGATCGAGTGCGCACCTGCTGGCCGCACTCTTTGGTTACAGGGTCTGAGGGATCTTCTCGAGTTCGTAGCACTCGATAATGTCGTCTTCCTCATACTCGGTGTAGTTGCCGAGCTTGATGCCGCATTCAAGGCCATTGCGGACTTCCGCCACATCGTCCTGGAAGCGCTTCAGGGTGTCCACGTTTCCATCATAAACCGCCTGTCCACGACGAAGAACACGCGCTCTGGCCTTGCGGTCAATGCGACCATCCGTGACCTGGCTGCCCGCCACAATGCCACGACTGAGCTTGAAGATGACCTTGACCTTGGCGTGGCCGATGATCTTCTCGCGCGTGATGGGATCCAGCAGGCCTTGCATGGCCTCCTTCATCTGGTCGATGAGTTCGTAGATAATGGAGTAGAGCTTCACCTGCACGCCTTCCGCTTTGGAAACACCGAGGGCTTTGTTCTCCACTTTGGTGTTGAAGCCGATGACGATAGCATCCGATGCGGAGGCAAGGAGGATGTCTGATTCCGTGATGGGACCGGCCTCAGCATGAAGGATTTCCACTTTGACCTTGTCTGTCTTGATGTCCTGGAGGCTCTTGACGATTGCTTCCACAGACCCTTGCACATCTGCCTTGAGCACGAGCTTAAGGGTCTTTTTGCTACCCTCTTCCAAGTTGGCAAAGAGAGTCTCCAAGGTGGACCGTCGGGGCGCATTGAGCTTGCGCTGGCGCAGCTCGCCAAGGCGCTCTTCACTGAGGCGCTTCACCGCACGCTCATTGTCCATGACCACTACTTCATCGCCCACGTTGGGCATGTCGCTGAAACCGATGAGTTCGCAGGGCATCCCGGGTAGGACTTCCTTAACCGGCTTTCCGTGGTCATTGTTCATGGCCTTGACCTTGCCCCAGTGCGGACCGCAGATGAAGGGCTGTCCCACCTTCAGCGTTCCCTGGCGAACGATGACAGTAGCCACAGGTCCCTTGCCTGCTTGCATGGAGGACTCAATGACCGTCGCACGCGCCGGGGCGGAGGGGTTGGCTTTCAGTTCCAGCACCTCAGCCTGGAGGGCCATGGTTTCGAGAAGATTGTCCAGCCCTATGCCCTTGGTGGCAGATACCTCGATGCACTCAATGTCACCACCCCAGTCCACCGGAGCGAGGCCGATCTCCTGAAGCTGTCCCTTCACACGCATGACGTTGGCGGTAGGCAGGTCACACTTGTTCAGCGCTACCATGAGCGTCACGCCGGCCGCCTTGGCATGAGAGAGCGCTTCCCGGGTCTGCGGCATGATGCCGTCATCCGCTGCGATGACCAGCACCACGATGTCCGTCACATTGGCTCCGCGTGCGCGCATGGCGGAAAAGGCGGCGTGCCCCGGAGTGTCGATGAAGGTGATGGGCCGTCCGTTGTGCACGACGCTGTAAGCACCAATGTGCTGGGTGATGCCGCCAGCCTCACCGGCGGTCACAGTTGTTTTGCGGATGGCGTCCAGCAGGGAGGTCTTCCCGTGGTCCACGTGCCCCATGAAGGTAATGATGGGCGCACGGAGTTTCATTTCGTCCTCTGGCACGGACTCTGGTGCCTCTGGCTCAGGCTCCACGATGACTTCTTCCACCTTGTGGAGTCCACCACCCTTTTCACGCTTCTCCCGCTCGATTTTGAAACCGTGCTTCTCGGCCAGCTTCTCGGCCACATCTATTTCTATCGCCTTGTCCTGGGTGACGAACACTTTGAATGCGATGAGATCCGCGATGAGTTTGAACGGCTTGAGTCCCATCTTTTCAGCCAGTTCCTTGACGATGAAGGGCGGCTTGAGATGGAGGACTTTCTCACCGGCTTCGTTGAGCTCAAACTCAGGCTGAGGTTCCGGTGCCGGAGCTGGCCGCGGGGGCAACTGCACGGGTGGTGGTTCGGCCTTGAGCAGAGAGATGGGCGGCAGAACGGTACTGATGGGAGCCGCAGGGGTAGCCGGCACACCGGCCTCCTTCCTCCGGGCGCGGGCCTCTTTCTTCTTCTCTTCCTCCTCAAAGAGGTTCAGCGCACCTTTCTTCTCTTCATCAAGCGTCTTTTTGGGCGGCACCACTTTCACCGGCTCCGGCTCCACCTTTTTGGGCACAGACTTGCCAAGCGGCGCAAAGGCAGATGCGGTTTTCGTCGGCACCGCTTTCTTCTTGGTCACGCCGACACCCTCCTCCTCAATCAGTGAGGTCACTTTCTTCGAAGCGGCTTTCTTTTTGGGCGCGGATGAGTCGTCCGCTGCATGGTCAGCGGGGTTGCTGTTGCTTTTGGACGAACTGGACTTGGGCGGCATGAGAGGGTGTCTGGATGCGAAGATGCGTGTGAGGGGTTAGCGGATGAAGGAGCAAGAGACTGGCGCAGGCATCAAGCGCCCGCTTTTTCAAGAATCTGACGGGCAAGTTCAGTGTCTCCACCGATCATGCTAGCCACTTCTTCGACGTCCACACCGGCGAAGGCGGAAACGTCGTTCAGACCATTAGTAACCAACTGATTGGCAATTTCCTCCGAAATCCCAAGTTTCTGTGCAAGTTCGTGGGCTGCACCCCCCATTTGGGCGGCGAAGTGCTCGGCAGCGGTCTCATCTTTCTCAATCGCCAGCTCCATTCCCACCAGCCGGGATGTCAGGCGGGCATTCTGTCCGCGCCGCCCGATGGCTTTGGAGAGATCCTCTTCGGAGACGGTGAGGTGGGCACTGCGCTTCTCTTTGTCCACTTTCAGGCTGATGATCTGGATGGGCTTCAACGCCTCGCGGATGAATAGCTCAGGGTCGGCAGACCACTTGATGATGTCCACCTTCTCATTGTTGAGCTCTCTCACGATGTTCTTCACCCGCGCTCCCCTGATGCCTACGCAGGCACCCACAGGGTCAATCTTCGAGTCGGCACTGTGCACGGCGATCTTCGTGCGGTAGCCAGCCTCACGCGAAATGCTGACGATCTCGACGGTGCGATCCGCGATTTCTGACACCTCAAACTCAAACAGCCGGCGTACGAAGTTCGGATGCGCACGAGACAGCACAATCTCAGGTCCGCGTGAACCCTCTTTCTCCACGGACTTCACGTAAAAGCGCATCCGGTCCCCGGGATTGTACTCTTCTGTGGAGACGCGCTCCTTCGCATACATGATTCCTTCAAACTTGCCGAGATCCACCACCACGTCACTCTTGTCAAAGCGCCTCACCACGCCGGACACCACATCACCGCTGCGGTCCTTGAACTCGTCATACAAGTTCTCCTTCTCTGCCTGTCGAAGCCGCTGGAGCATTGTCTGCTTTGCCGTTTGTGCGGCGATGCGCCCCATGTTGTTGGGCGTCACCTCTACCTCGATCTCATCCCCGATCTGAGCGCCCGGCTTCACCTTGTTAGCCGTCTTGATGCCGATTTCCTCAAAAGGGTTCGTGACCTTTTCCACCGCGATCAACTTCGCAAAGGCACGAATGGTTCCCTTGTCCGGGTCAATGGCGATACGCAGTTCCCGAGCGGGGCCGATGCTTTTCTTGGATGCAGCCAACAGCGCTTGGCTCAGAGCCTCGACCATTTTATCCTTGTCGATGCCCTTTTCCTTGTCGTAATACTCAAAAAGAGATTTCAATTCGCTGATCATGGCTGTGGAGAGGGATGCTGAAAGTGCGTGGCGTAGAAACAAAAAGGTGGGCTGACGCCCACCCTTCGTGAGACAGGTTCCCGCCGGACGGGCGGCAGGATGTAAAAAGACACTGGGAGAATAGCCTAACTTGGCCCTCCGGCAAGCAAAAATCCTTGACACAAACCACTCAGGCCGTCGTTTCGCGCCCGCTTTCATCTACGGTTGCTCTTCTGCTGTTACCCGGTAAGTTGCCCACCCCATTTTTCCTCATGATTAAAGTTGGTCTCGTTTCCCTCGGCTGCGCAAAGAATCTCATCGACTCCGAAGTCATGATAGGCCACCTCCAGCAAGCTGGCATGTCCATGACTCCTGAAGCAGCGGAGGCAGACGTGCTCATCATTAACACCTGTTCCTTCATCGACATGGCGAAAAAGGAAAGCATCAGTGCCGTCCATGAGGCTGTCGATGCACGGGGTGAAGTTGCAGAGCGGAGGAAGCAAAAGATCATCATCGCGGGCTGCATGTCCCAGCGTTTCGCTCAGGAACTGCCCTCCCTCATGCCGGACGTGGATGCCTTCATCGGTCTCGACCAAGTCACCCAGGTGGCCCCTATCATCCAGGGCCTGCTTGGCCAATCCGAGTCCGCCCAGGAGAATCTCGTCACCCGCCAGCCACAGTGGATTCCTGACTACGACACCCCCCGCTTCCGCCTAACTCCCAAGCACATGGCCTACGTCAAGATAGCGGAAGGCTGCAACCACACCTGCTCGTTCTGCATTATCCCCCGCATTCGCGGACGGCACCGCAGCCGCACGCAGGAGAGCGTCGTGCGTGAAGTGCGTGATCTCGTGGCCAGTGGCGTAAAGGAGATCAATCTCATCTCTCAGGACACTACCTACTTCGGCATGGACAAGTGGACCGATGACCGCCCGAATCCTCGCAGCCCCGTGGATTCATCGAAAGGCGAGTCCCTAGCCACCCTCATCCGGGAGATGAACCAGATCGAGGGCGACTTCTGGGTACGCCTGCTCTACACCCACCCTGCCCACTGGTCAGATGAACTCATCCAGGCCATCGCAGACAGCGAAAAAATCGTCAAATACGTGGACATGCCGCTCCAGCACATCAGTGATCACATGCTCTCCCTCATGAAGCGAGAGACAGACGGTGCTTACATCCGCGACCTCATCCGCAGGATGCGCGCCGGCATCCCCGACATCGCCATCCGCACCACCTTCATCGTCGGCTTCCCCGGTGAGACCGAGGAGGACTTCAACGAGTTGATCCGCTTCATCGAAGATGAAAAGTTCGAGCGCGCCGGAGTCTTCGAATACAGCCGTGAGGAAGGCACACGCGCCGCGAAAATGGAGGGCCATCTTCACCACATGAAGCGCAAGGCCCGCTGGAACGAGGCCATGCGCGCCATCCAACGCAACGTGGAGTCTGTCAACAGCCGCATGATCGGGAAAAAAGTCCGCGTTCTTGTGGAAGAACCAGGCGTAGGTCGCAGTGCCATGGACGCACCAGACATCGACGCCACCGTGCTCGTGGACAAGTCCATTCCCGTCGGTTCCTTCGCCGACGTCACGATCAAAGACTGGCGTGGCTACGACCTCGTCGCCGCCTGATGCCTCGCTGCCGCACCCGCCCCCAGCGCCGCCAGTAGCCAGCCCACAATCATCAGCAGCCCACCGAAAGGTGTGATGGCCCCGAGCCACTTCACCTGGGTCAGAGCCAAAGTATAAAGGCTGCCGCTGAACAGCAGCACCCCCAGAAACAGCGCCCACCACGCACCCTCAAGCACTCTCGCCCGCCCCGCCACCATCCCCAGCACCAGCAGGGCCACCGCGTGCGGCAGATGGTATTCACTCGCCGTGTGCCAGTGCGGCAGCCCCCCCACCTCCAAGAGTTTCCGGTGGACACCGCCGTGCGCACCCAACGCACCCAGGATCACACCTGCCGCACCCAATACTGAAGCAATCCGAACGAACATGGCCATGAGTGAAGCCATACCCGGATCACCCCCCGCGTCGAGCACTTCTCTCTTGGCGGACAGTCATCGAATGGCTAAAAAGAGAGGACATGCAGTTATCTCGTTGGTTTCTTCTTTCCGGGTGGCTCGTCGGTCACAGCCTCGCAAGTACAGCGGAGTTTGGCATCCAAGTCGTCGATGAATCGGATGGTCGGGGCATACCCATGGCCGTCGTGCGCCTGTCCAATGGCGTTGAACACATCACCGACAGCGCCGGCTGGATCCGCATCGAAGAACCAGGTCTCATGCACAGCCGCATCCTCGTGGACGTCAGCTCACCCGGCTACCGGATGCCCCCGGGTGACAAGAGCGCGGCAGGTCTGGAAATAGCCCTCTCGCCCGCTAGTGAGATTACAGTCCCACTGGTAAGAGTGGACATCGCACAGCGAATCTACCGCGTCACCGGCACCGGCATCTACCGAGACTCCGAGCTACTGAAACGAGAAGTGCCCCTGCCGCTGGGCAACCACGCAGCCGGTCTGGTGTCCGCTTGGGGAGTGCAGCGGGCCGCCCTCGGAACCAAGGTCTTGTGGTGCTGGCGGCAGGCCCTGCTTTCAAACGAACGAAACCCATCCCTCAACGTCGTCGGCGCGTGGTCAGACCACCCTGAACACGGTGGCCTAGACCCTACCCAGGGCATCCACTATTCCTACCACACCTCGGGCTCGGACCAAGCACACAGCCTCCTCACCGCAGATGAGCCAGGAGGCATCTGGATGGAGGGACTCACCTCCGTGCCCGACGAGTCAGGAAAGCTCCAGCTCGTCGCCCACTACACGAGAGAAGGAACAAAGGGAGAACGTGCCGAACACGGCATCGCCATCTGGACGGAACAAAAGCGTTTCGAGCGCATCGTCATTCTCGGAGACGAGTATGAGTGGCAGTTTCCTGCAGGGCAGTGCGTGACCCGGAGAGGCGAAGACGCAGAATGGTGTTACTTCGCCGCGCCCTTCTGCCGTGTCCGCTGTCCAGCACGGCTGGATGCGGTGCGCAACCCCGGTTCCTACCAGGCGTTGGCATGGGACAGGAACCAGCAAAAGCACACCTGGCAGCAGGAGCGCCCCCCCTTGACCCAACGTGAGGAGAGCGTCGGCGTCGCGGACGGCAGCATCACCCAGCCGCTCACTCAGGTGGAAAATGCCACCACACGCAGGCCCGTCTCCATTCAGGAGTCCAGCATCGAGTGGAATCCACACCACCGCTGCTACGTCATGATCGCTTCATCCGCAGACGGTGACCTCTGGTTCTCAGAGAGTCCACACATCCAGGGTCCCTGGAAAAACGCCATACGCATCCTCAGCGCAGATCCAGGCAAATGCGCCGCTCCCGTGCAGCACCCCTTCATGAACCAGGAAGGGGGCCGCATCATCTGGTTCGAGACCGCCTACCTCGAGTCCAGCCTGCCACGCTACGACGGCACTGAACTCATGTACCGGCTGGACCTCGCAGATCTGCGGCTAAAACCAGCCTTGGCAACAAACTGACTCCGCGCTCAGACCTTGTCCGCCACCGCCAGCAAAGTCTGGAAATGAGGACTCTTCTCCTCCCGATGCACCACCTTCATCTCCACATTCCGGAATCCCGCCTCCTCAGTCATCTCCTGGAGCTCCACCTCCGAGAACCCAAGCCACACATCGGCATACAGCTCACGTGCCTTCTCAAAGCTGTGCTTCAGCAGGTCTAGCACCACTAGGCGCCCGCCAGGCTTGAGCATGACATGAGCGGCTCTCAGCGCCCGCAGCGGCTGCTGAGCGTGGTGCAGTGCCTGGCTAAAAAGCGCCAAGTCCACCGTCCCCGGCTCAATCGGCGGCTCCTCAATGTCCCCCAGCCGATACTCCAAGTTGCCAAACCCGTGGCGCTCCGCCAGCTCCGCCCCATACGCCACCATGTTCGGCGCGTTATCCACCGCGATCACACGCTTCGCCCGCTGTGCCAGCAACTGCGAGAGCGTCCCCTCCCCAGCCCCTAGATCCGCTATGACCAGAGGCGGCAGCAGCTTGATGAACGTCTCCGCCAGCCCCTGCCACGAACGCCCCGGGATATAGTGCCGACCAAACTTCCCTGCCAGCGCATCGAAGTAAGCCTGCGCCACATTTGCCCGCTTCCTCCGCACCACCTTCAGAGCCGTCACATCCCGCTTGCACTCCGGCAGCTCCGCAGCCGCCACCTCCAGCACTCCCAGAAAGCGCTCCCTCGCCTCCGCATCTCGCCTCTCAGGCTTCGTCAGACAGTAAAGCCGGTTCTTCCCCGAGCGGCGGTCCTGCACCAGCCCCGCAGACTTTAGCTTCGCAAGCTGGGCGGAGATATTGGACTGCGGAAGCGCCAGAATCTCCTGCAACTCCGCCACACTGAGCTCCTCCTCACGCAAAAGCAGCAGCAGCCGCAATCTCGTAGGATCGGCTATCAGACTCAGTGATTTCAGGATTGACGGCACAGGGATGCGCTCCATACATATCAACGCATCATCATCTATCAATATCAAATCCAACCACCCCATGGCAAGCTCCTACATCTTCTCTTCTGAATCCGTCGGCGAAGGTCATCCAGACAAAGTCTGTGACACCATTTCTGACGCCATCCTTGATGCCTGCCTCACCGTGGACCCAAAGAGCCGCGTCGCCTGCGAGACCTTCGTCAAATCCAACATGGTCGTTGTCGGCGGTGAAATCACCATCCCCAAACTCGGAGTAGGCAAGCCTCTCAGCGACGCCATCAACATCGAAAAAGTCATCCGCGATGCCGTCCGAGAAATCGGCTACAAGAACTCTGACGACGTCTTCCACGCTGACACCCTCTTCATTAACAACTACCTCACTGCACAGTCGGCAGACATCGCCCAGGGCGTGGATTCCAAGAAAGCCAAGCACAAGGACCACGCCGAGCAGGGCGCGGGAGACCAAGGCATCATGTTCGGCTACGCATGCAATGAGACCGAGGAGCTCATGCCCGCTCCCATCATGTATGCCCACCGCCTCGGACGCGAACTGACCAAGATCCGCAAAAGCGGCAAGATCAAGTGGCTCCGCCCCGACGCCAAAAGCCAAGTATCCGTGAAATACGAGAACGGCAAGCCCACCAAAATCGTCAACGTCGTCATCTCCACCCAGCACACCGCAGACGTGGAGCATCCTGACATCCGCGCCTTCTGCGTAGAGCAAGTCATCAAGAAAGTCCTCCCCAAAAACATGCTCACTCCAGACACGGAGTTCCTCATCAACCCCACGGGTCGCTTCGTCGTCGGCGGCCCCCAAGGAGATTCCGGCCTCACCGGGCGCAAAATCATCGTCGATACCTACGGCGGCATGGGCCGTCACGGCGGCGGAGCCTTCTCCGGCAAGGATCCCTCCAAAGTGGACCGCAGCGCCGCCTACATGGGTCGCTGGGTGGCCAAAAACGTCGTGGCCGCAGGTCTTGCCGAGCGCTGCGAAGTCCAGTTCGCCTACGCCATCGGACATCCCCGCCCCGTCAGTGTGCACATCGACACCTTCGGAACTGGCGTCGTGGATGACAACAAGATCCTCAGCGCCGTGCTGAAGACCTTTTCCTTCAAGCCCGCTGACATCGTCGCCCAACTGGACCTCCTCCGCCCCATCTACTCCAAGTCCACCAACTACGGCCACTTTGGCAAAGACGACCCAGACCTCACCTGGGAGCGCACCGACAAAGCCGAAGCACTCAAGAAGGCAGTCAAGTAGGCAGATTCAAGATGCAAGACTTCAAGATCTGAGAAGTCGGATGCCAAATCATCCGCACCAGGATCTTGAAGTCTGGAAGCGGGCATGACACCAAACGAAATCCCAACTACACAAAGCGAAAGAACCCAACGAAATCGGCTTCATGCACCAGGGCTTGATCCCTTCCCCATCCTTAACTTGGAAGCCATCTTCTATCCTCAAATCCTGAACCTCTAATCTCTATGCCCGACTACAAAGTAAAAGACATTGCCCTTGCCGACTTCGGCCGGAAGGAACTCGACATCGCAGAAAGCGAGATGCCCGGACTCATGGCCACCCGCGAAAAGTATGGCCCTCAGAAGCCTCTCGCCGGCGTCCGCATCACGGGTTCCCTCCACATGACCATCCAGACCGGCGTGCTCATCGAGACCCTCAAGGAACTTGGGGCAGACGTCCGCTGGGCCTCCTGCAACATCTTCTCCACCCAGGACCACGCCGCAGCCGCCATCGCAGCCTCCGGCACACCCGTCTTCGCCTGGAAAGGTGAGACCCTGGAAGAATACTGGTGGTGCACTTGGCAGGCCATCATGTTCCCGGAAAACAAAGGACCCCAGCTCATCGTCGATGACGGTGGCGACGTCACCCTCCTCATCCACAAAGGCTACGAGATGGAGAACGGTGACAAGTGGGTGGACACCCCCAGCGACAACCACGAGGTCAAGGTCATCAAAGACCTCCTCAAAGACATCGCCAAAAAACAGCCTGGCATCTTCCACGAAATCGTCAAAGAGCTCAAAGGCGTCTCAGAAGAGACCACCACCGGCGTCCATCGCCTGTATGAAATGGCCAAAGCAGGCAAGCTCCTCTTCCCCGCCATCAACGTCAATGACAGCGTCACCAAGTCCAAGTTCGACAACCTCTACGGCTGCCGCGAGTCCCTCCTGGACGGCATCAAGCGCGCCACCGACGTCATGATCGCCGGCAAGGTGGGCGTTGTCTGCGGCTACGGAGACGTGGGCAAGGGTTGCGCCGCCGCCCTTCGCGGCATGGGTGCCCAAGTCATCGTCACCGAGATCGACCCCGTCTGCGCCCTCCAGGCAGCCATGGAAGGCTACCGCGTCATGCCCATCGAGGACACCCTCGGCACCGGAGACATCTACGTCACCACCACCGGAAACAAGGACATCATCACCCTTGAGCACATGGAAGCCATGAAGGACCAAGCCATCGTCTGCAACATCGGCCACTTCGACAACGAAATCCAGGTGGACCGCCTCAACGCACGCACCGACGTCAAGCGTCTCAACATCAAGCCCCAAGTGGACAAATACACCTTCCCCAAAGGCAACAGCATCTTCATGCTCGCCGAAGGCCGCCTGGTGAATCTCGGCTGTGCCACCGGGCATCCCAGCTTCGTCATGTCCAACAGCTTCACCAACCAGTGTCTGGCTCAAATGGAACTCTGGGCCACCAGAGACACCCGCCCCATCGGCGTCACCGTGCTTCCCAAAAAGCTCGATGAAGAAGTGGCCCGCCTCCATCTCCAAAAGATTGGCGTCAAGCTCACCAAGCTCACCCAGGAGCAAGCGGACTACATTGGCGTCCCGATCGACGGTCCCTACAAGACCGATCACTACCGCTACTGATCCAGCAGGCAGCAGCCATTCAAAAAATCAAACGCGGACGTCCGAAAGGCGTCCGCGTCTTTTTTTGGGCTCCTCACCCAGTCTGGCTACTCCAGCATCCCAAGACTCTTCAGCCACTCACCCACGCGGACGTGCCATTGATTGACCGGTTTGTCGCCCGGCTTCATGCCGAAGCCATGGCCCCCAGATGAATACACATGCAACTCGGCTGGAATGCCAAGTTTCTTGTATTCCAGATAGACCAAGGCACTGCCGGCGCTCGTGATACGGTCGTCTCCAGCATGGACGAGGCAGATGGGAGGTGACTCCCTGGTCACGGCGATCTCAGGGCGCAGGGCAAAGTCATTCTTCTCCTCCGTGAGATAGGCTGGATACACAGGGATCACAAAACTCGGCCGCGCATCGAGATCCACTTCCGGGTTCGCCCGGTACGTCCGCTCGTTGGGGTGCAGAGCGGTCATAAGGCAGAGATTGCCACCGGCACTGAAGCCCAGGATACCGATGCGGTCCGGCTTGATGCCCCAGTCTGCGGCGTTCTTGCGGATAAGGCCCATCGCACGTTGTGCGTCCTGGAGCGGTGCTTCATAAGGCTTCACGGGGTCACGACGTGGCACGCGATACTTGAGCACGATGCCGGTGACGCCAAGGGTATTCAGGTAGTCGGAAACTTGGGTGCCTTCGTGTTCGATGGCGAGAATGTTGTAACCGCCACCGGGGCAGATCAGCACCGCAGTGCCATTGGGATTCGGTGCCTTGTAAACCGTCAGTGACGGGTCACTCACATGGCTGACGCGGCGAATGCCATCCTCCTTCTTCACGTCCGTTTCCGGCTCCGGTTTGAAGTCCGGTTTTTCCGGCACCCCCTCCGGCCAAAGCTTGAGTGTGATGGGTTCCGCTGCTGCAAGAGAAGCAGCAAGCACGAGCGGGGAAAGAAAGAACGATTTCATGAAAAGGGATCCCAAGGGTGAAAGCATACGCCCAGCAAGCCAAGTCATTTCACCGGGCCGTCTTCAATGAAGACCAGCTCCACCTTGCCATCATTGGTCACCTGAATGCCGTTCCCGTTGAGATCGCGCGCGCGGGTCTCGAGGATGATCTTGCTGAAGTGATCCTGAGTACCTAGCCCCGCTCCGTAGTACTTCCAGCCCGGCTTGCCCACCCAGCCAGGCGTAAGGGTTTGCAGTGGCTTGTCAGAGGTCAGCAGGCCCTGATCCAGCAGAACCTGCAAGTCCTCCGGATACTTTCCACCATTGTCCGCGGCATACACACGAAGGGCCATCATGATGACCCGCGCATCTGTCACGGCCTGGGACTCCTGGGCTTTCGCCTCCACCTTGTCCACCGCCTGGCGTCCGAAATACCACGTCACACCCACCACTGAAGCGGCACACATAAGGTATCCCAGCACCAGCCCTGTCCTGGCAAAGGCAGCTCCGGTAAGCCGGCCCCTTGAGCGGCGTATCTCCCCCAGCGCCGTGTGCGCACAGATGACCGCTGGCACGCCGGTGAAACAAAAGCCGCCCAAACTCGCTATGCCCAGCACCAGGCTCACGATGGCAAAACCAGAAGTCTCAGGCACACCGGTAAAGGGGGACTCGGGTGCCGTGATGGGTGGCGACATCTTCCACGCCTCCGGCAAAACAGGACCTGCCGCACCAGGAATGGTCGGTGGCAAAGCGGGCGGAAGCTCAGGCACATCACCCTCCTCGTGTTCGATCTCCACCTCGAAGACCTGCGCAAGCGCTTCCCAGTCCTCCATGCCCCGCATCCATACCAAGTCCGTGACCAGCAGTCGGCCCGCCTCCAAGTGATCACGTATCTCCTCCTGGGTGAACGTACCCAGAGGCTGACCGTCGCGAGCAACGTGGAATATCATAGAAGGAGAGTGGGACCGCCTTCAAACCCCGTTCGTTCGACGATGCAACTGGGAATGTGGGATGCGTGATGCTCGCTACTGCCCTGCGAGCTTCGATTTGAACTGCGGCATTGCCTCGGCCACAAGATCGTTCATCCAGTTTTCAAACGTTTTGGAGCCAGGTGAGAGGAGGTCTGAGGATTTGAATGTGTTTCCCTTCCCTCCGGGTGATCTTGCTCCCGGGGTTTTGGTCAGGATTCCCACCGCGAGTGTTTTTCGAGATTTCAGGTCAATAAGGTACGACTGGATTGCCCCATGAATGTTGTATCGGGTGGGATTGTGAACCTGACAGCTCGCTCCGCAGTTCGCAGTCACCACCAAAGCGAAATCTGCATCCGGACGTTCTCTTGCAAGTTGTCTGCCACTAGGGAAGCCAGATAAAATGTGCGTCCCAGCCATCTTACTGGCACCATGCTGGCGAACAAGTTGGCCAGCCAGCTCCGCTGCTACCCTGTTCGCTACATTCGGTATCACAGCATACCTGCCGCCATGAACACCAGGTGTATGAGCCGCATTTCCCGCCACAAGTCCCCCAGCAGCGCCTGGACTAGTGCCCGTCGTGCCACTGATCACCGCTGCAGAAGCCATCATCATCGTGGCTTGTCCCATCGCTTCACCGAAACTGACAACCGGACAAATCAACGGCAAATCACCAGTAGTCACCACCAGCAGCCTGGCTCCCTTCAAACGGGCTGCGTCCGCCGCAGTAAGGGCTTTTCCTTGATTGAAGGTGCAAGAGGCGAGAAAGAAACCAACGAGGATGCCAGTAGCGAGGCGTAAAATGGAGCGGCTCATAAGGTGAGAAGGTATGCGCCCGGCGCTTCAAGCATCGAGCATCCGATGTTCAAGACGAACGTGCAGGGCCTCAACAAAAAAAGCCGGAAGGCTGTGAACCCTCCGGCCTCGTGTGCAGCGACTTGTCAGCCGCTCGAATGCTTACTTGCTGATCTCGGAGATCTTGCCGTGCTCGCTGAGAACGGTGACTTCCTTGCCGACGAGCTTCTCAGCCTTGTCAGCACCTTTGGAGGTGGGGGTCAGAGTGAGGGTCTTCTCGGTGCCGTTCACATCGACAACGACTTTTTTGGACTCAGCGTCGAAGGACTTGAGCTTGCCCTTGGTGGTTTCCACCTTGCCGCAACCGGCAAGAGCGGAGCCAGCGGCGAGACCGATGACTGCGAGGGTGGTGAGGATAACTTTCATGTGGCTTGGATTCTAGGTGTTTGAGGTTCAGGTGTTGAGCCGCAGTCATTACAGGTCCTGGGGACCCTTACTGACAGCTTCTCAAGGTTAGAGAACGAAATCCAACCACCGGTTTCAAGCACGAAAGTTTGCTTATTTCGATTTCGTGTTGTCAGTTCCCCGCTCCATGAACCCCTTTCGCCTGCTCCTACCACTCATCGCATTCGCTCTGGCAGACTTCGTGGCAGCCCTGGCCCATCCCATTCCTGAAGTCCCCGTCCGCTCGAACTTCAATGAGGACGGCAAGGCGGTCATCAAGGTGGAAGTCGATCCTCGCGTCTGGGAGGAGGTGCCAGACAAGGCCAAGTATCTCTTCAACCAGGACCTGACCACGCTTACCGACCAGGGAAAGGCGGATCTCATCAAAAAGGCCGCCGACTACACTTTTGCGAACTTGGAGTTCTACCTGCTGCCGCTGGGCAAAGTTTCACCAGAGTTCCGCTGGGCCATCACAGGTGAAGCTGAGGTAGCGCTGGAAAAGCCAGACCAACCTGCCGTCGTTACTGGCACCTGGGAGACCATCATCCCCGCAGGCATGTCCGGCTACCAAGTCCGCGCGGGGGAAGGGAACAAGGTGGCCGTTTACATTCACAACTCCCTGCGAGGGCAAGCGCTGGAGCGGCTGAACGTCCTCTTTCCGGGTGAGAAAAGCTACATCCTCGACCTCACTCAACTCAGCGGTGCCGCCGCCACGGCCATTGAGGGTGCCGTGAACGAGCAGACAAAGGGCGGCTGGTGGGCCACTTTCGTCAACTTCATCCACGAGGGCTTTGTGCACGTGGTGCCGGAGGGTATGGATCACATTCTCTTCGTTCTCGGTGTGTTCCTGCTCAGCAGAAAATGGAAGCCGCTGCTCCTTCAGGTCACCGCATTCACCATCGCCCACACCATCACGCTGGCGCTCGCTACCCTCCAGATCGTTCATGTCCCCGGCAGCATCGTAGAACCCGTCATTGCGGGCAGCATCGCTGTCGTGGCACTGGAGAACATTTTCCACCCCCGCTACACGAACTGGCGTCTGCTCATTGTCTTCGCCTTCGGTCTCATCCACGGACTCGGCTTTGCCAGTGTGTTGAGTGATCTCAATCTCCCCCCAGGCTCGCTCGTCGCTGGCCTGCTGGGATTCAACATCGGCGTGGAGTTTGGCCAGCTGGCCGTCATCACCGGTGCCTTCCTGCTGACCTTCTGGATCAAGAAGGACGAGACCTACCGCAAGTTTGTCGTCATACCCGGCTCCATCCTCATCGGTGCCATGGGGCTGTGGTGGATGGTGCAGCGCATCTTCGGTCTGGAGTAAGTCACTGCGTCAGCTTCCGGCGCTCAGCCAGCACACGCTGAATATCCGCTGCCTGCTGATCCGTGGAAGCACTGTCATCGTGCCAGACTACCTGGCCCTTCTCAATGAGGAAGCACTGCCTGGATGCGAGTCCGAGCAGCGGAATGGCTTTCACGCCGAAGGCCTTCATCACCAAGCCCTCGGTATCACTGATCAGCGTGAAGGGCAGTTTGTATTTTTCCTTGAAGGCCTTGTTCTTCTCTGGCGTGTCGGTGCTCACACCCACCACCTTCACGCCCGCATCCGACAGCTCCGCGTAGGCGTCTCTGAGACTACAGCTTTGAGCGGTGCAGCCCGGTGTGTCAGCTTTGGGATAGAAATAGACCACGGCTGGCCCTCCCGCATAGAGGCCGGAGAAGTCGAACACCTTGCCATCCTGATCCACGCCTTTGACCTCGGGTGCCGGCCAGGGCGGAGTGCGCACAGCACTGCCGCTGCACGAGACCCCAAACAAAGCACCGACAGCGGCGAAACAACGAGCGAGCACCTTCATCATGTCACTGATACGCTGCCACGCTGCCAGCGGGTTGCCTCAGCATACGCCCACTACACAGGCCTGCGCCCCTGTGTGAAGGGTCACCACGTCACCGACTCGGCGACCTTGTAGCCTCTGTCCCAGCGGAGAGTGGGGAGTGATGACCATGAAATCCACACCGTCCACTTTCACCTCCGTGCCACCCGCCACCGTAGCCATGAAATAGCAACTCATTTCACCATCTGCGTTCACCTGGATGAGCGCCCCATTGGAAACGGCCTGCTCCGGTCCAAACTCCCTCAGCCCCATGGCTTCAAATGTGTTCACCGCCTCCTGAAGCTCTGCGACCCGGAGGGCCTGGCCGCGTGCGATGTAGGAAGCCTCCAGCGTACGCGTGTCATACTTGTTCTCCGCCTTGCTGTCAGGGTCCGTGGCAGCCGCTGTGGCCGCCCGGGCTGCGGCCAGCACTACCGCGAACTCCTGCTTCAAGACCTCAAGCAGCGCAGCCTGCACTCTCACTTTGTCCATGCTCAAACTCCCAGCGCATCAATCTGCCGTGCCAGCTTCACATCCAGCGCCGTGATGCCGCCTGCCGAGTGCGTGGTCAGCGTGACGTCCACCCTTTTCCAGCCCAGCAGCAGGTCTGGGTGGTGATCCATGCCCTCTGCACACTCCGCCGCATATTGTACGAACGTAGCTCCCTTCAGGTAGCTGTCGAACGAGAAGCGCTTCTTCAGGCAATCGCCATCCATCTGCCACCCCGACAGATTCTTCAGAGCGGCATTCAGTGAATCGGTATCGAGGAGTTCAGGCTTCATGGTGCGAACATGCACCATTCAAGCGCTTGCGTCATCTGGTTCATTCGCCATGCTCGTCACATGCGGTTCAGGCACGACAATCACGACATCTTCATCCCAGACGAGACCCCTGCTGACGAGGCACTCAAGCGTGTGACCCATCTGGGAATCGTCTCTCACCAGGATGACCTAGAAATCGCGGCCTATCACGGCATCACCGAGTGCTTCCACAGCGGAGACCGCTGGTTCGGCGGCGTGGTGGTGACTGACGGCGGAGGCAGCCCACGCAAAGGGCCGTATGCCGACTACACGGATGAGGAAATGAAGCGTGTTCGGCTCGTGGAACAGCACAAGGCGGCCTTCGTGGGCGAATACGGATTCATGGCCCAGCTTGGCTATCCGAGCGATGATGTGAAGTATCACCGCCGCGCCGATGTCGCCGCAGATGTGGCCACCATCGTGGATCAATCCCAGCCGGAGATTTTGTATCTGCATAATCCCTGTGACCGTCACGACACTCACGTGGCTACTTTTCTCCGTTGTCTGGAGGGTCTGCGCCTTCTGCCAAAAGACCGCCGCCCCACAAAGGTCTATGGCTGCGAAGTGTGGCGGAAGCTCGATTGGCTGCTTACTGAGGATAAAGTCATGCTCAGAGTGGACAAGCACCCTCATCTGCTGCGCCCCCTGCTCGGTGTTTTCGACAGCCAGATCAGCGGCGGCAAACGCTACGACCTCGCCGAGGAAGGCCTGCGCCATGCCAATGCCACCTACTTCGACTCACACACCACAGACAAGACCAGCCTCCTCACCTTTGCCATGGATCTCACCCCATTGATCCTGGATGACAAGATGGACCCAGAGGAATACACGCTCGGCTACGTGCGCCGCCTGGAGCAGGACGTGCAGAAGCGTCTCCGTGCCTACCTCTGACGCCGACGGCGCATCCTCAGCCCTAGCGCGGCAGCTAGCAGCAGCGCACCAGATGGCTCCGGCACTACCACGGGCTGGAAATAGACCTTGTTGATCTCATCAGCTATACCCAGCCCTGCCTCTTTACCGGCCAGAACGGAACTGCCCATGTTCACCCCGGCATAAACTCGGCTCATCCCCGCTTCCTCGATGGCCGCCGTGATGGAGGTGAACGTACGGTAGGCGTCCGCCACCGTGATAAAGCCATCCCCATTCAAATCGTAAGTGGCATCCGCCGCCGTAATGACCCCATCCCCATTGATGTCCGCCGCATACACAAAACCCTGGTCACCAAAGTAAAACTTCAGCACCTCCCCAGCCGCACCCGCGAGGATGCTCTCCTCCGCCGTGGACTCCGGAGTATTGGGCGTGTCTATCAGTGGATTCCAACCAAACTCTGTCCCCGCAAAGTCATCGCCCACCGTGTCATCATTCCCGTCCTGGTTCCCGTACGCGATCGCCGTCACCGGGCGCCAGAAGTCATACTGATACTTCGCCTGCCATGCCACAATGGTCGCATCTGCCAGCGACATGTTTAGCGCCGCCATCAAGCGCGCTTCATCCGCAAGGCTCAGCCCCGCCGCGCTCGCCATCGTCTGGGCGATTTCATTCCACTGACCCGCCGTCGTGATGGTGCCGTTTGGCTTGTTCCAAAAATACGCCGCATGGGTCTGGTCTGCCGTGCGGCTGCTTCCGACCGCAGCCCCCAGGGAATACACTTGATTGAAATCCGCCGTGTACTGAGCTGAGTTCAGCGCCGGTGGAGCCGGAGGAAGCTGTGAGGGCACGGACCCTACTCCGAAGGGTGTCACATTCCCCCAACCCGGGAGTTCCGGGTTTGGGTTCACATGCAAAGCGGGGTCGCTGTGAGGTGTCGGCTGCCAGTGGCCCATGGCGCTGGAAATGGTGTAGGAGGAGTTGGCTGAGGCTGAGCCATCCCCCGCCCTGAGATTCAAAATCGTGGTCGCCACTTGGTTGCCCCAGTTGATCCCATCGTTCTTCGCCTGACCGTCCGCAATGGCACCCAACTGAGCATTGTAAACACCGCTGAAGTCCAGCGCAGGGTAGAGCTGACCCAGCACCGTATTGGCCGCCGCAGCCACTGCCGCATTCACCGACGCTCCCGCTGGCGCACCCGTTCCCACATTGTAGGCCGTTCGCCCCCCCATGATGCTGTTCACCGCATCATAAATAGCCGTATGCAGGATGGCCAGATGCCTCGTCGCATGAGGAGCTGCCGTGTCGCTGCTGCGTATGGCATTGAGCACCTGGGTGTTCCACTCCATCACCGCTGTGGCACGCGCATCCATGCCCAAGCCGAACAGAAAAAGCACGGCCAGGGAGGTGAGCTGATGGCGAAATGGGGAGTTCACGACGAAAGAGTTTAAGGGCTTGGAAGCAAATAATCAACTATTTTCATAATATTCATAGATTCTTCAATGTTGCGCGACCGGTTTCCTCCGTTGACGTTCCTCCAACCGCTGTAACACTATCCGCCGCCGACAGGGGCGCTGGCGATGGCTGGCTGAGACGTTCCAGATGGAACGAACCCTTTGAACCTGAAGCGGGTAATGCCGCCGCAGGGAGCCAAAGCACCATTCTCATCCATCCCAAGCCATGCCGCTCCTGCCAGCAGCATGGTTTTTTTGTCTCCTCTGCCTTTCACCCATCCGTTTTGAGTTCACCCATGATCGCCGATCCCAAGTCCTCCTTTCAGCCGCATTCCTCCGAGCAGCTGCCCGCCTCCTCCCGTGTTTACGTGGAGGGCGTCATCCACAAGGACATCCGGGTGCCCATGCGTGAGATCGCCCTCAGCCCCACGAAGAGCTTCAACGGCCGCATAGAGGTCAACGAACCCGTCCGCGTTTATGACACCTCCGGTCCCTGGGGTGACCCCGCCTACAAGGGCACCGTGGAAGAGGGCCTGCCGCCGTTGCGGAAAAGCTGGATCCTGGCGCGGAACGATGTGGAGGAGTACGAAGGCCGCGCTGTCGAGCCAAGGGACAACGGTTACCTCACCGCCAACCACGCCGAATACGCCGCCTCCCGACGGGAGGGCCTGCTCAGCCCCCTGAAGGCCCCCATCAACGCTCAGCGCAATCCCCTCCGGGCCAAGGCTGGCAAAGTCGTCACCCAGCTTGCCTACGCGCGCGCCGGTATCATCACTCCGGAAATGGAGTTCATCGCCATTCGGGAAAACATGCGCCGCGCCCAGATCGCCGACCTCAAAGACGACATCGTCCGCAACGACCTCGATAAGCAGCACCAGGGATCCGTGCAATCCATTCAATCCGACCGATACGTTCCCTCCGTTTTCCGCCGCTGCCCCCTGCGCATCCCCGCCGAAATCACCCCCGAGTTCG
>CAZIGH010000036.1:0-56447 GCA_964538625.1 uncultured Verrucomicrobiaceae bacterium
TACTACGTGGCTCCAAGAGCGGAACCTCCAGATGACGACGACGATACGCAAACGGCGGGCGAATGGGTCGCGGTGAGTATTCCTTACACTTGCCCCATTGCTCCGCCCAACGGGGGACCGCGCATGCAAGTCACAATCTCTTACGAAGAGTGGAGAGAGCCGCAGGGTGCAAATCTGGTCGCAACAAAATTTCGAAACCTGACATGGACTCTCACAGGTAGAACGCCAAACTACAACCTCGGACCGGGCAGCGGAACCATTTCTTTCGGTGCGACTTCGGTAGGTCCGCGCAACTGGGGAGTCGATCAAAATGCCCCGGGCCAAATCGATGCCTTACCTCCAAACGTGTTAGCCGATCCCCCTCCTCCACAGGAGCCCCAGCGGATCACACATTCAATATGGAGGCGACATCCATCCGTATTAACTTCGTAGAATCCGTAATGGGCCCCAATGGGTTCATCGGCTGGTGGCCTGTAACTCCAAATCCGATCGTTGCACCTATCGTTAGAAACCCATGAATATCAGGGAAATCATAGCAGCTCAACCTGAGCCTCCCAAACCCACACCACTAAGTCAATGAAACCTCTGATAAGACGACTGCGATTGCAACTTTCGCTCATCCTCGCTGGAATGGCTGTGCACTCAGCCGGGATGGCACAATCAAGTAGCCATGATGCTGCCCCGCTGGATGAACCTCCCCTCGAGATCGCAATCGGCTCCGAATGGCGGGTTCGGGATATGTTGGCTTTCAGCGAACAAAAAAAACTTGCGGACAGAGTACTCTCGTTGGCGGTTTCTTCTGACCCATCCGAGAAGAGAATCGCCGCGAGGGCAATGATTGAGTTGGGTGTAGACTGGTTCACCTACTACAGCCTTGCTAACCAAGACGGGAAGCTAGCATTGAAGTTCGAGGACTTTTTTGAGTCCAAATCGTCAGAGGACAAGCCACATCGACCACTCTGTGCACATCTGTTGCTGAAGGGTTTGTTTCCGGGTGAGGAGGGGGTTGAACGCCGAAGTCAGATTACGGCGATTATTGAGCTACTGGTAGAGGATATTGCCGAGCGAGGAGACAACTCAAGAGCCAGAGGTGCCATTCACCTGCTTTGCGACCTAAATCTCAATATTCCCCGAAGTAGTGACAGAGAAACCCTCCTTAAAGCTTGGAGGGAATCGGAAGTGTATAAGAACCTCAGAAAGCAACAGTGATTTGTAAGCGTCACGGCAAAAGGAAGTGTCTGCCTGATCGTTAAGACAGCAGTGCGGATGGTTCATGTCTCGGCCACAGGCCGAGACGGAGTGAAGAGACAACACAACCAGCCATTCGACATGAGAAGAAAAGCACAGACCCCGTCCAGCATCCAGGCTCTGTCTCCTCAGCAGTTCGAGGCTTTCACTGGAATGAGTTGGGAGGTCTTCGGAGAGAACCACGACGCCGATTTGAGCGACGCCGAGAACGACGAGGATCAGGATAGCGTGAGCAACCGTGATGAAGAAACCGTCTTCTTCACCAACCCCAACGCCGTCTTCAATCGCCCCACGACTGAAGAGCTTCGGACTGCCCTCCTAGCCAACCTCGTCTCCGCCACCACACTGATGAACTTCCAGCACTTGCTCAGCGGAGGAGACGAAGGTGATGACGGTGAAGGCGGTGGCGGCGACACGACCGGCACACCGCTACAGGTATTCTCGGGTGGCGGGTCGGGTGTCCTGTATGGAGGTTTCTCCGCTTCAGCCAACTTCTCCGGAGGCGTCGCACCATTCACCTTCTCTTTCTCAGGGCTGCCCCAAGGAGTCCGTTACGACGAAGAGACACACACCTTCAGCGGCCAACCAACACAGGAAGGCCATACTCAGGGTTCCGTCACTGTCACCGACGCAGAAGGTGCAAGCGGCACAGCGCCCGCAACCTACTACGTGGCTCCAAGAGCGGAACCTCCTGGTGGCGATCGACCGGAAGGGAATCACTCTCGTCAAACGGAAAGGCTTGTACCCGTAACCTTGAAGTTGGTGGCAACCACAACAGTTGGTGCCTGGGACTATCCATATTTTCAGTCCGGCTGGCTCCACGACCCTAATACAGCTGGCGACATTTGGCCCACCGCTCCGAGTTTGTTCACCGTGTGTTACAGTAATCCCGTGTATCTCTTTTCAACGGCTGGCTCGGGCAAAAATTATCAGCGGCACGTCACGAGGAACGACTTTACCACACCCCGGTCGGATTATATGCCCAGCGATTGTGATCAATTCCTGAGGGTGGAGAATCTGCGTGTCCGTAAGAAAACTGCCACCAAAAGAACCACCGCGACAGGCCACGTTGCCTTTGACATCGAGTATGAGCTCGAGTTCGCCGCATTTTACAGAGTTCGCCCATAATGAAAACAAAGCTTTTAGGTTGGTTGGTACTGCTTTTCACGTTGTCTGCTGGGATTTGGCACTTCTGGCAGTCACATCGGTTAGAGGAACGCCTTGCCGTGTGGGCTGGTCTAGATCAGTTAGCTCATGTCACCAGCCTATTTACAAGTGAATGCGGAAAATCGCCAACTACCTCCAGCGAGTTGTCTCAATTCCTTGACGCCAGAAAAGAAATTTATCGAGGCCCTGAGCTGTCGAAGATTCTGACTGAGGGAGAGGTTGTGTTCAGCAATGACGAGACGGAGCCATTAAAGTGTGATATCTCCGTGGTATTCGACGGTTCGACGTATCGCGTGAAGCTATCCAAAGACACCACATCCATCAGTAGAATCACTCATGGACCCTAGACATCCCCATTGGCTCGCTAGGTGTTCTAGCGCTTCGTTCACCTAGTACGGACGCTCTCAAGCTCTAGCCCGCAGCGCAAAGACTGTCCCCATTTCCTGCTCTATGACGGCAAACCAGGCCGCACCTAGCGTAGGTTCCTTTCCCGCGTGTAGCTGCACCGCAACTGCATTATCCCCAGCCCCGTGGTCACGACTTGAGGCCTGCGAAAGTGCGCAGGCATTGTTGTAGTTCTCACCGGCCATGAACTGCTGCGTGAAACACTGGTTGCCAGATCTCAGTCTTCAGTAACTTTCATTGGCTGACGAGCTTCCAGCAACGGACGAAAAGGCGGCTGCTGCCAGAGCAACCGCCAAGCCTCGCCGATCGGGATTCGGTTGTATCGTTCGGGAAAATGTTCTTTCAACAATCTCGACACGGTAGGGTAGTGAACAGGGTCCATGTGGGGAAACAGGTGATGCTCGGTATGATACGAGAAATTGTCATGCAACCAGTCTAGCCACCGTGGCACTTCCACCGAAGTGGATCCCACCACCGGATCATGTCCATGCTGAATGGGATTGAGAAAGTGATTGGTGAAGATGTACCACATGAGCACGGTGGATGCCACCACCAGGGATAACACTGACGCAAACAACCAAGCTTTCACTGTTCCGCCCGCAAGCAGGAACCAACCAAACTGAGTTGCGACGATAAGCACCAACTCGCCGGCGATTTGAAGCTTCTGGCGAGCAGTGTAGTTAGGATTTGTGGTCGCAATTGTCGGCTTCCCATCGCTTGGCCAGAGGGCCGTGAGAGTCTGGCGAAAAAAATAAGCTGCGAGATGGAGAAACCAAAGTGGCCTGCAGTGCGTCGCTGAGTCGCTCGGGTAGAATAACCTCACATACCAACAAGTGCTCCAACTTTTCTCGCTGGTGAGGTAAGGTCTGTCAGGGTCAGATGGAGTGCTGGCATGATGATGGTGGCTCCGGTTGTGAGTCTGCCGCCAGAACGTCCCCGGAGCGCAGAGCAACGCCCACAAAATGGTCTCTATCGCCACTCTCAAGCGGCGGTTCTTTACTGGCACCCCGTGCGAGATGTCGTGAGTGTGGAACGCGATCACCGCCAAGCTGTGGCCCACTAGCAGCGAAAGCAGTGGCCATACAATACCAGGAGTAAGACGAAACGACCAGACCCCCGCCAGTGCAATGCAGAGGTGAACAGCTATCACCCACATACGCCGTGCCGAGAGCACGAACACCTCGGCAGGCAGCAGAGGTTTCAACACCTTCACGTACTCCCGCGCTGTCATACAGGGATGCGTCATGCACGTTTGAGATGGAGAAAGTGGTTGACCCCTTCGGCCTCAGTGCGCACCTCGGCCGACCAAGATGGGGCGGCCTGTACCGACAATCCAAGCAACTGCTCGCTGTCACGATGCAATAATCTCCAGCCGCCAAACTCCATGTAAGCCCGGCTCGGATTCCAGAGACCAAAGTTGCCCACCACCATCTCACCTCCCGGTCGGAGTGCGCTGCTATATCGGCGGACCATGCGACGAAAGATTGCGTCGGAAAAATAGTCGAACAACCCCGCCGCCCAGACAACGTCGTACGTCTCCAGAGGATGGAAACGCAGCACATTCGTGTGCAGAAAACTCACTTTTCCAAGATGGGGGTGATTCAGCGCCGTCGCGTGAGCCACAGCGTTGGGATCAATGTCCAGTCCGGTGAAATGAGCATTCGCGTCAGGGTTTGCATCAAGAAACTCGCAAACCTCGCGGGCTGGCCCGGACCCAAGCAACAGCACGTTTAGTGGCCCTTGGCGGGTTGTGACTGCATTCTCCATGATCGAGGCAAAGTAGCCAATGCGGTTTCTCACCGCCTTCGCCGCAGCGTGCTGATGGAAATAGTGGTCCCACCTCCTCAGCATCGGCTCGCTCGCGATGCGACGGCAGTAAATATGCTCGATCACTTCATAGTCCCCATGATAGCCATTTGGCCGGTGCCAAACATGGCCCTGCACGGTATCCAGAGACATCGCCTGTTCAAAGGCAGACATCAGGAACTGTCGGACAGAATCGCCACCAGCACCCGCATCCAAGATGGCCTGATTTGCTGTCTCAAACCAAGCATCAAGTTCAGCATACTCCCCCGGCAGCGGGCCATGACGCATCACGAGTTCACGAATGTAATTTACGTCGGGAGTTTTGTTGAATTTGCGCTGTAGTGTGGCGGACAGATTGGTGATCATGCGTGATGAAGAGCTGCTGGCCTACTATCAAAGCCCGCCCAAAATGTTACACCTTTAGAGAGAATAACTGCATCGAACGTTCACTTTGCTTTGCTGCCCAACACCGCCCAACGAGTCTCCCCGAAAGACTTGAGTGTGCGTTACGGTTCTCACTTCCAATGAAACACCGCCTGCTCCTGCTCCTGCTCCTGCTGCTACCCTTCCCTTTGCTGGCCGAAGTTCACCACGCGCAGGGTGAGATGGCCGGCGAGGTGACTGCCTACTCTGCGCTGCTGCAATCCCGACTTACCGCCATCGCTGGACCTGCGCTCGACGGTGAAGGCGACCTACCGGGCAAAGCAGGCGTGGCTTGTTTTGAATGGAGCGAGGACGAAAAATTCGCCTCCGTGCAACGCACGGCTTGGCTCTACGCCGTTGCAGAGAAGGACTTCATCGTCCGTGCCCGTTTGTCCGATCTCAAACCCGGCACGTCCTACCACTACCGTCTGGTATATGGCGAGACGACGGAGCGAACCCAAACCGGCCCTACACGCTCCTTCAAAACCACTGGCGGCGCTGGCGCACTTTCCTTCTGCATGGGGAGCTGCATGAACTACCACTCTTTCATGAGCGGCAAGGCGAATGGGGGCGGACCCGTGACCGCGACGGATGAAGACAAACGCCTCGGTTTCCCCGCCTTCGCCGCCATGTCGGAGCTGGCACCAGATTTCTTCATCGGCACTGGCGACATCGTTTACTATGACCACCCCGCGCACAGCGCTGCGAGGACGCTACCGGAGTTGCGCAGGAAGTGGCATGAGCAGTTCCGCTTTCCGCGTTTGATCCAGTTCTTCGCCCACACTGCGGCTTTTTGGTCCAAGGACGATCATGACTTCCGCTTTAACGACGCCGATTTGCGTGGAGATAAGCTGCCACTACCAGTCACTGGCATCGAAGTCTTCCGCGAGCAGCTTCCCCTCTGCGAACAGGGCGATACCACCACCCCCAGCTATCGAACGCACCGAGTGCATCCCCACTTGCAACTCTGGTTCCTCGAAGGGCGCGACCACCGCTCTCCAAATGCCATGCCGGACGGCCCTGAGAAAAGCATCTGGGGCCCTGTACAGCGCGAGTGGCTCCAGCGCACCTTGAGGCAGAGTGACGCCACGTGGAAAGTGCTCATCACTCCTACACCCATGGTGGGGCCAGATCGCAACAGCAAAAAAGACAATCACACCAACCTCGCCGGTTTCAAACATGAGGCCGACAGCTTCTTTGAGTGGTTGCGGGTTCAACGCATCCAGAACGTGCTCACCTTTTGTGGCGACCGGCACTGGCAATATCACAGCATTCACCCGCTCGGTGTCGAGGAGTTCTCTGTCGGTGCCTTGAACGATGAAAACGCCATCAAGGGCGAGCGCCCCGGCGACCCAAAATCGACTGACCCGGAAGGCCTGATTCGGCAACCCTTCCTCTACGGCTCACCCACGGGCGGCTTTCTCCACGTCACCCTCACGGCGGATGGCACCCTCACCCTGATGCACCGGGATGACCACGGCGTGGTCCTCAATGCAGTGACAAAGGAGAGCTAATCGCGTCCCAGAAAAGGCCCTTCAAGAGCTTCCATGCGCCCCACAGGCCTGGGGTTCGGCCCAGAACTGAACACCCCCCAAGGCTGCCAGTCGAAACGTTCTTCGCCCCGAGTTTGAGCGATGCACCCACATCCCTCTCTGCGCATCACACCTGCTCAACCACACCATCTTGTTCACAAAAACAAGGTTCTTCACGGAATTCTAATGGGAATAACTTTTTGCGGGAAAGTGTGATTAAAATATTGCAGCCCGCAACGGATGCAGATATTTAGGACTAGCTAATAAACGCGAGGGCCTCATCCACCCGGCTGGCGCTTTCAGTTTTTGCTCCCGTCCAATGTCCCCTTTCCTCTCATCGTTGTTTGTTCCTCAGAGCCTCTGGCGGCTTCTGGGAGCAGCGCGCAGGTATCGAAACCTATCCTTGAAGGTTCGTGGTGCAAGAGGTTGGAGCCAGTTTCTCGGCGCTGAGCCACGCAGCAGTCCTGTGTCGTCCGCAGGTCTGAGCCTGCCACAAATAGGGGTCTGGCCCTGGTTCGGAAACGCCGGGACCTCTTCAAATGAGGAGCGTTTCACGGGCAACGGCACTTCAGCGGGTGGCCGTGGCTTCCCGCAACTCCCCGAGGGAACGCCACCGCCTTTGGAATCCGTACCCTTTTACCATCAGTCCGTCCTTTTAGAAGAAATCATGACCTTTCTCCAGCCAGTGGAAGGGCGTCGATTCCTCGATGTAACGCTCGGCGGCGGCGGCCACTCAGAGGCCATGCTCTCTCGCGGTGCGCACGTGGTGGCGCTGGATCAGGATCCGGTGGCCATCGCCCATGCCACCTCTCGTCTCCGCGGATTTGCCCAGAACTTCTGTGCTCTGCGCGGGAACTTCCGAGACTTCCCTGAAATGCTTACTGAAATAGGAGTAGGCAAGTTCGATGGTATCTTGGCAGACCTGGGCATCAGCTCTCGACAGCTCGATGATCCAGCGAAGGGATTCTCGTTTCAGCACGACGGACCGCTGGACCTGCGCATGAACCCGGATGGGCCGCAGCCTGCCCACGAACTGGTGAACAGCCTGCCAGAGGAAGACCTGTGGCGCATTCTCATCGACTATGGTGAGGAACCTCACGCCCGCCGCATCGCACGCGCAATCGTGAAACGCCGCGCCGTCAAGCCCATCCTCACCACACTGGACCTCGCCGACATCGTCTCCGGCGTATGCCCCAGGAAAGGCCATCGACACCCCGCCACGCTCACCTTCCAGGCACTTCGAATCGCCGTGAATGATGAAATGGGAGCGCTCGTGGACTTTCTGGACGCCGCGCCCAAGTGGCTCAAGCCCGGCGGCAGGCTAGCCATCATCTCCTTTCACTCGCTGGAAGACAGGCTCGTGAAACGCGCCTTCCAGCGGCTCTCAGCCCGCGAAGTTGACCGCCCGGAGTGGCCCGCACCACGACCAAACCCTGACTACTGCCTGCAAGTCATCACCCGCAAGCCCGTGGAACCAGGAGAGGCCGAGATCAAGGCCAACCCCCGCAGCCGAAGCGCGCGCCTGCGCGTGGCAGAACGCATCGCCGAACCAGGAGGTGCCGCATGAACCGAGGAAACCGCAAACGCTACCGCAATGACATCAGGCTTCCCCTGATACTGTTCGTCTTTCTCGTGGGCGGCCTTGTGGGAGGTCGCTGGACAAAGGAGATGCGCCTCAACCATGAAATCCAGCGCCTCGCCGTGGAAGAACGTCGCCTCAGTCATGACATCAGCGAGCTCCAGCGCGACATCACCGATCTGAATGGACGCTTTTCCAGCCTCACCACACGAGACGCAGTCAAACAGTCCCTCGCTGAGCGCGGCATCACCATGACGCCCATCAAGGGAGCAAACGTCATCGTGGTAGATGGCTCCACCATGGGACTCAACATGAACTCAAACCAAGGAGCAAGCCGCTGATGGACTGGTCCCAGTTCAAGTGCCAGAAGCAGGGAGATCAGCGGATGAACCAGCGCATCTGCCTAGCTGGCCTGGCCGTTCTTCTGGGCTTCGGAGGCATCAGCGCACGGCTCTGGTGGCTCCAGTCCATAGAGACCCGCACCCTCAAGGAACAGGCACTCAAACTCCGCCTCGACGACAAACCGCTGCCCGCACTGCGCGGCTCCATCTATGACCGGGACGGCGAGCTCCTGGCCCAGGACCGCACCCTGCATGACGTGTACGCCGACAAAGAGCACCTCTACGACTCCCGTGTCATCCAGGGCGCGCTAGCCATGAAAATGGGCATCACCAAGGCAGAACTCGTCTCCCGTATGACCGATGAGGAAATGTGCGCCGCTTACGTAGAGCACATCGCACCCATCCTCGCACAACACACAGGCATGGACACTGCCGACATGCTCAAGGTGCTCAAGCCCGGCGGCATGTCCGCACCCTTGTTGGGAAAAAAACTGGAAAAAGAAGAGGCACAGGCTTGGCAGAAACTCATAGCCGACAACCACCTGCGCGGCATCCACATCCGCTCCTACGCCCGGCGGCTCTACCCCGCAGGCGACCGTGTGAAGAATCTCCTCGGCGTCGTCAATGCGGAGAAGAAGGGTGTCGATGGCATCGAGCAAATGATGAATGCGGCGCTCGAAGGTCTGGACGGACGTGAAGTGGTGGAAAAAGACGCACTCAAGCAGCGCGTGCTACCGGGTGGCTTCTCTGAGCGCACCGAGCCCAAACACGGCCAGCATCTCGTCCTCTCCTTTGACATGACGCTCCAGCACTACCTTGAGGACCTGATGCTGGAGGTCCACAACAAGCACCGCACCCAAAAAGTGCAGGCCATCCTCATGGAACCCTCCACCGGCTCCATCCTCGCCATGGCCGGACATCCCAAAGTGCACCGCGTTCAGGAAAAGTCAGGCCTCTGGGTGGATGACCCGCGCAACATCGTCATCACTGACATCTTTGAGCCAGGCTCCACCATGAAAATCGTCACCGTAGCCGCAGGCATGCAGGCTGGCGTCATCCACAGCGGCTCCACCATCTTCTGCAACAATGGCCTTCTCGAAGAACCCGAGCACAAGGTGGTCCTGCGCGATTCCATCCCCATGGGCTACGTCTCTATCCAGCAGATTCTGGCCAACTCAAGCAACATCGGTGCCTACAAGATCGCCAAAAAAATGGGAGAGACCCGCTTCCACGAAGCCATCACCAGCTTCGGCTTCGGCACCCGCTCCGGCATAGGTCTGCCGCGGGAATCTTCCGGCATCGTGCGCCCGCTCAACAAGTGGAGCGGCACCACGCTCTCCCGCATGGCCATGGGCTATGAAATCTCCGTCACACCCCTCCAAATGATCATGGCCGTAGGTGCCATAGCGAACAAAGGCACCCTGCTGAAACCCCGCCTCATCGAAAGCACCATCTCCCCAGACGGCACCACCATCACTCCAGAGCCAATCGTGCCAGTCAAGCAAGTGTGCAGCCCGCGAGTGGCCGCCGCCGTCACCTCCATGCTCGAGCAAGTCGTCAATGACGGCACCGGCGGAGCAGCCGCCATCCCCGGCGTCCGCGTAGCGGGCAAGACGGGTACCGCCCGCTGGTATGACCCCACCTACACCGGTCCGGATGGCAGCAAATACCGCCCCGGTCACTACATTGTCTCCTTCGCAGGCTTCGCCCCGGCGGACAATCCCAAGCTCGCCTGCCTCATCGTCCTCCACGTACCCAAGTCAGATGATCCCAAAATGCTCTACGGCGGCAAACTCGCCGCGCCCATCTTTGCCGAAGTCATGAAAGAAGCGCTCTCCGTGCTGGAGACCAAGCCCCAGCGCCCCATCAAACTCACCCTCGCAGGAGAAGGAGGAGCCAAGTGACACTGAGAGAACTCATCTCACCCATCTCACGAGCACTGCTGGCGGGCAATGCAGACACCGTCATTGACGAACTCAGCTACGACTCCCGTAAAGTAGGTCCCGGCACCGCCTTCGTGGCCCTGCGCGGCACCCATGCAGACGGGCATGACTTCATCGAAAAAGCCATCGCTGCCGGTGCCTCCGCCATCATCGCCGAAACCGCTCCACCGGACAATCTGGAGACCGCCTGGGTTCACGTGCCAGACAGCCGCGTCGCCCTCGCAGCCATGGCTGCCGTCATGAACGGCAGCCCGGCAGAAAAGCTCGCCGTCGCCGGCGTCACGGGCACCAACGGGAAGAGCACCATCGCCTTCCTCCTCCACTATCTGCTCAATACCGCGCATGTTCGTAGCGGCCTGCTGGGCACCATGTTCTATGACCTTGGCGGCGAGCGCGTGCCGGCCACCCACACCACGCCCGAGTCACTGGAGATTCAGCAGCACCTAGCCACCATGGTGGAGAACGGCTGCCGTGCGCTGTCCATGGAAGTCTCCTCACACGCGTTGCATCAGCGCCGCGTGCATGGCATCACCTTCAAGACCGGCATCTTTACCAATCTCACCCAGGACCACCTGGACTACCACGGAACTCTGGAGGCTTACTTTGACGCCAAGTCCCTGCTCTTTGAAAAAATCGCCGACCAAGGCCACGGCCAGATGGTCATCAACGGTGACGACCCCTGGGGCAGAAAGCTGCACCAGCGCTTCGAGTCCACCGGACGCATCACGCGCTACGGAATGGGTGTTCACAATGAACTCCGCGCCGTCAACGTCCGCTACGACATGACTGGCACCCAGTTCGAGCTGGAGGCCAAAGGACGCATGTTCTTCGTCAAGACACCGCTCATCGGTGCATTCAACGTCTATAACACCCTCGCCGCCCTGGCCGCCGCAGACGGCATGGGTCTGAACTTCCGCGAAGCCATCAACCACATGAAAAACGCACCCCAGGTGCCCGGAAGGCTCGAGCGCATCATGGAAGAAGCGCGTTACAGCGTGTTCGTGGACTACGCTCACACACCGGATGCCCTGGTGAACGTTCTGCAGACCCTTCGTGGTCTCAAACCACGCCGCCTCATCACCGTCTTCGGCTGTGGCGGTGACCGGGACCGCACCAAGCGCCCCCTTATGGCCCGCGCCGCTGAAGATGCCAGCGACATCTGCATCCTCACCTCTGACAACCCACGCACCGAGGACCCCGCAGCCATCCTTGCCGATGCACGCAAGGGCTTCGCTCGCAAAAACTTCGCCGAAATCCTCGACCGCCGCGAGGCCATCAACGCCGCCATCGAAAACGCCCGGGAAGGCGACATCATCGTCATCGCGGGCAAAGGACATGAGGACTACCAGGAGATCCAGGGCGTGAAGCACCCCTTCGACGACCGCAAGGTCGCCACCGGAGCCATGCGTCTTCGCCGGGATGCACTCGGCCAGGAAAGGCTGGAAAAAATCCGCGAATGGGAGCAGCGCGACCTCGAGCGCAGGCAACGCGAAGCAGACGAAGGGAGGCGCTGGCAGTGAAACCCATCGACATCACCACCCTAGCCCGTTTCGCCGGCGGCACCCTCATCCATGGCACTGGAGAAGCCCCGGTCACAAACGTCAACACCGACTCCCGGAAGATGACACCGGGAGACGTTTTCGTGGCACTGGCGGGCGAGCGTTTTGACGCGCATCACTTCATCCCGCAAGTCATCGCTTCCGGAGCTGCCGCCGTCATCGTGAGCCGCATGGAAGACTCATGGAACGCACCAGGCACCTCCGTCATCCTGGTAGAGGACACTCTCACGGCACTCCAGACGTTGGCCCTGCACTACCGGCAGTGGCATGATCCCCTCGTCATCGGCATCACCGGCAGCAATGGCAAGACCTCCACCAAAGATCTCACCTGTGCCGTCATGGCCACCGCTCATCAGGTGCGGGCCACCCTCGGGAACTTGAACAACCATATCGGCCTGCCGCTCAGCATCCTGTCCCTCACCACAGGAGACACCTGCGGCGTGTTTGAAATGGGCATGAATCATCCTGGTGAGATCGCCCCGCTCGCAGCCATCGCCAAGCCAGACGGAGCCATCATCACCAACATCGGCGTCGCCCACATCGAGAACATGGGCACACAGGAAGCCATCGCGCTCGAGAAGGGCAGGCTCGCCGAAGCTGTGGACGCGGAAGGATTCGTCGTTCTGAATGCCAATGACCGCTTCACCCCCTCCATCCGCCAGCGCACCGCCGCGCGCGTCATTGAGGCCGGCCTGGGCCGTGGAGATGTATCCGCTCATGATCTCAAAGTCACCGCTGAAGGCACCCGCTTCACCCTGGACATCTCCGGCACACGTGAGGACGCCTTTTTGCCAGTGCCGGGAGAACACATGGTGGGGAATGCCACGCTCGCCGCAGCCGCAGCATGGCAGGCAGGTGTGAGCGCCGCAGACATCGTGGCCGCACTGTCTGCAGCCAGCCTCACAAAAGGACGCCTCGAAACCAAGCTCATCTGCGGCGTCACCTTCCTGGATGACTCCTACAACGCCAACCCAGACTCCATGAAGGCAGGGCTGAAGACTCTTGCCGGGCTGGCTTGCAAAGGGCGCCGCATCGCCGTTCTCGGACGCATGGGAGAGCTCGGTGCACACGCCGAGTCAGGCCACAGAGAGGTGGGCCGCTGCGCCGCAGAGGCTGGCGTAGATGCCCTCTTCACCGTCGGAAACGAAGCACGCTGGATCGCAGAAGCCGCCGCAGCCGCCGGCTTGGGCCAAGTCCACTGCTGTGAAGACCATGCCAGCTGCACTTCACAACTTCGCGCCTGGTTGAAGGAAGGTGACCTTGTTCTCGTCAAAGGCAGCCGCTCCGCCGCCATGGAAACCATCATCACCCTCTTCGCCACGGCATGATTTACTGGCTCTACGAACATCGAGAATGGTTTGCCTGGGACTGGATGGGAGGGAAGGAGAGTCCCCTCTTCAAGCTGCTTAACCTCTTCCGCTACCACACCTTTCGCGCCGGTGGTGCGGCCCTGACGGCCCTGTTCCTCTCCATCGTCTTCGGAGAGCATGTCATTCGCAAACTCATCTCACTCAAGGTAGGGCAGCCCATTCGCACTGCGGACGAGGTCCACAAGCTCTTCGAGCTGCACGGCAAGAAAGCCGGTACCCCCACCATGGGCGGCGTGCTCATCATCGGCACGCTTCTGGCATCCGTGCTCGTGTGGTCCCGCTGGGACAACCTCATGGTCTGGACCTGCTTGCTCGCCACGCTCGGGCTCGGAGCGCTTGGTTTCATGGACGACTACCAAAAGGTGGCCAAAAAGAACTCCAAAGGCGTGAACGCACGCTTCAAACTCTTATGGCAGGGAGCGGTGGGCATCATCGTTGGCGCACTCTTCGCCTACGGCATCAACGCCGGTGCGGCACCTGCGGAAGGCGTGTCCAACATGCGGGAACTTTGGATTCCATTCCTCAAAGAACCGCTCATCGCAGACATGGGCATCTTCGCCGTCGCATTCTACGTGGTCATCATGCAGGGCACCTCCAATGCCGTGAATGTCACGGATGGACTGGATGGCCTTGCCGCAGGCTGTTCCGTGAGCACCGCACTGGCCTACACTGCATTCAGCTACGTGGCCGGCGCTTCACTTTACGCAGGCTACCTCGGCGTGCCGCACCACCCACAGTCTGGTGAACTTGCCATTGTAGCCATGGCCCTTGCAGGTGCCTGCCTAGGCTTCCTTTGGTGGAACGCCCACCCGGCCCGCATGTTCATGGGTGACACCGGTTCACTGGCACTTGGCGGCTGCATCGCGTCCCTCGCCATTGGCTGCCGTCAAGAAATAGCGCTCATCATCGTCGGAGGCGTATTCGTCATGGAGGCACTCAGCGTCATCCTCCAGGTCGCCAGCTTCAAGTCACGCGGCAAGCGCATCTTCCGCATGGCCCCCATCCACCATCACTTCGAGCTCGGCGGCTGGGTAGAAAACCAAGTCATCACCCGCTTCTGGATCCTCTCTCTGCTCTGTGCGCTCATCGGCCTTGCCACGCTAAAAGTTCGCTAGTCCCATGTCTCACACCTCACCCCACATCGCCATCCTTGGAGCCGTCAGAAGCGGCATCGGAGCGGCGCGTCTCGCCACACGCGAAGGCGCGCGGGTGACGTTGATTGATGAGGCAGAACCAGAAAAACTCGCGCGGAGCATCGCCATCGCCGAGCAAGAAGGCTACGGCATCATCACCGGAGAAGCCGCCCGCGAACTCGTGGTCAAACCCGGTGAATACAATCTCGTGATCCTGAGCCCAGGGTTCGATCTCCACTGGCCGCTGCCGAAAAAGTTCCTCGCCGCAGGCGTGCCGGCCACCGGCGAGATGGAGTTTGGTTTCCAGCGCTGCACCACACCCTTTGTCGCCATCACCGGCACCAATGGAAAGAGCACCACCACAGAAGTCCTGGCAGCGATCTTCAACCACTGCGGACACCGTTCCCTACCCTGTGGCAACCACGGCATGGCCCTCTGTGAGGTGCTTGTCAGCGGAGAGAAATACGACGTGCTCTCGCTAGAGGTCAGCAGCTTCCAGCTTGAGACCATCCAGACCTTTCATCCGCGCATCAGCATGTGGCTCAACTTCGCGCCAGATCACCTGGACCGCTACCCAGACATGCCGGCCTACTTTGCAGCCAAGCAGCGCATCTTCATGAACCAAACAGCGGAGGACGTAGCCATCGTCAACGCTCAGGAAGTGCAGCGCCTTGGTGCCATACGGCCCCGCATTGTCACCTTCAGCGCTCAGCCGGGACATGAGGACGCCACCTGGACATACCGCCAGGGACAGTTCTTCCACTGCGGTGAGCCTATCGGTGATGCCTCACCAATCCGGCTTCGCGGACGTCACAACATGGAGAACATCCTCGCAGCGCTCGCCGCCGGTCACGAAATGGGACTGCCCGTTGACGATATGATGAGCGCCGTCGCCGCCTACGTGCCGCCCGCTCATCGCTGCGAGCTGGTCCGCATTCACGAAGGGCGCGAGTACATCAATGACTCCAAGGCCACCAACCTCCACGCTCTGGAGAGCTGCGTCCGTTCCCTGGACAACACCCTGGTCCTCATCGCCGGAGGAAAGGAAAAAGGCCTCGATTACACACCGCTCGCCGCCGCGCTGCCGGGCAAGGTGCGGGCCCTCGTTTTGATCGGTGAAATCGCCTCGTCGCTCGCCGCCCAGTTCTCATCCATCGTACCCTGCCACATCGCCACCAGCATGGATGACGCCGTTCGCATCTCAGCGGGCATTTCACAGCCCGGTGATGCCATCGTCCTCAGTCCGGGCACTTCGTCTTTCGACATGTATTCCGGCTACGCCGAGCGGGGCGAGCACTTTCGCAGAGCGGCGCTAGCCCTCTGACCCCTTCCACAAACACAACCCACACACCCACCCACACCATGAGCAAACAGAAAGGACCCAACCTGCTGGACATGATCGAGCGCGAGCGCCACAACTACAGCGCATCCATCTCGAATCAGGACCCCACCTGGACCCAGGATCAGCCGCAACCCAACCGCAGCGTGGCAAAGATGTTCGTCATCATGCTCGGCATCCACATCCTCGTCATCGCTGGCCTCATCATGTATGACTTCGCCACCGGCACACAAAAGCAGCCCGTCACCGTGCAGAAGACCAACCTCGACCCGGCCAGCAGCCAAGGCGTCACTAAGTCAGAAGGACCGCCGCCCGACAGCGCCAACACAGTCACCCCCGACCCGCGGAATGACACCCCCGGCATCAGCAGCACCCCACCCGCAGCGGCACCGCTGCCTGCCAGCCCGGACACACCGCCGTTACCCTACGTAACCCAACCAGCCCCCGCAGCCTCATCCGTCAACACCGCACCCACCAGCGGCATGCCCGTGCTCTCACCGGGTTCTTCCCGTGTGGATCTGGAGCCCGTTACACCGTCCACACTGGCTGTCACACTGCCCCCCTCATCGTCGTCCCGCACCATCTCGCAGCCATCCATTGACCTCCCACCTCCGCCACCCGCCACCACGGTACCGCCAAAAGCATCCCCAGCCAAAACCGAACCTGCGAAAACGGAGACGGTAAAAACCGAACCCAAGAAAGCGGAACCGAAGAAAGCCGTCGCCAGCGCACCGCCAGCTCCCAAAAAGCCGGAAGTGAAAAAGCCCGCCGCCACCACCAGTGCCAAGCCACCTGCAGCACCGGCCAAAATGCGCGCCTCCAGTCACACCGTCGCCCGTGGCGACACTCTCGGCGGCATTGCACGCCGTTACGGAGTGAGCGTTTCATCGCTCGTCCGGGCCAACAAGCTCAAAGACGCCAACACCGTCATTCTCGGCAGCAAGCTGGTCATCCCCAAGAACTAAGCCAGCCATGGTCAACGCCGTCTTCTCCCGCCCCAGCATCCTCATCCTCTCCGTCGCAGTCGTGGGTCTGCTGACAGTGGGTTTTGTCATGTTGGGAAGCGCAGGTTACTACACCGCTGAGGGAGGAGACGCAGACTACGACCTAGTGCGCAAGCAGCTCTGGTGCTTCGGCTTCGCAGGCGGCCTAGCCATCATTGCCGCCATGCTAGACTACCACCGCTGGCTGAACTGGCGCTGGCAACTACTCATCCTCTCCACCCTGGCGCTCGCCTTTTGCTTCGTCCCCGGTGTGGGGGTCAAGGTCAACGGCTCCTGGCGCTGGCTGGATCTCTTCGGCCTTCGCGTTCAGCCCTCAGAGTTCGCCAAGGTAGCACTCGTCATGGTCCTCGCAGCCTGGTATGCCCGTTATGAGCCGCACACGAAAAACATCGGCCGCGGCTTCGCCATCCCTGCCGGCATCACCTGCCTGATCGCCGGATTGATCGGCGCGGAGATGGACCTGGGCGGGGCCGCCATCACCATGGCGGTTGGCCTCGCCATCATGTACGCCGCAGGCGCCAAGCTACGCTACCTCCCCATCATAGGGCTCGCAGGTTTGGCCGTGCTTGTCCTCATGATCATCAGTACCCCGAACCGGCTCTACCGCGTCATCGGCTTCGCCTCAGACCTGCCAGTCGTCTCCCAGTTCGTCGATTTCAGTAAGCTCCCGCCCGAGCAGGTGAAGGAAATCCAGGCCAAAAAAGTGCAACAACTCCACGCCAAGCTCGCCTTCGGTTCCGGAGGGCAGGATGGCGCGGGCCCAGGCATGGGCCGCATGAAGCTCTACTCCCTGCCAGAAGCGCACACCGACTTCATCTTCGCCATGGTGGGTGAGGAACTGGGCCTCAATGGCACTCTCTGGGTGGTGCTTTGTTACATCCTCATCCTCATCGCCGGACTTCATATTGCCATGAATGCGCCGGATCGCTTCGGGCGATTGCTCGGCTTTGGACTCACCTTCCTGATAGTCATCCAGGGGCTCGTCAACATGGGCGTCGTCACCTCCGTGCTGCCAAACAAGGGCCTCGTTCTTCCCTTTGTCAGCTACGGTCGCTCAAACTTGCTGATGACGATGGTTTGCATCGGCATTCTGTGCAATATCCACCGGCAGGGCGGACTGTCCCGCAGCGGAGGTCTCGAACTCCTCCTCCGCAAGGACCGTCACACGCCCCAAGTGTGAAATGACCTCAACTCCAAATCCCCTACACGTCCTCATCGCCTGCGGCGGCACTGGCGGACACCTCTTTCCCGGCATCGCCGTGGGCGAAGTGCTTTCCACCCGCGGACACAGCGTCACCCTCCTCATCAGCGAGAAGAAGATCGACTCCCTGGCCGCCTCTGGTCACTCAGCGCTACGCTTCGAAAAAATGCCCTTCCTGGCCATGCCGAAACCCTGGTCACCGAAGATGTTTCCCTTCCTCGCAGGCTTGTGGAAAGGCACCCGCAGCTGCCAGCGACTCATTCGTCAAAATGCCACCCGCGTCGTACTAGGCATGGGCGGGTTCACCTCTCTCGCCCCGCTCGTCGCTGGTCGCAGAGAGAAATGCAAGACCCTCATCCACGAGTCCAACGCCGTGCCCGGCAAAGCAAACCGGCTCAATGCCCGCTTCTGCGACATCGTTCTCTGCGGGCTTCAGGCCTGCACCAGCCACTTCCAGCACAAAGACGTCCGCACCGTCGGCACCCCCATTCGCAGCTCCATGCGCCAACCAGTTACTCAGGATGCCCACGCCGCTTTCCATCTCCATCCCAACAAAAAGACCCTGCTCGTCATGGGCGGCAGCCAAGGTGCCCGCGGTGTCAACCGCGCCGTACTCTCCAGCCTCAAGGAACTAGCAGAGCAGAACGTGCAGATCCTCCACATCACCGGCCCAGGCGACTTTCAGGAAGTGAAAGACCAATATGCCAAAGTGGACGACATCCATGCCGAGGTCATCGCCTTCTGCCACCAGATGGAGCTTGCCTACTCCGTCGCAGACCTCGCCATCGCCCGCTCCGGTGCCTCCAGCATGAGCGAGCTGGCCTACTTCGGCGTGCCCAGCCTGCTCGTACCCTATCCTCACGCCGCAGACGATCACCAGACACGAAACGCGGAAATCTTCCACCGCGCCGGTGCCGCACGCTTGATCCCCGAAAGCCAGCTCAACTCCGAGACCCTCCTCACCGCCGTACGTGACCTGTTGCTCGATGATGCCGCTGCACAACGCATGGCCGATGCCGCAAAAAAACTCTCCGTGCGTGACAGCGCCGAAGTCATCGCCAGTCTAGTGGAGGAAATCGCCAGAGCATGAATCAAGCCGTCCTCAGCCTCCTCCGGGAGAATCGTCATCCCATGCGGATCAATCTCATCGGCGTAGCCGGCTCCGGTATGTCCGGGCTCGCCTGGCTTCTCCTTGCGCTCGGTCATCGCGTCAGCGGCTCAGACAAAGTCACCACCATCGAGACCGAAAAGCTCGAGAAAAGCGGCCTCCAGTTCTTCAGCCCCCATAGCGAACGTGAGGTAGAAGACTGTGACATGGTCATCTACTCCAGCGCCATCAAGCCCGGCAACGTCGCCTACGAAGCCGCCTACAAACAAGGCATCCCGCTCGTACGCCGCGCCGAAGCACTGGCCGCCGTCATGGCCGCGAAAGACGGCATCATCGTGGCCGGCACGCATGGCAAGACCACCACCTCCGCCCTCACCGCCCACGTCCTGCGCCAGGGCGGCCTCAAGCCATCCCACTACGTCGGTGCCGAGATTCCCATCCTCGGTTCCAACGCACACTGGGACAAGGAAGGCTCCCTCTTCGTCGCGGAAGGAGATGAATCCGACGGCACCCTCGTCAACTTCCACCCAAAACACTCCATCATCCTCAACATCGAGCCAGAGCACCTCGACTACTACGAGGACCTGGAGGCCATCAAGAAAGTCTTCCGCCAACTCCTTTCCCAAACGCCAGGCTACTGGGTGCACTGTGGAGAGTGCCCGGTGGCCAGCGAGGTCTGCGCCGGTCATGAAGGCTCAGTCAGCTACGGCTGGAACATCGCCAGTCACAGCTTCAGCGCCCGCATCATCAGTGCACGTCCTTCGCAGACCGAGTTTGAGGTTTTTTCCTCCGGCACATCACTCGGCACCGCTACGCTCGGCATCCCGGGCAAACACAACGTACTCAACGCCCTCGCCGCCATCAGCCTCGCCACTAGGCTCGGCGTCAAGTTTGAGGACATTCAGCGTGCGCTCAGCAGCTTTCGAGGAGCCAAACGACGCTTCGACATCCGTCATGCCGGAGAGCGCGTAACCGTCATCGATGACTACGGCCACCACCCCACCGAGGTGAAGGCCACCCTGGCCACCGCCCGTGCCTTGAACCCCAAGCGCTTGCTCTGCCTCTTCCAGCCTCACCGCTTCAGCCGCACCCAGTTGTTAAAGAAAGAGTTCGGTGCCGCTTTCGGAGACGTGGATGTACTCGCTGTTACCGACATCTATCCCGCCAGTGAAAAGCCACTCCCGGGCGTCACCGGCGAGACCATCATCGAGGAAGTGCGCCTGCAAAGCCCAGTGGAATGCCACAGCACACCCACCATGGTGAAGGCCCGCGACCTCATGGGCAATCTGCTCCGCGCCGGTGATGCGTTCATCACCCTCGGCGCTGGCAACGTGCATGAAGTGGGCACCTGCATCAGCCGGGATCTCAAAGTAGCGGAGGAACTCTGGCGGATCATCGAAGCCCACGGTGGAGGCAACGTGCGGCTCTACGAACCCATGAGCCTGCACACCACCTTCCGCATCGGCGGCCCTGCGCAATACTGGATCGAACCCCGCACCGAAGCTGCCTTTGCCGAGATCGTGCGATACCTTCGCAACCACGCCGTGCCCATCCGAGTCATCGGACGCGGCTCCAATCTCCTCGTCCGCGATGGCGGCATCCGCGGTGCCGTCATCCACCCCGCCAAGGGCGACTTCGAGAACGTCACCGCCGCTGGCGACTGCCTGGTCGCAGGTGTCGGTGCCCGATTGAAAAAGGTCGCCAGCGCCGCGCGCACCGCAGGTCTCGGCGGCTTCGAGTGGATGGAGGGCATCCCGGGCAACATCGGCGGTGCGGTGCGCATGAATGCCGGAGCCATGGGCACCGAGACCTTTGATCAGATCGTCAGCGTCCGCTACCTAGACACGGACGGCAGCATCCGCGAGAAGGCCCTGAGCGAGATCAACCACCACTACCGCAGTGTACCAGAGTTTGAAGAACGCTTCGTCCTAGGTGCCACCCTGAAAGGCACCAGGGCGGATGTGAGCCAGATCGACGCCGGACTCGAGGCCAGCCGCGTGAAGCGCCGCACCAGCCAGCCCATCGGAGCCAGCGCCGGCTGCTGCTTCAAGAATCCCGGCATCTGCGGCGCAGGCCAGCTTGTGGACGAACTCGGCCTCAAAGGACTCTCCGTAGGCAAGGCCATCATCAGCGACGTACACGGCAACTTCATCGTCAACCAAGGCGGAGCCACCGCCCGCGACGTGCTCGACCTCATCACCCAAGTCCAGGAGATCACCCTGCGCGAGCGTGGCATTCAGCTCGAGCTGGAAGTCAAAGTCATCGGCGAAGACCAGCCGCTGCCGCTCTGAGCAGCCCCCGTTGCAGCCAGGCGCAGCGCTCACTGCGCCTCGGTCCGTTCCGGCACCTCCTCGGGGTCAGGCACTTTCTCGATGAGTTCGCCCTTGAAGTTCACCAGCAACTGCTCCAGCACCCTGGCCGCACCGTCATACTTCAGATCGTCGATGACCGCCCTGCTCCCTCCGCCCGAACCTGCGGCACCTCCGGGCCGGTAATGCACGTAGGCTAGGCCCTTCACCTCCCACGGACGCTTGTCGATGCGGAAGGCATCTGCATGATTCACGCGCCGCCCCTCCGGAGTGATGAAATGGTCTGCGAACCCCTTCAAGACCTTGCGCCGGTTCATCAGCACATGCACACCGACTAGCAGCGCCGCCAGGCCCATGCCCGCCGCCCAGTGGAACTGCGCCTCTATTTCCTTGTCCGTTCGTTTCTTCGGCGGCTTCTCTGGCCAGCCCTGAGCCGCAGCAAAGGCCACCCACTTCATGGGTTCACCCACCTCCGTCAGCGGAAAGCCTGCCGCCTTTTTCTCGGCTATCCATGCGGCCAGGGTGCCTGCCTTTTGAGCCTCATCGTAGCCGCCGATGACTTCCTTTTGAAACCACTCATACTTTTCAGCCTTCTCCCTCTCCGCCGGCCAGGTCCACTTCCCATCCTTGTAAAACCAAAGCGCGAAGACCAGTAGCATACCGCCGAGGATGGCCATCCGCTTGTAATACCAGCGGGTGACGGGGCAGACGACGGGCGGCGAATCCTCGGACATGAGACAATAAGAAAGCGAAAAAGACGCCCCGCAAGGCTCGGAACAGGAAATGGCGGCAGCGTGCCTATTCCAAACAGGAGTCCAGGGCGGGCTTGTCAGGGGAGCAGACTTGCGGTAGTTTTCCCTCCCGTCACCAGATAATCAAGATGTTTGAATCATTTCGCCGAGCACAGCTCACCCGTGAGGGCTTCTCATGTGGACGCACCCGCCGAAAGCATCAGGATGATGATTTCTGGGACACGCTGCGCTACCACCCCTCCATCACCGGAGGGCTGGCTCTCGGGTTTGTGATCGCAGTCCTGGTGCTCATGAAGGCAGGCGCGGAGATGGTGCCGGGAGTGGCCGCACCCTCGGCCACGAAGTGGCTTTATGCAGTGGTATTCAGCGCGGCGGCTATGGTGCATCTGCACCTCGTGAGCAAAGAGACCTGCCGGGACAACCGGGCGGCGCTCCTCGTACTGGGCACCATCCTCGGCCACCTGGCGGCAGTTCTGGCGGTACTGCGGTTCGGGAATCTCCAGGGCTGGCCGGTCTCTCTTCTGGCCATGGTGCTGCCCCATGCACTGGCTCCATTCATTTTGTCCATCATGCAGGGCCGACGTGCCGGGCTCCACGCGGCCATTCATTGCAGCACCCTCGGTGCTCTGGTAGTGCCACAGATCAACCCGCTCACCTGGCTGACGGCGTCACTTCTCATCGGGCTAGTCGCCGTGCTGGCCACCCGCCGGGTGCGGAGAAGAAACCGCTTCCTGATCGCCGGCTTGATCGTGGGCGGAGCAGCTGGGCTGCTTAGCTTTGTGTTCCACCTTACGGAGGCGGGCATGAAAGACCTCACCTTCGGACAGGTGGCGGGCTATCCGCTGCTGACCGGAGTGCTCACTGGCATGTTGGTGGGTGGGCTTTTGCCCCTGCTGGAGTCCGCCTTCGACGTGACCACGGACATCACGTGGCTGGAGACCTCGGACCTCAATCACCCACTCATGCGGCGGCTCAGTATGGAGGCTCCGGGCACCTACCACCACAGCCTCGTCGTGGCCAATCTGGCAGAGGCTGCCGCCGAGTCCATAGGAGCAAGCGCCACCATGGCCCGCGTTTGCTCCTACTTCCACGATATCGGGAAGCTCACCAAGCCAGAGTACTTCATCGAGAACATGGATCCTGCGGATAACCCGCACGCCGATCTGACGGCACGCATGAGCACCCTCATCCTGGTAGCGCACGTGAAGGATGGCGTGGACCTGGCCATCAAGCACAATCTCAACTCACGCATTATCGACGTCATCGAGCAGCATCATGGCACCTCGCTGGCTTGGTACTTCTACCGCCAAGCACTGGACCAGAAGGAAGAGGTGCTGCGCTTGGTGAAGGAGGACAAGGCCACCCAGGATGACGTGCCTCAAGTGAGCGAGGACGTTTTTCGTTATCCAGGCCCGAAACCGCAGTTCAAGGAGTCTGCCATCATCAGCCTCGCAGATGCCGTAGAGAGCGCCTCCCGCACGCTGGAGAAACCCAATGCCTCCCGCATCGAACAAATGGTGGAGGAAATCGTGCAGACACGCATGTTCGACGGCCAGCTGGACGAGTGCGACCTCACCATTGCGGAACTCGCCCGTGTGAAAGCCAGCTTCACCAAGACGCTTTTGAGCATGATGCACGCCCGCATCAAGTACCAGCAGAAAGCGGTGGAAACGCCCCCTCCACCCTCCACCAAGCCTGAAACCCCTGCCAGCGGCGATGACCCGGGAACCAGAACCAAGCCGGTCACCCGAAGAAGGGCACCCAAGGGGGATTCCGCAGCCTGACCAGCGGCTAGTCTCATGCTGCCGAAGATCTCCATCTACCAGCGCCAGCGGAAGCACCGGGTGGACCTGGCCGCACTCAGAAAGCGTGTAAGAGCTGCACTCCCCCTTTGCCTCCAGGCCTCCCGCAATGACAGTGTGCCCCTCAAACTCCTTCCAGAAGTCGAGGCGACCATCCTCAATGATGGCGAGATAGCCCGCATTCATAGTGAGTTCATGGACGATCCGACACCCACGGATGTCATCACTTTCCATCACGGAGAGATTCTCGTGAGCGCGGACACCGCAGCCCTGCGTGGGCCTGAGCACGGCCACGACATCACCACCGAGCTGCTGCTCTATCTCATCCACGGGCTGCTCCACCTCGCCGGTTGGGAGGATCACGTGGAAGCCGAGCGTGCCGAAATGCACAAGATCCAGGACCACATCCTTTCCGCAGTGAGCGCCGGGTGACACAGCACCGCCAGAACCTCACCCAGCAAAGTGCATGAGTGGGCTCTTCACCTCCGTAGTGGGGTGGCATGACAGCTTTTCGCGTTTCGCTTTGGGTAAGTGTGGGGGTACTTTCACTTCACGGTGCGGATCTGCCACCCGACCAGTCGGGAACGAACCCACCTGCATCCCTGAGAGAAGTAGTGACAGAAGCAAGCTCCCTGTCACTCGCTTTGCCAGAGCATGACCTGCCCGACGGCCTGGAGCTCCAAGTGGTGGCGTCACGTCCACTCGTGACCTTTCCCATCATGGGCTGTGTGGATGACAAAGGACGGCTCTTCATCGGCGATGCCGTGGGCGTGAACTGGAACAAGGCACAACTGGAGGCAAACCCTCCCAATCGCGTGCTGATGCTGGAGGATCGTGATGGGGATGGCGTCTTTGACCGAAGCACCGTCTTTGCTGACAAAATGACCTTCCCACAGGGAGCCTGCTGGCTTGATGGCTCCCTCTACGTCTGCTCTCCGCCCGGGCTCTGGAAGCTCACGGACAAAGATGGCGATGGCGTAGCGGAGGAGCGAACCATGATCGTGGGTGGATTTGAATACACCGGAAATGCGGCAGACGTACACGGCCCATTCCTGCACCCGAATGGCAGGCTCTACTGGTGCCATGGGCGGAAGGGGCACAGAGTCACGCAGCAAGACGGCACGCTGGTGCACGAAGGTCTGGCATCCGGCATCTGGAGCTGCAAGCCGGACGGTGCGGACGTACAGTGGCACTCGCTGGGCTGTGGAGACAACCCGGTAGAGGTGGACTTCACCCCGCACGGCGAACTCATAGGCACCATCAACCTCTATTACTCACAGCCCCGTGGGGATACCTTGGTCCACTGGCTCTTCGGCGGAGTGTATGAACGCGCCGATCAGCTGCACGCCATCACCGGGCTGCCCCGCACTCTCCAAGTCATGCCCGTCATGCACAACTTCGGCCACGTGGCCGTGAGCGGCGCGTGCTTCGCTAAACGAGGCGTGCTCTTTGGCCAGGGACTCCACTACCTAGTAACTCACTTCAACACGCAGCGCGTCGTGCGCATGGAACTCATCCCGGAAGGCTCCACCTACCGCGCCGTGGAGCATGAGTTCCTCAGGTTCAGCAACCGGCCAGACGTTCACTTCACCGACGTGATAGAGGACAGAGACGGAACCCTCCTGGTGCTCGACGGCGGCGGCTGGTTCCGCATCGGCTGCCCCTCCAGTCTGATGGAAAAAAAGGATCTCTGGGGTGCGGTGTACCGGGTAAAAAAGAAAGCCGTGAAGAGCGGAGACTTCACCGTGGAACCACGGTGGACCCTAGCGCGGGAGTGGAAAACCGCCTGGGAGCTGTCAAGTGCTGATGAAGCGCTCCAGCAAGCGCAGATCAAAGGCAACCCGCGTGCGGTCAGCGCAGCCTGCGACTGGATAGCGGCACACCCTGAAGCTCTGCCCTCTGGCCCATGGCACCGCGTGCTCGTCTCGCTTCTGCATGGCGAAATGGACCCCGCTCTGGAGCACAGCGTCATGAATGCAGCCATCCACACAGACGCTCTCTCCCTAGATGACCTGCAGAAAACCCGCTCACCCATGGCCCTGCGCCGCATGTTCCCCATTCACGCTGCGACGGCAGAGGACGCTTCCGGCCAAAACCAAGCGCTCGGACTGGCATTTCACCACTACCTTTCAGACGATGAATCACTGGCAAAAGCGGCTCTGACCTTTGCCAAAAGCCACCCGAATGTGCTCGAGTTTCAGCAGGACGAGCTGCTGGCATGGCTGAAGGAAAAACAACTCACCCCGAAGCAACAAGAAGTGCTAGAGACCCTGCTCTCCACCAGAAAAACCGATGAACATGCACCACCTATCATCCACGCGCTCCTGACCCATGAGTCCCCCACGGCCCGATTGATCGGACTCCGGGCATCCCTCAATGATAAGGGTGGCCTCTCGGAAGAAGCATCCCAGGCGGCCGGTAAGCTGCTGGCGGAAGCCAGTGGCAGTGCTCTCATGGAGGTTATCCAGGTTCTCTCACGCTCAACGGACAACCGCTTTGACCCCGCACTTCAGGCCGTCGCGGCAGATCCCTCACGGCCGGCTGGCATACGCTTAAAGGCCTTGAGCGTGGTGGCAGGCAGAGCCAAGGAAACCACTGACGAGGCATTTACCCTCCTCACCACGCTGCTCGTGGACCCCGTCAACCTCTCCGCCCGGCTCGAGGCCGCCCGCACCCTATCCGCCGTGAAGCTGACCCCCTCACAACTCTCAAGTGTGGCCGCACTCCTTCCCAGGCTGGGACCACTGGAACTGGCCGAGATGCTGAAGTTGGCACGCAAAGTCACGGACAAGGAGTCACTCAAAGGGCTCGCTCAAAGCTTTGCCGCCGCACCCGCCACAGCAAGTCTCCAGGAAAGTGATTTCAGGACTCTGTTCGCCACAAAAGGTGCCGAACTCTTCGACATCGTGCAGCCTGCACTCAATGCCGCAGCTGACGCCTCTGCGGCCAAACGCCAGCGCTTGCAAGCACTTGCAACCCAGGCTGTCGCTGCCGACGCAAGAGCAGGTCGCAAGCACTTTGAACAAGGCAAGGGCACCTGCATCGCCTGCCACAAAGTCGGAGACCTTGGCCGTGCCCTCGGGCCGGATCTCACAAAGATCGGAGCCATCCGCAACGAGCGGGATCTGCTGGAAAGCATCCTGTTCCCCAGCAACACGCTCGCCCGTGATTACGAGGCGCACGCCATCGAGACTACGGACGGCCGCAGCATGACCGGCGTCATCCGCAGCCACACAGCGGAAGGCTTGCTGCTTGTGGACCTTGCGGGTGCAGAACACCAAGTGAAGCATGACCAAGTGGTGAGCAATGTCACACTGACCACAAGTCTTATGCCCATGGGTCTGGACCAGACACTCCCAGAGACGGAACTGCTGGAGCTAGTGGCTTACTTGCGCTCTTTGAAGTAGGGCGTAGTCGGCAGGAAACACACCTCGCCAGCTTCAGCCGCCCGCCCATGCCGCAGCCGCGGAAAAGTTTTTCGTCCCGCTGGAATAAGGCGTGTCGCGCCCCCTCCCATCATCAAAACCAAGTCATGAAAGACAAGGAGTTCGAAGACCTCGTAAGCACACACTACGAGAACCTGTATCGGTTTGCGCTCAGCCTCTGCCATAGAGAGGCGGAAGCGGCGGACCTCACCCAGCAGACCTTCCTGCGCTGGGCGCAGCGCGGCTTCCAGTTGCGCGACCGCTCCAAGGCGAAGACCTGGCTGTTCACCACTCTCTACCGTGAGTTCCTCGGAGGCCAGCGCCGGAGCACCCGCTTCCCTCACGTAGAGATAGATGATGCCGGGCCGGATCTGCCTCACCTGGAACCCGAGACCGTGAACCAGATGGATGGGCAGACAGTCATGACAGCGCTCAACAGCTTGGATGAGACCTACCGCGCACCGCTCATGCTCTTCTACCTCAAGGACCTCTCCTACCAGGAGATAGCCAGCGTGCTGAACATCCCCATCGGCACCGTGATGTCCCGTCTCTCACGCGCCAAGGACCAGCTTCGTAAGCGTTTGATCGAGCAAGATGCACCGGCTGCACGACCGTCTGCCACACCCGAAAACGTGATCAAATTCCCAGCAAAACCCAATGAGAGGAGGAACGCCGCCAATGAATAGTCAGGAAGCCAGATTGATTCTTTGTGCCTGCCGCCCGGACGGACAGGACCAGGATGATCCTGCCATGAAGAAAGCCATGGACCACGCCGAAACGGATCCTCAACTGGCCGCGTGGTTCGCCCGTGAACAGACCCTGGACGCCGCGCTGTCTGCCAAAGTGCGGGGCGTGTTCGTCCCAACCGACCTCAAAGCGGAAATCCTGGCCGGTGCCCGGGTGGTCAAGCCCATCATCCTGCGTCGTCGCATCAGCCAGTGGGCCACAGCAGCCGCAGCAGTGGCGCTAGCCGCAGCAGTGGTGTGGAACTTGGATGCTCCCGTTAAGAACCGGCTACCGCAGTTTGCAGGTGGTGGGCTCACTGGACCCGCCGGAGTGGCATCCTTCGCCGCTTTCCGTGAGGATGCCGCCAAGGCGTTTGCGGAAATGCAAAAGGTAGGCTTCACCCCAGACTTGCGAACCAGCAACGTCTCCCAAGTGAACAACTACTTCAACGAACGCATCGGCGTCTCCAACTCCGTGGACGTCGGCGAGGTGGTGGATCAACTCGGAGACGCCCGCCTCTTCGGCTGCCGCATCGTGGACTGGCGCGGGCATAAAGTGTCCATGCTTTGCCTCCACAGCGACGGCGAGGATGCACACTTGTTCGTGATCCATCGTGAGGCGCTCAGCGAACTGGGTGACATCAAGACCAAGGCCATCGAGCACACAGCAGGCTATCCCGTCACAGCCTGGCAGGACGCCAACAACGCCTACGTGCTCGTGGGGCATCGGCCAGACACGGACTTGAAGAAGTTTTTCTGACTCGGGTTGTCAGGCTCCTTTGCTTGGCAAACAGGAGCGATTGAGCTAACACGGTGGCCATGCGCCACCGTGTTTGTTTTTGGTTGATCGTTCTGGGAAGCTCCGTCGCCGGTCAGGAGCCACCCGTAGTGAAGGACGACGCGCTGAAAGTAAGTCTCTTCGCTGCGGAACCCATGATCCAGACACCCATCGGCACAGTGATGGATGCCCACGGCAGACTATTGGTCATCGAGAGCCACACCCACTTCCGCCCCAAGGACTGGAAGGGACCCGAATACGATCAGATCGTCTGGCTCGCTGACGACGACGGCGACGGCCGCGCAGATCGCCGAGAAGTGGTCATGAGCGAGACCAAGGCGACCATGGACATCGCACTCCACCCCGACGGATGGATTTACCTCGCCACCCGAAATGAAATCCTGCGGTGGAAGGACAACAATGACGACGGCAGGCCGGACCACATCGAGCGTCGCATCGTTTATCTCGACACAGAAGGAAGCTATCCGCACAACGGACTGAGCGGACTGGCATTTGATCCCTCCGGGAATCTCTGGTTCGGCATGGGAGAGAACTTGGGTGCCGCCTACACCCTAAGGGCAGGAGCGCACGAAATCTCAGACCAGGGCGAGGGAGGCAACATCTTCACCTGCACACACGATGGACAACGCCTCCGCCGAGTGGCCACAGGATTCTGGAACCCTTTTGGCGTGTGCGTGGATCCCTGGGGAAACGTCTTCGCCACAGACAATGACCCTGACTCCCGCCCGCCGTGCCGGTTGCAACACATCGTGGAAGGCGGGAACTACGGCTACCAGTTCCGCTACGGACGCAGCGGCTTGCACCCCTTCGTCTCATGGAATGGCGAGCTGCCCGGCACGCTGCCGATGCTGGCCGGCACTGGAGAGGCTCCCTGTGATGTCATCTTCTACGCCGCTCAAAGCAGCACCGAATCCGCAGGACTGGGCGCACGCTGGAACGGCACCCTACTCGTCGCATCCTGGGTGGATCATCGCGTCGAGAGCTACCGGCTCAAAGAAAAGGACGGCTCCTTCACCCAAGAGCGCAGCCTGCTTCTCGAAGGCGGCGTGGACTTCAGACCGGTCGCCTTTGCAACGGCCAAAGATGGCACCCTGTTCGTCACCGACTGGGTGAAGAGAAACTACGAACTGCACGGCCATGGCCGCATCTGGAAAGTGGAAGCAAAGACACCCACCCAAGCGCCAGAACTGCAACCTTACCCCTCAGATGACTCCAACAAACTCATCGAGCGCATCCTCTACGGCAACGCTCCCTCCCCAGATGAAGCCGTGGCTTGGCTCAAACACCCCAGCCGCTACGTCCAGCACGCCGCCACCCACAGACTCGCCCGCGAAGGCCTGCTGCTCCGGACCATGGCCGCCCATGCCGCCGGAGACGAGGCCGTGGATGCCGGAGTGCTCGTGGCGGCACGGGAGGCCATCTGGCTAGAAGGTGACCGCATGTCGCCCGTCTCGCGCAGTCTCATCCTCCGTTCTCTCGCCCACCCCAGTGACTCAGTGGCCCTCCTCGCCCTCAAGTGGATTGCAGACAAGCGCATCGCGGCCTTCCGCACCGCTGTGGAAGGCCGGCTCGCAGACAGCACCACCAGCCCCCCCGTCTATTACGGCGCACTCACCACCCTCGCACGCCTGGACTCAGCCGAGGCCGGTGAAAACGAACTACTCAAACGACTCAAGCAGGAAATGGCAGCCCCCGCTCTACCCTTCGCCCGTCGCCGCATGGCGCTGGAAATCTTCCCAGACCGAGATCGCCACCTTCAGGTCACAGACCTCGTCAACCTGCTGCCAGACACTCCCGCCGAAGACAAACCCTGGCTCGTGCATGTCATCGGCACCATGCGGGATGTGAAACGGCTCGAGCCTCTGCGCCAGCTCGCCCTGGATGAGGATGAAGCAGAGCAAGTCCGCATCGCCGCCATGGCCCATGCCACATTTGAGCCAAGTGATGCCAAGGCACTAAGCACCATCGCCCTCGGCGTGAAACGCAGCGATGCCTTCCGCCGCGCCGCCCTCCAGGCCATGCAGGGGCTCAAGCTAGACACCACCTTGGAAGAACTGCTCAAGGGCATCGATCACGCCGGACTCAAACCCTATGCACGGCGGGTCCTCGGAGAAGACTTCACCTCCCGCGCCCGCCCCCCGCAAAACGACTCCGCACGCTGGGCACAGCACCTGCGCAGTGTCAGCGGCACCGCAGATCCGGCCAACGGGCGTCAAGTCTTCCTCTCACCCAGGCTGGGCGGGTGCGCGGCCTGCCATCGCGCCGAAGCGCTCGGCAGCGCTGCCGGGCCAGACTTGTCCAGCATCGGAGCCGTGAGCAGAGTCAGCGGCGAGCAAATGCTGGAGTCCATCCTCCAGCCAAACCAGAACGTGGCCCCCCGTTACGAGAGCTTCAACATCCAAACCGCTGACGGCCAGACGCGGCTTGCCTTCCAGCTCCACGAGCGCGGCGGCTCCCATACCTACATTGACATCGGCGGCAATACCTTCGACGTGAAAATAGACGACCTCGTCAAGCGCGAGCCACTGCCCGTCTCCATCATGCCCGAAGGCCTAGTCAGCAAACTGACGGACGAAGAGGTGCGGGACCTCGTGGCTTGGCTGCAAACACTTGGAAAATAAACAAATACACTCACCTGCCGCTTCCCTTTGATTCAACTGTGTCGTATCCTACCGAATGCTCTTGGACTTCCTCCAGAAACACTGGCGGGACGGCGTGGAAATCCTCATCCTCGCCGCGTTGTTCTATCACGGCTACCTGTTCTTCCGGGCCACCCGTGGGGCCCGCATCCTCACAGGACTCGTAGTGCTACTGCTGAGCCTGGCGCTCATCTCACAGTTCCTGGAACTCACCGTCATCAGCTGGCTGCTTCAACGCTTATCTGTCTTCCTCGCCATCGGCCTGGTCATCATCTTCCAGCCAGAGCTGCGGCGCGTCCTTGCAGAACTGGGCAGCCAGCGCCTCTTCTCCTTCAACCGTCCAGATGACGAGTCACTCGACACCCTCGTCGAAGCCATGGAAGAACTCGGGAACAAACGCATCGGCGCACTCATCGCCATCAAGCGAAGCATCGACATGAAGCAGTTCGCCGAGAGCGGCGTGGAGATAGATGGCCTCATCAGCCGCGAACTGTTGGGAAATCTTTTCTTTCCCAAAACACCACTGCACGATGGTGGCGTCATCGTGGACCAAGGCCGCATCTTCGCCGCAGGCTGTGTCTTCCCCGTCTCGCAGCGGGAAGTACGCAGCCGCGCCGTAGGCCTGCGGCACCGCGCCGCCATGGGCATCACCGAAGAAACGGATGCCGTGGCGCTCATCGTCTCGGAGGAGACCGGTGCCCTCTCGCTCGCATTCAACGGCAAGCTCCACCATGATCTGGAGCCAGACGAACTGCGTGCCAAGCTCACCCAAATCCTCACCAGCGGTTCCCTCAATGACGACGACCAACCAGCTAAAGAAGACTCCCGCGAGTCCCTTGCGTGAGTTTCGCCTCATGATCACCCGCAACTGGAAGATGAAGCTCCTCGCCTGCGTCATCGCCTTCCTCTTCTGGCACATGGTCAAGAACCAGATCAGCGAACCTCCGCCTCGCAGCTTTATCGACCGCCATTCGCTCAAGGAATCCGCCGACCTTTGACACGGAACGCACTCTGCGCTAAACCGGCCCGCTCATGTCACAGGAGAAAAGACAGTTTTTCGGCACCGACGGCGTACGCGCCGTGGCCAACAGGCACCCCATGACCCCAGAGTTCGTCATGCGCCTCGGTCAGGCAGCAGCCGTCGTTCTGGGCAGCAAGCCCCAGGCTGGCGAGCGCCCCCGCTGCGTGGTAGGCCGCGATACCCGCGCTTCCGGCGAGATGCTTGAGGCCGCCCTCATCGCTGGCCTCAACTCCGCTGGCGTGGACGTTCACCTGGCCGGAATCGTGCCCACCCCCGCAGTGGCCATGCTCACCGCAAAGCATCAGGCAGGCTTCGGCGTCATCGTCTCCGCCTCCCACAACCCCTTCCACGACAACGGCATCAAGTTCGTCCACGGCGACGGCCACAAACTCAACGACCAGACAGAGATCGCCATCGAACGCATCGTCCTCGGCAATGCCGACCAAACCGTACCGCGTCCCGAAGGCAGAGGGCTTGGCCGCGTCTTCCGCATCCCCAGCGCCATTGATGAATATGTAGAGCACGCACTCAGCTCCATGGGCGGCGTCCGGCTGGATGGCATGCGCATCGCCCTCGACAATGCTCACGGAGCCGCCTCCATCTCCTCCACACTCGCACTTCAGGCCCTGGGAGCAGATGTTTCTGTATTCCACTCCGAACCAGATGGCTTCAACATCAACGAAAACTGCGGCTGCACCCACGGCGAGGAACTAGAGCGCCTCGTCAAACAATCCAAGGCAGACGCAGGCGTAGCCCACGATGGAGATGCAGACCGCATCCTCCTCTGCGATGAAAATGCCATCGCCATCGACGGAGACGAGCTCATGGCCATCGCCGCAGAGTCCATGCTGCGCAAAGGCACCCTCAAGCAAAAGACCATAGCCGTCACCGTCATGTCCAACTACGGCCTGGACGACCTTGTCTCCGGCCTCGGAGGGAAAGTCATCCGCACCAATGTCGGAGACCGCTACGTGCTGGAGGTCATGCGCTCCAAAGGCTTGAACTTCGGCGGTGAGCAATCCGGGCACATCATCTTCGGAGACTGGGCCACCACCGGAGACGGCCTCATCGCCGGCCTACAACTCCTCCGCATCATGAAGGAAACCGGAGAACCCCTCAGCCAGCTGCGCAAGTGCCTCAAAAAGTTCCCCCAGTCCGCAAGAAATCTCCGCGTCAGCTCCAAGCCCCCAGTGGAAGAACTCGTGGAAGCCAACAAAATCATCAAGGAAACAGAGAAACGCCTCGGTGACTACGGGCGCGTCCTGCTCCGCTACTCAGGCACCGAACCCCTGGTGAGACTTCTCATTGAAGGCCGGGACGTCGAATACCTCGAGTCCCAAGCAGACAAAATCGCCTCCGCCATCCTGGCACAGATCGGCTAGCCAGCTAGCCAAGATCCGCCTCACGGCCACCCCCACGGGGCGCACTCTCAATGCGCCTTCTTCTCTTCACCATGGGCAGCCTTGTCATGCCCGCCCTCGTGCTTGTCACCGTGATGCGCATCCCCATGATGCTTCTGATAAGGCTCGTGCAACTGCTTGGTCACTTCAAACGGCTGACGGTCGCAAGCACCAAGGAACACAACGGCTGCAATAGAGGCGGTCAAAAGGGCGGGGAATTTCATGGACCCCCCCACGGTAAAAAGGTTTCACAACGATGCAAGTGGCGTAACAGCCACAAAGCCCTACCTCAAACGCCGCGTTGCAAACCGCCGGGCGCTCACACCCAAGAATACCCATGCCGATCCAATAAAAAAGAGCGCCCGGAAATGGTCGGACGCCCTCTTTTGATTCACGGGTTGAACACTCCCCTCAGGGAAGCACCTTCACAAACAGATCCTTGTAAAGCACCTTACTCTGCGGGTCATGCCCCTGGATGGCTATCGTGCCCTCACTGAGCTTGCGACCAGGCATGTTCTTCAGCGCCGTGGCAGGATCCCAACCCTCAGGCTCCGTCCATTCGCTGGTCACCACACCGTTGATTTTGATCGTAATGCTGCGGTCCTGCACCTTGATCTCGTAGTCGAACCACTCATCATCCGACACCGGCGAGACATCGAGCACATCCTTCACCGCGTAGAGACCGCCAGTCTTCTTCGGGTCCTTATGCTTGGTAGAGTTCACTTGGCACTCGTAACCAGCGGAAGGCCAACCACTGTCCTCAAACTTGGTGTGGATATAAATGCCCGAGTTCGACCCAGGTTCCGTGCTCAAGATCTTCACCTTCGCCTTGAACTCAAAGTTTTTGAACGAGGCGTTGCCATCTGGCCCCACGTAAAACAGGTGCGCCCGGCCGCTGTTCACCTTGATGGCACCGTCCTCCACCAAGAAAGAATCCGGAGTTTCATTGTTCGACTTCCAGCCCGAGAGATCCTTGCCATTGAAAAGGCTGATCCAGCCGTCTTCGGCGTGCAGCGAGACAGTCAGACCGACCGTCGCGAATAGTGCGATAAGTGTGTTTTTCATGAGGAACGGCAAGTAAACGCAGCCCACGGCACTGTCTAGCTTGGATCATCACCTCCACTCATGGTAGGGTAAACTCATGCCCCCCACCGCACAGCTCACCTGCCGCGTCACGCCCAACGCACGCCGCTCAGAACTGCTCGGCTGGGGTGCCGATGAAAAAGGCCGCCCCGTCCTCCTCATCAAGCTCGGTGCCCCACCTGTGGACGGAAAGGCCAATGCCGAGCTCCTCCGCTTCTTGGCCGAAGCACTCGGTTGCGCCAAAGGCTCCCTCAACCTACTGCGCGGCGAATCCAGCCGCGTGAAAGTGGTCGAACTCCCCGCAGAAGCGCTGGCCAAGCTGAAGGCCCAAAGCGCAGGCTGACCACCGCAGAAGCAGCTCACGCCCTCCTTGGCCATGGCGCTGATCGTCGATAGCCCGCCTTCCGCGTGCCGCACCACCCCTCCCCGTGAAGACCAAATCACCGGACACGCACCCTTTGAAACTTCTGTGAAAAACTCGCCGCAGCGGGCGTAGTAACACAGTAAGATTCCCTCCAAAACCCTTCATGAAGCCGACATCCCGTCTGTTTACTCTCATCTTTGCCGCAGGAATGAGCCTGACTGCGCTCAGCAACCCCGCGACACCCCAAGCCAGCCCGGCACCGGCGACACCAGAGGCGAAGCCCGCTCCAGCGCCCCAAGTCAACGCTGCGCCTGCGCCTGCGCCGGTGGCCGCTGCACCCGCACCCCAGCCTGCCCACCCCCCGCTCGACTTTGTCCGCGACGTCCAACTGCTCCTGGAAACACGTTGCCTAGAGTGTCACACCCCTAGCAAGGTCAAGGGAGACCTCCTCATGGACACCGTGGCGAACATGCTCAAGGGCGGAGAAAACGGCCCCGCCATCATCGCCGGAAATCCTGACAAAAGTCTGCTCATCGAGCGAGTGGTCCTCCCGCATGGTCATGACGACATCATGCCACCCAAAGGCGACCCTCTTACTCCCGCCGAAATCGCCAATCTCAAACGCTGGATCGCCGAGGGCGCAAAGGTTCCAGACGGCCTCGTCTTCAAACAGAAGTCCATTGAAGAAGTCAAAGCCATGGCCGCGCTGAATGCCAAAATGGCCACGCTCCAGAGCATCGAAATCCTCCCGCCCAGCTTCTCCCTGGAAACCAAGCGCGATTCTCACAAAGTCGTAGTCATGGCCCGCTTCGCCGACGGCACCACCAAAGACGTCACCAAGCACGCAAACCTCCGCCTGGCCGACTCCAAACTGGCCAAACTCGAAAGCGATGTGCTCAAACCCCTCGCCGATGGCACCACCGAAGTCCTCGCTTCACTGGCCAATCAAACCGCCAAGGCCGCCCTCACGGTCAAACAAGCCGCCACGGATCGCCCCATTTCGTTCAACCTGGACGTCATGCCCATCTTCCTCCGCACAGGTTGTAACTCCGGCGGCTGCCACGGCGCCGCTCGCGGCAAGGACGGCTTCCGTCTCTCGCTCTTCGGCTTTGACCCGGACGGAGATTACACCCGCCTGACCCGCGAAATGGCAGGACGCCGAATCAACCTCGCCATCCCAGAAGAGTCCACCCTCCTCGAAAAAGCCGTCGGCTCAGTACCTCATAGCGGCAACCAGTGCTTCGAGCCCGGCAGCATCTACTACAAAACCCTCGTCGAGTGGATCAGCAACAACACTCCGAAAGATGACAGCACCAAGATCGCAAAGGTCACCGGCATCGAAATCTACCCCACGCAAGCCGTGCTGGAAGGTCGGAATGCCACCCAGCAGATCACCGTCCGCGCCAAATACAGCGACGGCACGGACCGCGACGTCACCAACCTCGCCGTCTTCAGCTCCAACAACGACCCTGTGGCCTCATGCAACAAAGACGGACTGGTCACCAGCGGAGACCGCGGAGAAGCCTTCGTGCTTGCCCGGTTTGACGTCTATTCCATCACCTCGCAGATTCTCGTCATTCCCGACGGGCTGAAGTATGAACGGCCCAAGCTCGCCGAGGCCAACTACATCGACACACTCGTCAACGAGAAGCTCCACAAGCTTCGCATCTTGCCCTCCGGCAAGTCCGAAGACCTCGAGTTCCTGCGCCGCGTTTACTTGGACGTAGCGGGTCTCATGCCCAAGTCAGATGAAGTCCGCGCCTTCCTCGCTGACGCCAACCCCAAGAAGCGCGAAGCCCTCATCGAAAGCCTCCTCGAGCGCAAAGAGTTCACCGAACTCTGGGTCATGAAGTGGGCCGAGCTCCTCCAGGTGCGCTCTGGCGTCAACAACAACACCGCACCCTTCTACAAGAACACCCTTCTCTACTACAACTGGCTCCAGTCGCGCATTGCCCAAAACGTGCCCCTCAATGAGATCGTGGTAGAACTTCTATCCGCATCAGGCGGCACCGTGTCCAACCCTCCGGTCAACTACTACCAGATGGAGCTGGATCCCATCAAAGTCACCGAAAACATCGCACAAGTATTCATGGGCATGCGCATCCAGTGCGCCCAGTGCCACCACCATCCCTTCGACCGCTGGACCATGGACGACTACTATGGGTTCAAGTCCTTCTTCATGCAGATCGGACGCAAGCAGACGGATGACCCGCAGGAAGTTGTCATCTTCAACAGCAAAGGCGGCGAAGCGCGCCACCCCGTCACCAATGCCGTCGTCCCGCCCAAGTTCCTCGGCGGCAGCGCACCCGAGATCAAACCCGGCGAAGATCGCCGCAAGGCCGTAGCCAAATGGATCGCCTCCCCTGAGAACACCTACTTCAGCCGCAACATCGCAAACATCATCTGGGCGCACTTCTTCGGCGTCGGCATCGTGGACCCCGTGGATGATGTCCGCATCTCCAACCCACCCTCCAATCCAGAACTCCTGGATGCGCTCGCACGCAAACTGACCGAGTACAACTACGACATGCGCCGCTTTGTGAAGGACATCGTCACTTCCGAGACCTATCAGCGCACCAGCATCACCAATGAGTCCAACGAGAGTGACAGCCGCAACTTCTCCCGTGCCATCGTCCGCCGCGTTCGGGCAGAAGTGCTTCTGGATGCCATCAGCCAAGTCACCAACAGGCCCAACAAGTTCCAGGGCCTCCCCGTAGGCGCACGGGCCGTCCAGATCGCAGACGGTGCCATCAGCACCTACTTCCTCACCACCTTCGGCCGCGCCTCCCGCACCACCGTCTGCTCCTGCGAGGTGAAGATGGAACCCACCCTCTCCCAGGCTCTCCATCTCATGAATGGAGACGCCGTGCACAGCAACATCCAAGCAGGCGGAGTCATCAACAAGCTCATCAACGAGGAGAAGAAGACTGATAAAGAGATCGTCGAAGAACTCTACCTGCGTTGCTTTGGACGCTTCCCTACCGAGAAGGAGCTCAACACGGTCAAGACAGCCCTCGCCGAAACGCCGGACAATCGCCGCGCCGTGCTGGAAGACCTGTTCTGGGCACTGCTCAACAGTAAGGAGTTCTTCTTCACGCACTGATGGCTCACGCATAACGTTTGAAGTCTCGCCACCTGTGGCTATGGCTGCCACGTGACTTACTCCGAACTCCACCGCCTCTACCACCTCCCCTTCTTTGACCTCCTGAAGCAGGCCCGCGCCGTTCACGAGGAACACTGGCCCGAGCGTGAGGTTCAGCTCTGCACCCTACTCTCCATCAAGACCGGTGGCTGCTCCGAAGACTGCGGCTACTGCGCCCAGAGCGCCAGATACTCCACCGGCGTCCAGGCGGAGAAGCTCATGGAGAAGCAGCAGGTCATGGAGCGAGCACGGGCCGCTAAAGCCTCCGGCAGTACCCGTTTCTGCATGGGTGCCGCCTGGAAAGGAGTGCGCACCGGCACCCAAAAGTTTGAACAGGTTCTCGACATCGTTCGCGACGTCTCCACCCTCGGCATGGAAGTCTGCGTCACCCTTGGCGAGTTGGGGCCAGAGGAAGCGGCTCAGCTCAAGCAGGCCGGAGTCACTGCCTACAATCACAACATCGACACCTCACCCGAGCACTACCCCAACGTCGTCAGCACCCACACTTTTGAAGATCGCCTCAGCACCATCCGCAATGCCCAAGATGCCGGCATGAGCGTCTGCTGTGGCGGCATCCTCGGCCTTGGTGAAGGCACCGAAGACCGTCTCCGTATGCTTGAGGTGCTCAGCAACTTCAACCCCCAGCCAGAGTCCGTTCCCATCAACACTCTCATTCCCATCTCCGGCACACCGCTGGAAGGCAGCAAAGAGGTGGACAGCTTCACGCTCATCCGCATGATCGCCGTCACCCGCATCGCCATCCCCAAAGCAAAAGTTCGCCTCAGCGCAGGCCGCACCCAAATGAGCCGCGAGACCCAGGCGCTGGCTTACTTTGCCGGTGCCAACAGCATCTTCTACGGTGACAAACTGCTCACCACGGCCAATCCCCGCGCCAATGAAGACCTAGCTCTGCTCCGGGAACTCGGCCTTGCACCACAAGACCCCAATCCCGAACTGGAAGCGCCGGAGCCAGACGAAAGTCGCGAGTTGTATCCCCCGTGTCAGCTCGCCTCCTGCGCATGAGGAGCCGCCCTAGCCCACCGCAGATCTGACGGCCCACCGGAGTTTGGCAGGTGAGGAACGCGGGTTCGCCCTTTGTTCCTCGGCGCTGGCACGCACCACCTCATCATTGGTGGCTGAGAATATACCGCCCCGGACACCGTCCCGGAGAAAGTGCTTCACCCTGCGGTCCTCCCCAGAGTGAAACGTCAGCATGGCCACGCGGCCGCCCGCACGCAGGCAACTTGGCATCTGAGCGAGCAGTGCATCCAGCGCCGTGAACTCGTCATTCACCTCGATGCGCACCGCCTGGAAAACGCGGCGCACCGTGAGTTCCCTCTCCTCCTCACCCACTCGTGAAGGCAGCGCCTGCCGAATGGCTGCTGCCAATGCCCTGGTGCTGGCATAGTCCTGCCCAGCCAGAGCTTCCGCAAGCAGGGCGGCCCGCGGCTCATCCGCGTTCTCCCGAAACAGCACAGTGAGTTTCGCCGCACTCATTCGTTTGAGCAGTTCACGAGCAGATGCTCCACGCGCCGGGTTCATCCGCATATCGAGCGGACCTTCACTTTTGAACGTAAAGCCGCGAGCTGGATTGTCGATCTGCATCGAAGACAGGCCCAAGTCCGCAAGAAGCACATCCGCCCCATCTTCCCAACCCACCTCATCCAACGCACGCCGCAGCCCCGCAAAGTTCATCCTACGCACCACGAGAGCCTCTTGAGGAAATCCCTTCGCCCGAAGTCGCGTTTCGGCACGAATGATCTCGATGGGGTCCTGATCCAGCGCAAGCAACGCACCGCCAGGTTGCACCGCTTGCAGCAGCGCCAGCGCATGACCACCATGCCCCAGCGTGCAGTCCACCGCGCGCTCCCCCGGCTTAGGCTCCAGAACACGAAGAATCTCCGGCAGCATGATCGGGATGTGCTGACCCGCTGGGGTCTTGCCCGCAGCGATCACCTTCGCCACCGTTTCTGGATGCGCCTCAGCCTGATGCTCCTTGTATTTGTCCTCATAGCGCCGCGGATTCTTGCCAGAGTATCGAACGCGTCTCTTGTGCGGCTTGGGAATGGGATCAGGCTCGGGCATAGCGAATGCACTCACTTCATTCGTGTCGCCCAATCCTCGGCACCCCGCACACGCTCGAACCTGTAGCCATGACACGGGTTGTCAAATCACTGCATTCACCCCACCGCCTCCGCGCAGCGCCCACACACATGAGGATGCGCTTCGACAGATCCCACATCTGGCAGGTGTTTCCAGCAACGGGCGCATTTCACATGCGCGGCTTCTTCCACCTGGGCTGAAAGCGCCTCTCCCCGGTCGATGTGCAGCTCACTGAGGATAAAGAACTCATGCAGGGTAGCGGGGTCATTCCACACCGCGTGGCTGAAGCCTTCCTTCGGCAGGGTGAGACGCACCGTGGCCTCCAGACTGCTGCCGATCTTCTTGGCTTGACGCTCGGGCTCGATGGCTTGCTGGATGATGGCTCTCGCTTTGAGCATTTCTTCCACGGCCACGGAGGCATCGCTGCCTTTGTGCTCAGGATTGGGCGTGGGAAACTGGGCGAGGTGGACGCTGCTGGTGTTGCCGAGGTGCTCCCACGCTTCATCCGCAGTGAAGGCGAGAATAGGAGCCAGCAGACGACACAGACTGTCCGTGATCTCCCGGATCACGGTCTGCGCGGCGCGGCGGCGCTTGCTGTCGCGGGCATCGCAGTAGAGGCGGTCCTTGGTGATGTCGATGTAAAGAGAGCTCAGATCCACGGCGAGGAAGTGATTGATGACCGTGAAGACTCTGCGGAAGTCATACTCCGCGTAGGCCTTCACACACTCCGCCGTGACGTCGTGCAGACGCTCGCTGATCCAGCGGTCGATGAGGGTGAAGTCGCTCACGGGCACTGCGTTCTCGGGCTTGAAGTCATGGAGGTTGCCAAGGAGCACACGCAGGGTGTTGCGGATGCGGCGGTAGCTCTCCCCAGTCTGCTCAAAAAGCTCCTGCGAGAAGGGCACCTCGTTTTGGTAATCCACGCTGCTGACCCACAGCCGGACCATGTCGGCACCGTACTTGTTGTAGTAGTGGTCGGCGGTCATGGGCTTGGCGTTCTTGTCGTTGCCTTGCTCTGACTTGGAGATCTTTTTGCCACTGGTATCCACCACGAAGCCATGAGTGATGACAGACTTGTACGGCGCAGCCCCACGTGTGGCGATGCTCACCATAAGACTGCTCTGGAACCAGCCTCGGTGCTGGTCTGTCGCCTCGAGATACATGTCTGCCGGTGCATGAAGTTCCGGATGACGGTCCAGCACGGCTACATGGGAGCAGCCAGAGTCAATCCACACATCGAGCGTATCCTTGCAGCGGGTGCTACCCTCTGGCAGTCCCACGAGATCACTCCAAAACAGGTCGTCTTTCTCAAACCATAGATTGGTGCCATGCGTCTCCACGGCGGCGGCCACTTTCTCAATGATCTCCCGATCCATCACGATCTCGCCATCCGGTTTGTAGAAGACGGGAAGCGGTACACCCCAGGTGCGCTGGCGGCTGATGCACCAGTCTGGCCGGCTCTCCACCGTGCCGTAGATGCGGTTTCGGCCCCAGGCTGGCAGCCACTGGACTTTGTCGATCTCATACAGAGCCTTCTGGCGCAGGGCATCGATCTTGATGAAGAACTGTGAGACCGCACGGAAGATGATGGGTGTCTTCGACCTCCAGCAGTGAGGGTACTGATGAACGTAAGGCTCATGGCCAAGCAGCGCGCCCTTCGCCTTCAGGAGCTCGATGATGCCGTCATTGCTCTTGAATACGTGCTTGCCCACGAACTCCGGCAGGCCGCACTCCTCCGTGTAGCAACCGCTGTCATCCACGGGCGAAAGGATTTCAAGACCGTGCTCTCTTCCTGCCTGGTAGTCGTCCGCGCCATGCCCCGGAGCGATGTGGACCATACCGGTACCAGTGTCATCAGTGACAAAAAGCGTGTTGATGACCTTGCTGTTACGGGGCAGGAAGGGGTGCTGAGCCTCGCAGCCGTTGAGTTCTGCACCTTTCAACTTCTCCGGTGTGCCCTGGAGCTTGAAGCCCGTAGCAGCGCTGAAGGCCTCGATGCGTGAGTCCGCGACGATGAGCCTCACGCTGCGTCCGTCATCGTGGGTGAAGGTACCGGCGCTGTAGTTGAACTCCGGATGCAGTGCGATGGCGAGGTTTGCCGGCAGTGTCCATGGTGTCGTAGTCCAAATGACCAATGAACAACCGTCCGCACCCGGAGGTGGATTGACCAATGCGAAGGCTACATACACCGCAGGCGAGGTTTTCTCTTTGTATTCCACCTCGGCTTCAGCCAGCGCCGTCTGCGCACCGAAGCTCCAGAGCACCGGTTTCTTGGAGCGATAGACGATGTCTTGCTCCACGAACTTGCCGAACGTGCGCATGATGTCCGCCTCGTAGCCGGGTGCCAGCGTGAGATACGGATTCTCCCAGTCACCGAAAACCCCGAGCCGCTTGAAAGAACCGCGCTGAATGTCGATGAACTTCCGCGCGTACGCCTCCGAGCGGGTGCGCACTTCGGCCGGAGTGAGATCCTTGGCCTCCTTCACCACCTTGAACTCGATGGGCAGTCCGTGAGTGTCCCAGCCTGGGATGAACGGGGCATGGAAGCCAGCCATGGACTTGGACTTTACCACGAGGTCTTTGAGCACTTTGTTCAGCGCAGTGCCCATGTGGACGTCACCGTTGGCAAAAGGCGGGCCGTCATGCAGGATGAAGGTGGGCTTCCCCTGCGAGCTGGCTTGGATTTGGGCATACAGCTTCTCGTCCTCCCACTTCTTTAAGCGAATCGGCTCCCGCTGCACGAGGTCCGCCCTCATCGGGAAGGAGGTGTTTGGCAGGAGAACAGTGTCTTTGTAGTTCGGTGGCGTAGCGCTCATGAGGAAAGAGCGCGAAGCCTAGCAAGCCTCAGCCCGTGGGCAAGAGGCGAGCTTACTTCATCGAGTGCAGCCCGATGGTGTTCCCCTCGGTGTCAGCGACGATGGCGATGAAACCATATTCACCGATGGAGAACTTGGACTTGTAAACAGTTCCGCCATTCTCGGCTGCCCGCTGCTCTTCCACGGCGCAATCGTCGCAGTTGAAATAGACCAACGTTCCACCGGGGCCGGGTCCGCAGCCTTCCATCTTGCAAAGGGCACCGCTGGCACCATTGCCCTCCATGTTCATGGGAAAGGACCACATTTCCAGACCGTCGTCAGTGAGAAGATCCAGCTTGGTGGCAAGAACCTTCTCATAAAAGGTCTTCGCACGGGCCATGTCACTGACGTAAATCTCGAACCATCCAACAGGGTTTGTGCTCATGATTGCGATGCTGCGCGAGTTGATTGCAGAGTCAAGTCGCCAAGTGCGTCAAGATTGATTCCGCACTGGCAAACCGGCGATCCAGCGATGTCCTATGCGCGGTGTCCACTCCACCGGCGCAGCAGTCAATGTCAACGAGGGGAACGTCTCCGCGAGCGCCTTGAAAGCTGCCGCCATTTCCAAACGCACCAACGGTCCACCAAGGCACGAATGCCTGCCCTGACCGAAAGCGAGATGGCGGTTTGGTTTGCGCGTGGGTTCAAAGCGGTCCGCATTCTCAAACATCTCCGGGTCACGATTCGCGGAGCCGAAAAGCAGCAGCACGCCTGCGTTCTTTGGTATGGTGCAATCGTGCAGCGTGACGTCTTCGCGAGCCACGCGGCCGACAAACAACGCAGGCGACTCGTAGCGCAGGCATTCGTCCACCGCCGTCTCCAGCAACTCCTCGTCTGAGGCGAGACGCGGCCAGAGACCTTCCACGCGAAGAAGCAGGTTCACTCCGGCAGCGATGCCACGATCCACATTTTCCACGCCATCCGCGAAGAGCAGCAGGCAGGTATCCACGACTTCCGCGTCCGAAAGTCCGCTCTGAGCCAGCCCGGTGAGCAGGCTGTCATCAGGAGTCTGCTTCACACTCTCCAGGCGGCCTCGGAAATAAGCTCGGAAGGCCACCAGCGCTTCATCCAGACTCTGACGGACCTCATGAGATGGAATCATAGAGAAGAGATAAAAGAACCAGTGGCTCCACTCCTTCAGCGATGCCTCTTCATCTTTCGGAACACCCAGCGTTCGGGCGATGGCGGCAATGGCATACGGCGTAGCGAAGTCTTGCAACAGATCAAACTCAGCGCGATCACCCAACGGCGCGAGGAACTCCTCGGCCAGCGTCTTCAAGTCCGGCGGCTGATGGCGCATCTGCTTGGCGAAAGCGCGCCCGATCAACCGCCTCGGCGTATCGTGTTCGGGGGGATCAAGAAAAGGGATGATGTTATTCGCGACGTCAGCGCAGACATACTTCGTGCGGTTGCGCTTGTTAACGACGGCGTAAGGGGACGGTGCATTGCCGAAACGAGGATCACTCAATGCCGCTGCGATGTCTGCATAGCGCGTGAGAACCCAGATGCCGGTGCTGTTGCGGTGGACGGGTTCTTCTTTGCGCAAGCGGGCTAGCAACGGGTAGGGATCTGCCACAAAGGCAGCCTCCAGAGGCTGAAAGTCGAGCGGCCCCTCATGCACAAGCGCGACCGGAGCAGGCGCAGCTTGCACCGGCTTTTCGGACTCCTCGGGATGACGCTGTCTCAGGCGAGAGACGAGTTTGCGGAGGAGGTCCATTTCAACGCTTTGCGAATCTGTTTTTCGTTCTCATGCAGATGCTGCTTCAGTGCATCACGCATCGCATCCGTGGGATTCACTCCAGCGGCGAGATAAGCAAGCAACTCCGGGTTATAGTAACGAATGGCCGCGGACAACGTGAACACCTCATCTCCCAGATCCGCTGTGGTGCTGGGTGAGCACATGTCCGAGATATTGTCCGAACCCAGGCGCACCGGCACCCCAGAGGCGACGAGTTCCAGCACACGAGGGATGCTGTTGTAAGTGGGTGTGTTCGCAAGACGAAGCTGCCTCATGCCGACGGCAGCCGAGGGACAGCAGATCAGTCCAACTCCCAGATCCAGCATGGCATCCACTAGCTTCTGGAAGCGTGCTTCATCATAGGTGGATGGTGAGACCATGTGAACCATCCAGACCCATGGCTCGCCGCTTTTGCTTTTAACGTGACCTTCTTCGCGCATGACGCGCATCACGCGCTCCGTGCCGTCCTCACCGGGTTCATTGCGCTGATCGGTATGAACGTGGATCATCTTGCCCATCTCGGAAGCGAGATTGAGCATCCGGCGGCTGTGCTCTTCGAATCCTATGTTGTCCGGGTATTCGTTGAGGTCATCTGATTCTGGCAGGGCAGAGATAAAGTCCGCTCGCTTTGCCGCCTCCAGGAAAAGCTCCCAACGCTCCGACTCGGCAGTGGGAAAGCCAAGCGGCGTGTATGCCGCCACATTCACTTCAATACGGTCCGCCCATTCTGCCTTCAACGCCAGCAGCGTCTCCAGCGCGGTGAGTTTGACGCGGTCAGCAGTGCAGTCGGCAAGTGTGTCCACCCTCCGGGTTCCAAGCCCTGCCATGATTTCAAGATGCTGTGCGACACGCGGGTGAAGATCATCCACATCATAAGCCGGACCGGCGTGAACTTCGTGAATGAGGTGATGCTTCTCATGCAGCGAGATCGACGATTTGTCTTCCACCCGGAGCCCCACGGCCTTCCAGTATTTTTCATCCATCGTGCCAGCGCGGTCTAGGTGCGTATGAGCATTGAAATAGCCGCCAAGGGTGCGGACTTTGGTCTCGAGCTGACGATAGAAGGGAGAAAGTTGTCGGACAGGATTGCTCATGATCGGATTCGGGAGAGAAAGGGGAAAATCTTGAACCAAGGGCGTGGCGCTACGTGAATGGATGCACGGAGTGATGCGGAGGGCTTGCTGGCATTGCGTCGCTCACTGAACCAGCGCAACCCTTCGTCCACAACATCAAGTTCAAGCGTGAAATGCCCGGTATCTTCAGGGGCGGTGATAGGAAGACGAAGCGTCGTCGATGCCTTTGACGGCAGTGCGTCGGAGACTGGAACCGACAAGCCTGGATCTCCGACTTGCGCTCCACTTTCATCCAGCCAGCGCCAGCCTAGGTGCAGCCCGCTCGTGCCGGATGAGAGCCAGTCGCGTTGACTTTCGTTCTTCACTATCACGCTCAAAGTGCAGGATTCACTTGGGCGCAGCGACCGAGGGATTCTGGCGCTCAGCTTTGCACGCAGCGCTTGTGGCGGCACTTCAAGCATAGGCGCGGATTTGGGAAGCAGCTCCTCACCACGCAGCACGTTGCAGATGGTGCTCGTGACTTCTGTCATCAACGCAGCATCCTCAAACAAGCCGATATGGGTCGTATTGATCTCCCAGCACTTCCAGCCGCCGGTGAAGCGTTTGTTCATTGCCACTTCGGGACGGCTAAAGCGGCGGCGCGGACTGAAAGCGGAGCCATTAGAGAAAGTCATCACCACCGGCGCGTCGATGGCACTGGTGGACCAGCCTTCATGCATGAATACAAGTTTCACCGGCACTCCACGCGAGCGAAGAATGCACGCTGCGTCGAAAGCGATGCGACCACCGGCACAGAAGCCACCAAGGATCACCTCGCGTCCGGCACGCAGCATCTCGACTTCGCTGGCAAAACATTCCGCCAATGCGCGCTCGTCGGCTTTCGTTTTACCGTCGAAAAGAAAGAGTGATCTCGTGGCATAAAACGGATGCCCCTCCGGCCATGAGGTCGCCGTTGCCTGAAACTCATTCCTCCCCTGACCGCACCAGAACACCGGAGTGCCAGGTGAGGTAGTGCGGATGCCGACGAACAACTGCGAGCCTGCGGGACGGGAACCAGGCCACACGCCGACCGCAGCTTGAAGCATTCGCATCAGGTCCGGGTTCAGCGAACTGGAGACGAGTTCCGCGTTACTGCCCCCAGCCTGAGCCTCCTCCAGGTACGCGGCGAAGCTCACTACCGTCGGATGATCAAACAAGGCTACCGGCTTTACTTGGATGCCGAGCGCCTTCTCAATCCCAACCGTGAAACCCACCGCCGCGAGCGAGTCACCGCCGAGGTCAAAGAAGTCCGAGTTTCGAGTTACGTGCGCGACCTGCAACTCACGCTTCCACCACTCCGCCACTTCGCGCTCAAGTGGCGTCCAGCCGTCTTCGTCGCCAGTTGCGTTTAAGGCAGCGAGTGGCTCAAGAGTTGCGACGTGTTCAGGCAGCAGGCGGCGGCGCAGTTTGCCGCCCGGACCGCGAGGCAGCGCATCCACGATGTACCAGGTCTTTGGCACCTTGAAATGAGCGAGCTTGGCCGAGACATGCGCCGAAAGGTCTGCGACATCCAGCTTGGCACCTGAATGCAAAACAAGCGCTGCGGCCACTTCATGGCCGAGCTTGGGATGTGGCACCGGGAATGCGGCAGCATCAAGGATGGCCGGATGACTGAGAAGTGCCTCATCGACCTCGCGCGGCGAGACCTTCTCTCCTCCACGGTTGATTTGATCCGTGATGCGGCCAGTGATGAACAGGTAGCCGTCCTCATCGAAACAGCCCTCATCACCGGTGCGCAGCCAGCCGTCCTCGGTCACACCAGAGTCCGCCGCGGCCAGCCTCTCATAGCCGGTCATGACACCTGCACCACGCACCAGGATCTCTCCACGCTCACCCTGAGCCGCAAGCACCTTGACCTCCAGACCCGTGGGAACACCCACCGAGCCCACCTTGCGCACCCTTGGAGGCAGCGGATTGCTGGTGATCAGCCCCGCGGTTTCCGTCATCCCATAGATTTCGATGACCGGAGCGCTGAGTGCATTTTCGATCTGTGCCAGCCAGTCTGCGGGCAGCGGCGACGACACGGAGCGCACCAGCCGGAGTGAGTTGCGTTCCACCGTCACGAAGCGTCGCGCGGCCTGTGACGCGACTTCGTGAAGCAAAGTCGGCACGCCTTGGAACCACGTGGGCTGGTGTTTCTCGAGCGCCTCGAAAAAGACCGGCACCGACATCGTTTCCGGCCGCAGCACGGATCCTCCCGCAAGCAGTGGTGCAAGCAACAAATCCACCACCGCGCCCACATGAAACATCGGCATCATGTTCAGGCAGATGTCGTCGGATGAGAGCGCTAGGGACTGTGCCATGCGTTCTGCGGCGAGCGTGAGATGACGATGCGTCAACGGCACCCGCTTGGGCCTTGCGCTCGATCCTGAGGTGAGAAGCACCAGAGCCACATCGTCGGAGGTGGCAGGCGAAATGGCTTGAGCAGAAGCGATGGCCTCCCCATTCCAAACAAGGCCGCAATCGGCATCTAGGTCCACTTCAAGCACAGGCAGCCCGGCTGTTTTCGCCGCCTTCCGCGCAGCATCGGCTCCAATACCTTGCGCCACGAGAAGGTCAGGTTTCAGTTCGGGAATCAGCAAATCTACCTCGCTCTCACGCAGGTCGGGATTGATCGGCGCACAGACCGCGTGGCTGGTAAGCGAGAGCAGCACCAGCGCGGCCAGCGGACCATCCGGCATGGCGGTCATGACTCGCGTGGCCCGGCCCACACCGAGAGCAGCCAGGCGCTCTCCCGCCGAGATCACCGTCTGCCAGAGTCCTTCGTGAGACACGACCCGCCCATCCATCCAGCGCAGAGCCGGAGCCGCAGCGCCCTTCTTCGCGCCCGCGAGCAGCAGGTCGGTGACGGTGGACACTTCGCACGCAACAGTGTCACCTGATATGGTCGATTGTAAGCCCATGAACCACGCGAGACTAAGGGAAGGAGCCGGTTTGGCAAGCTACCCGGTCAGAATAAAGGAGGTTCTCTGCCGGCGATCGCAGCCAACCCAAGAGCGAGGGCGCCCCATTTCCCGCCCTTGCAACCGGCTCTCCCGCCCATATCGTAAACTCCAGATGGACGATCCGATTCCAAAAGATGTCGCCGAGAAAGTGGCTTCCACTTCCCCGCCGACTCGCAAGACACTCATCGAAAAGCTCGACAACTGGTCTGACTGGTCGAGCTGGGATGAGGTGTACCGCACCTACTCCAACTTCGTCTGGCACGTAGCACGCAAGTCTGGGCTCACCGATGACGAGGCCAGTGATGTGGTGCAGGAGACATTCATCGGCGTGGCGAAGAATCTTCAAAAGAAAAAGTTCGACACCTCGCTGGGGTCCTTCAAAAGCTTCCTGCTCAATCAAGCACGCTGGCGCATTCTGGATCAGTTCCGCCGCCGCAAGAAGACCTGGCAGCGTGAAGTAAGCCTGCACACCGATGAGGAGGATGACCGCCGCACCGCCCCCATCGACCGCTGTGCCGACCCTAACGGCGTGGAACTCGAGAAGCTCTGGGAGCGTGAGTGGAAGGACCAGATCATGGAACTGGCACTGCGCCGTGTCCGCGCCCTGGTCTCGCCCAGGCAGTTCCAGATCTTCTCCTGCTACGTCCTCAAAGGCTGGAGCCCAGAGCGGGTGAAAGAAGAACTCGGTGTAAATGCAGCCCAGGTTTACCTGGCTAAGCACCGCGTGGGCCGCATCCTGAAACGCGAAGCCGCCAAGCTCGCCGAGGGAGACGACCAGTGACAAGCCACGCCACACGCCGCGAATGACCATCTGGCGCGTCGCCTACTTCGCCATCACGATCTTTTGGGTCGGGATGACTTCCCTACTCATCAAGCGCGTCTTCTTCCCTGAAGATGGCGGTTTTGAGCCAGTGCCGGTGGAACTGGTGTTTGCTAGGTTCTCCCAGCACAATGATGTGCTTAACAATCTCAACCTCCTGCGCGGGAATGAAAAACTGGGTCATGCCTCCATCTCTGCCAAGGAGTGGACGCAGGAGGAAACCGGTGAACTGCGCGGCTTTGGCCTGCACGCAGGGGGCATGGTGGAGGGTGAGGCTTGGCAGCAGCCGGGCTTCAATCTCTCTTGGAGCTTCGCAGGACGCTTTGACCGCGCCCAGGTCTGGCACAACATCGATCTGCGTGTCCGCACACCGGAGAGTTCAGTCATCGTCATGTGGGAGCGCGGACAGGAGATGCCACGGATCGAGGTCATGCGGGACGGCAAGCTGGTGATGGACGCGAAAAGTCTGCTGGCACAGGCAAAGATGGCCGCAGCGCTGCCTGGGCTGGGAGAACTCCCCTTCCTCAAGGGCGGAACGCTGGATCCATCCCTGACCGCAGAAACCGCCGTTCAAATCTCCGCCCGAGAAGGCATCACCACGCTTGCGGGTCAACGGCGCAAGTCCTTTCAACTCGTCATCAGTCTGCTGGGGCTGGTAGAGGCTACCGCCTGGTTCACCGAGGCCGGCGAGCTGGCGAAAGTCGATCTTCCACAAGACTTCCGCTTGCTTGACCCCATCATCTTTGGTCTCGATGAAGGAAATGACAAGAAGGACCCCCGCTAGCCACTGCCCATGATCGAGTTCGAGAACCTCCGCATGGCCTATGGTGACCTCGTCGCGCTGGACTCGCTCACCCTGACCATACCGCAGGGAGAGTTCTTCGCCTTCCTGGGCCCCAACGGCGCGGGAAAGACCACTACCATCAAGCTGCTCACCGGTCTCATGAAACCTACTGCCGGTTCCGTGCGCATTTGCGGGGACGACGTGCAGCAGAAGCCTCTGGCAGCCAAGTCCCACCTCGGCTACGTGCCTGACGTGGCTCACTTCTACGAGAAACTCACACCTCACGAGTTCATGCGCTTCATAGCCGACCTCTACCTGCTGGATGAGGAGATCTCTCGCTCTCACACGGAGGAACTTTTCACCAAGTTCGACCTTCATCGTCATGCGCCGAACCGCATCGAAAACCTCAGCCATGGCACGAGGCAACGCCTGGCCATAGCAGCGGCGCTCGTGCATGAGCCGAAGGTCTTTGTCATTGATGAGCCCATGGTAGGCCTGGACCCCATCCATGCGCGCATCGTCAAAACGGAACTGAAGGCACGCAGCCGCGCCGGCATGACCATCCTCATGTCCACCCACCTCCTGAACATCGCGGAGGAACTGGCCGATCGCATCGGTATCATTCATCACGGACGCCTCATCGCCCTTGGCACGCTGCGGGAACTGCGCGACCAGTTTGCCCATCAGGGACAGGACCTGGAGTCCATCTTCCTCAGCATGGTGGCGGAGAGCGAGTAGCCGTCAAAAATTCAATGAATGAAGGTCCTTATCGCCACAGACAAGTTCAAAGGTTCTGCCACGGCACAGGAGGTCGGTCAGGCCATCGCTCGTGCGCTGGATCGTATCATCCCGCACTGGCAATTCGAGGTCTGTGGCATCGCAGACGGTGGTGAGGGCACCGCAGCCGCGCTGGTAGAAAGCACCGGTGGACAGTGGATCCAGGCCGGGTCCACGGACGCTTACGGTCGTGCCAAGACGGCACCCTACGGCCTGCTACCAGATGGTACCGCTGTAATGGAAATGAGCGCCGCGTCAGGGCTGGCCATCGTATCTGACCTGCCACCCGCCCCAGAGCGCGCCACCACCTACGGCACAGGCGAGATGATGCGCCACGCCATCCTACAGGGCTGCAAACGGCTCATGATCGGCATCGGTGGCAGTGCTACCAATGATGGTGGCGTGGGCATGGCGCAGGCGCTCGGTTTTGAGTTTCTCGACGCCTCAGGAAATGCCCTCACTGACCTGCCGCGAGAGTTTGAAAGGATGGAACACATCATCCGCCCCGCACTGACACTGCCGGAGATCCTCGTTGCCTGTGATGTGGACAATCCCCTTCTCGGCCCGCGCGGTGCCTCTGCGGTTTATGGTCCGCAGAAAGGTGTTAGAGACATCCCGTTCTTCGAGAGGCGCCTTGAAAAGCTGGCCAGACTCGCGAAACGAGATCTCGGCGTGGACCTAGCAGAGGTGCCCGGCGCGGGGGCCGCTGGGGGGCTTGGCTTTGGCCTCATGGCGTTTTGCGGGGCGCGGCTAGTGAACGGGTTCGACCTCGTCTCCCAAGCAATTGCCCTTGAAGAGCGCGTGCGCGGAGCCGCTTTGGTCATCACTGGCGAGGGCCGCCTGGATGCCCAGTCTCTCTGTGGCAAGGGTCCAGTGGGAGTGGCCCGCATGGCGAGGCGTCACGGCGCAAAGGTGCTCGGCATCGCAGGCGGCATTCAGGATCGCGACGAGCTGATGCAGCACTTTGACCTGCTGGTCCAGACGAGGCCGGAGGACATGCCGCTGGAGGAAGCCATTCAACGCGGAGCATCCCTCATTGAAGAATCTCTTGCCCGACACGCCGCAGCGATTAGAGAACTCGCTCTATGAGCAAAAACGCGGTTCTTCTATTTTCAGGTCAGGGTGCGCAAAAGGTCGGCATGGGAAAGGATTTGGCCGAGGCATTTCCCGGCGTGAAGAGCCTTTTCGAGCAGGCAAATGCAACGCTTGGTTTTGACCTCACCAGCGTCATGTTCGACGGCCCGGCAGAGGAGCTCACCCGCACCTCCCGCTGCCAGCCTGCTCTCTTCGCTCACGGACTCGCCGTCTTGCACGCTCTGAAGCAGCGCGTCCCGGATCTACAGCCGGTGGCCGCTGCGGGCCTTTCGCTGGGAGAGTTCACCGCCCATGCTGCCGCAGGCACTTTTGACTTCGCCACTGGCCTGAACCTTGTCTATCAACGCGGTACCTTCATGGAAGAAGCCTGCGAACAGACAAAGGGCAGCATGGCAGCCATGATAGGCGGCACGGAGGAAGCCGTGCGCGAGCTGGCAGCGGAATGTGACGTGGATGTGGCCAACCTCAACGCTCCGGGCCAGATCGTACTCAGCGGCAGCGTGGAGGGCATCACCAAGGCTGTCGAAGGAGCCAAGGCGAAAGGCATCGTCAAAGCCGTCGTTCTGCAAGTCGCCGGTGCCTATCACTCCCGCCTTATGAAAAGCGCCCAGGACAAGCTCGCCGCCGAACTCTCCCGCACGGACATCCAGCAGGGCGCAGTGCCTGTTTACTGCAACTTCGAAGCCCGCCCCACTAGCGATGCTGCAGACGTGCGAGAGACGCTCACCCGCCAAGTCACCGGCTCGGTGCGCTGGGCGGAGTCTCTGGGCAAGCTGATCGCTGCTGGGCACACGCTCTTCCTCGAGTGCGGTCTCCAGGGCCAGATCGCGGGCATGATGAAGCGCATCGACAAGAGCGTGAAGGTTCTCAGTGTCGAGGACATTCCCTCTCTGGACAAGGCCGTCGCCGAACTCACGGCCTGAATTTGAGGCCGGAAAACAAGCCTCTCTCTCTCCTGTTGCACTTCCCCAGATGTTCCTCATCACCGGTCCCACCGCCAGCGGCAAGTCCGCTGTCGCACTGGAACTGGCCCTTCGGATCAACGGCGAGATCATCAATGCGGATGCCTTTCAGCTCTATCGAGAGCTACCCATAGCCACTGCACAGCCATCCTCCGCTGATCTGGCCCGCGTGCCGCACCATCTGTACGGCGTGCTCTCCGTGCGGGAGCACTGCGATGCCCAGCGCTACCACGATCTCGCACGTCCGTTGATTGCCGAGGTCACCTCGCGCGGGCGTTGGCCCATCGTGGTGGGCGGCAGCGGATTGTATGTGAAGGCACTCACCCATGGTCTAGCCCCACTGCCGCCTGTGCCGCCTGAACTCCGGGCTGAGGTAGCCGCCATGACGAAGGAGCAGCGTATCTCCCGCCTCTTGGCGCTCGACCCCGATGCCGCCCGGAACGTGCCGCTGGAAAATGACCGCTACGTGAGCCGTGCGCTGGAGGTCTGCCTGGTCACCGGGAAACCGCAGTCTGAGCTTCGCACACAATGGCAGGCTCATGAACCACGGATACTGGGCGTGGTGATTCATCGTGAGCGCGCGGATTTGCTGCATCGCATCGCGCAACGAACGGAGATGATGTTTGCCCAGGGTCTCGCCGAAGAAGTCGCTTCCCTGCCAGAAGACTGTCCGAACGCGGGCAAGGCGATAGGCGTCAAACAGGTACGAGACTGCTTGGCTGGGCGCATGACCCTGGAACAAGCGCGGGAGGCTATCCACATCGCCACCCGTCAGTATGCAAAGCGGCAGATGACGTGGTTCCGCCGGGAGAAGGGCTACCTTACGCTGCGTGCGGAGCCCGTCACCACGAGCGCGGAGCTGGCGGCCCGAGTGCTGGATCACTTTCCCCAACTGGCTTCACCTCCTTCCACCGGCGAATCCCCACTGCCTTCATAGGCAAAGGTGTGTCTGTGGACAGGAGAAGCTCAAACCGGAATCGTCTCGCTCCGCAGGGGGATCACGAGTTTTCCGGTAGGATGGGTGTTGCGAAGGGAAGGCGGCGGGGAGGGAAGCCGCACGTAGGCCTGGTCTTTCAAGTTCGCATGCCGGTGAATGTGAGACGAGGGCACACTCTGCCCGCGCGCCTCGCAGTCTGCCAGCATGAGCCGCACTTCCTCGGAGACGCTGGCCAGCAGGGCATGCTCGCATGTGCGGAACTGGACTGCAGCCTTGTGATTACCCAGCAGCTCGTGAGTCAATGCCAGATTGTGAAGCACCTCTGCCCGAGCCACCAAGTCTGCCGCCGGGTGCGCACGCAGCAGATCATGCGCATTGTTCAAGGCAGTCAGGGCGTGCTCCGCACGGTTTTGTCTCAGCAGGATGCAGCCGATGCTGTTCTCGATGAGTGCCAGCAACAGTTCATCGGGATGCGCGCGACGCTGGAGCGCGGTGGAAGCCCGTTCATAGAGTGCCAGTGCATCTTCGTTGAGCTCCAAGGCCAGGCTTGATGAGGCTTCACACACCAGCAGTTCAACGTGCAGACTCTCGGCTATTTTGGGAACGGTGGCCAGCAGTGCGCGGGCCGCCTCGAAACTGCGCACCGCCTCTGCATGTCTGCCCGCCGATGCTGCGAAAATGCCCGCCCTGCGCAATGCATTCACGCGCTCAGGCTTGTCATCCTGCGCATGCTGCTTGAGCATTTCCACGGCCAGCCGCTGCATATCACAAGCGGCATCACCCATGCCTGTCTCGTGGTAGAGAAACGCCAGATTCCCATACAGCGCGGCCAAGCTCACGGGATCACTGCTCCCGATGTGGGTGTCATGAAACTCCACCGCAGTGATGTAGGCCAGCTCCGCCTCATCCACCCGGCCCAGCACCCGGCAGATCATGGCCAGGTTGTTGTAAAGCCGAAACAGAACGGCGGCATGAGCGCGTGAGCCTGCCTTCTGATACTGGTCTATCCCGTGCATGTAATGCTCAAGCGCCGCTTCCAGCTGTCCGGCCTCATGGCAGGTCACGGCCAGTCCCGAATGGACAGAGGCTCGCTCAGGTTCTGAAAGCTTTTCACCAGATTCATCCAGCATGGCACGCAGAATCGCCGCCGCTTCCTGATACCTGCTCTGGGTCCGAAGCCGCGCCGCCGCATTGACGGCGGACTTGACTGGGTCCGGTGTGATGTCCGTGGCGGCATGCCAGTGCTCCGACTGATCTACCGTTTCGTCACTTGCATAGCTTGACCGACTCTGTACCCACTCGGCGGTGGCCGAAGACCGGGTGATCAGGTGGGTGCGTGCTTCACTGGCGGGTGACGGAGCGATGTCCATATGCGTGCGAGGTGGCGATAGTTAGGAAGTCCTTACTTTCAGCCACCATGTCGTAAACACAAATATTAGCAACACCAATTGCGTAAATTTTCTTTTTGAAAAATCCAAACCACCAAAGGCACTTAAGTCAGCACTTTGGTCAAATGACTAAAGAGCCACTGCGCAGGCCTGCAGACGCCCCTATCAGACCCGTGCTGCTCTCGGTGCAGACACTAACCTGACTCATTCATGAAACGCGAGCCAGTTGCAAAACTCCAACGAAGGAATGCGGCTTGGAGGAGCGCCAAAGTGGCTTCGACTTTAGTCGAAACTCGAGCGGCCCAACGCTTC
>CAZIGH010000037.1:0-55312 GCA_964538625.1 uncultured Verrucomicrobiaceae bacterium
GCGATACCCTCTTTTTTCAGGGCTTTTTGCACGTCGGCGGCGAGTTGCTCGTGGGTGCGGTCGCGGAGGAGGTGTTTTTTGGCGATGGCGGGTTCGTCGGCACTGCGTCCGGCGGCTTCCAGTTCGCGCAGGTAGGCGATGATGTGGGCGGCGTCGCCTTTGCCATCCAGGTGGTAGAAGTAGTAGGTGAGCAGGCCGGCTGAGCCATAGTTTTGCCCTGCCTGGGTGGCACCAGTGACGTTTGGCACCTGCGCAGGGGTGGTCAGTCCGGCGGCCCACTCCCGCCCTTCGATCTCCATGAGCTCTTTGAGGTTTAGCATTCTAAAGGGTGTGGTGCGCCAGTAGTTGACGCGCTGAACATACGACTCCAGCCGCTGGCGCAGACCGGAGAGCGTGAAGCGCCCGCTGGGGCTGTATTCGAGGATCTCGGTGTACTCCGCGCTGCCTTCGGCGTACCAGGTGGGGATGAGTGGCAGCCAGTGGTTCATCATCTGGTGGGTGATCTCATGGATGAGGGTGGCGTTGTCATCGTCGCTGGTTTTGTCCAAGGTGACGCGGCTGCCGACCATTTTGACACCGAGACTGCTGAGCGGCACCATGAGGGCCTTCTCTCCGCTGCGATAGATGCCACCGGAGCCTTCCACCCCACCTGCGGAAAGGTAATCGGCGCGCTCCGTGAAGAGTCTGGCCAGGAAGAACTCCCGCAGCGGCTCCGGTTTGGGCTTGAGGTCCAGCGGGAGCTTGCAGTTCAGAAGGTAGGTGGCTTCAAACATGCGGCCAAACTCCCGGACCACATTGCCGCCAAGTTTGGAGTCGCAGACGAACTCGTAGTGCGGTGAGCGATAGACAAACTCTCTTTTTTCGGCGTCCTCCCGCACCACGGTCACCTCTGGTTTGTCATCCAATGCCACGGAACGAGGCCACATCTTCTCCGCAGCGGGCGCGCTGGAGCCACTGGCCGACGCGGGCGGGGCGGCCTGGGCCTGCGCCCACGCTTGATCCTCTGACGAGAGCTTGTCCAGCGGGACGGAATAGGTGGTGCCGTTGCGCAGCTTCATCTTCACGCTGCCGGCTTCCACTCCGAGGAATGCCGCCTCGACAGCGCGTCCATCTGCACTTTTCCACTGACGGAAGCCAGATGATGAGTCCTGCGCCGACGCCGCCATCAGAAAGGTGAAAACGGAGCTGGTGAGAGCGATGCGGAGGGCGGTGGGCGTCATGATTCGGTAACAAAAAGTGCGCATAAGTGGGGCGAGGCTAGGGTGCGTGTCCAGTCTTGGGACGGATAGATTGAACCGAAACCCCGGCTGGAGGTCGATTCTTTTTCCAACCGCCTGCGATATTGACTTTGTAACGACACATTGGATAGCCTCACAGCCCCTTCGTCACCATCAGCCACCGTCCACCTTTCATGTTCCAGTTGCCTCTATCTCAGCCCATGCGCCGTTTCATGTTCGGCCTTTTCGCTTGGGGACTCGCTTGGCTTCCTCTGTCGGCGTTGGCTCAGTCCGTTCCGAATGCCCCGTCCAACGTGCGTGTGGGGGTCACGCGCATCGTGACTGGGGTGGGAGAATCTCAGTCCTACCTCATTCGCTGGCAGGACAACTCGCTCAATGAGAACTACTTCATGCTCCAGGTGCGGGTAGGACTGGTGGGGCCGTTTACCTCACTGACATCCGCGCTGGTAGGGCCGGACACGGAGGCCACCACGGTGCCGCTCTCGGTCGCCTTCCCGGCCGGGACCCTGCTTCAGTGGCGCGTGGTGGCCGTGAAGGATCCCACCGTGAACGCCCTGCTGAGCGGAGATGAGACTTACTCCTCACCCTCGCCGGCGGGATCCGTAACCATACCTGCCCAACTTTCCTTCGACGCGCCGGACTCCTTTGCAGTGTCGGTGACGGGAGATGGCTTGCTCCAGTTTTCGTGGCGTGATCGGTCCACGACGGAGGAGGCATTTGAGATCCAGTCCAAAGTATCCACTGCGTCGGATGCCACTTATACCACCCTTTTGAGACCTGCCTTTGAGCAGAATCCGCTGTCCGCGCCTGCCGGGCTGCTGCCGGGCCAGAGCTACACGCTGCGGATACGGGCATTGAGAGCAGGCACTGTAGTGGGTGAGAACGTGGTGTACTCCCAGTCCACCTCGTTCAGCGCTCCAGTGACGATTTCCATCCCCGCGCTCAGTCCGCCGACCGGACTGCAAGTGACCACCCTGGCCGAAAATCTGGTGCGTCTTCAGTGGGAGGACAACTCCTACAACGAGGGGGACTTCAAATATACTGGCCAAGCACTTGGCGGTTACGTGGTGCTGCGTCGCCCTGCAGGAGTAGGCTCTTACGGTGAGCTGGGAACGGTGAGTGCCAACGTGGAACGCGTGGAGAATGTGCACGTCATTCCCGGCAGGTCGTTTGACTGGCAAGTAAAGGCGCGGCATCGGAATGGCAGCTCAGTGGTGGATTCCGCAGTGTCGAACACGGCCACCATGGCCACGCCATTCCATGCTCCCACCGGACTGGTGGCGGTGCTCAGCGGTGCCACATCGGTGAACCTCAGCTGGAAGGACAACTCCTCAGTGGAGACCGGTTACATCGTGGAGGGCCGGACCCTATCCTCCGGAACTTTCGTCACGCTGTCCTACCTGCCGGGGAATGCGCAATCCACCACCCTGGACATCGAACCAGGAGAGACCACCGAGCTGCGCGTGAAAGCCTACTATGCCTTCGACGGGCAGGAGTACCCCTCTGCTCCCACCGCTACCGTGTCTCTGACCACGACGAATGGCTTTGTGAGCAAACCGAACCACCACGGTATCAAGGGCAACTCGATGATTCCCTACCAGGCACAGGTGGGAAATGCGCCCGCTCGCACCAGCTGGGAAATGCTGTCTGGACCCGCGTGGGCCAGCTTCAACTCCGCCACGGGCCAGATCACGGGCACACCTTCAGAGAGCGGCCTCTTTCCGGTGAGGCTGAGCGCCACCTTTATGGATGGCAACACCAGTGAGCTGGAGGTGACGATACGCGTGGAAGAGCAACCTCAGGCTCCTGTGGCCAACGGTGCGCCTACCGCCCTGACCATCCCCGTCGGCACACCCATCTCCCTGCCGCTCCACTACTTTTTCAGTGATCTGGACAGCCCCTCCGCCGTGCGGGTGAACACTTCAGAGGGCAGCTTCTCCATCATCCTGCAAAACGACATCACCCCGAAGACCGTCGCCAACTTCATGACCTACGTGAACGCCGGCGACTATACCGGCGTCGCCGTGCATCGGGCACCCCGTGTGGGCGGCACACCATTTGTGGTGCAAACCGGCGGCTACAAACCCACCTCAGACCCCTCGCCGAACAACCAGTTCAACATCGTTACCAAACGCACCCCGGTACCCAATGAACCGGGCATCCCCAATCTGCGAGGCACGGTGTCCATGGCCAAATCCCCAGGGGATCCGGACAGCGCCACCAGCGAGTTCTTTGTCAGCATGAGAGACAACCGCTCCATTCTCGACGATCAAAACGGCGGCTTCACCGTCTTTGGCCGAGTGCCTGAGGTGGACATGGGCGTGCTGGACATCCTCTTCGGCCCAGCCTACCACATCGACGACGTCAGCATCCAGACACCACTTGGCACCGGTTGGCTCCGCCGCGTCATGGATGACTGGCCGCTGCGCGGAAGCTCAAACCCCCTCACCGCCGAGTCAGACGGCGTCAAGCCGGTTTACAAAACGAACCTCATCAGCCTCCACTCAGTCACGTCACAGGCCGTCCTGCGTTTTGAAGATCTGAACAGCACGGACCCCTCCTCCGTGGAGGCTTCCCTCAGCGGCTCAGTACTCACCCTGACGGGCCTGATGGATGGCACCTCCAGCACGGTGAGCTTCCAGGTCATTGACCTCGACGGTCAGATTACCAACCACAGTATCCTCGTCTCCTGCGACGTGGACATGAACCCACCTGCCATCCAGACCCACCCCAGCGGTCAGACCCTGAGCCCAGGTGGCAGCCACACCCTCAGCGTGAGCGCCACCGGAGACACGCTCAGCTATCAGTGGCTAAAGAATGGCAAACCCATCCCCGGGGCAGCACTCGCCACCTACCAGATCACCAATGCCCAGCTCTCTGACGACGCGGTCTATCAATTACTCGTCAGCAATGCCGCAGGCATGGTCCCCAGCAACAGCGTGACCGTACGCGTGCACACTCCGCCCACCATCATCACCGACCCCATCTCCATCACTCGCCCCTTTGAGGGCCGCGCCAGCTTCAGTGTGAAGGCCGCCGGCTCGCCAGAAGGCTTCAGCTACCAGTGGCGAAAGAACGGCAACCCCATTACCGGCGCCACCTCTGCCACCTACACCATCCCGTTTTTGTCCATGACAGACGCTGCCGAATACACCTGCCGCGTCACCAACGACTTCGGTCACGCCACCTCCGCCGCCGCAGTGCTCACCGTCCAACCCTACGACCGAGACAACGACGGCCTGCCAGACCACGAAGAGCTGGCACGCGGCACTGACCGCTTCAATGCCGACACCGACGGAGACGGATACAGCGACGGCATGGAGGTCACCTACTCCAGCGACCCCAAGAGCAGCACCTCCACGCCCGCGTCAAACATCGTCTCTGCCAAAGTAGAACGTATCGCCCAGCTGGGAGCCATTCCCATGCGGCCACTGCCGGCCCGCACAGGCTTCCCCAACGGCCTTGGCACACCGGCCACACTCAACATTCCCCAAATGTGGCTCTCCACCCACGAGATCACGAATGCCCAGTTCGCCGCCATGTTGCAGCACGCCCGAGACCACATGAGCAGTGTCATCAGCATCGTGGACAATGCAGGTCAGCAGGAAGTCCACTCCCGGGGCAACCTCATCTGCCGACTGCCCACCCACAAGCGCACTGACCCAGGGAACCTAGACGTGGATGAAGTCACCCTCAGCGAGCAGGGAGACACCTTCCTCGTGCCCCGGGTCGTAGCCAACCACCCCGTGCGCGGCGTCACCTGGTATGCCGCCTACCTGGCCGCTGAAGTCATGAACCATTTCTACGGCTACAACAGCAAGATGGACCTGCCCAATACCAGCTTCAACTTCCCGGACTTCGGCTTCCACATCCCGCGCTTTGCCGAGTGGGAGTATGCCGCACGCAGCGGCAGCACCACACAGCCCTTCGCCACTGGCACATCCATCAGCGGCACCCGCGCCAACTACGCCGCATCCAGCTTCGGCAAGCCCAAGCCTGTGAACAGCCACGCAGCGAACGCCGTCTTCGGCTGTTTCAACCTCTCCGGAAATGTCTCCGAATGGGTGTTTGAAGAGGATCCCGCGCTCTCCGGCAACAGCTTCACCCGCGGCGGCGGCTACGATGATGCTGAAGCCGACCTGCGCACGGACGCACGCACCTCACGCCCCAGAAACGCAGTGCACGCATCTGCTGGCATCCGACTCGCACTCGTGGACACCCGTGCCCCCAGCAGCCCAGTGCCACCCTCACCCTACGTCATCGCAGCCACAGGCTCGCCCATCACACTCACTGCGGGAGCCACCGGGGCCCCTCCCCTCTCCTGGCAGTGGTTTAAGGACAACAAGCCCCTTGCAGGCAAGACCTCCGCAACCCTCACCATCCCTGCTGCCGCACTCGCTGACGGAGGCACCTACAAAGCCGTAGCCACCAACGCACTGGGCAGTGTCACCACAGACAGCAGCGTCGTCACCGTAGTGGACGCAGCGCCCCGCACCCTCTACGTCAAAATGGGTGCCAGCGTCACCCTGCCCGCCGTGACCAAAGGTTCCACCATCCTGGCCCATGACTGGCTGAAGGATGACGAAGACCTGCCTGAAGCACCGGGACTCTACGAAGGCACCGGCAGCGCCAAGCTCAAAGTGACCGGCCCCACCGAGCGCTTCAGCGGCATCTACCGCTGCCTGGTGACGGGCCCCGGTCTCTCCGGTACCGTCAGCTCCGGGCCTGTGCACGTCATCTTTGTGGAGAAACCACTGCTTGGAAACATCCAGAGCTTCCAGCCAGTCACCGTAGGCGGACAGTTCTCTCTCACCCCACTTTACGATCCCGTTCAATACCGCACACCCACACGCTGGTCCATCACCGGACTGCCGCCCGGGCTGAGCTTCAACCCCGCCACCGGTGCCATCACCGGCAGGGCCGCCAAGTCCGGCGTCTTCAACGTCTCCGTCACCGCCCACAACGTCGCCGGCAGCTCCAACACCGTCGTCTATCGCATCCCCATCCAAGCCTTCCCCGCAGGTTCCATAGGAGACTTCGTGGGGCGCATCCTACCCGGCACTGCACCCGCGCAGGATGACTTGGGCGGCCGCATTGACCTGAAGACCACCAGCGCCGGCACCTTCACCGGAAACGTCGTGCTCGAAGGAGTGAGATACCCCATCAAGGGCACGCTCAACGCCGACCCCATCGCCAGCGACTTCGCCGCCAGCAGCGCCAAGTCCCGCATCACCCTCAACGTCACGAGGCCAAACCTCCCCACCATCCAGCTCGCCCTCGTGCTGGACCCTGCCATCCAAGGACTCGGCGGCACCGTCGGGCCCATCATCTCCCCGGCTACTGCACCTGCCACCGGCAGCACCGTCCTCATCAACGGCTGGCGCAACACCTGGTCAGGAAGCACCACCTCATCCCAGAACCTCCGGGCTGGCACGCAGACCCTGCATCTTGAGCTTCCCGCCACAGAGGCCAATAAACCCGAGGCACCCCAGGGTGCGGGCTTTGCCACCCTCAGCGTAGCACTCAAAGGCGCCACCCAGGTCATTGGCAAGGCAGCAGATGGAACCGCCATCACCAGCGCCGGCTGGCTCGCTCCGAACGGCGACGTGCTCCTCTTCTCCGCACCCTACGCCGCCAAAGGCACACTGCTCGGTCTTCTCAACGTCAACTCCAACACCAACCGCGACGTCACCGGCACCATCCGTTGGCTGAAGAAGGACCTTGGTGCCACCTCCACCGAGCGCAACTACAAGGCCGGTTTTGGCCCCTACAACCTCGCAGCTTCTGGCCGCGCCTACATTCCTCCCGCAATAGGCCAAATGCTTGCCGCTTTCCCAGGGGGCACCAACAACGCCAAAATCACCTTCTCACCGCTCAAGCTCAATACGGGCGGCACCGCGCTAGAAGGTAGCGAAAACGCCATCTTCACCCTCAACACCAACCACACCACCACACTGCCCGCAGCCACAGCCACCCTGACCGTGCTTTCCCTCAAGTTCATTCCAGGCACAGGCCTGTTCAGTGGACGTGTCCGCCTAGTGGACGGCAGCGACACGCGCGAGGCACCGTTTGAGGGCATCCTGGTCAGAAACGCCGTCAACAACACTCCAGGCCTCGGCCTCGGACACGTCCTCCTCCCCCACCTGCCCGTCTCACCCACCTCACCCCTTCTCTCCTCGCTCGTCCGCATCGAGAAAAATCCCTGATTTTCACCTTGGACAGGACAGGATTCCTTTGAACCGAATCTCTTCTCCACAGTCCAAAACATCATGGTTCCAGCGTCATCGCACGTCACGACCTGAAACCCCACGTCCGCCTCTCAACCATCCCTTTTATGAAACCCACTTTACCGGTCGAAACGCGACCCGTCACACGACTGGTCGTCGCCGTGTGCGGCTGGCTCCTGCTCGCACTTGCTCATGCCCATGGTACCGTGGCACCCAGCGCCCCCTCCCACGTCAGGGTAGGTGTGAGCCGCGTGAACGCATTCAACCCAGAACGCCAACTCTTCCACGTTTCCTGGAGGGACAACTCTCTCAACGCCACCTACTTCCTCGTTCAGGCCCGAGTAGGCACCACAGGTTCCTTCGTCAATCTCTCACTCTCCGGTACCAACGAAGCCGGCATCACCCTCAGCCAAGTATTTCCAGTCGGCACCCAAATGTTCTTCCGCGTCGTCGCCGTCAATGACCCCACGCCGCAATCGGAGGCCACGCGGCTCAATGGAGATGAAGCCTTTTCCGCCCCGTCCGCCGCTGCTTCAGTCGTCATCCCTGCCGCCACCACCTTCGGCGCACCGACCAATCTCACCGCCACCATCACGGGAGACGGCCTCATCCGCCTCGCGTGGACAGACAACTCCACCACAGAAGAAGTCTTTGAAGTTCAGTCCAAACTGGAAACTGAGCCAGAAAGCGCCTACACCACGCTTACGGCCCTCTTCGCCGAGCGGAATCCCTTCGAAGGCTCCCTGCGTCTCAGACCCAGCCTCACTTACCATCTGCGCATCCGGGCTCTCAAAGGGTCCAACGGCTCCGGTGGCTACGCCCAAAGCACCCCCTTCTCCAACACCGTCACCGTAGCCGTACCACCGCTCGCCACACCCACCAATCTCACCGTAACCAAGATCAATGACGTGACCGTCCGCCTCACCTGGAAGGACAACTCCCACAACGAAGGCCCCTTCGTCTCAGACGCTCCCAGTACCTACGTGCAGGGTGGATACGTCATCCTTCGCCAGGTCGGGAGCGAGGCCAGCCACACTCCCGCTTACATCGTCGCGGAAAACACCCAATCCTCCGACGTACCCGTTCCCCCAGGCACGGCTGTCTCTTGGCGTGTGATGGCCCGCTGGACAAACGGCACCAACTCCGTGGACTCGGCCCCCTCCTCCGCCGTCTCCCTCACCACCGAGTTCAAAGCCCCAACGGAACTCACCGCCGCCCCCGCCGGACCCAGTGAAAATCCAGGCATGACCCGCGTCCACCTCACCTGGAAGGACAACTCCAGCGTCGAAGGCGGCTACCAAGTCGAATACAGGCATGACCCCACCAACCCAGACTCCGTGTTCACAAGCGCAGGCTACTTCCCGCAGAACGCCACTCAGGCCACCATCGACGTGCCCGTAGGTGCGGCAGCGGATGTCCGGGTGCGCGCAGCTTACTCCTTCGGTGGCACCATATTCACCTCAGCAGCCACACCGGCCAAGAGAGTCCAGGTGCCAAACGGCCTCACTGGAGCCACATCGCATCCTGCCACCAAAGGCATCCCCATCACCCCTTACACCGTCACGGTAGGCAGCAGCCCGGCACGGAGCAGTTGGTATCTCCAGTCAGGGCCAGACTGGATCAGCTTTGACTCCGACAGCGGCACCCTGAATGGCACACCCACAGAGGCCGGCATCCAGAAGGCCGTCATCCACGCCACCTTCACGGACGGAAACACCGACACCCACGAGATCACCTTCCGCGTTCAGGAACCAGAGGCCCCCCCGCTCGTAAGCTTCAACCCCTCCAGCCGCACCATCCCCCACAACCAAACCGTCTCCCTCCCACTGTCCGAAATCTTCAAAGATCCGGACTCCCCCTCCGCAGTGCGAGTCACCACCAACTACAACTCCAACAGCCACTTTGACATCATCCTTCAGAATGAACTCACCCCCCAGACCGTCGCCAACTTCATGAGCTACGTCAACGCCGGCGACTACAACGGCGTAGCCATCCACCGCGCCGTGCCTGGATTCGTAGTGCAAATGGGAGGCTACAAAAAAGACGGAGCCACCGGCATCAACTTCAACTCCGTCACCGCCCGGCCTTCACCGCTCAACGAGCCAGGCATCTCCAACCTCAGGCGCACCGTAGCCATGGCCAAGCGCGGAGGCGATCCCAACAGCGCCACTCACGACTTCTTTGTGAGCATAGCGGACAACACCTCCAATCTCGACGCCCAGAACGGCGGGTTCACTGTGTTTGGCAGAGTTCCCGAAGCTCAAATGACCCTGCCGGACAGCCTGGCCGCGCTCGTCTCCATCTACAACGCCGACAGCGACTTTTACCGCATCTCCCTACCCGCCGACTCCAACACACGAGCCGACCAGACATTCCAAAACTGGCCTCTGACCGGCACCAACGACAATCCTTCTCTGGGCACCCTGCAGGACGAACAACAGGTCCCCCGCAACGTGCGAGACATTGACAAATCCAAACTCATCGAGGTCACCTCCGTCACCCCCATTCCCGTCCTTGCCATCGGTGACCCCAGCAACACTAACCCTGACGACGTCGCCGTGGCCGTGAATGGCAACAACCTCGACCTCACCGGACTCAACAACTTCGGCACCTCTACCATCTCCATCTCCGCCACCGACCTGGATGGCAACGTCTCCACTTACAGCTTCGATGTCACCGTGGACAGCACCTACACCAAGGTGAACATCACCACGCACCCGGCACCCCACACCGTTGCAGCCGGCAACAGCCACACCTTCAACGTCGTGGCCACCGGCACCGACCTCGCCTACCAGTGGCGCAAAAACGGCATCGACATCCCCGGTGCCCACACCAGCTCCCTGCACATCCCTGCTGCCACCATCGAAGACCAGGGCAGCTACCAAGTCGTCGTCAGCAATGCCGCCAACTTCGTCGTCAGCACCAGCGCCGTCCTCACTGTCAACGCACCGCCCATCATCACCCGAGAGCCCGTCTCCCGCACCCTGAGCTACGACTCCGCCGCCACCTTCATCGTCGCAGCCAAAGGCTCTGCCACTCTCACCTACCAGTGGCGGAAAAACGGCATCAACATCGCCGGAGCCAACTCTCCCAGCTACACCATAGCCCCGATCAAAATGACTGACGCCGGCGCCTACACCTGCGTCGTCACCAATACCCACGGCTCAGACACCAGCGCCATCGCTACCCTCACCGTCACCCCCACCGACCAAGATGCCGATGGCGTCCCGGATCACGAAGAAGTGGCACTCGGCACAGACCGCTTCAAAACCGACACGGACGACGACGGCTACACCGACGGCCAAGAAGTCACCTACGGCAGCGACCCCAAATCCGCCAGCTCCACACCCGCCGCCACCATCGTCCTCGCCAAAGTCGAGCGCGCCAACATTCTGCGGAACATCGCCATGCGCAAGATACCGGCGAAAACCGGCTTCAACAATGCACTCACCGGCTCCACCGTGGACATACCAGAAATGTGGCTCTCCACCTACGAACTCAGCAACGCCGAGTGGGCCGCCATATTGCAACACGCCTGGGAAGTCATGTCGGGCGTGGTCAACCTCGTCCCCAACGGCCCTGACAAAGAAATCCACTCACGCGGAAACCTCGTCTGCCGCATCCCCACTCACAAAGCCACCGACCCAGGGAATCTCGGCGTCAACGAAGTCACCCTCTCCGATGACCAGACCACCTTCCAGGTTTCGCGCGCCGTGGCAGACCACCCCGCCAGAGGCATCACCTGGTTCGGTGCCTTCCTCGCAGCCGAAGTGCTCAACCACTTCAACGGCTACAACTCCAAGACCGACACCGTCAATCTCTCCTTCAACTTCGAAACCCCGGACGGCATGGGTGGCTTCGTCCCCGTGAACGGTTTCCACATTCCCCGCTACTACGAGTGGGAGCACGCCGCCCGCAGCAACACAGCCACCCAGCTCTACGCCACCGGCCCCACCATCTCCGGCACCCGGGCCAACTACGACGCCTCGGCCCTGGGCAAACCCAGACCCGTCAGCTCCTACCTGCCCAATGCCGGCATCGGCTGCTTCAACCTCGCTGGCAACGTCTCAGAGTGGATCTTCGAGACCGACGTCAACACTCCTGGCCACGGCTTCACCCGAGGCGGCGGCTATGACGATCCCGAGTCCGATCTCCAGAATGACGCCCGGAAATCCCGTGCCCGCAACGCCATCCACCCCTCCACCGGCATCCGCCTCGCCCTTGTGGACAAGCGTGCACCCACCAGCCCCTCCCACCCCACAGCCAACGTCATCGTCAAAACCGGCTCTCCCATCTTGCTCGCTGGCAACGCCATCGGTGCCCCGCCACTGCTCTTCCAGTGGTATCGGGACGGCAAAGCCCTTCCCGGACGCACCAGCCGCACGCTCAACATCCCCTCCGCCACGCTTGCAGACGGTGGACGTTACAAGCTCGAGATCCGCAACGGCCTCGGCAAAATCACCACAAACGAAAGCCTCGTCACCGTCGTCGAGTCCGTGCCGAAAACCATTTACGCCAAGCTCGGCACCACCGCCACCCTCACCGCCAAAACGCGCGGCCCCAGCACGCTGCAATTCCGCTGGCGCAAGGACGAACTACCGCTAAGCAACGACCGTCTCACCACCGGCGTCACCACCCGCACACTGAAGACTTACGGCCCCACCATAGCCGCCACCGGCTACTACGACTGTCAGGTCACAGGCCCCGGCTCCTCCGGCACCGTCCTCACCGGAGAGACCCTCGTAGTCTTCGTCTCCAAACCCAGGCTCCTGCTTCCAGAGACCATCCCAGCCGTCGCCGTAGGTGGCAGCCTCTCTTTGCTGCAGAGATACCAGAAAAACGGCGGACTGGAGTTCACCCCCACCAGGTGGACCATCACCGGCCTCCCGCCCGGCATGACCTACGATCCACTCACCGGCACCATCACCGGCCGTGCCACCAAACCCGGCGTTTACATCGTCACCGTGGTAGCTTCAAATGCAGCCGGTTCCAGCTCCCCGGTGCGCTACGCCCTCACCGTGGAAGCCTTCCCCGTCCGCTCCACCGGCCACTTCGTCGGCAGCGTCGCAGCCGGTGTGACGGCAGATGACGACATTGGAGGCCGCATCGAACTCACCACCACCGCCACTGGCAGCTTCACAGGCAGCATTTGGATCAACTCCATCCGCTACCCCATCTCCGGCGTGCTCAACACGGACGCCATCAGCACCGCCGCAGGTGCCCCCACGGCCAAGTCCCGCGCCACGCTCACCATCACGCGCGGCAACACCCTCCCCGCCTTGCAGCTCGCTCTCGTTCTGGACCCCGCCACGGATGGCCTCACCGGCACCCTTGGCCCCATCATCCCACCCGCCACCGAGCCCGTCGAAGACAGTAAGGTGGCCATCACCGGCTGGCGGAATGTGTGGGGCGCCTCAAACCCCGCCACCGCACGCGCTGGCAGGCAGAATGTCCGCTTCTCCATCCCCGCCTCCGACTTGAATGATCCCGCCATTCCGCAAGGTGATGGCTTTGCCTCTCTCACCGTAGCCCCTGGAGGTGGTACCACGCTTAATGGACGCGCCGCCGACGGCTCACTCATCGTCTTCAGTTCGCATCTGGGACCCAACGGCCAAGTCCTGCTTTACCAGACACCATACGGCAGCAACGGCTCCCTGCTCGGCACGCTCATCGTCGGAGACACCACCCAAGTCGTCAGCGGAAACGTCCGCTGGTACAAGAAGAACCTCGGCCCCACCTCCACCGAGAAAAACTACAAGGACGGCTTCGGCCCTCTGGAACTCACGGCGCAGGGTCAGCGTTACACCGCTCCTACCAGCAGCCAGATCGTCGTCAACTTCCCCAACCTGTCCGACAATGCGCGGCTCACCCTTTCACCGCTCCGGCTCAATGCAGGCGGCACCGAGTTGGAAGACTCCGTCACCAACCTCTTCCGCATCAACCTCGGACACTCCGTCTCACTCCCACCCGCCAGTCCTGCCCTGACCATACAGGAAATCCGCACCAACCCCGGATCAGGTACCTTCACTGGAAGAGTCAGCCTCACCGATGTGGGTGAAAGCGTTACACGGGACGCCACCATCCAGGGCATCTTCATCCCCAGCGGCGTACCCGGGACCCCAGGTTTCGGCACTGGTTACGTGCTGCTTCCCCACCTGCCAGGCACTCCAGCGGAACCCATCCTCTCCTCCCGCGTGTCCATCATCAAGCAACCGTAGCCAAGCACGGCGCGGCTCGAAACCGCAGCCGCCACTCCCCACGCCTCGGCTTCATCCGTTCAGAATAGGGGTGGGGCGAGGTATCACGAGACGCCGCGAGAGACAACAGTGGCGCTGCCTGAAAAGCTCCGGCTAGACCAGCATGAGAGCAGGGTTCTCCAAAAGCTTGCGCATCTCTGCGAGGAAGGTGGCGGCTACGGCTCCGTCCACCACACGGTGGTCACCACTCAGTCCGATCCACATGCGATCTCCGGGCACGATCTCACCCTTGTCACTAACCACGGGCACCTTGCGGATGCTGCCTACACTGATGATGGCGGCCTGCGGGGGGTTGATGATAGCGGAGAAAGTGTCGATGCCGTATGCGCCGAGATTGCTCACCGTGATGGTGCCACCGGCGAAGTCATCTGGGGTCAGCTTCTTGCTTTTGGCGCGGGCCGCCATGTCCTTCACTTCCTGGCTGATCTGGAGGAGGGTCTTGGTCTCCGCAGCCTTGATGACCGGTGTCACCAGCCCATCGTCCACCGCCACGGCAACGCTGAGGCCCACGCTCTTGAACCTGACGATGGCATCTCCATCCCACGAGGCGTTCACCGCAGGCACCGCCTGCGCAGCGCGGATGACCGCCTTGAGAATAAAGTCGTTCACCGAGTATTTGTTGCCACCTGCCTTTTCCGCCGAGGCATTGAGGTGGGCGCGGAATTGCATGAGCGGAGCGGCATCTACCTCGATGTTCAAGTAGAAGTGCGGGATCTGCGTCTTGGAGGCCAGCAGACGTTCGGCGATGATGTTCCTCATGCCGGTGACGGGCGTGCGCTCGTCATCTGGCCCCACAACGGGGCGTATGGCCGGGGCAGCAGCCACGCGACCTGCTCCGGCTCCACCCGCCGGGGCAGCTTCCACATCTGCACGGACGATGCGCCCGCCTGGGCCAGTGCCCTCGATGCTGGCCAGGTTGACCCCGCGTTCTTCTGCGATCTTGCGGGCCAGAGGGGAGGCCTTGACGCGGACCTGCCCCGCAGCGGCAGCGGCACGGCGCTGATGTTTCGGCGCTTGCGGCAACCGCGTCCCGGGTGCGGCAGCTTTCACCGTGCTCTTCTCAGGTGCGGCGTCGGCCTTGGCTGCGGGCTTCGCAGAGGCTTTTGCCTGCGCGGCGGAGATGAGTTCGTCCAAGTTTGCAGGGGCTTCTTCACCCTCCTCCAGCACGACTGCTACGGGTGCTCCCAGCGGAACCTTTTGACCAGCCTGGGTCAGGATTTTGTGAAGCGTGCCGTCGAAGTAGCACTGCATCTCCATCGTCGCCTTGTCGGTCTCCACATCCGCCACTGCCTGCATGGCCTTGACTGCGGAACCTTCCGCGACAAGCCACTTGGCGAGGGTCCCCTCGGTCATGGTGTCGCTGAGTTTGGGCATTTCGATGAACTTAGGCATGGGAAGAAGAGCGTGAGGCTTTGGGGGCTGGAGGCTTGCGGAAAATCAGCAGATGGACAGAACTTTTTCGATGACGACGTCGGCAGTGGGGAGCTGGATCTTTTCGAGATGCGGACTGTAGATGGCTGGGGCATCCAGCGAGTTGACGCGGAGCACCGGGGCATCCAAATCGTCAAAGCACTGCTGCTGGATCATGTAGGCAATCTGTGCGCCAACTCCGCAAAAGGGTTTTCCCTCTTCCACGTAGATGGCTCGGTGCGTCTTGCGCACGGAGTCCATGATGGCGTCCTCATCCAACGGGCGGATGGTGCGCAAATCCACCACTTCGGCGCTGATGCCGTGCTCGGCTTCCAGCTTCTCCGCCGCTTCCAGGCAGGTAATGACGGCGCGGCCATGGCAGATGAGAGAGATGTCCGTACCTTCACGCTTCACATCCGCCACTCCGAGCGGGATGACCAGTTCACCTTCAGGAAGTTCACTGTTCTCCGGCACCTCCCATTCCATGCCGTAAAGCATGGTGCTCTCCATAAACATCACGGGGTCGTTGTCACGAATGGCAGCCTTCATGAGACCTTTGGCATCGTAAGCGGTGGCGGGGCACACGCACTTCATGCCCGGGAAGCTGGCCATGATGTTCTCCGGCGTGTGGGAGTGCGTGGCACCCACGTTGGTGCCGCCATTGGCCGGGCCGCGGATGACGATGGGGCAGTGAATTTTTCCCCCTGACATGTAGCGCACCATGGCGGCGTTGTTCACGATCTGGTCCCAAGCTACGGTGTAGAAGCTCCAGAACATGAGTTCCATCACGGGCCGCACACCGAGCATGGAGGCTCCGATGCCCATGCCGATGAACCCGGCCTCGCTGATGGGGGTATCGACCAGACGTTTGTCCCCCCACTTGCTCCAAAGTCCTTCGGTGACTTTATACGCTCCATTATACTGGGCCACTTCTTCACCCATTACGACCACCATCGGGTCACGCTCGAGTTCTTCGTCCAGCGCTTCGCGGACGGCATGGCGGTAGGAAAGTTTTCTTGGCATGGGGGGAAGCGTCGAAAGTAACCACACATCCGCGCCCGTCAAACACGGGAGAACCCTTGTTTCAAAAGGGTCAGGCCTTGCCTGCGGGTGCGACGGCCAGCTTGTGAGCCCGGGCCACCTTCTTCTGATCTTCGTCAAAGCTGAGGAAGGTCGCGGACTTCAGTTCCAAGGCGGCGGCAACATGGAGCAAATCAAACCCGCGTGCTCCGCTCGCTGAGGTGTGTTTGGCAGCCAGTTTTCCAGCAAGTTCGTGAACCGCAGTCCAGTCCACTGGCCTGACTCTGAAGATGCCGAGCGAGAGATTTTCTTCTAGCCGCGCGAGCATGTTCTCTGCCTCAACCGCCGGATAGCCCTTTCGTTTGTCATTGCGGTGCAACCAAGCCTGAAAGTGAACGCCTTGCCGGAACTCGTAGAGCACGAGTGTCGTGACGTCTATGGGTGACTCGCAGTGTGCGAGGTAGTCCAGCGCCACTGGGGTGTTGTCCTGCTTGCGGTGGACCGCACACAGGAAGGATGTCTCGGCAAAGGGAGTCACAAGTGCTCGTAGCCTTTGCGTTCCTCCTCTTCCATCTCTCTGATCTCTTCTGCAGAGAAGACGCGATCGCCCCACGTTTCCTGAAGCTGCCGCTCAAAGTGACCTGCCAGATCATCGAAGACGCTGGCAGTCTTTTTTTGCTCTGGCACTAGGCGGGCGATCGTCTCACCACGCTTGGTAATGGCGATTTCTTCACCGGCTCTGAGCCAGGTTTCAAGAAAGGGGAACCTGGTGCGAAGGTCGCGAATGGTGGCTGTTTTCATTGTGAATCATTATGATTCACAGCGGGCTTGCGGTCAAGGATGGACCCCATCCGCTCAGTCTCAAGCAGGCGCGCCGACGATGTTCGGAGCCAGTCCGCCTTCGTCCTCATCTTCACGAGTGCTGGGGCGATTCTCGGCAGCCTTGGGCACGGGCGGCGGAGCCGGCGGCTTGGTGTGGTCGCGAGGTGGATTGAGGAGCTTTCCATGCTGCATGATTTCCTTGATGTGCTCTCCGTCGAGCGTCTCGTACTCCAGCAGTGCCTTGGCGATGGCGTCCAGCTTGTCGCGATGCAGCAGGAGCAGCTCCTTCGCCTTGGCGTAGGCTTCATCAATGAGGCGCTTGATTTCCTCATCAATGATCTGGGCCGTATGGCCGGAGTAGTTCGCCCGGCGTCCGATGTCGCGTGCGAGAAAGACCGTGCCTTCGTCCGCACCATACTCCACCATGCCGAGCTTTTCGCTCATCCCCCAGGCGCAGACCATGCTGCGAGCGATGGCGGTGGCCTGGCGGATGTCTCCGCTGGCACCGTTGGTGACGTTGCCGAACTGGATCTCCTCTGCCACGCGTCCGCCCATGGCCACGACGAGGTCATCCAGCAGCTCGAGTTTGCGATGAGTAAACTTGTCCTCCTCAGGCAGCCACATGGTGGAGCCAAGGGAGGGGCCGCGTGGGATAATGGTCACTTTGTGAAGTGGCTCGGTGTGCTCCAGAACCTCGATGAGGATGGCGTGTCCCGCCTCATGATAAGCGGTGTTTTCCTTCTCCTTCTCCGAGAGGGCGAGCGAGCGGCGCTCGCGTCCCCAGCGCACCTTGTCCCGGGCTTCCTCCAGCTCGGCAGTGGTGATGGACTTGAGGTTTCGACGTGCCGCAAGCAGGGCGGCTTCATTGATGACGTTGGCCAGTTCGGCACCGGAGAATCCGGGTGTGCCACGTGCCACCTTGGAGAGGTCTGCGTCTTCGGAGAGCTTCACCTTCTTGGAGTGAACTTTGAGGATCTCCTCTCGGCCTTTCACGTCTGGCAACGAGACGGTGACCTGACGGTCGAATCGGCCCGGGCGCAGCAGCGCAGGGTCCAGCACGTCGGGACGGTTTGTGGCTGCGATGATGATGATCCCCTCCTGGGTATCAAACCCGTCCATCTCCACCAGCAGAGCGTTGAGCGTCTGCTCGCGCTCGTCATGCCCACCACCGAGTCCGTGGCCGCGGTGGCGCCCGACGGCGTCGATTTCATCAATGAAAATGAGGCAGGGTGCATTCTTTTTGCCCTGCTCGAACATGTCGCGCACGCGGCTGGCACCCACACCGACGAACATCTCCACGAAGTCCGATCCGCTGATGCTGAAGAAAGGCACGTCCGCCTCACCCGCGATGGCTTTGGCCAGGAGAGTCTTGCCCGTGCCGGGGGGGCCTACCATGAGCACGCCAGTTGGAATTTTGCCGCCCAGACGCTGGAACTTTTTCGGGTCTTTGAGGAACTCCACCAGCTCCTGCACCTCCTCCTTGGCCTCTTCCACGCCGGCTACGTCTTTGAAGGTGATCTTGTTGCGGTCCAGGGAAAGCAGACGCGCGCGGCTCTTACCGAAGTTCAATGCACCGCGCCCGGCAGATTTGATCTGCTGCCGGATGAGCAGGTAAATGACCCCCAGGATGAGCAGCAGTGGCAGGAAGGTGAAGATGACGGAGGTCAGCGTGGCATCCGCATGCTGTGAGGTCAGGGACAAGTCTTTCTCCTTGAGCAGGGAGTTGATGTCGTCCTTCTGAAGTTCAATGTTCACCGGCACACGAAAGAGTTGAGGCTCCTTGCCCGCTACGGAAGGCACCTTGTCATAGGCTGTGTCACCTGCGGTCTCACTGCGTGGGGTCCGCTCACTACCGCTCGGGGCTTTGTAGTAGCCCTCGATGTACTCTTTCCGCGTGGAGTCCGAGGTGACGAGCAACAGCGGGTACTGGGGTTCCACCACCACTAGGTCCTTTTGCACCGCCTCTCGGAACTGGGCGAAGGTCCAGTCACGTGGCTGGTTCTTTTGATTGTGCACCACAAAGGCCGACAGCACCAGCATGATGAAGACCATGAAGAGCATGAAGCCGCGCCAGTTGAACTGGGGTTCTTGTGGGCGGCGATTTTCACCGCGGTTGCCGGAGGATTCGTCAGACATGTTTGCAGGGGATTACGCACGCGGTGCGGCGGGTGGCTGCACGGTGCTCAAAGGGTAGTGTGCCAAAAAAACGGCCCGCGTCTCGTAGAAAGGCAGATTTTTTCATTGCAGCTTTGAGAAGGAAGTTGTTCACACTCGGCATAGATTGGGAGCGGCCTGGGCCGTGAACGCATGAGCATTGAGAAGCCGGACAGCCCCGCCAGTGGACCACCGAACGCCGAACCGCCTCGTTCGGGTGCTTTACTTTCAGCAGGCACGCCAAGGCGCACCCCCTGGTGGCGCCGAGTGCTGGGTAGCCTCGTGGGCGGGCAGTCCAAAGCTGGCACGGGCACGAGCATCGTCCCCGTCCTCATCGAGGTCTTCGCTGGTTTCAGCAAGCTGGATGGCGAGGTGGAGCAAGAGGAAATCGAGAGCAGCCTCGGCTACCTGCGCTACGACTACCCTGACACGATCTATACCGAGCTGCGCCGCCTCTACTCTGAGGCGTTGCAAAAGGAGCAGAATCTCAACGACCGGGCCAAGGAGCTGAGCCGCACGCTGAGTATGGAGCAGAAGATTCTCCTCAGTGTCCAGCTCTACCTTCTCATTTCCCGCAGTGCAGCAGGCACTTCGAACCGCAGGCAGATGGTGGAGTTCTACCTGTTCATGACGAATCTGGGCATCGCCGCCCAAGCCATCGACATCGTCTATCAGCTCACCAGCGGAGACCGTTCGGAAGACGTGGAGGATCTGGCAAACAAGAACTCCCAGCCGCTCGAAATGCTGCGCATAGCCCCGCAGCAGCCTTGTGACGTGCTGCTGCGTTCCCTGCCCCCGGAGTGCGTGCTGACTGCTTACCGCTACCAAAACATGGTGCTGCTCAAAAACACCGGTCAGGTGCCTGTGCTGGTGCGCAGCCGCAGGCAGCCGCCCGGCGAGTTCTCACGTCTCTACCCCGGCGAGCGCGTGGTCACCGGTGACGTGTCCCTGGACTACAATGACCTCATCTCTTACTTCAATGCCAAGAAGACACTCTCCGGCACCCAGCTCTATCTCACGCTCACAGACTCAGGAGATGCAGAGATAGCGCCGCAGAGAAATCGCGGCACCAACTTGCGCGTCAGCTTCGGCCTGGGCGTCACCGTAGAGGCACTGCGAGATACGGCGGCCACTCTGGGCGGCCAGCCACTCACCGCAGGCACCGTCATCGACGCATCCATCGAAGACTCCATCATCGCTCACGGTGAGGTGGAGATCTCCCTTCTCGATCTGCGCCGCCGCGCCCGAGAGTTCGGTTCCCAGTTCCGTCTTGAGGGCAGCCGCAATACTTACCTCGTCTCCAACAACCCGGAGCTTCTGGATGAAGGGGACATCCTGCTCTCCGAGGAGACTGAGGGTGAGGTGCTTCTGCGCATCGAGTGCAACTACGCTGACAAAACCGGGCACCTGGAGGTCCTGCGCTCCCCACGCCCCGTGCTCGTGGCAGGGCTGCCGGTCAAATCCGAGCGCGTACTCCTCCAAGACGGCGACACCATCACTCTCGGAGAAGGGCAGTTCCTGCGCTGCCACTTTGCCGACCGCATCATCGAGGAGGAGCGCAATGTCATCCGCAGCATCGAACTCCGAGACCTCGCCCACTGGTTCGGCGAGCGGGAAAAAGATCTCGCACTGGACGGCATCAGCCTGCTGGCTCGCCGTGGAGAAATGGTCTGCGTCATGGGGCCCAGCGGCTGCGGAAAGAGCACCCTGCTCCGTGCTATGGGCGGCCAGCTCCGCACCCGCGGTGGGGAGGTGCTGCTCAATGGACTCCCCCTTTACGACCACCTGGAAAACCTCAAACCCTACGTGGCCTACATTCCCCAGGAGGATGCCTTCGACCCTCTGCTTAAGGTTCAGGAAAACCTGGACTTCAGCGTCGCCGTACGCTGTCCGCATCTCAAAGTGGAGGACCGCCGCCGCCGCGTGGATGCCAAACTGGCCGAACTCGGACTGGGAGAAATGCGCAGCCGCCTGGCCGGCACTCCGCAGCAGAAGTTCCTCAGCGGCGGCGAGCGCAAGCGCCTTAACGCCGGCCTCGACATGATCGGCATCTCCGACGTGTACCTCTTTGACGAGCCGACCTCGGGCCTCTCCTCTAAGGACTCCGAACACGTACTTGAGATCATCCGCTCACTGGCCAGCAACAAAATCGTCTTTGCCTCCATTCACCAGCCCTCAATGCGCCTCCTGCAAATGTTCGACAAGGCGCTACTCCTGGACAAAGGCGGGCGCATGGCCTTCTTCGGCACGCCGGACGAAATGCTAGCCTACTTCTGGCGCGTGTACCAGGAGGAAAGCGGTGCCCGAGCCGACAGCGATCAGGTTCCACCCCACGTCACGGCGGACTTCGTTTTCGACGTACTTGAGACACCTCTGCGTGACATTGATGGCGACGTGATCCTGGAGCAGAACTCCGAGGGCCATCTCGTTCCCGCCCGCCGTTTCCCGCCAAACTTCTGGCGAGACCGCTTTCAGACCCACCGCCTCATGGCCACCATGGCAGCGGGAGCCGCCGATCCGCATGCCTCCGGCGTTCATACCACCTCTACCTCCGTGCGCCGGGATGAGAGCCGCGCGGGTGAGACACGCCGATTCTCCAAGCTCCCCGAACCCCCAAAACATCGCCTGCGGGAGGAGCTCATCCTTTTCGGCACCATGATCCGCCGCTCGTTCCTCAGCAAGTTGCGGAACCGGGCAAACCTCCTCACCACGCTGCTGGAGGCACCAGCACTCGCCATTCTCATCTCACTGGTATTGCGCTACTCCGAGGAGGCTCAATACACCTTCGCCTCCGCCTTTCACATTCCCACCTATCTCTTCCTCACACTGGTGGTGGCCATGTTCCTGGGACTCACCAACAGCGCGGACGACATCATCCGTGACCGGGCCATGCTCAACCGCGAGCGCAACCACAACCTGCGAACCTTCTACTACATCTCCGGCAAGCTGCTCGCGCTCGCCTCCTTTGCCTTCATTCAATGCTTCATCTATCTCTTCATCGGAAACTGGATCCTGGAGCTCCGGGACATGTTCTGGATCCACCTCTCCTGGATGTTTGCCACCGCATTCACCGGAGCCGCCATGGGACTCTTCATCTCCAGCATCGTCTCTGACAGCCGCACCGCACTCAATACCATCCCTCTGCTCCTCATCCCTCAGATCATCCTCGGCGGCGCTCTCATCAAATATGAGGAGATGAATAAAAACCTCGACTTCGTGTACAGCATCCAGCGTTTCCTCAAGACGGATGAATCTGAGCCGGATGACTCCCCCAGCAAGCTCAAAGTGCCCTTCATCTGCCAGTTCATGCCCCTGCGCTGGTCTTACGAAGCCATGCTCATTTCCCAGGCCAAACTCAACCCCATGACCCGCAGCCAGGACCTGCTGGAAGAAAAAATGCGCTACTTCGCCGACCTCGGGCAGCAGCGGGAACTCAGCGAAAACGAGATCGTCCAGTTCGACATGCTCAAGCAGGCCCTCGCCGTCGTCTCCGGACTCCACGCGCGCGACCCCAACGACGTCCCCAAGCACCTCAAGTCCGTCGTGAGCCATCTCAAAGCCGGCACCCTCAACCAGCAAATCCTCGACTACGTGCAGCGCGAACGCCGAGGCACCAGCGCCGAGGAACTCTATGTAAACCGCAAAGTCCTGGACCTCGTCACCAAAGCTGAAATGGAACGAGAGGACTACCGCCGCAAAAAGAGTCCCAACGTTTTCTTCGGAACCAAAAAGACCGTGCTCGGTTACGAGATTCCCACCTACTGGCTCAACGCCGGCGTGATGCTTGTCTTCCTCGTCCTCATCATCGCCGTGCTTCAGTACTCCCTCCGCCGACAGCTCACGAAAGTCTGATCCTCAAGGGCGCATCCCAACCCACCACGGCGCAACCCAGAACGCCACTCAAAACCGCCGTCGCACCTAGGCCACCTCTTCAGAAACACAAAGCAGCAAAAACCTTTTGTTTTACAATAACAGTGTTTATGTTATCATCTCGCCATGAGCCAATCCATCGAGCGCCTCGCCGAACGCGTGACCACCTGGTGCCGCCGATTCCGCATCGTGCCTGCAAATGGCCAGGTGGCGGCTGACACCACCGTGCGCACCCTGCGCTACTACCGCAGCACCGGTCTGCTCGACGCACCGGCTGAAGGCGGTGGCCTGGGTTATGGAGAGCGCCACTATCTTCAAGCCTGCGCCGTCCGCGTGTTGCAGGCACAGGGACTGCCGCTCAGCCGCATCCAGTCGCTTTTGTTTGGCCGCAGTGATGACGAACTCCGGGACATCCTCTCCACTGCCGAAAAAGGCAGCACACCCACTTTGCCTGACAGAGAGATGCAGTCACCACCCTCTGCGGACTGGCAAACTTACTCCCTCGGACCGGACTTCCTCCTCATCGCCCGCCGCCCGGGCTTCAAACTCAGCAGCGCACAGCTCACCGCCATCCAATCCATTCTTCAACCTGTCGCTTTCTAATCCAACGCCCTCCAAATCCCATGAACTTCGGCCTCATTTCCCAACTCACTGAAACGCGCATCACCCTTCCACTCACCCACATCGAAACCCGGTTCCGCGTCACCGGTGAGTTCGCCGCCGTGGAAATAGATCAAGTCTTTGAGCAAACGGCCCGCGAGCCGCTCGACGTCACTTACACCTTCCCGCTACCCGGAGAGGCTGCGGTTTATCGCTGTGAAATGATCATCAATGACCGCCTCATCCGCGCCCGTGTCATGGAGGAGCAGGAGGCCCGCCGCACCGTGGCCAAGAAAAAGGCTGCGGGCCACCGCACCGCTCTCGTCGAGATGGATCGCGAGAACTTGTTCACCCTTCAGCTTGGCAACACCACCCCCGGCGACCGCATCATCATCCGCTTCGCCTACTTCGAGAAGCTCGACCGCCTCGGCTCCAGTCTCTCCCTGCGCGTTCCCTTCTGCCCGGGCGTGCGCTACATTCCGGGTCAGCCGTTGTTGCGGAAGAATCGCGGTCTTGGCTCTGAAGACGATACCGACCAAGTGCCAGATGCCTCTCGTCTCAGCCCTCCACGCATCAGCGCCGAACATCCAGATGCGGCTACCATGTATCTGCATGGTGAACTGGATGCAGATGAAGTGCAGCTCACCACCGTGAGCAGTCCCACCCATCCTGCCATCATTCGCCCGGCAGAGTCCGTGCTGGAGGTCGAACTGGCTGGTGAGCAGCATGTGCCGGACCGCGACTTCATTCTGCGCTGGGATGAGACCGCACCCGATACCGCGAAGCCAAAAGCCTGGATCACAGCGGATGAAAGCGGACGCCACGCACTGCTCCAGCTTCGTGCGCCGCTGGTTAAGCAAACCGCCGCTGCGAGCGACGACTTCGCCCAGGACATCTACTTTCTCCTCGACCGCTCCGGCAGCATGGAGGGCCGGAACTGGAAGCAAGCCGCAGTCGCTCTGCACGCCTTCGTCCGCCAACTCGGAGCAAAGGACCGCGTCTGGCTCACCTGCTTCGAGAGCACCTATCAGGACTTCTCGGATGCCCCAACGCTGAGGGATGAAATCCTGGCCGACACGGGATTTCAGAACCTCGCCAGTCTCGGCACCGGAGGCGGCACGGAGCTTCTTCCCGCGCTTCAACATGTGCTAGAGAAGCGGAGCCATCACAGCTCGGCCCGCCCTACGCGAATCATCCTCATCACCGACGGTCAGGTGGGCAACGAAGACCGCATCCTTAGCATCATGAGAGAGCCGGAGCACAAAGGCGTGCCGGTGTATTGCTTCGGTATCGATGAAGCAGTGAACGACGCGTTTCTAAAGAGCCTCGCTCGCATCACCCGTGGTCGCTGTGCGTTGATGACGCCAGATGACGACATCCCCGCCGCCGTGGAAAAGCTGGCCCACGCTCTTCGCCGTCCAGTTCTCACAAACATCTGCGTGCAAACCGATGGTGTCGGGACGCCGGATGACACTCATTCTCTCCCGGACCTTGGCGCGGGAGAAGTCATCATCTTGCCCGCCCACATCCCTTCAAGTTCTGCGAAGGAAATCCGGCTCACCGGAACCTTGCCAGACGGTAGTGCGCACTCTGTGGTCTGGGGGCTCGGCAGCTCACAGTGCCACGCAGACAACCCCATCCCCCGCCTGCTCTGGGCGCACCGCCGCATCCGCCATTTGCTTGAGGCCGAGCGCAAAGCCGAAGCCATCGCGCTTGCCATCACTCACAACCTCGCCTGCCGAGGCGCTTCGTTTGTCGCGTGGGATGAATCGGAAAAAGTGAGCTTGGCAAAGAGGGAGGTATATCAGCCAAGTCTGGGTAGAGGGTTGTGTGCGATGCCGAGCCGTCGAGTGGGAACAACCGGAAGAGTGGCCCACTACTTTGAGAGCAAGGTGGTTGACTACCAAAGTGCCTCTATTCTCCGCGAATGCAGTGACGATGAACTTATTGAAGATCATCCAGCCACACTCAACGGCCCATCATACTCCCTTGCCTATGCTCCAGTCGCGTCTCGGCGGTGGGAAGAGCCGGAAGACTCGGGCCCCGTGCTCCCAAGACCGGTTCGCAAACTCTACGACCAGTTCATGGACGCGTATCAGCTCCGTTGGCTCGACAGCTCAGACACCTCGGAGCCGCTGATGGCTTGGGTCAATCCGTTCAGCAAACTGCTCACGGAACGCACAGGCACCCCGGAAAGCGTCGCCAGAGTCATCGCGTTGATTCTCCGTCACTGGGCACTGAAGACTATCAGCACGAGCCGCCAGCTCACTTTGGAATCCTGGCTGCCCTCACTCGAAGCGGCCCCGGATTTCCTTTCCAGCTTGCGCCACCATTTTGCCACCTTGGCAGATGATGAAGCGATCAGCGACGCCACCAAACTCCTCGATACAGCCCTCGCCAACCCGCCGAAGAAGAAGCGCAGTTGGTTCAGGAAGAAGCTGTAAACTCACGACCGGCCACAATGATAACCAGCCACCACGAACCTCTCCTCGCTCTCGCTGCCCTCGCCCCAGAGACACCCATCGGAATGCTGGAAGGCATGCACTACGGCTATGGCCTGCGGTATGGTCAGTATCGAAACAACCCACAAGGGGCGGAGGAATGGCATCAGTTGGATGAAATGGCCTCCGACTTGGATGACCGGCAGCTTGGCGAGATCCTGCCCGTGCTTGCAGACCGTGCTTGGGAAGCGGGCAGTCACCTCAGTGTGCGCTTGGCGCAGCGCTTGTGGACCAAGCTCAGCGTTGCAAGCCAAGGCCGTTTCCTTGCCGGTGCCGCGAGGCATCTCTCCACGTCTCGGACAGAGGATTCCCCGGTGGAAAACAAGCTGGTCGATTTTTTCCTAGCTCATCTTTCACTCGTTCCTCTCGAAGCTCACGCGGTGGTGGAGATCGCCATCAATGTCATTCGGGCCGACCAGCCAGCCCTTTTGGATGCAGTGCTCTCGCATACCGACTTCGACCCAGAAGCCAGCATTGTCCGGGTGGACGAAGAAGGATGCTTCAGCGAGGAACTCGCACAGCATACACACCGCACGCTCGATGTGCTCCTGGAGGCTGCAGTACGCTGCTCACGACCTGGAATGGCGGAGCGTCTGCTTTTGCTTGGAGCTAATCCCGATCTTCCCTGTTGGAACTTAGAGCGCAGCTATAGCCAATGGTTTAGCCTGCTGGGCCTTGCCTTCTACTTGCTGCGGGAGATCGACGAGGATGGCCGGTCAGAAGCCGTGATTGATGTGCTTCTTCGACACGGTGTCGATCCACGCGGACTTCCCTGTGAAGGGCTGAACCATCCCCTCAAGATGGCTCTGGACTGCAAGCGCTGGGACATCGCTGATCGGTTGCTGGACCTTGGAGCCTCATTCACGGGCGGCATAGAGCACAAGCCAGAAGACTTCGAAAAGCCGGGGCGCTTCATTCCTGCCGGACACCCCTACTTTGGAGTGATGAACAAGGATCTCGAATGGGTGGAGAAGAAAGTGGCTCCTCTCATGCCACTGCTTCAGCCATGGGAAGCACCACTGTTTTACCGTGGGGATGCTCAGGGTGGCAGCAGCAGTGGCTTCCTGGAAAGCCTCGCAAGTGAAGAGCACTTGGAGCAACTCAAGCACTTTGAGACGCGGGGCCTATCCTTGCGCGTCACACCGGCGCAGATCATCACGCTTGTGGACTGGGGCCACTATTCCACACTCTTGCATGTCCTCAGAGATGAACCCGAACTGCCGCGATTGATGTTCCGCTTCCGCCGTCGGAATCCAGCCATCGGCGCGACGTGTCTCCAGGCGTGGCTGGGCCAACCGCAAGCGAACCGCATCAATGAGTTGCGAGACTTTGATCCCGGAGATCAGGAGCCGCTGCAGTTGCCAGATGGAAGCCGGTTGTATGCTTATCTTGATGCCGTGGCTGAGCCCGATCATTCACACGGCCCGCTCACTGACGGATGCTTCTGGCTACAGGAGAACAAGGCGACTCATCGCAGGCGAGGAGATCAGGTGCTGGTGCGTCGTTTGCAACGCATCTGGCGCATGGAAAAGCTGCCACGGCGTGACTACGACCTGACCGCCATGATACCGCTTGTGAAGGAAATGAATGGTCGCTTCTTCTTGCTCGGAATCAGTGCCCGCCAGCTTATGTTCGGTCAGCGTTTCCCTCCTAGCTGGAAACCGGCTGTCTCGGCATGGCTCGAAGCGCCCCTCGAGAAGGTCAATCAAGCCATGCATCAACGCATCAAAGAGCAGCTCGCCGCTACCGCATCGCTGCCTGCACCCGTGTTGCCGAACGAGGAGCTTGCTCCCTATCCGGAGGAGTTCTGGCCCTACCTACGTCGCCTTGAAGACGGCACCATAGGCGTGACGGAGCACAGCGTGCAGCCACGACCAGACATGATGGATTTCTACACCATCTGGGCGAGGCAAAACAAACCCCCACTGGTCATCCAACCAGACCCGCGCATCGCCGCTTGGTCGCACTGGCAAGAAGTGCCAGTGGAGCTGCGTCCGTTCTTTGTGTGGGATGACACCTTTCAGAAGCCCACACTCACTCACCAGGCGCGGAACGATTATGAACGCGCCATGATTCAACGTGCGGTGCGGTGGAATAATGCCCTTTTCATCCGAGCATTAAAACTCGAACAAAGCTGACCTGCTCGAAAGGCTCACCTTTGGATTTTGCGGTAGTTCACCGGCTCAAGCGGTGGCAGCCATTGCATCCACTCATCCTGAAAGAACACCGGCACATTCTGCTGCCGACAGACTCGAATGGTGTGCCCAGTGCCGCCTGCTTCTAGGTCAGAGAGGTCCACCCAGAACAGTGCGGCCACTGGCTTTGAAAGACGTCCGTCTATTCCCAAGACTTTGAGCGTGTCACGCACCAGATACGCTGCCTTGGAAGCGGCTGGGCCACTCCTCCCGTATTGGGCGATGAGATTTTTATTGGCCGGGGTGGCGTTCATTGTCTCCTGAAGCAACTCAGGCTCACACAAACGATCCACTTCCTGAGGTGAGACGTAGGCCGCACCGTCCACCCGCGCCTTCTTGCGATGAGTCGCATAAGGCACCACTACCTCCAGCCGTGTGGGATCTGCCAGCGCCACACCTTCGGAGAAGGCGGCGTCGCTACCCTCAGCGTTCCCGGAGCGGAATCTTGCATAAGGGAACTCACTGGCGAGAAACCTACCCAGCCTCACCGCCAGCACCGCGTCCGCAGCCGGAATGCTGCGGCGCCCTTCCAAAAGAATGACCGGTGATGAATCCCGGGAAACAAGATTGTGAAAGGTATGCCAAGAGTTCATGCCGCAGCTCCAAATCGTAGTCACGATCGGTATCTCAGCCTGAACGCTTGGTAAAACCATTCTCGACTGCCCGGTGAGAATTCATCCTGCCTACCAAGCGTGAAACCTCGCGCACACGGAAGCCGTTCCAACCCATCCCTCAGTTGGAGCCGAAATGACATGGCTGATGAGCGAGGTAAGTCCACACGCTGCCGTAAGTTTCCCTGCCCATGAAGCCCACAACCAGAAGACAGTTCACAGCAAACACCGCGCTGGCGCTCGCAGCTCCCTTTGTCCGGGCAGACAGCAAGACGGCACCGAACTTTCACGGTGAAATCATCGGGCACGGAACGCACCGCTACCGCGTGGACAAGCTCTGGAGCAAAGCCGACCCGGTGAAGTCTCCAGTCAGAGATTGTCACGAAATGGTGCAAGTCCCGGATGGGCGGCTGTTCTTGCTCACCAACCACAAGCAGAACAACATCCTCATCTACGACACGCAGGGAGCTCTACTCGGTCAGTGGACCCTGGGCATGAGCGGCGCGCACGGACTCACTTTCTTCGATGGTCATCTCTACATCTGTGAACCCTCAGGCCGTGTGGTGAAGACCACTCTCGAGGGGGAGATCATCCTTGAGCTACCCAACCCGGTCAAGGAAGGCCACTACCAGCCAAACGAAGATTACAAACCCACCGAGTCCGCCATCGCTCCGAACGGAGACATCTACGTCGCAGACGGCTACGGCTCACAATACATCCTGCGCTACGACAAGACAGGCAAGTTCATCTCCAAGTTCGGCGGCAAAAGCACGCAACCCGTAAATCCCGGGCGTTTCATGCAGGCCCACGGCGTAGCAATCGACACCCGAGGCCCCGAGCCACTCCTGGTCGTCACCGAGCGCATTCGTAACGAGTTCAACTGGTTCAAACTCGACGGCACCCATGTGCGTGGCGTCTATCTGCCCGGTGCTTACATCAGCCGCCCTGTCATCCACGGTTCCAATCTCTATTCCGGCGTTTGCTTTGGCGCGAAGCCCAACGACTACCGCATGTGGCAGGGCCGTGGCTTTGTGACCATTCTTGATGCGGAGGACAAGGTCATCTCCAACCCCGGTGGCCACGCTCCAGAATACGAAAGCGGCACCCTCAAGGCGCTCATGCAGGACAAGCCCATCTTCAACAACTGCCACGATGTCTGTGTGGACAACAACGGTGACCTCTACGTATGCCAATGGAACAGCGGAAATGTTTATCCGTATAAACTCGAGAGGGTTTGAACATCGAACATCGAACATCGAACATTGAACATCGAACAGGGGAATACTGGATGAACAGGACTTATGATCTGGAAGAAAGGTTGCTGGAGTACTCGACGCGCATTATTCGGTTTGCGGAGACTCTGCACAAGACTGATGCGGGCCGGCATGTGACACGTCAGTTGTTGAGATCCGGCACCTCACCAATGGCGCAGCATGGCGAGGCGCAATCGGCGGAATCACCAGAAGACTTCGTTCATAAACTTAGCATAGGCCTCAAAGAACTGAGGGAGACATTGCGTTGGTTGAAGCTGGCAGAGCGTGTGCCGCTGACCCGGCAAAAAGAGGACACACAAGCGCTGATCAAAGAAATCGATGAACTGATCCGCATCTTCTTCTCCAGCATCCGAACCGCGCGCAAACCCGAAGCCGCCGCATGACTGCCAAATCACCTCATTCAGAATTCGGTGTTGAGCGTTCGATGTTCGATGTTGGACGTTCTATTGCGCGCCGATATTTTCTCGGTCAATGCACGGGCGTCTCCATCGGCGCCATGGCTTTGAACTCGCTCGCCAGTGAGGATGCTGTCGGCCTACCTTCGCTGCCACATTTTGCCCCAAAGGCCAAGCGCGTCATCTTCCTCACGCAATCCGGTGGGCCGTCGCAGCTGGAGCTTTTCGATCACAAACCAGGCCTCATGCAGTGGGCAGGGAAGGAGCTGCCGGAGAGCGTGCGCCAAGGTCAGCGGCTCACCACCATGACGGCGAACCAGAAGCAACTCATCCTGCCAGGCATCACCAAGTTTTCAAAGTGTGGTCAAAGCGCAGCCACCATCAGCGAGTGGCTGCCTCACCTTCAGACCGTGGCAGACGACGTGTGCTTCATCAAGTCCATGACCACAGACCAGATCAACCACGCCCCGGCCATGACGCAGTTCCTCACCGGGCATCAACTGCCGGGACGCCCAAGCATGGGCTCGTGGGTCAGCTATGGCCTCGGAAGCACGAACAAGAATCTGCCGGACTACTTGGTGCTCATCTCCAAAATGCAACGCCCAAGCGACCAACCGCTCTACGATCACTACTGGGGCAGCGGGTTTCTGCCATCCCGCTATCAAGGCGTGAAGCTGCGCAACTCCAAAGACCCTGTGCTCTATCTCAGCGACCCCGACGGACTTCCAAGACATCTGCGCCGCGGGATGCTGGACGGCCTCGCGGAGCTAAACCAGATGCGCTTCGAGCACACGAACGACCCAGAGATCACCACCCGCATCCGTCAGTATGAAATGGCCTACCGCATGCAGGCCAGCGTGCCCGAACTCACGGACCTGAGCGGCGAACCAGAGCACGTCTTCGAGATGTACGGCCCTGACTCACGCCGCGCAGGCAGCTACGCCGCCAACTGCATCCTCGCACGTCGCCTCGCCGAGCGCGGCGTGCGCTTCATCCAGCTCTTTCACCCAGATTGGGATCACCACAGCCGACTGCCAAGCTGGTGCACGGCGCGCTGTCGCGATACCGATCAGCCCAGCGCTGCACTCATCAAGGACCTCAAGCAACGTGGACTGCTGGACGAGACGCTTGTCATCTGGGGGGGCGAGTTCGGGCGCGGTGTGGCAGGCCAGGGGCAGTGGGACAGCCCAGAGGCCGGCCGCGACCATCACCCCCGCTGCTTCACCATGTGGATGGCCGGCGGCGGCGTGAAACCCGGCATCACCCACGGTTCCACAGATGAGTTCAGCTACAACGTCGCGGAAAACCCCGTCCACGTCCGCGACCTGCACGCCACCGTCATGCACCTCCTGGGCATCGAGCACGAGCGCTTCACCTACCGCCATCAGGGACTGGATTTCCGCCTCACCGGCGTAGAGCACGCCAAAGTGGTGAAGGAGATCCTGGCATGACCGAACACCCAAGAAACGTATTAAAATGGCAAACTCTCATGTCACGGTTCTTCATCCCCACTTCTCTACTGCTCGCCTCGGCACCTCTCCTGCACGCCGCAGACCCGCCACTGCCTGCGAAGATCTCGTTCAACCGCGACATCCGGCCCATCATGTCGGACACCTGCTTCCACTGCCATGGGTTCGATCCCAAGACACGTGAAGCTGGACTGCGTCTGGACATTCGTGAAGAAGCACTGAAAGCCTCCGAAAGCGGCCTGCCCGGCATCGTACCTGGCAAACCAGAGCAGAGTGAGATCATCACGCGCATCTTTGATGAGGGTGACCCCATGCCACCGGAGAAGGCACACAAACCCCTCAGCCCACGTCAAAAAGCGCTCCTCAGACAATGGGTGGCAGAAGGTGCACACTACGAGCCCCACTGGGCCTACGCGCCGCTTACACGGCCTGCTCCACCGGCGCAGGGGCATCCAGTGGACGCCTTTGTCCGCCAAAAGCTCTCGGAAAAAGGCATTCAGCCCTCTTCCCCGGCCGAGAAGTCAAAACTCGCACGCCGCCTCTCGCTGGACCTCACTGGGCTTCCGCCCTCACCGCAGTCCGTCGCCGCCTTTGCCTCAGGAAGCAAATCATACGATGATCTCGTCACCGAGCTTCTGGCCTCTCCCCGCTTCGGAGAGCGCATGGCCGTATGGTGGCTAGACATCGCACGCTACGCCGACACCGTCGGCTTCCACGGCGATCAAAACCAGCGCATCTTCCCCTACCGGGACTACGTCATCAACGCCTTCAACTCCAACAAACGCTTCGACCAGTTCACCATCGAGCAGCTCGCAGGCGACCTCCTGCCTAGTCCGAAGGAAGAGCAGCTCGTGGCCACAGGTTACAACCGGCTCAACATGATGACCCGTGAGGGCGGTGCACAGCCAAAAGAATACCTCGCCAAATATGGGGCAGAACGCGTGCGCTCCGTCGCCGCCGCGTGGTTCGGCAGCACGTTTGGCTGTGCCGAGTGCCACGATCACAAGTTCGACCCCATCAAGGCGCAAGACTTCTACGAGCTGCAAGCCTTCTTCGCCGACGTCAAACAATGGGGCGTTTACAGTGACTACCGTTACACCCCCGAGCCAGAGCTGGCAGGCTTCAACAACGACTTCCCCTTCCCCCCGGAAATGCAGGTCAAGAGCCCCTACCTGGCAAAACGACATGAGGCCGCGCTCGCAGCGCTGGAGCAGCATCTCCACTCCCTCCGCAGCAAGCACCCAAAGGTGAGTGAGACCTGGCTGCAATCCATGTCTGCCTTTGTCAAAGAGAATCCCTCCGGCTGGCTATCTCCACAGCCGGTAGCGCAAATGCTCGCCAACGGCAAACCCGCAAAAGGTACCTCGCTGGAGGTGAAACAAGACGCCATCATCCACCCTGCAAAAGCGCCCGGCAAAAACGAGGCACTGGAGGTCGCCCTTCCACCACCCGAATCATGGACCGTGGCCGCAGTGCAGATAGAAGTCTTCGAAGAACAGTCACCGCCTGAAAAACCCGTTTCGCTCGCCGTCAGCCTCGCCGTGCGTCCAGCGAACGGCAAAGAACGCAAAGTCCCCTTTGCCATGGCAGACGCCACACTGAAATCCTCCACCTACAAGGACGGAGCTGAAATCATGGGCATCGAGGGCGGCTGGACCTTACCCGGTCACGAGCAAACCAAACCCATGCGCAGCGTCTGGCTGCCTGCCAGCCCCATCACCACCCAACCGGGCGACACACTGGTGTTCACCTTCACCGGATCCAGCAAGCGCCCCTTCCGCATCTCCCTCTCCCCGCTGGCTGCCCCATCTTCCACCGCCACGCTCCAGGCAGACCTGGCAGCCGCCCTTCGAGAGCCAGCCTCTTCACGCACCGATGCTCAGAAGCGCATCATCCACGACGCCTGGCTCGCCAGCACCACACCGGACACAGCCGCTGCGGCTAAGACCTTCCAGCTGGCCAAAGATCTCCGCTCCTGGAATGAAGGACGCGCCTGGACACTCGTGACCAAAGCCACAGACAAGCCCCTCACCATCCGAGTGCTTCCTCGCGGAAACTGGCAGGATGAGACGGGTCCCGTCGTCCTCCCAGCCACTCCCTCCTTCCTTCCCGGTCGTATCGAAAGCACCGCCGACAGAAAGCTGAACCGTCTCGACTTGGCAACCTACATCGTTTCCAAAGAAAATCCCATCACCGCACGCACCGTCATGAACCGGCTCTGGCAGCAGTTCTTTGGCCAAGGGCTCAGCGCCGTGCTGGATGACCTCGGCTCACAAGGCGAACCACCCTCACACCCCGAACTGCTTGACTGGCTGGCGTCCGAGTTTCGAGCCAGCGGCTGGGACATGAAGCACATGATCCGCCTCCTCGTCACCAGTGCCACCTATCAACAAAGCAGCAGCCTAAGGCCCGAACTCAAGGACATCGATCCCGCCAACCGCCTACTCGCCTCCCAAAACCCCCGCCGCCTCGACGCCGAGTTCATTCGTGACAATGCACTCTCCATCGCCGGCTTGCTAAACCTGGACGAAATCGGCGGCCCCAGCGCCAAGCCCTATCAACCCGCCGGTTACTACGCCGCCCTTCAGTTCCCAGATCGCGACTACATAGCCGACACGGATCGCACCCAGTGGCGTCGCGGAGTTTACATGCACTGGCAGCGCACCTTCCTGCACCCCATGCTGGCCAACTTCGACGCCCCAGCACGCGATGAATGCGCCGCCATCCGCACCAGTAGCAACACACCACAACAAGCGCTCACTTTGTTGAATGATCCCACCTTCGTCGAGGCGGCGCGTGTGTTCGCAGACCGCATTCTTCGTGAAGGCACCGATGACAATCGCCGTCTGCAGATTGCCTCGCGACTCGCATGGTCCCGCGACCCCAAACCCAAGGAAGTCCAGAGCCTCACCACCTTCCTCTCCACGCAGCGTGAACACTACAAATCCAATCCGGCAGATGCGGACAAACTCATCAAAGTCGGCATCGCCACCGCCTCCACTGCTCCCGCACCCGAACTCGCCGCATGGACCCAAGTATGCCGAGTGCTGCTGAATGCCCAGGAGACGATTACGAAATATTGACACTCCACCATGAACCCCTCGCTTCCCCTTCATCACTCACGTCGCTCCTTCCTGCACCAGAGCGCCTACGGCATCGGCGGCATGGCCTACGCCATGCTTCACGACTCCGCACTTGGTGCAGCCAAAGGCTTGGAGAAGCCAGATCATTGGAACGGCGCACTCAAGCAAGCGCACCTGCCAGTGAAGGCGAGACGCGTCATCTTCCTCTGCATGGCAGGCGGCCCTTCCCAGTTCGAGACACTGGACTGGAAGCCCAAGCTCAAGGAGTTGCACGACAAGCCCTTCCCGGAGTCGTTCACAAAAGGTCAGCAGCTCGCCCAGCTTCAGGGCACCGAACTCAAAGCCCGCGGCTCGTTCACCAACTTCAAAAAGTGGGGCCAGTCCGGCGCTGAGATCAGTGAACTCTTCCCGCACATCGGTGCCATAGCAGATGACCTCTGCATCATCCGCTCCATGCAGACAGAGCAGATCAATCATGACACGGCGCACGCCTTCATGAACACCGGCTCCATCATCAAAGGCCGCCCCAGCATGGGTTCATGGCTCACCTACGGCCTCGGCTCAGAAACCGAAAACCTGCCCGGCTTCATCGTGCTCACCTCTGCCGGCAAAACAGGCCAGCAGCCCATCTCCGCCAGGCAGTGGAGCAGCGGGGTGCTCCCCAGCAAGTACCAGGGCATTCAGTTCCAGTCACGCGGAGACGCCGTGCACTACATCGGCAATCCCGAAGGCGTCTGCCAGAGCACCCAGCGCCAGGTGGTGGAGGAAGTTCAGCGCCTCAACGGCTTCCTAGCAGAAGAGCAGCATGATCCAGAGATCGCCACCCGCATCGCTCAATACGAGATGGCTTTCAAAATGCAGAGCAGCGTGCCCGAGTTGCTTGACATGAAACAGGAACCGCCCGCCGTACTGGAAAAATATGGCATCAAGGAACCCGGAGACGGCACCTACGCCTCCAACTGCCTTCTCGCACGCCGCCTCGCAGAGCGCGGCGTGCGCATGATCCAGCTCTACCATCGCGCATGGGATCACCACGGCGGCATCGAGGACGGCCTCACCAGCGCCGCAAAGGATGTGGATCAGGCCACCGCCGCATTGATTACCGACCTGAAGGAACGCGGCATGCTCGATGACACACTCATCCTCTGGAGCGGAGAGTTTGGCCGCACACCCATGGGCCAGGGAACTGGGCGGGATCATCACATCCTCTCCTTCAGCAACTTCCTCTGCGGAGGCGGCATCAAACCAGGTATCACCTGGGGAGCTACGGATGAACTCGGCTACCGTGCAGTCGAGAACATCGTTCACGTGCATGATCTGCACGCCACCATGCTCGCCCTTCTCGGCATCGACCACCACCGCCTCACCACCAAGTTCCAGGGTCTCGATGTCCGCCTCACCGGGGTGGCCGGCAAGCTCGTCAAAGGCATCATGGCCTGACGAAACACCGCCCGCATCCCGTTCGTTTACCCGGTTCCGCGACAAACCGGGCCGCTTCGTCACGTTAGCCACTGCCACTATGCTTCGAACTACCGTCCTGCTGGCCACGCTTTCCGTGTCTGCTCCTCTCTTGGCACAACTGCGTGCAGATGGGGCCACCGCCTCCTTCCGCGGCTCCCTCCCACCCAAGCCCACAGTGGTGCTTCCCCCAGACTCTCTGCCCCCGCTGCAAACCCGACTCAGCCATCTATCCGCCGACTTCGCAAAAGTCAAAAACCACGAGCGCGCGGCTGATGCAGACATCTTTCTCAAAGCAGTGCGCTACGCCCTGGAGTTCGAAGAATGGTTTGACAAAAAGCCAGAGGACTCCCTCAAGAAGGCACAAGCACTGCTCGATGAAGCGGAACTCCGCATCACCGCTCTCAAGGCAGACCGCACCCCCTGGCTCGCAGGCAGCGGCCAAAAGGTCCTAGGGTTCTACTCCAAAATAGACGACTCCCCACAGCCCTACGGCGTGGAGATACCCGAGGGACTTGAGTTTGGAAAGGGCAAGCCCCCAGTGCCCATGTGGATCTGGCTCCACGGACGCGGAGACACCACCACAGATCTGAACTTCGTCCATTCACGCCTCAACGCCAAAAAGCCCGGACAGTTCCAGCCACCCGGCACCATCATCATCCACCCCTTCGGCCGCTACTGCAACGGCTGGAAAAGCGCCGGCGAAACAGACGTGTTCGAGTGCCGTGATGACGCCGTGGCACGCTTTAACATCGATGAAAACCGCATCGCACTCGCAGGATTCAGCATGGGGGGCGCCGGGGCCTGGCACCTCGGGGCACACTTCGCAGACCAGTGGGCCTGCGTTCATGCCGGAGCTGGCTTCGTGGATGTGAAGCGCTACCAGAAACTCACCCCAGAGAAGTTTCCCCCATGGTATGAGCAAAAGCTCTGGGGCGTTTACGACGTACCTCTCTACGCGCGGAACTTCCTCAACCTACCCCTAGTCTGTTACTCAGGCGAGACCGATACCCAGCGTGATGCAGCGGAGTACATGATGCAAGTGCTCGGCGCTGAGGGTCTGAAGCCACCACACTTCATCGGACCCGGCATGGGGCACAAATACCACCCAGAGGTCATCAAGGAAGTACAGGCCGCCATCCACAACCACGTCCAGAGTGGCCGCGTCATCTGGCCAGAGAAAATCAGCCTCCAGACTCAAACGCTGGCCTATTCAAAGATGCACTGGCTCGCCGTCACCGGCCTCTCCCACCACTGGGAAGACGCACGCGCTGATGCCATCTGGGACAAGCAGAACAACCAAGTGCAGCTAACCACCCACAACGTCAGCGCCCTGACCCTGCTACTCCCCCAGGGCGTGGATAAAGTCATCCTCAACGGGCGAGAAGAACCAGGCCTCCGCTCAGGCAGCGGAAGAGCACTCTGGTCATGGTCGGAACCCGCGCGCGGCACCGCTGGCTCCGTTCCCAAAAAGCCAGGCCTCCAGGGACCCATCGACGATGGTTTCAAATCCCGCTTCGTCATCGTGCTGCCGGATCTGCCCGGGGACGACTCCGCTGCAGACAAATGGTCCCGGGCCGAAGCCGCCCACTTTCTCAAACGCTGGCGCTCTCTCATGCGCGGCGACCCCCTCGTGCGACGGGCAGACCAACTCACGGACCGCGACGCCGAGGATGCGCATCTCGTCATCTGGGGCACCCCAAAAACCAACACCTTCCTGCAAAAGCTCCTCACCACCAAGGCCATCCGCAAAGTGCTCACTTGGGATGACAGTGTGGTCAAAATTGGAACTCACCAGGCCAACGCCTCATCTCACATACCCGTCCTTTGCCACCCCAATCCGATGAGCCCTTCCAAATACATCATCATCAACTCCGGACTGACCTTCCGTGAGGCCCACGACCGCACGAACTCCCTCCAAAATCCAAAGCTCCCAGACTGGGCCATCCTCAACATCACCAGCCCGCCTACTGCCGACTCCGCAGGCGCAGTGGTCGCAGCGGACTTCTTTGACGAAAACTGGCAGGTAAAAGCCGCGCCGAGCGAGGCCACACCGACCCACGGAAAGCCGGATCCTAAATGAATATTCATATTTTATTGGAAAAACCATTGATTAACCGCCTTCTCTCAAATATCTTTGGAAGTTAATCTTTCTCATTATGCCCGCACCAGTGCGCACACCCTCCACACCAGGCCGCCCTGCCCCTCTTCTGGCGGCAGCAGCCGCGCTGGTGGGTGTGGCCGCCGCCAGGACGCCGCTCGGCAAGCTTGCACTGCTGGCAGCCGCAGGCACAGCCGCCTATCGACTGCTCCGCAGGCCTCCAGTTAGACAGCAAGCACCGCAGCCCGCACAAGCGGACTGGTGTCGCATCCGCCCACCAGTCGCAGAGAAAGCCGCACCCCCAGCAGTAACCCGTGAAGCCCAGTCACAACTTGCAGCCGCGCCGCCCACTCAAGTCCAGCCTCACATTGCGCCTCCGTACCCATCGAATGAGGTGAGTCCCATCACAGGCGAGCGCCCTATCGCCGTCCTGGCTGAAGAACCCACCTCTGGACCCGCAGCCTCCGAGGCCCCGCCTCCAGCTTCCCAGCCTGAACAGCCCCAAGTGGCAGCCAGAGCCGAAACCGAGCAACCACCTGCCAGTCAGCCCCTCCAGCTTCCCACAGAAGAAAGTGCGCCAAGCAGCGCCTCGCCGCTCTGGATGGCTGATCCTCTGCCCCATCTTCCTGAAGTTCACCTCCCTGCCAACGCCCACCCTTTGACCACCGCAGCGGAAAACCCCTGGCTCCTTTCAGTCGAACCACTCCCCGTCCTCGCCAATGAGGAACCTTCCCGCTTGAACGACGCCCTGCTGGAGTCCGGAGTGCTGGACGCCACTGCGGAAATCCCATCCACATCGCCCAGCCAACCCACGGAAGCCTACGTCCCACCGCTCGCACTCGGCGGTGATATCCCAGACATGGTCAGTTTTGAGCCTGACCCTCCCGCAGCGGTTGAAGAGCCCACATCCGCTCCACTCGCCTTCCCGCTCACAAGCGAAAAGATGGCAGAACTGCTCAAAGCACTGGCCCCTGAGGTAGCCTTCAGCGACGAAACCCCTGCAGACACGGCGCTTGAGTCTGCTCCCGTCCCAAATCCTCCCACAGCTCTGGAATCGGAACCCGAAGTCAGCGCCGCACCGCAAGCCGAGCCTGAAGCTCCTCGCCCCTTCACCGTGCTCCCCGAGGCCCGCGTAGCGCCTGCACCCGTAGCCCCACCAGCCAACCCACCCACCGCGCCGCCGTCCGTACCCCTCGTAAGCGCCGCAGAACTCTTCGCCAGCCTAGCCAAAACTCAGCAGGCAGATGCCGCCCCAGCATCCGACGCTGAGCCCGCGCAAGAAGAAGCGCTGGCCCCCAAGTCTCCCGTCACCACCAGCCTCAAGCCCAAGATCCGCCCACGCCCCATCGTCACTGTGGCGCATCCCAATCACCCCGGTCGGAAAAACTGGCTCACTTGGTGGAAGTAAGGCGGCCCGCCCCGCAGTGGCCTCATTGTGAATCTGGCGCAACCTTTCCCTAGCCAGCCCCACACAATCATGTTATTATGGTATTTATAGTAACTGAACCTCGGCTGCTCCCTCGCTTCCACCCCCATGCATCGGCTCTCCCTCAAAGCTCTTGCCCTTCCCCTCTGCCTCCTCACCGCACTCATCGCCGTGAGTCTGCCGCAGCACGAGCCGTTCCCAACGCCAGTTGACGCCCCTGCTCCTGCCATCACCTCGCCCTCTCCAGAGCCCCTCCCTTCAAGCGCCGCTGTTCCCTCCCAGAGCAAGGAAACGGATCCATTTGCAGCCTTTGACGCCTGGCTGAAGCAGCACGCCCTTCATATCACCACCAGCCAAGCAACCGATCTCCTGACCGTCGGCCTTACGCTCGCCGAGAAGAGGCGAGACGCCATGTTGAAGCTCATGGAGTCCGATCCGCAGACCGCACTGGCCAAGGCGCTGCCCACTTCCAGCCGCAAAACACTGCCCACAGCATTTGAGTCATTGATTGAGGAGAACTTCTCCGTCCAGGGCGATCTCGCACTCGTAGCCGCAGTGCCCCGACCAGGCTTCCTCCCCAGACGCACCGTTTACAGAGAGCTTCGGGTAGGGGACCGCGCCTGGGAAGCCTTCGTTCATGGTCGCCGCACCGAGCAACAAACCATTTATGACACCCCGCTGAGCGGCATCCGACTCGGCAAACTCGCCGCCATCAGGGAGGATAGCGCCCGCATCCTCTCCATGGAGGAAGTTCCCCCCGCAGCCGTTCTCGAAGAAGCCCAAACCATCGCCGAACATGCGACTGCATCCAACCCCACATCTCCCGCCACGCGCGTCGTGGAGATAGGCAACCGCTACTACCCCGTCTGCTGCCAAAAGCACGCCAAGACCCTAGCCGACACGCTCCAAGCGCAATATCACACCCGAGAAAACTTCACCGAGGCCGCAGGAGGTAATGCGAACTCCGACACCGCTCCCACCTTCGCACCCTCCGCACATACCACTGGGACCAAGAGCGTGTTGGTGATCGTGGCAGACTTCAGCGACGCACCAGGAGTCCCTGTCGATGAAGAGTCAGGTCTTCAAATGACCTCCTCCTACCTAAGCAACCGCATGGTCAATCAGGTGGCCCCCTTCCTCCAAACCGTCTCATACAGCAACACCCAGCTTGGCACCATCACCATCACCCCGCTGCAACGTCTCACTGGCACGCTCGCCAGTTACGCAAAGAACGACAACGTGAACGGCATCAAGAATGCCGCCCTCACCAAGGCAGCTGCCTCGGGCTTCAACCACAACAACTACGATCGCGTCATCCTTGTATTCGCCGACACCTTTGGCATCACGGGAAACAAATGGACCTGGTCAGGCCTCGCCGATCTGGGGGGCAAGTTCATCTGGAACAACGCCTGGTTCACTCTCGGAACCGTAAGCCACGAACTCCTTCACACCTACGGTCTGCGCCACGCCAACCTCTGGATGCCACCCATAGGCTCCACCAACCCGGTCGATCTCAACGGCGAATCCTTAGAGTACGGTGACGTGTTCGACGTCATGGGAGAGGGCCCATTCAACCCCACCACCATGCCAGATCATCCCAATACCTGGTTCCTCTCCCGCCTCGGCTGGCTCCCCAACTCCGCAGTACAGTCCATCACCACATCAGGCACCTACCGGCTATACCGTTACGACCATCCAGATGCCTCCATGGCGAACCCCCTCACCTTCTATCTGGACCGTGATGGCACTCGGCAGTACTGGATCAGTTTCCGCTCCAAATACACCGGCCACTCCACCCACTCCGCAGCAGCCAACGGCGCCTGTCTGAACTGGGGCTACAGAACCAATGTAGCCAGCGACCTCATCGACACCACACCACTGGACGACGCCTCCAATGCCCCGCTGCAAGTCGGCTCCACCTTCAATGACGCCGCAGCCGGAGTCTCCTTCCAGGTCACCGCCAAAGGCGGTACGGCACCGCATGATTACATCGACATCGCCATCCAGTTCCAGTCCCGCGTGGTCCTGGAAGCGCCCGTCATGGCGGTGGACGAGAAAGCCGGAGCCGCAGTGCTCAAAGTGTACCGCCGCGGCAGCAGCGCCGGTGCCATCAGCGTGGACTACAACACCCTCACCGGCACCGCAGGAGCCGCAGATTTCACCAGCACAAGCGGCGAGCTGAACTGGGCCGCTGGAGACACCACCACCCGCACCATCACCGTTCCCATCACTGCGGACTCAGTCGCAGAAACCCCAGAGACCTTCACTATCCGTCTGAGCGATCCGGTGAACTGCGTCCTCTCTCACGGAAATCAAACCCTCGTCCGCATCAATGACCCCGGCGCCGTGGACTCCACCTTTGCTCATGAAGAAATCTACGGCAGCATCTATGACATGGTGACGCAACCCGACGGCAGGACCGTCATCGGCGGATACTTCACCGCCTACGGTGCCATGTTCTCAGATGGCATCGTACGCATCCACCCGGATGGCACGGTGGACCAGAGCTTCGAGCAGGGAGCCGGTGCCAATGCCTTGCCCGTAGGTGCCGTGGCTCGCCAGCCAGATGGAAAAATCCTCGTCGGCGGCAAGTTCACCGCCATCCGCGGCGGCAACCGCAACTTCTTAGCCAGGCTAAATGTCGATGGCACGTTGGACACGACATTCAATCCAGGCACGGGCCCAAATGTGCCTGCCAACGCCGGGCGCGGCATCAACTGCATCGTGGTCCAGCCGGACGGCAAAATACTCGTAGGCGGGCAGTTCACCACCTGGAACGGCACGCCGCGCAAGTGCATGGCCCGCCTCCACCCAGACGGCAGCCTGGACACAAGTTTCCAGGATATGGACAATCTAACAAACTTCTACGATACCGCCAACGGCGTACGCAGTATCGCCATCTGCCCCACGTCCAGCGCGCCGTACTTCGCCATCCTGGTGGGCGGATTCTTCAACTCCTCCAGCACCAGCTCCGGCATCATGCGCATCAAGGCAGACGGCACACTGGACACCAGCTTCAGCGCACCCCAGGGCGCTCGCGACGGCACTTCGGACACCGTCGTCTCCGCCATCACCGTTCAGCCAGATGGCAAAGTGCTCGTGGGCGGACAATTCACCTCCTTCAATGGTGCCACCGCACGGCGCATGGCAAGGCTCAACGACAACGGCACCAACGACTCCGCCTTCGTCACCGCCGTGGGAGCCGGTCTCGCAGGTGGCAGTTACATCGAGGTCTCAAACTTCGTCTATCAGCCAGACGGCAAGATCACCGTTGCAGGCTTCTTCACCTCCGCCTCGGGCGCCACCGCGCTCAAAGGCCTCGTCCGGTACCTGCCCACTGGAGCCAGAGACACAACTTTTGTAGCCAACCACACCGGAGCCACCGGAGTGGGCCTTGCCCTGCTACAGCCAGACAACCAGCTCCTTGCTGGCATGTGGGATGGCATCAACCCCACCGACTACGTACGCCGTTTCACCTCCGGCATCTCCGGAGAGAGCGCCGGAGTCATCGAGTTCGCCAGCTCTGCTGCCAGCGTCACCGAGTCATCCGCAGACACGATACTGGTTCATCGCGTTGGCGGTTCACAGGGTGCCATCTCGGTACACTTTCACTCCGTCCCCGGCAGCGCTCTGGACGGCGCAGACTACACCACCATCCAAGGCACGCTCACCTGGGCCAGCGGCGACACCTCACCCAAGAGCATCCCGCTCAACGCCGCCATGGACGCCCTCGCCGAGTCCGGTGAGACCTATTCTGTCCAACTCAGCACACCCCTCGGCGGTGCCTTCCTCGGCAGCCGCGCCGTGAGTACCGTCACCATCCTGGATGCCCCAAGCAACGCACCCGTCATCGGATTCACCAGCAGCTCTTCCAGCGTGGCTGAAGACGCCGGCGACCACCAAATAAGCATACAACTCACAGGCCCAGATGCCACAAGCGACGTCACCGCCACGCTGCTTCTCTCCGGCACCGCCACCAGCGGGCAAGACTTCATAGTCAGCACCTCCGTACTCATTCCAGAAGGTGCTACCACATTGCAGATTCCTTTGACCATCCTGGACGACAGCCACACGGAAGGAAATGAGACCATCACACTCACGCTCTCCGCCATCAGCGGTGCCATCCTGAACGCGGCTGCTGCCTCGCATACCGTCACCATCGTGGACAACGAGGTACCTCCAGGCATCACCGATCCCGCTCCACAGCTTGTCAACGTAGGCGACACCGCCGTGTTCAGCGTCGTCGTCCAGGGATCACCCGCCCCGACCTTGCAATGGTTCAAAGGCCCCGAACTGCTTCCCGGCCAGACGGGCCCCACCTTGACCTTGACCAACGTCCAGCTCACCTCTGCAGGAGCCTACCACTGCGTGGCTACCAGCGGCAGCAGCAGCGCCACCAGCGCTTCCGCCACTCTCGGCGTCGTGGATACCATGGCCGTCACCCGAGTCCTGAACCTTGGCACCAGCACCACCTTTACCGTAGTCACCGCCGGCACCGGCCAGACCTTCCGCTGGCACAAAGGAGCCACCCCGTTGAGCAACGGCACCAAATACTCCGGCGTTACCGGCAAGACCCTCACCATCAACGCGCTCGCCGCCCCAGATGCGGGAGACTACACCTGCAAAGTCACCAGCACTGCGGGAGACGTAAACGGCGGAACCAACGTACTGAAACTCATCTCCCTACCACCCCTCATCTCACCGGCTAATCCGCTTGGCGCAGCACGCGTCGGTGCAGTGTATGATCCAGACGGCGGAGCACCAGGCTACGAAGTGCCGCGTGACCTAGATCCCGCCCGCACCCCCTCCTCTTTCAGCCAAGTCGGTCTGCCCGCAGGCCTTCAGATCCACCCCATCACCGGCGTCATTTACGGCAGACCCACCGCCTCCAAATCCACCGCCTACAACGTCACCATCACCGCCTCCAACGCCCGCGGAAAACACACCATGGCCACTCAACTCTTCGTTGACGCCCTGCCGCCCAATGCCGTGGGCACCTTCATCGGACTCATTCCCAGGCATGACCCACTCACCCTGCTGCTCGGCGGCCGCTTTGACCTCACCACTCTCCCCTCCGGTTCATGCAGCGGCTCAATCGCCCTCGGCGGCATCAAACATACCTTCACCGGCCTTCTCCAGTCCCAAATTGGCTCAGACATCGTCTCCTGTTCCACCATCGTCAAACGCGTGGGCAACTCCACGCTCCTTCTCAACTTCTCCATCGACGGCAGCACCGGCCGCATCGTCGGCGCCACTCTCACAGACTCTACCAATCCAGCAGTCACCGTCTCCTTCGACGCATGGCGCAGATTCCCCGCCACCGAAGGGCAGCGCGGCTACTACACCCTCCACCTTTCCCCACCACCTTCGCCACACAACGCAGAAGTCATCCCACAGGGCACCGGCTACGCCTCCTTCACCGTGGCCACTTCTGGCACGCTCAACCTCATCGGGCGGCTACCGGATGGCACCAGCTTCTCCAGCGCCGGCCACATCTCCACTGCCAACAAGGTGCTCGTATGCAACGTGCTTTACACCAGAGGCGGTTCCATCCACGGGCTACTCGAAGTCCTACCAGGTGCACTTCCAGGAAATCCAGACGCCACACTCACCGCCGACAGTCTCCTCTGGTCCCGGCTGCCTCACACCGGCCGCGCCTATCCCTCCGGCTTCTCGCCCCTCCCCTTGACCGTACACGGCTCACGCTACATCCCCCCACCAGCCATCGGCCCCGTCGTCATGAGCCTTCCAAACGAGGCCGACAACGCCTCTCTCACCTTCACCCCTTTTGATTGCGAGATGATCCCGCCGCTCCCAGACCTCATCACCCAGATTAAAACCAACGGCACCACCACCAAAGCTCCATCCACCCCAAACCCACGCAGCACCACTCTCCTCGTCACCAACAGCACCGGCTACTTCACAGGCACCGCCACCCTCAAAGACACCCACCCCACCACCCTACTTCCAGTCACCAGACCCCTCACCTTCCACGGCATCATCGTCACCCACCCCGTTCACGGCAGCACCGGCCACGGCGCCTTCACCCTCTCCCACTTCGCCGTGCCCGGTGTCGCCGTCACGCCCATCATGTCAGGCGGTGTCAGGCTGGATCCCGCCCGTTAAGTGCCTCTCAGTTCCTTGCTTGGTTACCCCAAACCAAAAAACCGGCCTCACCATGCCAAGAACACACCCGTCCCAAGGAAAAGGCAAAATCAAAAATGAACTTCCGGGTTGACGTCCGGCTCCTGCACCCTACCTTCCCGGCCCTTTTTCCACCCATTCTATTTTTGTATGCCTGAAGTTTCCGTTCGCAAAGGTGAGCCAGTTGACCGTGCTCTGAAGCGTCTCAAGACCAAGCTTGAGATGGAAGGCATCCTTGAAGAGGTCCGTCGCCTGCGCTCCCACGAAACGCCGAAAGAGCGCACCAAGCGCAAGGCGCGTGCTGCTGCCAAGCGTGGGAAAATCCGCTTCCGCTTCGTCAACCACAAGCCCTCCGCCGACGCCCCTGTGGCCGCTGAATAGTCTTCTCAGACACTAGAACCACACCTTCTTTTTTCAAAAGGCCGGGTTTTCCCCGGCCTTTTGCGTTGGAACTCGCATCGGCGGACGTTTAGATTTGGACATGAACACGCCAGCCCGCCTCTTCTCGCTCCTCCTCGCGGCCACACTGCCCCTGACGGCAGGTGCACAAAATCAGCCTCCCGGATTCGACTTCGGCCGGGGGGGAGCCTTTGAGGACGGCCTCCGCGCTCAGGCCGAGACCGGTGATGCCGAAGCCCAGTTCCAGCTCGGCATCCGCCTGGCCATCGGCGAGGGCGTCAAAAAGAACCCCCTCGAAGGCATTCGCTGGCTCGAGAAAGCAGCAGGCGGCGGCCACACCAAGGCCATGCACGCCCTCGGAGCACTGTATGAGGAGGGACAGGGCGTGGATCAGAGCTACGAAAAGGCCGCTTCCTGGTACGAAAAGGCAGCCGCTGCCGACTTGCCAGACGCCCAGTTCAGCCTCGCCATGCTCCACCAGAACGGCCGTGGCGTGAAGAAAGACCCCGTGAAAGCAACCGAGTTGGCACAAAAAGCCGCATCCAAAGGTTTCTCCCCAGCGCAGGCCTTCTACGCATCAAAACTGGTGAATGGCGATGGCGTGGACAAAAACCCAGCCAAAGCGGCACTCTGGTTCCTCAAAGCAGCAAAGCAGGACCATCCGTATGCTCAGCGTCAGCTTGCTTACCTCTACTACGGCGGCAACGGCGTCCCCGTGGACTACGAGCGCTGCCTCGCCTGGTACCGTCGCGCCGTCTCCGTATCGCAGGATCCCTGGGCCAAAAACGACCTCGCCTGGTTCCTCGCCACATGCCCCGAGAAACGCTATCACAACGGGAGCCAAGCCGCCGAGATGGCGAAAGACGCCATCATGACACTCGAAATGCAGACCGGTGAGCAACGGCATGAGATCATCGACACCATGGCCGCCGCCCTCGCACGCAACGGTCAGTTCAGTGAGGCCATGGTCTGGCAGAAGCGCTCTCTCAAGCTCCTGGAGCAAGACAAAGACATCACCGACGAAGAGCGCGCCAAGCTCAAACAAGAGTTCGAAGAGCGGCTCAAGCTCTACCAGTCTGACCAAGCCTACGCAGACAAGCCACCCGTCTCTTCCGGAGACGCCGAGCCCCTCTACAACGACACCATTCTTGAGGACAACAACAGCAGCGAGTCCCCCAACCGCATCCCTCCCCGCCGTCAGCAAAACTCCGGCGACAAGCCCAAAAAAGGCAACGCCGCCTGAGCCCCAGCCTTCCTCTAGTCTTCCCGCTGCTTGATCACCGCAGCCGCCTGCCCGGCAAACTCTCTCAACTCCTCCATGGCCGTCAGCTCCGCCATCGGATCACCCTGCCCCACAGCCGACTCCGCGAAAGGCATAAAAAACGAGACCAGCGCCCAGCGGTGGTTCACATTCCGCGTCAGCGCGTGGAGATAGCTCTTCAGCACATGGTCATAGTAGTCCGGCGTCGTCACCCCCTGTGAGCCGACATAAAAAAACAGATTCAGCGCCCGCAGACGCCGCGGTACCCCATCCGGCCCCGCATAATCCCGCAACATCCGCACCATTTTCATCTCCTGCGAGCCGTGTTTCAGATCCGGCGTCTCCACCACCACCTCATCCAGCACATTCCAGCCCTGCGCGGGAAGACAGATTTCAGGCCGGTGCAGGCTCCGCCGCTCCGCACCGCTCAGCACCACCGAGATCGTCACGTTCGCCCCACTGGGCAGAATGTAGTGGTTGCGTAGAATGCGCACATCCTCCGCCAACATGTTTGTCTCACGCTGATCTGCCTCCCCCTCCCAGCCCTGCACCTCTCCAATGCGCAGCGGCAGCGCCTTTACCACACCCGGCGCACCCAGCGGCGGCTGCCCGCCAACAATACCACACAGCAGAAGCGTCAAGCCCGTCAGCCCCACCACCGCAAGCACTCTCACCACGACCGACCCTGCCTCCCCACGCACTCCAGCAGCTTCCACCGCAGCGGACCGCTTCTTCTTCCCCCCACGCCGCTCCAGCAGACTGCCGATCGCAAACATGCCCCCCAGCGCCACGCCGAACACCGCATACCCCGCCATCTCGTGGTACAGACTCATCTCCTGATGCCCGTCGATGTTCCGGCCCACCGCCACCTCCACCCCAAAAAGCACACTGCCCACCGCCAGCAACATCATCCGCGCCAGATTCCCCAGCATGGCCAGCGGCACCGCACACAACACCAGCATAACCCGCTGCCTCAAGCCCCTGAGCGAAACATACGCGTAGATCACCGTGATCATCACCAGCGAAAACAAGGACCTCATCCCAGCGCACGGAGCATCCACATCCAGCATAAACCGCTCACCCTGCTTCAGCCCCGCTGCCGGATCCGCTGCTGAGTAAATCGCAGTCCCCTCACGAACCACATCGATCCCAATCAAATTGATGGCCACCGACGAACCCTTCGCCATCGCCATACGCAGCGGAAAGGAAATGCGATCCTCCAGCGGATACATCGGCCACGTGAACAACAGGAAAAGCCACGGAAACGCAAGCGCACGCATCCACCGCCAGCCACCAAACAGAATGATCAAACCCGCCGCGATCAGCTGCGCCGCCGCATATCCGGGATACGAAGTGTCCACCTTGTAACCGATCCAGTAGCAGACCAGACCCGCCACCACAAAAGCCAGCCCAGCCCAGCTCCCCTCTAGCGGCAGAGCCGCCAGTTCCGCCCTCTTCTTCCACACCAGCCAGCCCACTAGGAACGGCACAAAGATACAGAAGAACCATTCCGGGTCATCCCACACCGTACGCACCAGCCCGCCCAAAATGCTCGCCCGGCTCGTAAACGACCAGTGCGAGTAAGGCCAGAAAACAAAAAGCAAAGCCAGAACGCCCAGCGTCACCGTCCACACGAACGTTCGCACTGACAGGCCAAAAATGTGGTCGTCGAGATTCTTCATCGGCACACACGCTCGAGCAGGATACCCCGTCCCAGGGCTGCGGTCTTTTTGCTCGTATCACTCTGCATCACCGCTCATAATCCTCCATCCATGCAGTCTGACAAACCCGAATCCAAGTCTTCCGTCGAAGCTGCCGCAAGCACTTCCAGACAGGAGAACACCCGCAAGGGATCACGGGACGTACCGCTGGATCTCTTCGAGGAAGTTTCCCCACTGCCAGACAGACCCGAGCGTCGCGGAGACGGTCTCATGGAGAGCGCCGGATTCCCCATCTGGCTCGGCAGCGCCCTAAGCACCGCCGTCGTACTGGGACTCACCCTCTGGTTCGTACGCTCATACCATCGTGAAAACGTCGAACAACCACTCCAGATGCTCCGTGACAAACCAGCCCAGCTCCCTGCCAATCTCACCCAGACACTCGCAGACACCTCCGCACTGGCCACCACCAATGCAGCAGAACTCGTCACCATGCGCTCACGCCTCAACACCATGGCACAGGAGTTGACCGCCCTCCGGGCAGAACTCACCGCACGCCCTGCGCCCGCCCCTCCCCAGCCCCCACCGCCAGTCGTGGACGTCGATGCAAAGCTGCGCACCGCCCTGGAACCTCTCACCCACCGACTCGAAACACTGGACACCCTCGTACGCCAGACCTCCCAGCAACTTGCCGCCCTCACCACCCAAGCCAAAAACGAACCCTCCACCCACACACCACCGAAAACCCCACCCGCCAGCCCCGCAGACGAACTCACCGACGAGCTCATCCTCCTCAAAGAGCGCAACCGCCTCACCCTACTCGCCGACGAAGTCATGGCCACCGGCAAATCCACCGCCATGCGCCGCCTCTGGTTCGCCCTTCGTGAACCCGCTCTCGATCAGCTCAAGCACGCCGCAGCCGCCGAAATCACCCGCGTACAGAACCACCTCGACGGCATCACCCGACTCCCGCCCGGTTACCGCATCGACGTCAAAAAAAACTTCCCTCAATCCACCGCCGCCACCGATGACAAACTCGAGACTGCTCATCTGGCCGCCTTGCTCCTCGACCCTCAGCAACCACTGCCCACACGAGCACGCGCCGCCGTCCTCCTCACCGGCAGGCGCACCCAAGAAGCCGGCGAAGCCCTCATGAAAGCCCTTCGCAATGACGAAGACCTAGACGTCGTCAAAGAGTGCCAGCACGCACTGCGGCACACCTTCGGCATGACCGTGCCCCTCTTTGACGTGCAATCCGCAGAAGCCTGGTGGAGCACCCACCGCACCGCCGCACTCAATCCCCCCCAGACTCCAGCCACCCCACCACCTGCACCAGCGCCCGCGCCCGGTGGCTGAGCTCATTTTTCGTCTCCGCAGACAGCACGCCAAACGTGTCCGCAAACCCATCCGGAATGAACAGCGGATCATAGCCAAAGCCACCCGTACCCTGTTCGCTGGCGATGATGCGCCCCTCTACCGCACCATGAAAAATCGCCAGCGTCACACCGTCCCGCGCCACCGCCATGCAACAGCGGAAACGCGCCGCCCAGCCATCCGCCTTATCGTGTGGCAGAGCGGCCAGTTCACGTTTCAATCTCTCACGGTTCCCCACATCGCCCGCCCCCACGCCACCATAGCGCGCAGAATAAACACCCGGCTCACCGCCCAGCGCATCCACCTCCAGCCCCGAGTCATCCGAGAGCACCCAGAGACCGGGCAGCGCCAGGCTTGCCGCCTCCGCCTTGATCCGTGCATTCGCCTCAAAAGTCGTCCCACTCTCTTCCGGTGACACCAGCGCTGGCTGCGAGCGCAGATCCTCCACCAGCCAGTCACCGCCCAGCATGGCAGCGATTTCCTCAGTCTTGTGTGCATTGCCCGTGGCTACAAACAGTCTTCGTCGCATACTCATTCTCTCTCTAGCCGTAGCAGCACAGCACACCGCAGCAAGAAGCGGATTTGGCGCTTGCCGCAGATGGGGCCGCTGTGTTCCACTTTCGTCATGAAAATCCTCCCTGCAGCCCTCCTTCTTCTCTCTTCAACGCTCACCGCAGACGAAACCCGTGACGCGATGTTCAAGGCCGCCGTGAACGAAATGTTCCCCAGACTCGTCGAGACCCGCCGTGACATCCATGCCAATCCCGAGCTCTCTAACCAAGAAGTGCGTACCGCTAAGCTCGTCGCTGACCGCCTCCGCGCACTGGGACTCGAAGTCAAGGAAGGCGTAGCCGTCACGGGCGTCGTTGGATTGCTCAAAGGCAAGAGCGAGGGCCGCTGCATCGCCGTCCGCGCAGACATGGACGCCCTGCCCATCCGCCAGATCAGCTCCAAGCCCTATCGCTCACGCAACCCCGGCGTCATGCACGCCTGCGGTCACGATGTGCATGTCACCGTCGCCCTCGGTCTCGCCGAGCTGCTCGCAAAACATCGCGACCAACTCGAAGGCACAGTGAAATTCCTCTTCCAACCCGCAGAAGAAGCCATGCCCGCCACCTTCAAAGGTGACTGGGGTGCCAAACTCATGGTCGCTGAAGGTGCCATGGAAGATCCCCGTCCCGAAGCCGTGCTCGGCCTTCACAGCACAACTGCCTTCCAGCCCGCTGGCGAATCCGATGACTCCAAGGTCCACTACCTCGAAGCCGGACAAGTCGGCTGGAACATCGGTGCCAGCAGCGCCAACTCTGACCGCTTCCACATCACGATCAAAGGCGTCATGGCCCACGGCTCCGCCCCACACCGCGGCGTGGACGCCATCGCCGTAGCCGCAGAAGCCATCAGCGCCCTGCAAATGATCCGCAGCCGCGAGACAAGCACTCAGCAGCCCCTCGTCATCACCGTAGGCATGATCAGTGGCGGCGACCGAGAGAACATCATCGCAGAAGAAGTCACCATGTCCGGCACCGTGCGCACCATGGACACCGCCTTTCGAGACAAAGTCATCACACTCATGCACCGCACCCTCAAAGGCGTCACCCAGGCCCACGGCGCAAGCTACGAGATGGATTACAAAAAAGGCTATCCCGTCGTGATGAACAATGCAGACCTCGTCAAACGCCTGCTGCCCACCATGCAACGCATCGTCGGCAAGGAGAACGCCCGCGAAATCACCCCCGGCCTCGGAGGAGAAGACTTTTCCTTCTTCGCCAACATCGTCCCCGGCTTCTACTACCGCCTCGGCTGTGCCAATGAGAACAAAGGCATCATCGGCAGTGCCCACACCCCCGCCTTCGACGTGGATGAAGAATGCCTCCGCACCGGAGTGGAAGTCATGGCCGCCATGGTATGCGATTACCTCCAGCAGTAACAACCGCGCACAAGCAAAGTAGCGGAAGCCGCCAGACGCCCGCCCCCCTTTCCCACGCCAGACTTCCCCAGAATCAACCGCCTTAGAGCTTTAACGATTCAGCGGACATTCCCGGAGGTTCCCGTTCGGGAATATTGTTGGCTTTATGACTCAGTTTCGGGTTTCAAGTTCCCGAGCGGGAATGATTTGATTGAACCGCCATCTGTGATGTGGTATTATTACCGCTCGGTAACATTTGAGGAGCAGCTATGAAATACACTCCAGAACAGATCGGCGAGATGGTTCGCTTAACCCGCAAGGGGCAAGGCGTGACCCAAAAGGAACTCGCCATGACCTCCGGGACGGGTCTTCGCTTCATCATTGATCTGGAGAAGGGAAAAGCCACCTGCCAGATTGGCAAGGTGCTGACCGTGCTCAATACGCTCGGTATCACGATGACGTTGATTGCGCCCTGGACCGACAACCCTCCAGCGGGACGAACTAGCCAAACCCTCTCAGGAAAGGAACCCCGCCCATGACGCGCACTCTCGACGTTTACCTGCACCACCATCTGGCGGGGCATCTGATTCAGGATGAGCACGGCCAGTTGGGTTTCGAGTATGCCGAAAGCTGGCTGGCTTCAGAGGCAATCCCGCTTTCGCATTCGCTGCCTTTGAAGCGCGAGCGGTTCACCCGCAACGAATGCCGGGGCTTCTTCGCCGGTATTCTGCCAGAGGAAAGCAAGCGAGTGATGATCGCCAAGAATCTTGGCATCAGCGGCAAAAACGATTTTGCCATGCTTGAGCAAATCGGAGGCGAGTGCGCTGGCGCAATCACCTTCATTCCAACGGGAGAAAGCCTCCCCAAGCGCGAGGATCACTATCGCCATCTGAGCAGCGCGGAGCTGGCAAAAATTCTTCGTGAACTGCCTCGCCGCCCGTTGATGGCGGGCGAAGAAGGCATTCGGTTATCGCTGGCCGGTGCGCAGGATAAAATTGCCGTGCATGTGGCCGACGGGCGGATTTCAATCCCTCTTGGCGGTGCGCCAAGCACCCACATTCTCAAACCGGCCATCGAGCATTTTGAAGGACTGGTGTTCAATGAAGCCTTTTGCATGAAGCTGGCGGCGGCCATCGGCCTGAATGTGGCAAAGGCTGAAATCGGGAATGTGGAAGGCATCGACTATTTGCTGGTCGAACGCTATGACCGCAAGCTGTCGCAGCCTTCTCCAGAAGGCCCAAGCAAGCTGCAACGCGAGCATCAGGAAGACTTCTGTCAGGCGCTCAACATCGTTCCCGAGAACAAGTATCAGAACGAAGGCGGGCCTTCGCTCAAACAATGCTTTGAGCTTCTACGTGAGGTTTCGACAACTCCTGTTCGTGACCTGCAAGGGCTGCTTGATGCCGTCATTTTCAATTTCCTGATCGGCAATCACGATGCACACGGGAAGAACTTCTCGCTGCTTTACACGGGAGAGGCACCAAAGGGTAGAGCAACGCATCTAGCGCCGCTCTACGACTTGCTGAGCACGGTCTATTACCCGGAACTCACCAAAAAGATGGCGATGAAAATCGGCGGTGAATATGCCTCCGACAACGTGCAATCGCAGCATTTTGAAAGGCTGGCGGAAGAAGCGGGCCTCTCTAAAGCGCTGGTCAAGCAACGGGTGCCCCAGCTTGCCAAAGCCGTTCTCGCCGCGCTCGACGGTGCCAAGAACGATCACGCCGTGACGCTGGCTGTTGCTGAACTCATCAAGAGCCGTTGTGCGCGAACGATGATGAAGTTCAAAAAGTAGCCGTCTGAATGCCTCCCCCCTCGTCCCGCCTTTTCTGGTGGTGACTGCGAGAATGATTAGCCAGACGCGAGTGCGTTCAAGGCTGCTCACTTCCGCGCTGTGCTTGTGCAGTTTCGCTCCGTAGGCGCTTGCGCGGCCTTTCCCGTCCCTTGCTTAACCTGGCTCCTTGCCTCGCTCACGTCACGCCAATCAAGGCGGACAGTAGCAAGGAGGACAACATGACCGTCGGTGAATTAGCACTTCTCATCAGTTCAGTAGCTCAACTGATTGCTTCATGCGTTGCAGTGGTCAGCACCAAGCGCCGCAAACGCTAGCGCTGCGGGCGCTCGGCTCATTCTGGGGGCTCTTTAGACGGCAGGCTATCCCACGAAGCACGGCTAATGGATGCACCAAATGCAAAATACAGTTAACGCCAAGCCAATCTGAAAAACCTGAAGAAGCTGGTTAGTGGCATTAATCAGCAATTAACACTTTTTGTGTAGAATACCTCAAGGTTTAAGGTCTCCACATTACTAAAGCGAGGAATGAGTGCTTGGTGCAGTCGAAGGATATTTAGCAAGGGCATACAAGGGCGGTGCTGTAATGCTAAAAAATGAAAAAACAGGACTGTGAGGTGGACCCCGGAAATTGGGCCAAGGGGATAGTTAAGGGTTGAGGGAAGCTG
>CAZIGH010000038.1:0-54205 GCA_964538625.1 uncultured Verrucomicrobiaceae bacterium
GAAGGTGGCCGCCTGGCGCGGCTTGGCGGCCTGCGGAGACGCGGGTGCGGCCTTGCCCTTGTCCTTGGCGCCTTTTTTGTTGGTCTGCACGCCTTCGAGTTCGGGGCGATACTTGGCGGGATCAAAGGCGGGGTTGGGAATGGGCAGGACGGCCTTGGTGTCGGCGAGGAAGGTGTCGATGAGGGCGTCCAGCTCCTTCACCAAAGCGGGCTGTTGCGCGGCGAGGTTGGTCTTTTCACCCAGATCGTCGTTGAGGTTGAAGAGCAGGTGGCGGTGCTCACCGCCTTTCCCGGCGTGGAAGAGGCGGATGAGCTTCCAGCCGTCGGCCCGATGCACAGAGACGCTGGGCGGCAGCCAGTCCGGCACGCCGGGGTTGTGGGGGAAGTATTGGAAGACCGCCTGGCGGACGAGCGCTTGGCCTTTGAGCGCGGGCAGGATGCTGATGCCGTCGAACCGTTGCTCCGCCGCGGGCTGGAGGCCGAGCCCTTCGATCAAGGTGGGAAAAAAGTCCTCGCTCTGCGTCAGCGCATCGCTGCGGCTGCCGGGCCGGGTGATGCCGGGCCAGGCGATGATCTGCGGGACGCGGGTGCCGCCCTCGAACATCGTGGCCTTGCCGCCGCGCAGCGGGGCGTTGCTGGTGGGCGTGGTGCCGTCCACTTCGCTATACAGGTTGCCGCCGTTGTCGGAGGTGAAGAAGATGATGGTCTTGTCGGCGAGCTGGAGGCGGTCGAGCGCGTCCAGCAGGGTGCCGATGGCGTCGTCAAAGGACTCGATCATCGCGGCGTAGGTGGGGCTGCGCTGGGGATCGGCGGGGTTGACGAGCGGGCGGTATTTTTCGATGAGCGCGCGCTTGGCATCGAAGGGCGCGTGGACGCTGAACTGCCAGTAGTTGAGGAAAAACGGGCGGTCCTTGTTCTGCTCCATCCAGGCCACCGCCTCGGCGGCCATGCGGTCCTCCAGGTGCTCGCCGGGGGATTTTTCTTTGAAGTCAGGGAACTTCCACGGAGCGACGAAACTGCCCGCCGGACCGGGGCCGGGCCAGTGCGGGATGTCCACGTCGAAGCCGTGCTCCAGGGGCGAGTAAGGCTCCGGCCCGAGGTGCCATTTGCCGAAGTGGCCGGTAGCGTAGCCAGCGGCCTTGAGCGCCTTGGGCAGCGTGGGGTAGTCCGTCTTCAGCCGTGTGACGGGGCTTGGCTGGATGCTGTGCTGGTTCGGCGGCGCGGACTTGCCGGGCGTGGCCTCTAGCACGACCTGCGGCAGGTGGCAGTTCGGCGTGGTGATGCCGGTGCGCGCCGGGCTGAGGCCGGTGAGGATGGCGGAGCGCGTGGGCGAGCACAACGGGCTGGCGGAGTAGGCGCGGGTGAAGGTCATGCCGCGCGCGGCCAGGCGCTCGATGTTCGGCGTCTGGTAGAGCTTGGTGGTGCCGTAAAGCGTGGTGTCACTCCAGCCGAGGTCGTCGGCGAGGATGAGGAGGACGTTGGGCTTGTTGGCGGCGGTGATGGACTGGCTGAAAAGGAACGCGAAGAGGGGGAGGAGGAGGTGCTTCATGAAAGACTTGAAAAAAGGATGGTGGTGGCGCGGCTCACTTGGTGTCTCTGGCCCAGGCGGGGGTGCCGAACCAGTCGTGCATTTCCTGAGTGAAGGGGGCGACGACTTCTCTTGGCTCGGGTAGATGGCCACGATCTCCCGTCTCGGCCATCCAGGTGTCCAGGGCGGCGCGGAGGCGGGTACGGGCTTCCACGTGGGCGGCGTCTGGTGAGGCGATGAGGTTGTGGATTTCATGCGGATCGTTTTCCAGATCGTAGAGTTCTTCACAGGGGCCGGTGCGTTGCATGAGTTCCAATGGCGGGCCGGTGAGTTTGCCCTCGGCCATGAGCCGACGCATGAGCGGGTAAATGGGGAAGCACTTTTCTTTGTAACGATTCAATGAGGCGAAGGTGGGGCCGCTGCTGAGGGTGCGGATGTAGTGGTAGCGGCGGTCATGCACGGAGCGGATGCGCTGCTCGGTTTCATCGATGCGGTCACGAGCGGCAAAGGCGTAGAGGCGCGGCGGGGTGCTGGCTTCCCCCAGGAAGCTGCGGCTCTGCATGCCCAGCGGCGGGGTGATGCCGGCGATGGTGAGCGTGGTGGCGGTGAGGTCGAGCAGGCTGATCATGTCCTCGATGACGACGCCAGGCTTGATCTGCGGGGGTGCGGGGAAATTCTTTGGCCAGCGGATGATCATCGGGACGCGCAGGCCGCTGTCGTAAGGCCAGTGGATGCCGCGCGGCTCCAAGCGACCGTTGTCGCCGAAGAAGATGATGACGGTGTCGTCCTCGCGGCCTTCGGCACGGAGCTTCTCGAGCACGATGCCGAAGCGTTTGTCCATGCCGGAGACGGAGTTCAAGAAGCGTGCCCATTCCTGGCGGACGATGGGATGATCCGGGTAGTAAGGCGGCGGAGTGACGTTCTCAGGCGTGGCGATTTTTTCATGCTCGCGCTCACCCACCCACTCGGGGCGTTCGTGCTTCCAGGTCTGGCGGTCGTAGATGTCGTATTCGGACTCCATGGCGTTGACCACGGCGAAGAAGGGGCGGTCTTTGGGCAGGGCGTTCCACTCGGCTCCTTGGAGGTGATAGAGGGGGCCTTCGTTGACGAAGTTGAGATCGAGCTTGGCGGTGCCGACTTCTTTGCCGTCGAGCGTGGCGATGTTGGCGGTGAAGTAGCCGACGTCACTGAGGCGGTGCATGATGGGGCGCACGCCTTCAGGCAGGCGGTAGGCATCGCTGCGGTGACTGCGCATGGGGTGCGTGTCCGTGGTGGTCTGATACATGCCTGTGAAAAAGGCGGAGCGGCTGGGCGCACAGGTGGGATTGGTGGCGATGACGTTGGTGAAGCGGAGGCCCTCTGCGGCCAGGCGATCCAGGTGCGGGGTGCGCACGTTTTTGGCACCGTAACAGCCGAGGTCATGGCAGAGATTTTCACCGACGAGCCAAAGGATGTTGGGGCGCGGTACCTGGTCGGCGGCCATGATGGGGGCCAACAGGAGGAGTTGGCAAAGAGAAGTCGAAAGCGTGAAGAGGCGATGGGTGCGTTTCATGGCTGATGAGGTTGCACTTTGATATCATCTAGCTCGATGCCCTTTGCGCCACCGTTCTGCATCCAGAGGAGCTTGCGCTTGGGGGCATTGAAGTTGGAACGGTTGAGGGTCTTGCTCCAAACCGCGCCATCCACTGCGACGGTCACGGTTGAGCCCTGAAAGACCACTTTCACCTCGTGCCACGCACCGGAGCTGAGGTCGATTGTTTCTTGAGGCAGCATCTCGTTGAGCCGGTAGGCACCGCTGACAGGGTCGGCAGGACGATCCGTCTTCTGCCGCAGCGGGTGATCGGGGTCCTTGGAGTGACCGTCCACCTGGAGCTGGATGGCCTGGCGCAGTAGCTTCACTCGCAGCATGTGGTCCACACTGCCGTAGCCGTCATCGCCATCCACAAAAAACCACAACCAACCTCCAGGCTCCAGATGACGGTAACGGAACGAGAGGGTCATGTCTGTTCCTTCCACAGGAAGGTAAACCATGGGCGGATACTTGCCGCCGCTGCTGCCATGCGTCCAGAGTGCGCCATCCCGCACCTGAGTGTTTTTGTTGGGAATGGGGGTACTGAAACGCTTGGGATCGAACTCGGAGCCAAAGGTTTCGTGGATCGCCGTCGCACGATCCACAGGCGGTTTGTCACTTGCAGACCCCAGCGAGGAAAGTGTTGAGAGTAGGAGGCAGAGGAGGGCTTGGCGATTCATGAACTATCGTAAAAATGCCGCAGACCCCACGGCGCAGAACAAGCGACGCAGAACGATCCAGCAAATGAGGTGTAACGTTGAAACGAGGAGAGGGGCCAGACATCTCGGCAAATGCTGTGTCGGATTCAGCCAAGCAGCGTCATGGCTCAAGGGGCCGCGAAGTTGAGCCAGACGGGAGAGACTTGCGTTCGTTCAGTTTGAGTTGAAAAGGTAAGCGGGTTTCAACTGAGGTGCCCCAAAAAGTCGGGCTGATCGGATCGTCATGGGTTGAGGGAAGCTAGCCTGACTGATTCATGAGAGTCGTAACGAGACGCAGTGAAAGCCCGCAGTGGCAAGGCTGGCGCAGTTTTGAAAGGCTGAGTGCATGGGTGAATGCTCGATGCCTTTCAAAACAAGCCCAACGCCGCGAATGCGGGCTTGCAGCAAGTCGCATTAGCGTTTCATGAATAAACCAGGCTAGAGAGCCAGTTGCAAATCCCCCGTGGAGGCTGAAAAGAACGGTTGAAAAACGTTCGGAGTTCCGTTACCCCCAAATCTTTGAGGTTTCTGCTAAGGCAGAACTGTAGTGATGGACGAGAGAAAGTGGTTTCGACTTCAGTCGAAGCGTTGGGCCGCTCGAGTTTCGACTAAAGTCGAAGCCACTTTGGCGCTCCTCGAAGCCGCATTCCTTCGTTGGAGTTTCGCAACTGGCTCTAGAGAGGGTGTAAACCCGAAACCAAGACACTACCTCAGACGTGAAAGGAGGACGCAGAAGGTAGGACGCGCTGTTCAAAGTGCGAGTGGCCCGTGAGGCAATGAATGGCATCAAAGCAGTGCAGCAGAGGCCCAGGTATTTACCCCAGGGGAACCGCCGCAGGCAGCTCTGATGCTTTTGACAAGACGCGCGAAACGTTTCATTTCAAGATCGGGCAGCTAACCGTGGGATGGGTTCTTTGAAGCGAAAGTGTAGCGCTGAAGGATTTCTGGACTCCCGATCACCCAAAGTTCAAAGACCCGCGTCTGTCTCAGGAAGTCTCACGACTTCTTCTACGACGAAGCCGCCCACACGAAGTTTGCGGGGTAAAAGCAAATGTGCGTGTGCCTCGTTCGCCCAAGCCTCACCCCTTCCCCTCGGGAAGTCTCACGACTTCTTCTACGACGAAGCCCTCACGCGAAGTCTGCGGGGTAAAAGCAAAAATGCGTGTGCCCCGTTCGCCCAAGCCTCACCCCTTCCCCTCGGGAAGTCTCACGACTTCTTCTACGACGAAGCCCTCACGCGAAGTCTGCGGGGTAAAAGCAAAAATGCGTGTGCCCCGTTCGCCCAAGCCTCACCCCTTCCCCTCGGGAAGTCTCACGACTTCTTCTACGACGAAGCCGCCCACGCGAAGTCTGCGGGGTAAAAGCAAAATGTGCGTGTGCCCCGTTCACCAAAGCCTCACCCCTTCCCCTCGGGAAGTCTCACGATGAGTTTCTGGGAACGACATGGGCTTTCACAAATGCGGTGGACCGTGGCAAAAGACGTTTTTGCGCGGAACAGACTCGAAGTCATGTTGCCGGGTTGATTTGACCGTCCACCGTGATTCTTCCGTGACTGATTCAGGTGGCGGTATTGCGAATCGCTACAAGCGTACGCTGCCAGTATTGAGACTGTCTTGCGGGGTGACTGGGTGAGAGCGGCGAATCTTGCGCTGCTGTGGACGTGATCTACTTGAGTCCGAGCCTTGAGAGGAGATCAGCGGGGGTGACGCCCGTGAGGTTCTGGACGGCAGTGTGGGCGCGGTGCAGGGTCTCGATGGGGTTGGTGCTGGCGATGGCGACGACTTTCATTCCGGCACTGAGACCGGCTTGGATGCCGACGAAAGCGTCTTCGAAGACGACACAGCGGGCGGGGTCTCTCTGGATGCGCTGTGCACCGAGGAGAAAGACGTCCGGCTCTGGCTTGCCACGCTGAACGTCCTCGGCGCTGACGATGGCATCAAAGAAGCCGTGCAGTCCAGCCATGTCGATGACGGTCTCGATGTTTTTGCGCGGTGTGGAGGAACCGACCGAGGCTCGAATGCCAGACTGTTTCATGGCAGCAAGGAACTCACGAACTCCCGGCAGGGGTTCGATGCCATCTCGGCGGATGATGTCGCGATAGAGTTCTTCTTTACGGTCGCCGATTTTGGCGATTTCCTGCGGTTGATCGGCGAGGTGGGTAAACCACATGGGGATGATCTGCTGGTTCCTCATGCCGAAGGTTTTTTTGAAGAATCCCTCTGGCACGGAGGTGCCCAACTCGGCAGCGAGGAGATGCCAGCTTTCTTCATGCTGGTCGTGGGAGTCGATGATGACGCCATCCCAGTCGAAGATGAATCCGATGTCCTGCATGTCGCTAACTAATATTCGATGCGAGCGAGATTGCCGATGCGGAACTGGCCTCCTTTGAGGGTGGTGTTGTCTTTTTCAGCCTGTGCAGCGTCGAGATGAATGATGCGGGGGAAGTCTGCGAACTCGATGACGTGGATGCCGTCCATTGGTGATTGGAAGGCTTCTGCGGCGTCGGAGAGTTTGTTGATGGGCTTGCCATTGATGCGGTTGACGATGTTGCCGCCGAGGTTGCCGTATCCTTGTGCGGCGGGTGTGGGGAGGACCATGCTGAGGAAGACGAGTTTTTTGCGGCCTTCATCTTCGAGTTCTTCTGGGTGCTCGGCGAGATAGGATAGGCGCATGGCTGCGGGGCTGCGGTTTTCTCCGAAGGCGTTGAGGTAGGGTTTGGTGAGTTCCTGGAAGACGAGGCCTCCGTTGACGAGGTAGTTGGGGCCGCGATCGAAGAGGTAGGGCCAGACGAGGTTTTCTTCGGGCAGTTTTCTGCTCAGCTCGCCTTTTAGGGTCATCTCTTTTCCATCGCGGAGAATGGTGATTTCTAGGGAGTCGCCGATGCGCGCTTTGCCTCGGACGATGTGGCTCATGTTGAGGCGTCCGTAATCGGGGTCATTGTAGTCACCACGGGAGTCGATGGGGAAGCCGTTCATGGCGAGAATGATGTCACCCTTTTTGAGGCCTACTTTTTCGGCGGTGTTGCCTTTGAGCACGGCGCTGACGAACATGCCGCCCTGGTTGGGCTTGAGGCCGAGGTACTCGCGGAACTGCTCGTCCATGGTGGGCTGGAGCTGGGCACCGAGGCTGGGGAAGCCGTTGACCTTTCCATCCTCCATGTCTTTGAGAAACTGGGCGATGATGAGTCCGGGCAGGACGGTGGTGAGCTGGTTTTTGGAATCGTAACGGAGGAGGAGTCCGGCGAGCTTGCCGCCTTTAACGACGGGGAGGGTGAAGCTGTTGCCTTCGGAGCGGAGAATGCCCTGCCCTTCATAGACGAGGTAGTTGCTGCCCTCTACGGCATAAGTGGAGGTGAGGATTTTGCTGATGCGCAGGGGGGTGACGATGAGGTCTCCGACTCGGCTGGTTTGCCAGGTGTTGAGGGTATCACCCACACTGACCTTGGTCTCTACTTCGATGGGGTTGAGGCCGGAGAAGAAGGCGTCCACGCGGTCGGCAGTGGAGGCTCCCTCTAGCAAAGCGAGGTTGGCCTCGTAGTCGATGCCTGCGACGCGGGCAGGGAGCTTGAGTTCAGACTCTGGCAGTTCGAGCTCGAGGTAGGTGGCGTCTGAGGCCATCTGTGCGGTGACGAGGATTTTCCTGCCAGGCATGACGACACCGAGGCCGCGGCGCCCTGCGGGGCTTTGTTTCTGCCAGGGCTGAAAGGCGTCGTAGGCCTGCACGGTGGCATTGACGCGGACCAGCGCATCGGTGCGGATGACTGGGGCGCGTGCGGGTGTGGGCGCAGCGGTGCCTGCGGGGGCGGCTTTCGGGACATCTGCGGGAGCGAAGCTGGCGGCAGAGAGGGCCAGTGTGGTGAGGAGGAGACGGTTCATGGTCTGCAAAAGGATAGGGATGGGAATGCTCAAGGGATGGCCTCTCCGAGATGGGCGTCTTCGCTGATGTTGTAGTTTTTCATGATGCGGGGATGTGCCGCATCTGCGAGGGCGCGCTTGAGCACGAGCGGTCTGCCGCTATCCACCATGTGGATGACGACGAAGCCCTTTTTGTCACCTTCTTTGGAGAGTGCGGATTTGACATCGGCGAGGGTGCGGATTTTGACGCCGTTGATTTCATCTACCAGTCCGGGATAGAGGCCCTGAAGGTAGGTGTTGACTTCATCGGGCAGGATGTTGGTGAGAACGACTGGCTCGGGCCGCTCGAGATACATTTTCTGGGAGAGGTAGTTATCGAAGTAGTGGTTGACCGTTTTGTCGTTGATGCGGTGGGCATCCATGAGATCCCGATCCAGAGGCTGGAAAACGAGGCCGGCGTACATGACGTAGTGGGGTCGTTTGTCATACTGGGAGCCGAGCTTCACATAGGGGTCGAATCGCTTGAGGGTGATCTCTGCGGATTGGCGCTTTCCGGCGCGGAGGAACTCCACAGCTACTTTGTCTCCGGCGAACTTGCGCTCCACGACTTCGTTCATGTCCACGAGATCACCATCCACGCGAACGAGGCCGTTGTTGAAGACGGGGTTGCCACCCAGGCTGACGAGCACGTCTCCAGCTTTCAGTACGCCGCCCGCGCTGCCGGGTTCCGCCACATCTCCTACGAGGACGCCGACGCCATCATTCTTCAGTCCCAGCGCTTTGACTTGTGCGGGGTTCTCTATGGAGAAGTCATCCAGCGCGAGGTCCACGTAGTGATCGTAGCGGCCGTCCTCGATATCTTGCAAGAAGCGGCGGATGACTGGGGTGGGGATCATGTAGCCGACGTTCTGGGCAACTCTGCCTGAGTAACCCTGGAAGGCGACGCCCACGACGCGCCCGTTCTGAAGCACGGGACCACCACTGTTGCCAGGGTTGATGGCGGCATCCACCTGGATGGTGAGGTGGGAGTCCACGCTGGTGTGGGCGTAGGTGCGGAAGTCGATGCGGGAAACGACGCCGCGCGTGACGGAGATGCGGTCTCCGCCGATGGGGTAGCCGAGGACGTTGACCTCGGTGTTGAGCTTGGGTACGTCACCGATCTCGAGCGGCTTGAGTCCTGCAAAGTGCTCGCCGTCGAGGGCTTCGATGATGGCGAGATCGCAATCATGAGCGATGTGGACGATGCGCGCTGGGTGGGGCGCGGGGTCGTTGGTGGTGCGGATCATGATGCGGGTGGCATTGCTGACGACGTGCGCATTGGTCATGAAACGATTTTTGCCGATGAGGAAGCCGGTGCCGGAACCACCGGAGGGCTGACCTGCGTTCCAGGGTTCACGATAGTCTGGGAAAAGCACCGAGACCTCGATGTTGACCACGTTGTCCCACTCACCAGAGGCTAGGTCGATGGCATCTGCGGTGCCGTTGGTTCTGGCGGCCTTTGCGGGAGGCTCAGCCTCTGGGGCGGCGGGAGCGGCTGCTGAAGCGGTGAGCCAGAGTGCGAGGGTGATTCGAGATAGAGAGGTCATGAGACTGGAAGACGTACACCCGCTTGGCTTATTCCAACACGGTATCCGGAAAGCATACGAGACTGGCCGGAGCGTGTCACATGGTAATCACAAAGTTTTGTGATAAATCTGCAAATGCGTGCTCAGGCTGCAGCAACAGGCCCAGGTCTGGACTTGTGTGATCTGGCGGTGAATCTGAAGCAGTGGGGTGGCATGAACGTATAAGGAGGTGACGATGCGTGTCCTCTTTTCCCAGTTCCTTATGTTGGTTTCTCTGCTTCACGCTGGCGACTTGAAGCACGCGACGCCTGCCACCTACCGGCAGTTGCTCGGCACACTGAAGGCGGGTGATACGTTGGAACTGGCTGCGGGGGTCTATGAGCGTGGGTTGCCTGTGGTGGGCTGCCACGGTGCACAGGGGGCGTGGATCACTATCCAAGGTCCGGCTGAGGGAATGGCGGAGATTCGGCAGACTCAGGTGGCGAACTGTGTCGAGCTTGAACAGAGCTGGTTCGTGGCGTTGAAGCGGCTGTCCATTCTCGGTGACGGGCGGAAGGGGATACCGGGGCTTTTCGGCATCAGCGCGAAGGGTGGGCTGAAGAACCGTGTGCATCACGTTCTGATCGAAGATTGCATCATCAGCGGCTGGAATACGTCTCAGCAAGCCGTGGGAATCTCCACGAAGACGCCGACTTGGGATTGGACGATAAGGCGCAATGTCATCCGCGACTGCGGGACTGGGCTCTACCTCGGGAACTCAAACGGGCACGATCCATTCATCCGTGGCGTGATAGAGAACAACCTTGTGGAGAATCCCATCGGCTACTGCATGGAGATCAAGTATCAAAACCCGCGTCCCGAGCTGGCGGGCATTCCCACCACAGCCAGCCGTACCATCATTCGTCACAATGTGTTCATCAAAAGCGATGCCCCTAGCCCGGACGGCGACCGCCCTAGCCTTCTCGTGGGCGGCTTTCCGAGCAGCGGTCCCGGCTCAAGCGACATGTATGAAATCCACGGCAACTTTTTCTGGCAGAATCCTCGTGAATCGTTGTTGCAAGCTTCTGGGCGCGTGAGCATTCACGACAACGTGTTCCATGGCTGCCCCTCTCATGCTGCGATCACGCTGCGGGATCATGATCTGCCGTTGAAGCTGGCCCGCATTTACAACAATACCATCTACGCCGTCGCTTGCGGCATCCGTGTCGCAAGCCGGGCTCCGGACGGTCATGGCATCACTGGAAACGCGATCTTCGCCTCGGCGGATGCGCTCTCCCTGCATGGCTCTATCACAAACGTGAGCGCCAATCTGGTGGGTGAGGTCTCTGCGGCGTCGCAGTATCTGGCGGACCCTGAAGGCATGGATTTTCACCCCCGTCCGGGAAGCTGTGAAGGTGAGCTACTTCAAATGCTGACCTTTCAGGATGACACCGCTGTGGACAAGGACTTCGACGGTAGATCCAAAGGTGACGGGCGCTTTAGGGGTGCTTTCGCAGGGCCGGCACAGCCTGGTGCCTGGAGATTGCAACGAGCGCTGAAACCGTGAGATGCGCGGTGCTCAAGGCCTGCGCACGCTGGGGCCGTCCACCCACCTGGGTGGGATCATGATCTGCCGTGGCACTGATGGCACGCCATGCTCGTGCTGGGAGAGCTGGGTCACCACCAAGTCCACCGCTGCTGCGGCGAGGTGCTCACGCTGCTGGTAGATGCCGGCGAATCCGGTCATCTCCGGCGTCCAGTCATGCACGACAAAGCTGATGTCCTCCGGGATGCGGAGACCTAGGCGTTTGAGCCAGCCAGGTACGTGCGTATCAAAGGTGATGAGCGCGTCTGGACGATAATCGTGCATCCAGCGGCAGAAGGCGTCGAAACCTGTGCTGATGTCATTGCTTGGGAAAAGGAGCAGCGGCACGCGCTGGCTCTCCGGGAGGCTTTGCTGCCAGTGGAAGAGACCTCCGCTGTAGCCGAACTGGGAGCGGTTCACGATCCAGCGCGTCACGGCGACGCCGATGCGCTTGTGGCCTCTGAGTGAGAGTTGTTCGGCAGCGGTTTGAATGCCGAGCGTCATGTTTCCCGCACACATGTGAAGCACCGGGGTGCTCATGGCGTTTCCAAACGTGACTGCGGCAAAGGATGAGTAGTCCAGCCTGCTGCATGGAAGCTGGGTGCTTTGCGGAGAGACGAGGACGCCCTCGATACCCCGGGCGTGGAGGATGTTCTCTAGCTTCCTGGGAGTGAGTCCGTCTTTGCCAAGGAAGAACTCTTCCACTGCGTAGCCGTGGGCGTGGGCGCGGTGCCGGATGGCATCCACCGAGACGTATTGGTATGAGGGGCTGAGGAGGCCATCCTGCGGGACGTGCTCGCGAATCACAGCCAACACGGCGCGCAGATGCTTGTGCTTCCGTCCGCGCACGAGCTGCATCATGCGCATGAGGTGGGGGTCTGGCTGGTAGTTGAGCCGCTGGGCTTCGCGCATGACGAGATGCCGTATTTCGGACGAGACCTTGGGCTCTCCTCTCAGTGCGCGTGAGACGGTCATAATGGACACGCCGACGGCCTGGGCGATGTCTTTGAGCGTAGGCTGGGAGTGGCCCGGCATGAAGTCTGCGGCTTAGGCTCTGGGATGTGCCTGATCGTACACCTGCTTCATCCGCTGGGTGGAGACGTGGGTGTAGATCTGGGTGGTGGCCAAGCTGGCATGGCCAAGGAGCGTCTGCACACTGCGGAGATCCGCTCCGTTGTTGAGCAGATGCGTGGCGAAACTGTGGCGGAACTTGTGCGGCGTGATGTGAACTGGCATGCCGGAGTGTTTCCAATATTTTTCCACCACGTCAGCAAGTGCCTGCGTGGTGATGCGGCGGCGCACTTTGCTGATGAAGAGGGGACCTTCATGCACCCCGGCGGCCATTCGGTAGCGCTGTATGGCTTCCAGGGCGGGCGCGCCGATGGGGCAGACGCGTTCCTTCCGGCCTTTTCCCACCACACGCACGACTTCACTGATGATGTCGATGTCCTCCACGTTGACGGAGGCCAGTTCAGCGAGGCGCATGCCGGTGCTGTAAAACATTTCGAGGATGGCGGCGTCACGCTGAGGCGTCCACTGTGGAGCCTGCTTGGGATGCTCGATCTTCAAGGGCAACGCCAGCATGTCTTCTACCTGACGGAGCGTGAGGACTACTGGCAGTTTTTTTTCGGGCTTGGGCAGCTGCACTTCAGCAAGGGGATTCCGCTTCCAGCCGCACCTGCGTGTGAGGTACTTGTGGAAGCTGCGGAGTGCGGCGAAGTGCATCCGGATGGTAGCCCTGCCGAAGTTGTTCTTCATCATCTCAAAGAGGTGCAACCGGTAGTCGTCCGCAGTCTGCTCCTCCCAGCCTGCAAACGGGGGCTTCCTCTCGCGGAACTTGCGCAGCGCCAGTTCGTAGTTCTCGATGGTGCGCGGGGACGCGTTACGCTCCACCTTGAGAAACTCAAGAAAGGCGTGTGCCAGCTTGTCTTCGACGTGATCCTGCACGCACTCAAGATGCGTACGAGCCGTCGCTTGTCGATGACTTCCGGCGCGCAGCCTCAGCTTTCGAAATAGGTGTAACCCCGCAATCCCTCTTCATAAGCTGCCATGATAACGCGGCGCTCTGCGGGCGTGATGCGCTTCTGGTTGACGGCGTTTTCTGCGAGTTCGCGGAACTGGGTGATAAGGTCCTTGGTGTTGTATTCGACGTAGCTGAGCACTTCACTCACGGTGTCACCTTCCAGCTCGCGGCGGTAGCGCACCTTGCCCTTGGTGTCTAGGGAGACACTGACCACATTCGTATCGCCGAGGAGATTATGGAGGTCGCCAAGAGTCTCCTGATACGCTCCGACGAGGAAGACGCCAAGCATGTACTGCTCTCCGCCGTCGATGTCCACATCGTGCAAAGGCAGGCTTTGGTGGAGTTCACAACCGTGCGCGAAGTGGTCGATCTTCCCGTCGCTGTCACAGGTAATGTCGGAGAGCACCACTTTGCGTGTGGGCTTTTCCTTGAGCCGGTGAATAGGCATGACGGGAAAGATTTGATCAATGGCCCACAAGTCTGGTAGGCTCTGGAAGACGCTGAAGTTGGCGTAGTAGTAGTCTGTGAGTACGTGTTCCAGGCGATTCATCTGGCCGGCATCTCCGCCCACGTCATCGATGTGCTGGCTTGTCCAGCTGAGGATCTTCCAATAGAGTTCTTCACCCTGAGCGCGTTCACGCAGGCGCACTTTTCCGTAACTGAACTCGCTGCGGAGCTTGTCACGATAATAGACGGCATCGTTGTAAATCTCCTGAAGGCGCTCGCGGGTGAGTTTCCTGATGGGGCCTTTCAACTCCTCCCACAGGTCGTGCAGGTTGCGCAGGAGCCCAGGCGAGTCCTCGGTGACTTTGACGTTGCCGTTGCCCTCGAAGCGATTGACATCCAGCACATTAATGACGAGCACGGAGTAATACGCCACGATGGCACGCCCGGACTCGGTGATGAGGTCCGGATGCGGCACGGCAGCTTCGTCCGTGACTTCGGCGATGGCTTCAATGACGTCTGCACAGTATTCGCGTGTACCGTAGTCACTACTAGCGGAGCTAGCACCCTTGAGTCCGTCGTAGCTGATGGCCAGGCCACCGCCGAGGTCGAGGATGCCCATGCGTGCCCCCTCCTGCACCAAACCGACGTATACCCGGGCTGCCTCGGTGGCGGCGCCGCGAATGGCGCGGATGTTTGGAATCTGCGACCCCTGGTGATAATGGAGCATGCGCAGGCAGTCCAGCATGCCTTCCTCCCGCAGGTGATCGACTACACCCATGACCTGTGAAATGTTCAGGCCGAAGACGCTGGCATCTCCACCGCTGCCAGCCCAGTGGCCGGCGCTTTCGGTGGAGAGGCGGAAGCGCACGCCGAGTGTAGGCCGCACGCCCATCTTCTTCGAGCGCTCGAGGATGAGCTTCAGCTCACTTGGCATCTCCAGTACCAGGATGACCTGAAGACCCATCTTTTGAGCGTAAAGTGCGAGGTCGATGAACTCTTCGTCCTTGTAACCGTTGCAGACGATGTAGGCCTGGGGATCGTGCATGTAGCCGAGCGCAGCGATGAGTTCCGGCTTGCTGCCGGCCTCAAGACCGTAGTGATACTTGCGTCCGTAACGGGTGATTTCTTCGATGACCTCCTGCTGCTGATTGACCTTGATGGGATACACGCCGCGATAGACGCCTTGATACTTAGCCTCCTGGATGGCTGAGGCGAAGCCCTCATTCAGTTCATCAATGCGCCAGCGCAGGAGGTCTCCAAAGCGCACGAGCACCGGAAGCTGCGTGCCGCGATCTCGCAGACCGCTGACGATCTGCGCCAGGCTCACGGGCTTGGTCTTGCTACCATCTTTGAGATTCACCACCACCTCCCCTTTCGCGGAGATGTCAAAGTATCCATGCCCCCACTCTCGGATGCCATACAGCTTGGCGCTGTCTTCGATGGTCCATGCGGGCTGTTTCGCGGGCGAGCGTTTCTCCATTTCTTTCGTGTGAACGGGGTGCGGGTTTCGGGGGACGGCGAGTATGCGTCAACGCCGGGAAAAGAAAAGTGACGTTTCGTCTGCTTCCCAGATTCTTCTTCAGGCTCCACTAGCCTGACTGATTCATGGAAGTCGTAGCGAGACGCAGTGAAAGCCCGCAGTGCCAAGGCGGGCGCAGTTTTGAAAGGCTGAGTGCATTGGCGAATGCTCGATGCCTTTCAAAACAAGCCCAACGCTGCTAATGCGGGCTTGCAGCAAGTCGCAGTAGCGTTTCATGAATCCAGTCAGGCTAGGGACATGCTCAATACATGAGGCTGCTGTCGGGTTCGGTCGTCTCCTCGATCTTGATGGCCTTGATGAGCGGCACGGTCTGGCCATTCTCCTGCCGGTAATCCATGGTGCCGACCAGTTTCACCCAAGTCATCTCCTTGAGGTCAGGTGCCTTTTGTTCAAACTCTACGGGCACGGAGAAAGGACGAGCATCGGCAGCACAGCACTGCACCAGCATGCGGAAGACGCGCAGCCGTCTGCCGTCCTCGTTGTTCACCTTTTCCGGAAGCACCTGCGCGGTGGTTTCGATGGTTTGACCGGTGATGACCTTCTGCACCTCCAGGTCGCCAGCGGTGTAGAAGAGCTCAGGCACTTCCAGGATGAAGTGCCCCTCCTTGCTCATGGGCACCTGTTGCTTGAGGTCCTCCAGGGTGAACGAGCCGTAGCTTTGCGCGGTCGCCGCTGGGGCGTCGGTACCTGCCTTGCCCGCAGCGGGTGCAGGTGCTGAACCTGAGGGCGGCAGCTCCGCCATGGCCTTTCCGTCAGCCGTCACCACCTGACCTGGTTCTGCGGCGGTTCCTGCGGGTGGCTGGTCCTGCAGCTTTGCGCCTGCGGTAGCGGGCTTGCGCTCATCCGTCTTGCGCAGGGAGAACTGATCCGCGCGGCTGGTGTCGTTGTAGTTCGGGGAATAAAGACCTTTGTTGATGACGGCGCGGGCACTGAAACGATCTGGCGTGAGCGCCGCCGCCACAACGATGGGCACTCCCAGAATCAAGATGGCCACCGTGCGTCCTATGGCACCAGATTCTTCAAGGATGCCGTGAGCGTGATCGTGCTGGTGCCCGGCGTGAGCATGGTGGTGGGAGTGGTCATGCCCGCAGTCATGTTTGTGGTCATGGCCACAGCAGCCAGCCTCGGCGTGGGCATGTGCGTGCTCATGCTGGTGAGCGTGCCCGCAGCAGTCGTCTCCATGGCTATGGTCATGGTCGTGAGCATGATCATGCCCGCAGTCGTCGCAGCCGACATCCTCAGCACCCATGGTGGCCAAGTTGAAGATGCCCAGAATGATGAGACCAATGCCACCCGCCAGGGCCATGGGCCTGAACCAACCTTCTGATAGCGGTGGCAGGTAGTTCACGATGCGCCCGCTTGCATAAAAGTAGAGCATGATACCGCCCCAGATGAGAAGCAGGGCGACGCTGACGAGATGGATGACGATTCGCTGGGTGGACATGGCGGAGAAGGGTGACGGCAGGTTACTTCGCGAGGGAGGCAATCATGTTCCACCACGGTGTGGCGGCAAGTGCGATGATGATGAACAGTCCGATGAGGAAGCCCAGCACCACGCGGCGTTTGAACACGCTCGCATACATGAAGAGCAGCTTGATATCCATCATGGGCCCAAAGACGAGGAAGGCAAGCTTGGCCGCGTTCGTAAAGACCGCCATGGGTGCTGCGATGAACGCATCGGACGTGCTGCACAGGGACAGCACCATGGCCAGCCCCATGAGACTGGGGAGAGCCAGCACCGGCTGCCTGGCCACGTCATTGATGATGTCCTGATTCACCTGCGTGTTGAAAACGGCGGTGATGAGCACGCCTATGGTGAAATACATTCCCGTATCCAAAAAGTCGCGCATGGCCGTGCGCATGGCCGCCACCAGTTTCGCATCAAAGCTGACTTTCCGCTCTGGGCCGCCCGCCGCAGCACGGATGGCGTCCAGTCCCGCAGCCACGCTCTCTTTAAGCACCTGCCGCGCACTGAAGCGTATGAAAGCCAAGCCAACTAGCACCGCCACCGCATAGCCCAGCGTCGTGCGGGCCAGCATCATCGTGGCCAGATTCAGCTCCGAGAAAGAGTTCACCACCTTAAACTCGCCAAAGGCAGTCATGGTGCTCACCATGACAATGGGGTTCACAATGGGTGCCGCCAACATGTAAGCCACCGCACAGGAGAGCGGCAGCCCCTTCTGCACCAGCCGCCGGATCACCGGGACAATGGCACACTCACAAACGGGAAAGACCAGCCCCAGGGCACCCGCAAGGAAAGTGGCCAGAATGCTGTTCTTCGGCAGTGCGCGGTCCAGGTGCTCATTCTTCAAAAACACGCCAATGAAGCCGGAAAAGATGGTTCCCAGCAGGATGTAGGGTGCCCCCTCAAAGAGGATGCTCAAAAAGGCCTTCATGACGTCCCCTGCGGGACTCGGCTCAGGTAGTGCAGCGAAAAGCATGTGAGGTGGAAGGAACGCGCCCCGACTGCGGCTTCAAGCAAACAATCATTTTCCTTTCGCCCGGTTGTGTCTCAAGTGTCCCCCACCCCGCCGTGCTTGCTCCCCCCGCCGGTCCGTTCTAGCATGGCGGCCCCCATTTTCGTCATGCCCCAGTACATCGTCACCATAGGTCTGGAAGTTCACGCCCAGCTCAATACCCGCAGCAAAATGTTTTGCGCCTGCCCCGTCGGCTATGGAGCGGAGCCCAACACCCAGACCTGTCCCGTCTGCCTGGGGCTGCCTGGAGCGCTGCCTGTCCTCAACCTCGGTGCCATCGAGAAAACCATCCTCACCGGCCTCATGCTCGGCTGCACCACACCCGATATCTCCAAGTGGGACCGCAAGAACTACTTCTATCCCGACATGCCCAAAAACTACCAGACCAGCCAGATGGACCTCCCGCTGTGTCTCGGTGGTGGCGTGCCACTGTATGACTTCGCTTACCCCAAGGACGCACAAAAAAACATCGCCAACCCCGGCAAAGTCGTCCGCCTCACCCGCATCCATCTGGAGGAAGACGTGGGCAAAAGCACTCACCACGAAAAATTCACCACCCTTGACTTCAACCGTGCCGGCTCTCCCCTCATGGAAATCGTCAGCGAGCCAGAGATCGCCAGTGCAGAGGAAGCCGTGGCCTACCTCAACAGTCTGCGGCAAATCCTGATCTACGGCGGCGTCTCCGACGCTGACATGGAGAAGGGTCAGATGCGCGCCGACGTGAACATCTCCGTACGGCCCGAAGGGCAAAAAGAACTCGGCACCAAAATCGAACTCAAAAACATCAACTCCATGTCCGCCATCCGCCGCGCCATCAAGGCGGAGACCGAGCGCCAGATCGAGTGCCTGCGCTCCGGCGAGAAGCTCGTCCAAAGCACCCGCCGCTGGAACGACGACACCGGCGAGACTGAACTCATGCGCACCAAGGAAGACGCGCATGACTACCGCTACTTCCCCTGCCCCGACCTCATCCCCGTTCGCACCGCCCCCATCATCGAGCGTATGCGACCCCTCCGCCCTGAGCTGCCGCATGAGAAGTGCGCCCGCTTTGAAAAGGACTTCGGCCTTACCGCCTACGATGCCAGCGTGCTCGCCAGCGAGCAGGCGCTCGCCGCTTACTTCGAGTCCGCCGTAAAAGCCGCGCCCGATGCCCCAGGCAAAAAGATCGCCAACTGGATCATCAACGAACTGCTCGGCCGCCTCAACGAAGCCGGACAGAACATCACCGATTGCACCCTCGACGCCGCTTCCATCGGTCAACTCGTCGCACTTGTGGAGGCGGGCAAGATCAGCAACAACCAGGGCAAAGAAGTCTTTGGCGAAATGTTTGCCCACGGCGGCACTCCCGCAGAGATCGTGAAGGCCAAAGGCTTCGAGCAAGTCAGCGACACCGGAGCCATCGAGACCATGGTGGATCAAATCCTGGCCGGTGCCCCCGAGAAGGTGGCGGAAGTCAAAGCCGGCAACGAAAAAGCCCTAAACTGGTTCACCGGCCAAGCCATGAAAATGAGCGGTGGCAAGGCCAACCCCAAACTCGTCACCGAAATCGTGCGCAAAAAGATCCTCGGTTAAGAGCGCACGATCCTTCAGGTCCAGAAAAAAGAGAGCCAATCACTCATCCACGCTGCGGTCCCCAGACCGGTCCAAATCGCGCGCCAGTCCTTCCCAGGCGGGATTCATGATGGCCGTCCCCTGTGATCCCCTTTTCACTGCCGGAAGGATCACACGCGAGAGATCGCCCCACCGATGCGAGGCACCAGCAGAAGGGTTAGCCAACCGAATGCGATTTTTGCAATTAATGAGATTGACTCTCGTTAGCTAGTGAGATAGATTCGCATTAGCATTCTCAATACGCATCACCACCCATGAACAAGCCCTCGCTTCCTTCCGGCAAGTCCACTCCTCCTCCTCCTCCTCAACCCCGCTGGTGGGCACCCTCCATGGGCGTCTGGGTCATGCTCGGTTTCGGCGTGCTCGCCGGCGTCCCCTACCTCGCCAGCGCCACCAAGCTCATGGCCGAGGGCAAACCCGTGACCGCCGAGGAAATGAAAAAGGATGTCATGAAAAAGAAGGAAGAGCCGGAGAAACAGCGAGAGATCAAAGGCCTCACCGCCAGTCTGGACGGCACCGTTTATGGCGGCGGCAAGTCGGGCCTCTTCGCCTGGAAAGGCCAAGCCTGGGAGGAAGTGCAGGGGTTCAATGGTCATGACGTGAAAGCCCTCGCCGCAGGTCAGGGGGACACGCTCTACGTGGCACACCACGATGGCGTCGCCATGCGCAAGGACGGCACCTGGTCAGAGATCCATGAGGGCGAGGTTCACAACATCGCACTCACTGCCGACGGCTCGCTCCTCGTCGCCACCAAAAAGCCTGCCAGCCTGAAGAAGCGCGAGGCAGACGGCACCTGGAAGACACTCAACGAAGGGCTTCCGGTCGCCGAGTAAACGACGTCCCGTTCCACACCCATGAACTGGAAGCTGCTCAACCGCGTGTGGCATGCCAATCTGGGCATGGCAGCCGCCATTACACTGGGCCTCATCGCCCTCTCCTGCCCCTTCATCGCGCATAAGGGCGACGACTTCGCCATCGGCAAAGCATTGATGGACATCCACTACGGCAAGTTCCTCCCCGCTGAGACGCGGTGGATCTGGATCGACAGCCAGGGATTCCTCCTGATGTTCCTCGTCGTCTCCGGTCTGCTCATGCACCGAAAGTCAGTCAAAAAGGCCGCGAATGTGGCAGCGGACGACCCTGCCGTGCCCGGCTCTTCGGTCACCCTCATCGACTTCGGCACTGGAGCGCGCGGCACCGCCCTGGCCACCGAAGGCGAGAAACGCGGTCTCCGCCTCTTCCGGTGCACCCCCAGCGGCCTGGACAAACTCGTCCTCTCCCAGGAACGCTGGCTTGCTGTCATGCCCTCAGACGACGGCTACTCCCCCACCCATATTCAAGCCATCACCAGCCTCTGCCACCCACTCAAACCCGGCTCCGCAAAGCGCCTGCAGTTCGCCGTGGCAGAAGCACCCGGCGCTGCGGACATCATCGCCAGCCTCTCCGCCATAGGCGCTCGGCAAATCAAGCTGGAACAGGGCGCATTTGAGGACGCCTTGCTCTCCCACTTGGGGGCCCAGTCAGACGTGCTCAAAAAAGCGGTCAAAAAAACCGCCCCCACCACTCCCATCACCTCCACCAAGCCAGCCACCGCCGGCTTCACCCTCATGGAAACGCTTGGCTCACTCGGCGTCGTAGCACTTCTCCTTGCCGGTGGCGCGGGCGCTCTTCAGCGCATGGCCACAGAAGATCGTGTCTCCGCCGCCGCCCGAGAGTTCGAAGCCATGGTCCGGGACGCGCGCGACCTTGCGCGCCGGGAGAATACCTGGGTGCGCGTGGCACTGCTGCCTTCGGGCCGTGAGCAGGCATGGCTGAAACGCGGCGATGAGAAAAACCCACGTATGGGCACAGCCCTCTTTGTTCTGCGTCGTCCCTGGCTAGAGACCATCTCAGTCGCGCTGGACGCCCCGACCGCGTCATTCGAGACCGCATTTCTTCAGGAGAACGCCACCTCCACTCTCACCGCCGTGCCCCCCACCCTGCTTGCCGGCTGGGAACCCGCTCCCGGTCATGCCACGTGGAAGCTCTGGGACGCCACGGTGAAACTACAAAGCTCCCTGTTCAGAAACGATGACAGCGCCTCGCCTTGGCGGTTGCGCGGCGGCGAACAACCAGACTTCCCTGCTGGCATGGATCAGACCCCCCTCCGCAACGGCTCGGTGCTGGCGATCCAGCCCCTCAGCGCCACAGACCGCTTCGCAACAGCTGATGGCCACACCCTCTCCGCCCGCGATGCATGGGGCTCACAACCCGTCAAGCGCTGGGTCCAGACAGACACCGAGCACTGGCAGGAGCACGTGCCCGCCTTCGACATCAGCCCCACCGGCGAACTGGTGGGAGCCGACAGCGCCGCTACCCTCACCTTTGTCTTCCGCCACAAAGACCAGCGCCGCTCAGAAGCAAAGAAGGTCGTCGTCCAAACATCCACCGCAGAGAGCTGGATCGAATGAACTCCCACGCGCCCAGCAGCCGCAGACTCATCCCGTCAGCGGCAGGTTACAGCCTCACCGAGGTCATCGTGGCCCTCGGGCTAGTGCTCACTACCGCCCTGCCCATGCTCGGCGTACTCTCCATCGGCCTCAACGACTCCCGCGCCGCCATCGAGCAGCGCGCCATGGAATCCATCCGCACCAGCATCCGCGCCAAGCTCCAGTCTCCCGCCTGGCCCACCAGCCAGAGCGGCCAGTGGACCACCAGCCGCTGGTTCACCGCAGAAGGTTCAGAGTCCGGCCGTGAGCCTCAAAAAACCTCCGTCATCGAGGCTAGAATGTCCGCCGGACCCGGCTTTGGCTTTAGCTCCACCGCACTGGAATCCGTGCGTGTCGAGTTCGTGAGCGTCGCCTCCGGCAAGGTACTGGGCGAGTCGCTCATCCAGCGCGCCCGCCAAGACCGAGTGACCTCCGCGCCGTAACCCTGCGCCACATGAAAGCACGCCCCCACCGCGCCAACATATTGCAACAGAGTCTCATTAGCAGACAGCCCGCCGGTTTCACCCTTCTCCAGACACTCGTCTCCGCCGTCGTCGGTGCCATCCTCGTCGTCTCCATCGCCCAGATGACCGGCACCGGACTGCGAACCATGCGCGAGTCCGGCGGGCGTATGATCTCCGCCGCGAAAATGCACGACCTGCGCGCCCAGCTCGCTGCGGATCTGGACCTGGTCCCTGCACCCAGTCTTGGACTTGGAGCAGACCACACACCCCTCACTCTAGAGTCCGACGCCACCCAAAGCACCCTTTCTCTCCTTCTTCCCACTCCCCAAAGCACCGCCTGGAGACGCGTCAGCTACCAGTGGAGCAAAAAGTCCGGCTCGGTCACCCGCGTGGAGGCCCCACACTCACGAGGCCACCAGGCCAAAGAGGCACAGGTACTAGCCACCGGCGTGCAAAGCTGGGCCTTGCGTTGCCTCGCCGGCGCTGACGACACCGGCGGCCACTCCAGCTGGACCTCCGCAGACCGGCTACCAGCCGCCATCCTCTGCCAGGTCCGTCTCACCGGCCTACGCGGGTATGGAAACCCGGCTACGACACCACAAACGCCCACCGGCGAAGGGCGCGACTACGAATGGCTGCTGCCGCTCCCAGGGGGAGGTGTCCCATGACACGAAGGCACACAGCACATCGTTTCCAGCGTCGCGACGGCATGGCTCTCCTCTGGGCACTGCTGCTCACCGGCGCCTTGCTCGTCATCACCGTCGCCTTTCTCAGCCTCAGCAGCACCTCCCGTCAGCAGGCCAGCCGCCAGATGGAAGAAGTCACCACCGACGAACTGGCCGACTCCGCCCGGGCAGAAATCCTGGCCAAACTCGCCGAAGCCTTCTCAGTGGAAAGCGGAGCCACACGCACCGGCAGCGTCGCCGCATCCCCCGGTCTCGCAGAAGTCCTGCGCTATGACGTGCCTCTCAATCGTGGACGCCACCTCGGAGCAGATGCCTTCAACGGCACCGAGAACGCACCGGCTTGTTACTCCCAACCCTTCAGCCCCACATTCGACGGTGCACCGGCCAATCCGCGCTGGATCCCTCTATTCTCCTGGACCCGCTTCGCTCCGCGTCTCAGCCACCTTGCAGTGCTGAACAACACCCTCTCTGCGCCAAACCCTCACTACAACCCCGCGCTCGCCTTCGACATCAACACCCCGCGCAACCCCTTCACCCCGGGAGTGCATCTCATCAGCGGTGTCACTGCCGACACCGAAACCATGGTCAGAGAAAGAAGCAGCAGTGGCTTCGCCTCCTCCGGTGGTGAGGAAGCCTTCCTCATCTCCGGGCACAAGACCTCCGCCGCACGTCCCATCTGGGTGCAATGGGTACCAGTCAGAAAACACCCTCACCTGCCCGAAGGCGAAGACAACCCCATCATCGGCCGCTACGCCTACTGGGTGGACGTCGAGAACACCAAGCTGCGTGTGGACCGCCCTCAGTCTGCACTCCGCAACCATCCCGAGTTCGCACGGCTCATGGGGGAACCCGACGCAGCGTATGGAAGCGGCAACTGGATGGCACAGGGTGAGGAGAACCCAGCCCTCGAGGCCCGTCGGCAGATGGAAAAGGTGCTCCCACCCCGCCCCCATGAGGAACAACTCGGCCAGAATAAAGAACCTCTCACCCGCGGACGCACCACTGGTTACGGACTCGCCGCCGCTGCTGCACGCCTCGCACGAGACTCTTGGTTTGGGTGGGAGCACGGCGCACCGCTCGCCGCCCAGACCAGCACCGTGGACTGGGACTTCTTCGAGGCCCCCTGGCCAAAAGGCGCACCCGCCATCACCCTCACCGCCGAGTTGGAGAGACTCTCAGGCTCATGGAGCGACGCAAGCCAGCGTCCCCTCCACCCCTGGAATCTCCAGCCCGCCAAAGACACACCAACGCTAAAGCTCCTAGCTCAGGCGGCACGCGGCGGCTTCACCTTTTACGGACACGAAGAGGATCTCGACCCCCTCGGCCGACCCAAACTGGACCTCGTTTCCTTCCAAAACGAAGTCACCGCCAATCAAACCCGCACCGTCTCCCTGACCGCCATCACATCCAGCCCCATCTGGACACGCATGAACGACGCCGATTACCACTGGGCTTACGTTCCCGGGGGCTGGGCTTCCAGCGGAGCAAAGCGCTCCTTCATCGACGGCCTCGCCAGATTCTTCAGTCGCAGTGGTGCCTCCAACGGCACCGATGCCATGGCTCGCGGCTTCGCTCTGCAAATGCTTGCCAACATCGCCGAATATTCGCAGCCCTCCTCCGTAGCGCCCGTCATCGACCAGAGCGCCGGCATCGTCGGCGCACGCTCCATGCCTTACGTGGCCGAAGTACTGACGCGCGCACGTAGCGCCCTGTTTGAGGTGCCAGAGCCAGACCGCAATGACCCCAACATCCTCCTCGCCACCGGCCAAGACGGAACCCTTAGCTACACCTTCAATGGACGCTCCCTCCACCACTACGCCACCCACGTTCTAGTGGAGGTCGGCCTCGCCTTCCTCAACCCCAACCCCTTTGAAACCGAAATCTTCGACGGAGAAATCGAGCTCTCCTACGAGTGGGTAGGCATAGGCACGGCGGGCGGTTCACGCCCCATTCGCGGCCCCCTCACCGCACCTCTGCGCGGACGCTACACCCTCACACCGGCACCCAGCAAAGATGCCAAAAAGGCACGGGTGGAAGGAAACACAGTCTTCTTCAAACTCGGCAAAATCCCCGCTGTCGATCTCACCAAAGCCACCGCACTTCGCATCCACGGCTGGACCATCAAACGCGGTGGCCAAGTCTGGCATCAGGTGCCCACACGGCATCCCGGTGGACGCTCCGCGCCGGTTCGATTCTGGGAAATGTCCAAAATCGGCCTCAACGCCGGCAGCCGGGATGACGAGCGCTCTTTCTCCGCACTCCAGGATCAAGGAGGTCGCTCCGTCGGCTGGTTCGGCACCGACTCATTGGATGCGCTCATCCCAGACTCCCTGTTCATCAAAAACTGGACCGAGAGCGACCCCGTCACCCCCGAGTTGATGGAGCGTCTCCGTAAATGGGCTCAGGGCCGCGTCCAACGCACAGCCCTCGTCGAGCGCATCGTCAGCATTGACCCCGTGCTTGGCCACCGCACGCTCGACATCGGCGTGCCCGGCATCGGCGGCAGCGGACACTTCTACGGTGCCCTCGGCCACACATGGAGGCGTGTGCGACAGATCTCAGGCACACCCGTACCACTCACCGGTAGAGATGAGCCCGAGCGCAAAGCCGTCGGCGGCTGGCGCATCGAAACCACTGGCATCAGCTCACGGAACGCAACAGTCGAGATCCTCAAGCCATCAGGAGATCGCCTCATCCGCTCCACCACCACCGTCACCACTCCGGAGATCAACGCTCACCTCGGAGACTTCCTGAAAGGCGAATACCTCACACACAAATACCGCCAGCCCATCGGCATGACCTCGCCCATGGACATCACGGACGCAGGCTTCCTCACACAGCTCTATCTCAGCCCACAGCTCGAAGGCCCCCTGCCACAGGGCCAGTGGGATATCGAGCATCTCACCAAAGACCTCTTCAAAAAGATCCCCGGCGAGAAATCGCGCCCACTCAACTATGTCGATATCGAGACCAACCACACCACACCCGACGAAGAGGGAGACTGGATCAAATCCCCAGACGGAAAAAAAGGACCCCGCTCACTGCTCAGCTCCGCACCCGCAGGCCGTCCCTGCCTCACCGTAGGAGAGATCGGCTTCTGTCACTCCGGCTTCACCCAACTGCCCATCGTCGTCTCTCCAGACGAAGGCCGCACCGACTACCAGCTCAACTCTCCCCGCAACGGTCCGCCCATGCGGATGCTTCTTGATCTCTTCAAACCCCGCCCCGTCGTCTCAGCCTCCGGTGCCCCCCTCTCCGAGGCAGCCTGGCGCAGCGGAAGCGCCGCAAGCGGCCAAAGAAACGCCTGGAACATCAACACCCGCATCGCACACGATGACTACATGGCCATTCGTGAAGGCGGCGAGCCCCTCCAGCCCGGCAAGACCTCCGTCTCACCCTCCCCGCTCAAAGCACGCGCCGTGTGGCTGCCTACCGCACTTCCCTTCTCCCGCCGCAGTGACGGCAGCGAGGCCTTCCGCGGACGCGAGGCAAAACAAATCGTCGAAAAAGGCGCCGGCCATCTTCTGGATCGCCACCTCCGCCCTCAGCCCACTCTGCCGCGCCCCTGGGACATGTGGACATGCGTCGTAGGCGGCGACATCACCCCAGCACGGTCCGGTGAATCCCCCACCTGGGGTGTAGGCAATGTCGCCACCCAGTTCTTTGGCCCCGCATTGATGACCTGGGAGCCAGGACTCGGCGCACAGACCGGGCACCAGCCCTATGTGGACTTCAAATCCGATCCACCAGCCTTCGGCAAACTCCTTGCCCTCGGTGCCGATGGCCGCAGCGAAGGCACCGAGTTCAACGGCGACGGCGACTTCAAACCCCTCAGAGAAGGCTACCTCAAAGGCCGCTTCGCCTCGGATCAAAACATGGGCATCTTCGAACCCAGTCTCTCCTTCTACGCTCCCGCAAACTGGGCCACCCGCTTCGGCATGTTGCCCATGAGGCACTTCGTAAGCGACCTCGCCGTGGACTACCATGCTGACAACCACGAAAGCACTTGGCTCAACTTCAAGACCTCACTCAATCCCGGCCTCAGTGCCGATCCCGCCCCCCTGGGCGATGGAGGAATCTTTGATGACCTAGCCATAGAAAAAGCTGAACGCATCGACGGTGCCAGCTTCCCCGGCGGCTTTCACCGCAGCGGCGTGTTCTACAACGCACCCATGGCCCTCATCACCAGCCAGGCAGGCATCTCCGCGAATGCCTTCACCGCATACATCGTCGTCCAGTCCATTCGCGAGGGACGCCAGCCGCTCGAGACTGCTGCCCCGTCCGGTCCCGGCTACCTCGACGCCGGAGACCAAGTCACATCCGAGCGCTGGATGCGCATCATTATCCTCAAAGACACTTCCCATTCCCCACCTCGCTTCCGCATCGTCGCCACTGAAGTGGCCAACCGCTAACAACTCCCTGCATGAAGATGCAACTCATAGCCCTCCTGCTCACCACCAGCACCGCGCTGGCAGCCACCACCACCTTTGAATCACCGGCGGATCTCGCCGCATACAGCACTACCGTCACCAGCAACGCCACCCTCTCCCACGGTGCCACAGTTGGTGCAGGCAGTCCGCCCACTGGCGGAGTGCGATTCGTTGGAAACACCTCCGCCACAGACCGCGGCTCCATCAGCTACAAGGCCGTACCCGTCACACCCGGCATCATCGGCACTTGGCAGACCTCCATTCTTGTCAACATGGCCCTCGTCAACGACGACGGCACCGACAAAGGCGAGCTGCGCCTCGGCTTCAGCACCGGCACCTCCGTCGCGGCCTCAAAACCCTGGGAATACTTCCACAAAAACAACCCCGGCATCCACGTAAAGTTCACCGCTGAAGAAAAGCTCACCGAGAGCAAGGATGACAACCTCAGCCTCGAAATCTCCAGCAGCGCCGTGGCCGGTACCGAAATCAAATACGCCACCGCCGCCCTCAACCAGGCACCCACCTTCGACCACTGGCACCGCCTCACCCTCACCATCGAACGCATCAGCGCCGACACCTATCATGTCACCTACCTCCTGGAGTCCCTGGGTCCCACCGGCACATCCACACCAGTCACCATCCTTCAGACCAGTGCACCCGCCGTCATCACCAACACCACCTTCGCCAACGCTGCGACAGTGTATCACGGCTTCGCATTGAAAACCGAAAAGTCCAAAACCACACCTATCGACCTGGACGATCTCACCCTCACCGCCACACCCTCCGCACCATCCGCACCCACCGCACTCTCCGCCACCTCCGTCAACACCGGCGGATTCACTGCGAACTGGCAGCCGGGCACAGGCCTGCCCGCTCAAAACTGGGTGCTCGAAGTCACCACCCAGGCCAACCACTTCGCCCCAGGCACCTTCATCAGCGCCACCGGCACCAGCGGCCAGAGCACCGGCATCTCCATCACACCCACCAGCACCCTCTCCCAGACCCTCACCGGACTCACCGCCCTGGAGACCTACGTTTACCGCATCAAGGGCGTGAACGCCGTAGGCGAGAGCGGCTACTCGAACGTCATCACCACCACCCTGCCAGACACCAATGCACCGCCCTTCGTCAACGCACTTCCAAACCTTGGCCCCATCCCCACCTGGTCCGCACCCATCACCGTCAACCTCACTGGCATCACCGCCGGAGGAGAACCCGGCCAGACCGTCACCATCACCGCCACCTCATCAGACACCAGCGTCGTACCGCACCCATTTGTTAGCTACACCGCACCCGCCAGCGCAGGCACCCTCACCATAGACCCCACAGGTACCGAAGGCACCGCCACCATCACCGTCACCCTCAACGACGGCCAGGCGGAGAACAACCTCTTCACCCGCACCTTCACCATCACCGTCAGTAATCCCCCGGTCAGCGTCGGCTTCCAGAACGCCGCCGACCTCACCACCTTCTTCACCTCGCACACAGCCAACGCCAGCGTTGCCCATCTGCCAGATGGCGGCGCGGCCAGCACAGGCGGCATCGACATCCGCATCAGCACCACAGGATTGGACTCCGGCTTCCTCTCCCTTCGTAACCAGACTTACCCCTTCGCCAACGCCACCGCCATCCACAGCTCTCTCAAGATCAACGCCCGCGAGATCAACGACACCGTGGGCCAGGAGCGCAAGGCAGAGTTCCGTCTCGGCTTCAGCCCCACCAACATCGTCTCCGCTTCCAAGCCAGACGAGTTCTTCCACAAAACCAACCACGGCATCAGCATCAAACTGAAAGCCGAAAACAAGCCCGGCACCCTCAACAACCTCGAGTGTGAACTGGAGAACTTCAACGGCCTCGAAAACAAAGCCGGTAAAATCACCCTACCCAACGCCACGGAGATAGACGAGTGGCTCGAGCTTCGACTCACCCTCATCCCAATCGGCGGCAACAGCTTTCTCACCTCTTACTCACTGCACGCACTTGGCGTCAACGGAGACGAAATGCCAGAGACCCTCATCCAGTCCCCAGCATTTACCTTGACCAACGCCACCTTCGCCGCTGCCAGCGCCCTCTATGCCGGTTACGCAGTCAAAGTGGACAAAAAAAACACCTCCACAGAAGGCGTCTTCGTGGATGACCACCGCGTGGAAATCTCCACTGACCCAGCAGACACCCCCGTGGCACTGGACGCCACACGCATCACCTCCAGCACCTTCAATGCAAACTGGCAGCCCGGCCCCGGAGCTTATGCCTCCGGTTACATCGTAGAAGTCGTGGCCGGAATGAATGACTTCCTCCCCGGCAATCTCGTGGCCACCCATACACTCACAGGCAACGCCAACCGCACCTTCCGCATCACCGGCCTCACACCCGCCACCGCTTACCGCTACCGCGTCATCGGCACAAATCTCAATGGTCAGAGCGCACCGTCCAACATCATCAGCCTCACTACCCTCGCGGCAGGTATCAACTCCCCTCCCACCCTGGATGCCATTCCCGACCCAGCACCGCTCGCAGTGAACACCGGCGTGCAGACACTACCTCTCACCGGCATCTCGGACGGTGGCGAACTCACCCAGACCGTCACCATCACAGCCCACTCCAGCAACACCGATCTCATTCCGCATCCCTCCGTCACCTACACCAGTCCCGCCGCCACCGGCACCCTCTCCTTCACCCCCAATGCCAATGCCGTGGGCAATGCGCTCATCACCGTCACCGCAAGCGACGGCGCGGGCAACAACAACAGCTTCACCCGCAGCTTCACCATCATCGTTGTCTCACCACCCGCGCTCATTGATTTCAACGACCCCGCTGATCTCACCACCAAACTCAGCCGCACCCTCGAAGGTGCCGCAGTCACCGCAGATGCCAGCGCCGGTGTCGGCTCCCCTGCCACAGGGGGGGTCGCGCTCACCGGCACTACCGCCGGGCTGGAGCGCACCTTCCTCGGCATTCGCCCTACCGCCTACGACGCCTCATCCGCCGGATACCTCACCACCTCACTCATGGTCAACTTTGCCCAAGTCGCCAGCGCCGCAGTGAAAGATCACGGAGAACTGCGCATCGGCTTCATTTCCAGCAACGCGCCAAACCTCTCCAAGCTCAACGACACCATGCACAAGACCCCCGGCATCGCCTCACTCGGACTCAAGTTCAAAATAGAGCATGAAGTCGGCAAGCCAGACAAAGACCGCATGATCGAAGCCGAACTCTTCGCCGGGCCAAACGACACCAAAGCCGGCAAGTTCGCCCTCCTTCAACAGAACGTGAACCGCTGGTTCAGAGTCAGCCTCTACGCCGTACGTACCGGCCTCTCCAGCTACGCCATGACGTATTTCGTACAAGACTATGGGCCCAACGGCGACACACCGGGCACCATGGTCATGGCTGACGGACCCTACACCTTCACCTCCGCCGCCTTCGCCACAGACACCTCCGTCTTCTCCGCCTTCATCGTGAAAGGAGCCAAGGAGGGCAACCCCACTACCCCTCTGCACTTCGACAACCACGAGACCATCGTCAACACCACCGCCCCCTTCGCACCCACCACCGAGGAACCCTTCAACGTGGACTTTGACACCGCCACCCTCTCCTGGACTCCATCCCCTCAAGGCCGCACCCCCACCAGCTACTACATCGAACTCGTCCCCGCCGCCGCAAACTTCGAACCCGGCCAGTTCCTCAGTGCCACCGGACTGCCCGGTCAGGCGACAGGTTTCCTCGTATCAAGTCCACCCTCGCAAGAGTTCACCGTCCAGGGCCTCCAGCCGCTCACCAGCTACAAGTATCGCATCATGGCAGCCATCGAAAGCGACTTCAGCGCCGCCATCAACAGCCGAATCTTCACCACACCAGACACACCCATCCACATTGGCCCCGCCGAAATCTACACGAACGCCGGACCTCTCAACCGCGCCGTCTTCGTGCAGGGCGACTTCGACGCCGACGCCACCCTCATCCCCAACAACCCCCTCATCACCAGTGGCATCGTCGCATTAAACATCACAGAGAGCCTCTCCCTCGGTCAGTTCAGCCGCGTCATCTTCACCCTCGGGCAGACGCGTCACACCAAGCTCATCGCCAACGTAGTCCTGCCCGTCCACAGCACCGCCCGCTTTCAGGTGAACCTCGGCAGCTTCATCCCGCAGCCAGGCGCGCAGTTTGATCTCTTTGACTGGGGTAGCCTTACCCCCGGCGGCGACCTCGACTGGTCGGACAACCTTGACCTCCCTGCCCTTCCCGTCGGCCTAGATTGGGACGTCACCAGCTTCTCCACCACCGGCATCATCCGCATCACCGGCACCCCGACACCTCTCGCATTCACCGAAGAGCCAGTGGCAGATCAAGTGCTGCCCAACAGCACAGCCACCTTCACCGCCGCCGTCACCGGCACCGCGCCCTGGCTTTTCCAGTGGTTAAAAAACGCCACTCCCATACCCAACGCAGTCTCCAGCACCCTCACCCTCACCGCCGTTACAGAGGGCGATGACGCCTTCTACTCCGTCCGCGTCACCAACGGCATCGACACCATCACCAGCACACCCGTCAGACTCCAAGTCTATGACCCACCCCATATCGTCACCCCACCCCAGCCGCTGGTCACCAACCCGGGACACCCCGTCACCTTCACCGTCGCCGCCACCACTGAAATCGGCACCATGAGCTACCTCTGGAGATTCAATGGTGCACCCATCGACGGCGCGCCCAGCCTTCCCAGCTACACCATCACCAACCCTACCGAAGCACGGGAGGGCTCCTACAGCGTCTCTGTCACCAATCCGGCAGGCACTACCACCAGCACCGCAGCCACCCTCACCGTGAACGACCCCATCCAGATCACCTCCCACCCCCAAAGCCGCACCATACCCAACGGAGGCACTGCCACCTTCACCGTGGCCGCCGTCGGCTCCGGCACGCTCTCCTACCAGTGGCAGTTCGATGGCACCGACCTCCCTGGTGAAAACAGCGACACCCTCACCTTCACCGTCACACCCGAGAAAACAGGACGCTATCGGGTCAAAGTCAGCAACGTCGTAGGCCACACCTTCAGTCAGTCTGCCACGCTCACCTTGGGCGGCTGGTACGTCGGCAGCTATGAGGCACCCATCCCACGGAACGCCTCACTCAATGCAAACCTTGGCGGCATCCTCCGTGTCACCACCACGGCCGACCTCACCTACACCGGCAGGCTTACCCTCGGAGCCACCACCTACCCGCTCAAAGACAAGCTCACACTCCATCCCGCAGACCCCATGCGCCCAAGCGCCACCTACAACATCCCACGCAAAGCGCCTGCCGCACCGCTCACCCTCACCCTCCACTTCGGGCCAGACGCCATCGAAAACATCATACTCACAGACGGCACCGACACCGTCACTACCACCGGCTGGCGCAACCCATGGAACAAAAATGTGCTGCCAACCGCCTACGCCGGATACTACACCCTCGGCCTAGATACCCCCGCATCCCCGCAGGAGAGCCGACCAGAAGGCACCGGATACGCCTCCTTTACCGTCAGCCCCACGAATGGCAGCCTCACCGTCAGCGGCAGGCTCGCAGACGGCACCGCATTTTCATCCGCAGGTTTCGCCGGGCCTCACGGAGAAGTAGCCGTCTTCAGAACCCTCTATGCTGCCAGAACACCCGGGTCCCTCGTAGGCGCACTTCAAATCGCCAAGGCATCCGTCAACGCAGACAACACCCTCACCGGAGAACTCAGCTGGTGGAAGCAACCCGCTCCAGGTCGCAACTACACCGCTGGCTTCGGCCCCCTCGACCTGAGCGCCGTCGGCGCACGCTACAGCTCCCCAGCTCCCAACACACTCGTGCTCGGCATCTCTCCCAGCAGCACCACCAATAATGCCCATCTCGAGTTCACCGACGCCGGCATGGACGGCAAGCTTCCCGCAGCAGACGAGCGCATCCTCCTCCGCCTCGACAGCAAACAAAAAGTCTTCGCAGATACCGCCACCAAACCCAAGTCTTTCACCGCCACGCTCAACCCCAAGACCGGCCTCATTACCGGCAGTTTCGTGCTCACGGAAAACCACCCCTTCCTCACCAAACCCACACCCATTAACCGCACCGTCACCTGGCACGCCCTCATCGTCCGCGACGCCACCGGACAACGGGGCATCGGCCATTTCCTCCTTCCTCAGCTCCCCAGCAGCAGCACCGAAAAACCCACCACCACCCCCATCCTCAGCGGCCAAGTCCTGTTTGACAAGCTACCGTAGGGGCAAAGGGCCACTTGTTGGAAAGCGCGACCTTGGCTGCACCACGGCAAGAGTTGGTGGATCAAACCCAAACCAACAAACATACTAGCGGCGCTTCAGCGCAGCCCAGCCTTGATTTTTCATTGAGCAGCAACCGCGAGGTGAATGGTGACCACCACCAACACGGCAAACCAGGGAGGGTGACTATTTCTTCTCCCCGGACGGGGCGCTTGGTGCGGCGGGTTGCGCAGGCGGTGGGCTTGCAGGTTTGGGCGCCGCCTGCGCAGGTGCAGGTGCAGGTGTCGTTGGAGCTGGATTGGCTGGTGCCGGTGGAGGCGCGGCGGGTTGAGCGGGTTCCTTCTTCGGCTCGGCGGCTGCGGGGTCCTTCTTCGGCTCGGGCTTGGCTTCTTTTTTGGGTTCAGCGGCTGGCTCTTTTTTGGGTTCCGGTGCCTTCGCCTCGGCGGTCTTGGCGGGCGCGGGAGGTGGGGGAGGAGGGGCGGTAAGCTTGGCAATCTCTGCTTCACTGAGGCCCACGTTCACCACCAGCCCAGGGATCTTTGCCTCCAGAGCTTTGGCACCAGCGGAGGTTACGCCCGTCTGCCACACGAACAGCTTTCTCAGAGATTTCACCTCAGCCAGTTTGGCGATACCTGCATCCGTGACTTTGGTTCCGTAAAGATTTAGGTACTCAAGGGAACGCAACCCGGCGAGCTGTGAAACACCTGCGTCGGTCACGGCTGTGTTCTCCAGGTGGAGACGCTGGAGGTTGGTAAACTTGGCCAGCGTGGAGAGACCTGCGTCAGTGATTTTGCTGCGAGCGATGTCTGCCCACAACACATGAGCCGCGACGGGCGCGAGTTCGGCGAGCTGGGCGTCGTTGAATTTGTCGGTGGAGTTGATGACGGAGAGGCGAAGCTGCTCGGTGTCCAGTGCCAGCGGCATGAGCGAGGCTCCGATGGCCTGCATCTTTGCGGTCACTGCGGCTACGGCTTTTTTCTCCTCGTCGGTGAGCGGCTTGGGCTTGGGCTTCTCTTCCTTGGCTGGAGCGGCTGCGGTGGGGGCAAGCCCCTTGGCAAGGACTGCGCCGAGCAGTGGCTCGATGTCGGCGGGCTTTTTCGCAGCAGCCACGGTGACGGTCTCACTGGCTCCTTCCTGTATCCACCACTTCAAAAGTGCGATTTCCTCCTTAGTGAGCTGAGGTTCATCGGAGGGCGGCATGTGCTCGTCATCATCTGCTGGCAGATAGACACGCTTGAGGAAGAGGGAGTCATCCGGCTTGCCCGCCACCACGCTGGGTCCGTCTCCGCCTCCCTTCATGATGTCTGCATAGGTGTGCAGGCGGAGTTTGCCTTTGGACTTCTCAGCTCCGTGGCAGGAGGCACACTTGGCGTCGATGATGGGCAGGATGACGTCTTTGAAGACTACGGCCTTGGCCGCCACTGCGGGATCCAGCTTGGCTCCGGTAGCAGCGGGAGCGGGGGCGGCGGGTTGGGCCGCTACGGCTGGCGCGGGCGTGGGGGCAGCTGGTGCCGCGGGGGGTCCGGCCGCTGCGGCTGCGGCCACGGGTTTGGCATCGTTCTCTGCTGTCCAGCCTGTGTTGATGTGGGCACCGGGTATGGCTTTCTGGAGGGCTGCCACGCCAGTTTTGGTCACCTTGCTCTGCCAGAGGTAGAGTGACTTGAGTTGAGCGAGGCCCGAGAGCTTGGAGATGCCTGCGTCCGTGACTTGGGTGCCGTAGAGGTTGAGATAAACGAGCGCCGTCAGCCCTTTGAGATGCTCAAGCCCGGCGTCGGTAATGCCGGTGTTCTCCAGATGCAACTCGGTGAGATTCTTCATCGCTGCCACGGTAGCGAGTCCCTGGTCTGTCACCTTGGTCCGTGCCAGATCTAGGGAGGTGATCTGTGTGGCAAGCGGTGCGAGGGCGGCCAGCTTGTCATCCCCGAAGTCTTTTGCCACGTTGAGCGCGGTGAAGCGCAGGGACTTGGACTCCGCTGAGAGCGGCGCTATGGATGCTCCCGTGGCGTTGATCTTCGCCATGGCATCGGTTAGCGCCTTATCCTGCTCGGCGTACAGGGACGCCGCCAAGGCGAAAAGGGCTGGAAAGAGTAGAATGCGGGTCATGGGTGCGATCAGGGTTGGGTTTGTGTGGAAAATACGATCCAGAAAGGGATTCTTTCCCGGCAAAATGAGGCGAAACATCAGGCGGCAGGCTTGCTAAGCAGGCCATCGACAAGGGGTTTCAGCTCTACGGGCAAGGCGGCATCCTTGACCTTCTGGGTGGCCGAAGCGCCGGCCTGGATCCACCATTTGAGAAGGGCGGTCTCCTCGCTGGTAAACTGGGGCTTGCCCTCCGGCGGCATGTGTTCCTCGTCGTCCTCCGGAAGCATGATGCGCTGAACTGCGAGTGACTCATCCGGCTTGCCTGCCACGATGTTGTTGCCAGAGTCACCGCCCTGCATGAGCAGTTCATAAGTGTCCATGCGCAGTCCTCCCTTGGACTTGTCTTCGTTGTGGCAGGAGTTGCATTTACTGTCCAGGATGGGAAGGATGAGGTGCTGAAAGACTAGCTTATCGTCCACCACAGCCGACTTTGCAGATGGGCTGGCTGCGGGAGTAACGGCTGGCGGTGGGTTGCCAGGGCTGGGCGTATGCTCCGAAGCTGCCTCTTCCTTCTTGGCCGGGGCGAAGGAGAGAATCCACTTTTCCACGCTGTGCACGGCATTGGCCACGGGTTCCGGGGCATACTCGGTGAGGTATTTGCTGCCGTGCACCATATTGGCCCCGAAGTGAGCGCCCACTGTCATGAGCAGCAGCGCCAGCAGCAGGAAGATTCGGTAGCCGGTCATGACTCCCCTGCCACCGGAGGACATAGCACTGAGTCTAAGGAAAAGCGCCACCAGCAGCACCGCCGCCATGACGGCGCACAATGCCTGATGCATGAAGAAATTCGGCCCCTCGTAGCCGCCAGAGCGGGCCAGCAAGATGCCAAACACGACTCCCTTGCAAGCACCTGCGGTGGCGATGAACAATGCAAGTAGCGCACTGTGGCCCCAGCGATGCTCGGCACGCAGGCAGAAGACTTCGATGATGAAAAGGAGCAGCAGGACACCTATGGGCACATGTACCACAATGGGGTGAAACCTACCCAGCATCAGCGCCCAGTTAGGCGGCGTCTGGGTGACTTCTCCCAGCACCGGGGGATAGACAGCCAGGGAGAAAGCAAACGCCACGGCCACTAGGAGACTGAGCACCCAGTAGAGCGTGAAGTTGGGCGTATCCATTTCAGTGCCGTTGGACGACACCCGGAGGACATCAGAGCGGGGCATGGGGAATCTTTAGTTTAGGGGGGGGTTGGTAGAGCTCGGTGAGAGATGCAGCCACGGAAACCAACGTCCGCAACCTCTCATCTATTGCTGGTACGATGGATGCCAGTTTTTTTCCTGAGCGGCGTTTTGCACTTTCCAACCACGGGCCGGGCACTATCATCGCCCCGCTTTCGCAACCCCAAACACCCAGCATTCATCATGAGCAACACACAGCCAAAACTGCACAACGCCATGTGGCCAGGACTCGTCGGTAAAGGCGACGGTCCTGACCAGGAACCACCCATCAGCCTCGAGCGTATGCTCGACCTCACTGCCGCAGCCGAGGTCAATGGCCAGAAGTTCGAAGGCATCGACTACTTCCTTTTCCTCCCGCACACCGATCCCAACGCCAGCGATGATGAACTCAAGCGCATCGCAGACATGATTGGCAGCCGCGGGTTTGCCATCGGATCACTGGTGGCCCCTGTCTGGCCCGGCACTGTGGGAGACAGCGCCATGGGCGACGATGCCCAGCAGGCGAAGTTCCTCGATGCGGTGAAAATGGCCTGCCGAATCGCCAAAATCTTTAACGAGACCGGCCTGCGCAAGTATGGCGTCATTCGTGTGGACTCGGCTGAGTTCGGCGTGAACAAGTGGAGGGAGAATCCCGCAGCGAATACCGCCCGCATTGTCGATACCTTCAAGAAGGCTGCCGCCATCGCCGCAGACCACGGTGAGCGCCTCGCTGCCGAGGGCGAGATCTGCTGGGCTGGCATGCACTCCTGGAAGGACATGCTCGACGTGCTCGAAGGCGTGGGAATGCCTGAGACTTTTGGCTTCCAGGCAGACTTGGCTCACACCTACCTCTACACTCTCGGCTACAATGCTCCTGAGCACGCTCTGCTTCAGGAAGGCTACTCCGACGGCGAGTTTTGGGCTGCTTATGAGAAGATGACCGATGCACTTCGCCCATGGACCATCGACTTCCATGTGGCACAGAACGACGGCACGGTCCACGGAGCAGGATCCCATGACAAGACCGGCAAACACTGCCGCGCTGACGACCCCAACGGCAAGTTGGACATCACCAAAGCCGCCGGCTACTGGCTCAAGGACGCCAGCGCGCGCGGCATCCAGCACATTTGCTGGGACGGCTGCATGTTCCCGAATGCCGTGCTGGAGACTCCGGCCACCTGGAATACCATCCTCGACGCTATGATCAAGGTCCGCGACGCTCACGGCTGGAGCTGACCTGAGATCAGTTGACTCCTCCGCAAACCCCTGCCCGGTAACGGCGCAGGGGTTTTTTGTTTGCACCCTGTCTCGCTGCGAGGAGTGAAGGATGCGGGCGGGGGCAAGGGCTTTCTGCCTTTGGACTCAGCGCTTCCCGAAGACGTCTTCCTCACTGCGGAAGCCATCCTTGACGACGGTGTCGCGCAGGTTGTCTTTCGTCACGGCCACGATGTCCAGCAGAATGCTGGGCACGGCAGTGTGACCGTTGTCGATCTCAGCACTCGCTACGAGGACCTTTCGCTGGGCCAGGGCCACGGCGAGTTCGGCAGCGCGCGTGGCCAGCTTGTGAATGGGTTTGTACACGGTCATGGTCTGCGTGCCGCTGGCGATTCGCTGACACGCGGCGAGGTCTGCATCCTGCCCGGTGACTATGACCTTGCCCGCCACCCCAGCCTCCACGAGGGCCTGGATGGCACCGCCGGCGGTGCCGTCATTGCTCGCCAGCACGGCATCAAACTCGGTTCCGGCACGGGTGATGGCTGCGTTGATGATTTTTTTTGCGTTGTCTGGTCTCCAATCATCCGCCCAGTCTTCATGGATGACCTCCACTTTCCCGGCTTCGATGAGCGGCTGGAGCACATTGTCCTGACCTTGCTTGAAGAGCTTGGCATTGTTGTCTGTCTTGGAACCGTAGATGCGCACGATCCGGAGTTTGCCGGTGGGTGGAATGCGGTCAGCAAGGAATCTCGCCTGCAACTCGCCCACCTTCACGTTGTCGAAGGTGATATAGAGGTCCAGATCACAGCCGGTGATGAGGCGGTCGTAGGAAAGCACGGGAATGCCTGCCTCATGAGCCATGCGCACACCCCGCGCCATGGCTGCACCGTCGTGGGGAATGATGACCAGGGCATCCACGCCGGCAGTGATCATGGACTGAACGTCAGTGATTTGCTGACTGTCGATGCTATTGGCCGCCAGCACCATGACATCGGCACCGAGCGCCTGGGCCTGGTTGGTGAAGAGGTCCCGGTCCTTCATCCAGCGTTCTTCTTTCAGCGTGTCCATGGAGAGACCGATGAGCGGGCGCTGACGCTTGGTAGATTGGATTTCTCCACCACCCCGGGACAGCACTAGCCCGAGCGCGACGCTGAGCAAGCAGGAGAGAACCACAAGGAGGATGCGGGGATTCATGACAGTACCCGTTTAACCAAAACGGACCCGCTTGACCAGCGAGAAGTCAGTGCGGGTGGACAGCGAAAACCAGTTGCCACCTGTCCCAGCGCGTTTACCGCATGAGACGTTACTAACCATGATCATCGCACCCAAAATCCGAGGCTTCATCTGCACCACAGCTCACCCCGAGGGCTGCGCCAAACACGTCGCTGAGCAAATCGCAGTGGTGAAGGCTCGCGGGCCTATTGCCAATGGTCCGAAGAAGGTGCTCGTCATCGGAGCCTCCACCGGCTACGGCCTGTCCTCCCGCATCGCTGCCGCCTTTGGCAGTGGTGCTGCCACGCTGGGAGTCTTCTTTGAGAAACCGGCGGAGGAAGATCGCTGCGGCACCGCAGGCTGGTACAACTCCGCCGCTTTTGAAAGGGAAGCCGCCGCTGCTGGCCTGTATGCACGTTCCTTGAATGGTGATGCATTCTCTGACGAGATGAAGGCGAAGGTGGTCGAGATCATCAAGGCGGATCTGGGGCAGGTGGACTGCGTCATTTACAGCCTTGCCTCCCCCCGCCGTACGCACCCCAAAACCGGAGAGGTGTTCAAGTCCGTTCTCAAACCCATCGGCCAGACCTACACAAACAAGAATCTCAACACCACGAACGGCGTGGTGAACGAGGTGACCATAGAACCCGCGAACGAGGAAGAGATAGCCCACACCGTAGCAGTGATGGGCGGTGAGGACTGGGAGATGTGGATGGACGCGCTCCTTGCTGCCGGCGTGCTCGCAGAGGGGGTGCAGACCGTGGCTTACTCTTACATCGGACCCGAGGTGACTTGGCCCATCTACACCAAGGGCACCATCGGCACTGCCAAGCTGGACCTCGAACGCGCGCAGCGCACACTCGACGGCAAGCTGGCCGCGCTCAGGGGAAAAGCCTGGGTCTCCGTGAACAAGGCGCTTGTCACACAGGCGAGTTCCGCCATTCCCGTGGTGCCGCTTTACATTTCCCTGCTTTACAAGGTCATGAAAGCCGAGGGCACGCACGAGGATACCATAGAGCAAATGGACCGTCTTTTCCGCGACCGTCTCTACAGTGGCCATCCGCAGCCTGACGCCGATGGCCGCATCCGCGTGGATGACTGGGAGATGGCCCCCGCTGTGCAGGCTCTCGTGGATGAGCGCTGGAAACGGGTGAACACGGAGAACCTAGCTGAACTGGCCGACTTTGCCGGTTACCAGAGCAGCTTCCTGCGCTTGTTCGGTTTCGGGCTTGAGGGCGTCAACTACGAGGCGGATACGAATCCCAACGTAGCCGTACCTTCGTTGCAGTGATGCGGCAGCGCCTCAGCGGTTCTCGCCGCTGGGTTCATGCCGCAGTTCACCAGCACGTCCCTCTGGCCAGTAGGCACCGTCCTGGATCCATTCCGTCAACATGCCTATCTGGTCATCCGTGAGGCTGAGGTCTGCCCTGGGCATGAGGCGTGAGTGAGTGCTTCCCCGCTGAACGGCGGTGAGAAGCAGACTCTTCTCAGGTTTGCCCGGCACGATGAAAGGTTTTCCTCCCGGTCCTGGCGAGAAGGCAGCCGCCCGGTGACTCAAGTTCAATGCTGGCGGTGGCTGCACTCCGTTGTGACAACGGAGGCAGTGCTGCTGAAGCACGGGTTTCACCTCCTTGGCAAAGTAGCGTTCAGGCCCCGGTTGCGCCTGATGAAGCGCGCAACCCGCAAACACCGCCACACCGGCTATGATCCAAAGGATGCGTCTCATGGCTCAATCATCTCCGCTCGTAGCGGCAAGCTGCGCGATGACGTTGATGTCTTCCAGCGTCGTCGTGTCGCCTTTGATTAGTTCACCGGCAGCGATTTGTTTCAGCAGGCGACGCATGATCTTCCCAGAGCGCGTCTTCGGCAATGCGGCTGCAAAGCGCACTTCATCCGGCGTGGCCACAGGGCCGATGACCGTGCGGACGTGTTTCTTGAGCTCGTCTTCCAGTGAGCGGCTGGTTTTTACGCCTTCCTTCACAGTGACAAAGCAGACTACGCCCTGGCCTTTAAGTTCATCTGGCCGCCCCACCACCGCAGCCTCGGCTACGGCGGGATGGGAAACGAGGGCACTCTCTACCTCGGCAGTGCCGAGGCGGTGGCCAGCGACGTTGAGCACGTCGTCGATGCGGCCGATGATCCAGAAGTAGCCGTCTTTGTCCCGGCGTGCGCCGTCACCGGCGAAATACCAACCTTGGAACTCGCTCCAGTAAGTGTCCTGGTAGCGCTTCTTGTCACCCCAGATGCCGCGGAGCATGGAAGGCCAAGGTTTGCGGATCACGAGCTTGCCCTGCTCGTCCTTACCGACCTCCTTGCCCAGATCATCCACGATGGCGGCATCCACTCCGAAGAAGGGCAGCGTGGCAGTGCCGGGTTTGGTGGGCGTGGCACCAGGGAGGGGCGTGATCATGTGTCCGCCGGTCTCCGTCTGCCACCAGGTATCCACGATGGGGCAGCGTCCGTAGCCGACCTGCTTGTGATACCACATCCAAGCCTCGGGGTTGATCGGCTCACCCACGGTGCCCAGAAGACGCAGGGAGGAGAGGTCATGCTTTTTCAGCCAGTGGTCTCCCCACTTCATGAAGGCCCGGATGGCCGTGGGCGCAGTGTAAAAGACGGTGACGCCATACTCCTCGATGATGCGCCAGAAGCGGTCATTCTCCGGCCAGTTCGGCGCGCCTTCGTACATGAGCGTGGTCGCCCCCATGGAGAGCGGACCATAGACGAGGTAGCTGTGGCCAGTCACCCAACCAATATCCGCTGTGCACCAGTAAACGTCATCATCCCGCAGGTCGAAGACATACTTGCAGGTCATGTGCGCGTGCAGCAGGTAGCCACCCGTGGTGTGCTGGATGCCCTTGGGCTTGCCTGTGGAACCGCTGGTGTAGAGGATGAACAAGGGGTGCTCGGAATCCAGGGCCGCAGGTGGACACTCTGCATTCACATACTCCAGCTCGCGATGCCACCAGACGTCACGACCTTCTTCGATGTGCACGTCCTGTCCCGTGCGCTTGAGCACGATGACCGTCTTCACCGGTGTGTCTCCGCCTTTGAGTGCGTCGTCCACGTTCTTCTTCAGCGGCACCACTGCGCCGCGACGATAGCCGCCGTCTGCGGTGATGACGAGCGTGGCGCCGGAGTCCAGCACGCGATCTTTGATCGACTCCGCGCTGAAGCCGCCGAAGACCACACTGTGCATGGCACCGATGCGGGTGCAGGCGAGCATGGCCACGGCTGCCTCTGGCACCATGGGCATGTAAATGATGACTCGGTCACCTTTTTTTGTGCCGTTGCGCTTCAGCACGTTGGCAAAGCGACACACATCCCTGTGAAGCTGCTGGTAGGTGAGCACTCGCTTCTCCCCGGGCTCGCCTTCCCAAATGATGGCTGCCTTGGTCTTGCGGGGACCGGTGAGGTGGCGGTCCAGGCAGTTCTCGCTCACGTTGAGTTTGCCGCCGAGGAACCACTTTGCATTCGGACACTTCCATTCCAGAACCTTGGTGAAAGGCTTTTGCCAAGTCAGGTCCTTGGCTTCTCTGGCAAAGAACTTCTCTGGCTGCTTTATGCTCTCCTCATACATCTTTTTGTACTGCGACATGCTGCCGATGCGCGCCGCCCTGGAGAACCCGGGGTCAGGCTTGAAGACCCGCGTCTCGACCAACAGGGACTTGCTCTTGGATGAGCCCCCGCCTGCGGCGGCGTTGGCTTTCTTCGTGGCAGGCTTGGCTTTGGCGGCTGGCTTTTTCTTGGCGGGTGCTTTCTTGCTCATGGTTGGAAGGACGAAAATGGGAAGGAGTGAACGAGACTAGAACAGCACCCCTTCCAAGGGCAACGACGAAAAGCGGGTGTCTGCGCGCTAGTGAGTGCTCACAGCCTCAGCCAGAGATCTGGGTGCGCTGCGGCGCGGACACTGAAGATCTCGGCGTCAGTCTGCCTTACTCTTTCTGGTCGGTTCTCTGTCCTCCGGGCTTGGTTTGACCCCGGCCTTTTCATCCGCTTCCTTGAGCAGGTTCACACGCTTTTCCATGTCGGGATGGCTGGAAAAGGCTTCCGTGCCCTTGATTTCTCCGAGCTTCTTCTGCATTCGCAACAGGATGCTCTGGAGCGGAAGAGTGCTCCAGCCGCACTCGTGGCAGTAATGAGCCGCACCCGCGTCGGCCTCGATCTCAAACTTGCGGGAGTAGTTTGACTGTGCGAGCACCGTGGGCAGGGTAGCACCCAGGGAGGTAATGGAAGCAATGTCTCCCATAAGGCCGGCGAGCAGAATGACGAGGCCTGAGTTCTGGATGACCATTCTCATGCCATGACGCTTGGTGACGTGTGTGACCTCATGGGCCAGCACGGCAATGACTTCGCGATCGTTCTTCGAGAGTTCGACAAGCTGATCCGTCACGACGATGTCTCCAGATGGCAGGGCGAAGGCGTTTGGCCCTATCCTCGGCGCGTGCTTGAAGTGCAGCTTCCACTGGTAGCCTGGGGCCTGCCTTTTCGTCATGTCATCGAAGGCAGTCTGGAGGGGCTTCAGCCGCTCAGCAGGGAGCTTGCTATCCTCGACGCCAGTGGAAAAAAACATCAGCTTCATGACCTGGCCGCTCACGCTGTCCAAGACAGGCTGTGGCAAGGCATAGGCGATGTGGCGTGCGGCAAAAGGGATACCCCAAATGTAGGCCGCCACGCAACTGGCCAGCAGCCCGATGAGGCAGACGAAGACCAGACGCCAGCGCCGCTCCACTCCATGCACGAACACTTCAGTGCGGTTCTGTCCGCTCAGAGAGTCAAGTCTGGCCATCGCGGCATGATCGTCTGTCTCAAAACGTTCGCCTCCGGGAAAACTGACGGCGCGGCTCATACGGCCCAGCGGCGGGGAGATCTGGACTTGACCAAGAGGAGCCGTGAGTCTGCCGTTTGGGTGGTCGATGTGAAGAAGGGCGAGCCCCTGTTCATACCAAAGCCGTGCATCACGAGCCACAGCGGATTGCCCATCATAAAACGTGCCCTCGGCCGAGAGGGGGGGCGCCATTCGGCAGCTGCCGTCCATGTCTCGAAAGTCCTCCATGGCAGCGGATCAGAAGCCAATGTCCATGTCAAACACGTCCGCAGCCGCGTCACCCAACGCACTGTCCTTCTCCACCGCTCCGGCGGTGAAGTTTTCCAGCCCTCCGGCAGGAGCGACGACGAAGGTCTTCGACGCACGGTAACGCGCCATGCGTATCTGCACCCAGGGAATGGCAAGCCCCAGACTGAACACGATGGCCAACAGGTTGGTGACCTGGAGGACGATCATGTCTCGCAGACGGATCTGACTCAGAAAGCGGGTGGTCTCACCGCCCACGCTCGTGGAGTTCAGGCAGAGATTGGTAATCCGAACGGCAAGGTACTGGGTGATGCCGATGATAAACGCCAGGTAGATCACCGCACCGATCATCATCCCAATCAGAGCGCCAATATCCAGCAACTTACCCGGCAGCGGAGGAGCCTCAGACTGAGCCACAAGGATGGAACTGCTCCCGACCTGGCTGAGCATGACCACGATGGTGGGCACGATAAAGGCAAGACCCACAAACAGCAGAATGACGAAGGCGATGACTTTCAGGTAGATGCTATAAAATGAACCCGCCTCCGCACGGAACTGAAAGCGCGAAGTGCCGAAGGACAGGTTATTGTAGAAGTAGCGCTTGGTGCGCCACACCTGATACGGGATGATGAGTCCCAGAGTGAACGGCGTCAGAAGAGCGAGCCAACAGTAGGCCACATAGGCCTCACCCGTGTCCCCGAGAAAGCGAAAGCGCAGGTTCCGATACGAGGTGTTCCAGGCCCGAAAGCGGAAGGCCTTGTGGATGAGCCAGGGAGCAAACAGGAAAAAGATCAACAGGATGACCACAGTGATGGCCGGGAACACGGCACCAGACCCAAAGTAGAGCAGAGCCATGGCTCCCATGATGAGATTCCCCTTGAGAACGGAGATGGGATTGGCGTGGTAATCAAAGCTGGCTCCGTCCAGCGTGGTGTGGCCGTAGAAGTAGCGGCGGGTGCGCACCTTGGCCCAGGCCGCGTAAATGCCCAGTGTGAGGATGGTCAGCGCGGTGTTCACGATCCAAATGCGGAAAAACTCCCCCGTGCGACCGTGAAACTGGAAGGGATAACTCTGGGGCGGCACGTAACCGGAAAGCAGTGGCGCAGGAATGGCAGCATATTCCGCTACTGGCACAGGCACCGCAGGCGGATTCGCAGGAGGAGGAGGCGGCAGCAAGTGCGGCGCGTGAGTCCCAAGCGGCCCCCAGTCTGCCAGGCCGTCCCTCCAGACGAGATTGGAAGAGCCGATCACGCCCAGGCGGACGAGATTGGCAAGTTGCTCCTCAGAGACTGGCCCCTGCTGCTGGCCCTCGTGTGCGTAATACCAGTTCATGGATTCAAAGAATAATCTCGAAGACTGCATGAAAGTCTGGCTTGAGGGAAGCAAAAAGCCTGCCCGCACCGAAGCCACATCACGTTTTCTCGATCATCTTCCGTGCGATTTTCTCTACTCCGTGCTTGGTAGCTATGTTGCCCGCCGCGTCGCGCCCCTTGATGGGAACGGCATTGAACGGGAACTTCAACTCCGTGTTCCTGAGCCGGAAGAGTTCGCTCTTCAGATGGAGGGTGAGAAGCTGGCGGTCGCTCTCCGCCTCGTTTTCATGGCGGGCAAAGTAAACGATCGCAGAGCCGGGCTTGCCTTTGTGAATGGTGTACTGCTTGTCACGCACGATGCCGCCAATCCGGAACCGCTTGGCCATCATAGGGCCATCCCGACCATCCCGATAGATCACGGAATACACGGCTTCGTCATCCTTTTTGAAGAGGCCCAGGTAGAACGGATTCTTTCCGACGAAAAACTTCGGCTGCATCTTCGTCACGGTCATGGTTCCGTCCTTGGCAAAGAACACCACATCATCCAGCGCCGAGCACTTGCAGACTGGCTCGCCTTCCTTCTTGAGTCCGGTGCCGGCAAAACCTTCCTTCGCATTGAGATAGAGGGTCTCGTTCTGGATGATGACCTCTGCGGCAGCCACGCGCTCGAAGCTGGTGATCTGGGTGCGGCGCTCACGGCCTTTGCCGTGAACTTTTTTCAGATTCTCAAAGTGGCTGATGGTGTAGCGGGTGATGCCCTTGATGTTCTTCTCCACCTGGGCCATGTCCGCTTCCAGTTTGGCAATGTATTCGTCTGCCTCGAAACTGTTGAACTTGGAGATGCGCTTGATCTTGATCTCGGTGAGTCGCGCCACATCCTCGTCGGTGACTTCCCTGCGCAGCAGGCTGAGGTGCGGTTTCAAGCCCTTCCAGATAGCCTGCATCACGGCCTCCCAAGTCTCGCATTCCTCGATCTTCCGGTAGATACGGTTCTCAATGAATATCTTTTCCAGGTTGCTGAAGTGCCACTTCTCCTGCAGCTCGCCCAGCTGGATCTCCAGCTCCTGGCGCAGGATGTCGCGGGTGCGCTCCGCCGTGTGACGGACGATGTCGTGCACGGAGCAGAACCAGGGCTTGTCGTCCTTAATCACCACGGCGTTCGCGGCGATCGACACCTCGCAGTCCGTGAACGCGTACAGCGCCTGAATGGTCTGGTCCACATCCGCACCGGCAGGCAGTGTGATCTCAATGTCCACCTCAGCTGCGGTAATGTCCTCCACTCGGGCAATCTTGATTTTGCCCTTTTCATTGGCTGCCACGATGCTTTCCGCCAGCCCTCCAGTAGTGGTGCCAAACGGGATCTGCGTGATGCGGATCTGATTCTTCCGGTCGCCTTCCTCAATGACGGCCCGCACGCGGATGCGACCACCGCGCTGGCCCGCGTTGTAGTCACTCGCATCCATGAGCCCGCCCTGAGGAAAATCTGGCAGCAGGGTGAACTCCTCTCCGCGCAGAGCAGAGACACACGCATCGCAAAGCTCAATGAAGTTGTGCGGCAGGATGCGGCAGCTCAGACCCACAGCAATGCCCTCCACCCCCTGGGCCAGTAGGAGGGGAAACTTCACCGGCAGCGTCACCGGCTCTTTGTTTCGACCATCGTACGATGCCGCCCACTCGGTGACCTTTGGACTATAAAGGATTTCGTTGGCCAGCTTGCTCAGCCTGGCCTCGATGTAACGAGGTGCAGCAGCATTGTCTCCCGTGAGAATGTTTCCCCAGTTTCCCTGCGTGTCGATGAGCAGTTCCTTCTGGCCCAGCTGCACCAGTGCATCTCCTATGGATGCATCTCCATGCGGGTGATACTGCATGGTGTGGCCGACGAGGTTCGCCACTTTGTTGTAGCGGCCATCATCCTTCTCCCAAAGCGTGTGCATGATGCGGCGCTGCACTGGCTTGAAGCCGTCGTTGATGTGCGGCACGGCGCGCTCCAGGATGACGTAGCTGGCGTAGTCCAGGAACCAGTCGGAGTAGAGGTCATCCACGGGTTTGACCTGAACGGGTGCGTGACTCGCAAAGAGCGGGCCGCTGGAGGAATCAGATTCTTTGGACTTTTTAGGCACGGTTGGGGGAAAGCGTGTTTTTTGGGGAAAGGGGACCGCCATGCTAGCGCCCCTGCGGTCTTGCGCAACCTTGGGCTCTCAGGCCCGCATTTTGCCCAGGGCAGTCACCTGGGCCACCTCCACCCGCACCGCCCGCTCAAAGGGACGGACCTGCTCATTGTAAGCCAGCCGCAATCTCTCAGCAGCAGCTTCCTGCCCAGCTTCACACCGCAAAACGACCACCTCCCCTGCCCGCTCATCCGCCGCCGCAGCGAGCTGCGCGTGCTTGATGCCAAGCTCCGTTGCCAGAGCAGTCAGCAGGGACTGGAGCGGACCCAGCACTACCAGCTCGCCCAGCACCTTGAGCGTCTGGGATTCGCGCCCCAGCATCCGCAACCATGTTTCCTCGCCACGGCGGACCAGTTCCACACGGTCTCGCGTTTCCAGCTCGCCATGGAGAGGCTCATAGCGCCAGCCGTCAGCATCCTGGTTCACGTATCCAGAAGCGAGCGCTCGCCCGCGAATCATTAGGCGGCAGCGCTCGGTCACCTTCACCTCCCAGACGGGAAGCACGAGCAGAGAGTCCGGGTCAAACCCGCTGGTCAAGTGCCCCAGTGGCTCCGTGGCCACCTGTGAGGCCGTCTCCGTCATGCCGTAACTCTGAAGCACTGGCCAACCCAGGGCACGAGCCCGATGCCCAAGCGCCGGCTCCAGCCGCCCGCCCCCCACCACCACCGCGCGGAGACTCGTCGGGCATGGGATGCCGCCCTGTACCAGATCAAACACCTGCGTAGGCACCAGAGCGGTGAGCGTGATGGACTCCCTCTCGCAAACCTGCGCAAAATCTGCCGCATCCCACCTGGACCGCACCGCCACCACCTCACTTCCAGACACTGCTGCACGAGCCCACAGCGAGAAGCCTCCCACATGCCACTCCGGCAGCGCCAGCAGCCAGCGGTCAGCCTTGGTGACCAGCAAATGCTCACACACAGCGCGAGCAGAGCACAGCATGGCTTGCTTGGTCAGCACCACCCACTTCGGCGCACCCTCACTACCTGAGGTCTGGAACAGGCAGCAGCCCTGAGGCTCCACCGCCTTGACGAAGGACTCCAGTCCGTCACTCACCACGCCTGGAGCAGCAGCCACCCAGACGTCATCCAGGGTCCAGAAGGCGGGGTTTTCGGGTGTGGTCACGAGGGCAAAAGAGTCTGGTTTGAGGAGTTGAGCGCATGGCGGGTCGATGTCAAAGATGCATCCCGCATTTCATGACCGCCTACGCATCCGCTCAAGCAGCCCTACGTCAAGATCCACAAAGCTGGCTCGTCACTGGCGGCGCGGGGTTCATCGGATCACACGTCATCGAGAAACTTCTCTCTCTGGGACAAACCGTCCGCGTGCTGGACAATCTCTCCACCGGCTACTCCAGAAATCTGAACGCAGCTCCCGTGGAACTCATTGAGGGCGACATTCGTGACGCTGCCGTGTGTGCTCGGGCCGTGAGCGGCATGGACAGAGTCATCCACCTCGCCGCCATGGGTTCGGTGCCGTTGTCCATGGAGAAGCCCTTAGAGTGCCATGAGATCAATGTCACCGGCACCCTGAATGTCATGCAGGCCGCTCATGCCACCGGCGTGAAACGCTTCGTCTATGCCTCCAGCAGCGCGGTGTATGGGGATGATCCCCTGCCCTCGAAGCGTGAGGACTCACTCGGACGCCCCCTTTCCCCCTACGCTGCCAGCAAACACATCAACGAAATCTATGCCCGTTGCTGGCACTCCGCTTACGGTCTGGAAACGGTAGGCTTCCGCTTCTTCAACGTGTTCGGCCCCCGCCAAGACCCGAAGGGTGCTTACGCTGCCGTCATCCCCTGCTGGGTGAGCCAGATGCAGAACGGTGAACCCGTTTATATCAATGGAGACGGCAGCCACACGCGGGACTTCTGCTTTGTACAGGACGTGGTTCAGGCCCTCATCCTTGGAGCCACAAGCAGCAAGGAAAGCGTCTTTGGCCGCGCGTTCAACGTGGGTCTCGGGCGTTCCACGGATCTCAATGAACTCTTCCAAACCATCCGCACTCTCGTGCAAGAGAGCACCGGAATGCAGGTGCCTGACGTGATCTACCGCGACTTCCGCCCAGGTGACATTCTGCACTCCTGTGCAGACATTTCACGCATCACTGATCAGCTTGGCTTCGCACCCGAGCATACTTTGATGGAGGGCCTGCGCCTCACCATCGCTAACTGACGTTCTTCATGGCCGGACATACCAAACAACCCACTGCTCCCTTCAACCCGTTCTTCGGCTGCGCGGTGCTGGCCATCGTCGTCTCTACCTTGGCCGGCATCGTTCTCTGGTCTCTTTACGCACTGCGCACACAGGACGAGGCGATCGCGAAGTTTACCCTGGAGCAGCCTGTCACGCTCAATCCTGTTCGCCTCAGCGAGCAAGACACCGCACAGCTAGTGGAGACAGTGAGCAAGTTCGCTGACGCTCTGCGCGCCGGGAAGCCATCCTCTCTGGAACTGAGCATTCCCGAGTTGAACACCCTGCTGCACATCGCCCCGGACACCGGCTACGGCAAGTTCACCGAACTGATTGCCTTCAAATCCGCCCAGCCAGAGGAGCAGCTCCTCGTGGCCGAGGTCTGCCTGCCCCTCAATAAAATGAAGTTCTGGGAGGGTCAGCGCTACGCCGCAGGTGAGGCCGAGTTCAAGCCCGACATCGTGGCGGATGCAGGTGCGGACATGAAGCTGGTCTCCCTCACTGTGCCAGGCAAGGAAGTGGAACCCAAGTTTATTCAGGCACTCGGTGGCTGGCACTGGCTTACGCCTTATCAGAAGCTGGAGAAGTTCACGCCGGTGTTCAAGGCCATCACAAAGGTGGAAGTCACCTCCGCCGGCGTCATCCTCATAGCAGAAGGCAATCTCTGACAAATGGACAATCCCTGGCAGACCATCAGCACCCGAATGATCTACGAAAACCCATGGATCAGACTGCGGGAAGACCAAGTCATCACCCCCTCGGGCAAACCCGGAATCTACGGCGTGGTGATGTATCGAAATCGCGCCGTGGGCGTAGTCCCCATTGACGATGAAGACCACACCTGGCTCGTGGGCCAGTACCGTTACACCCACCATCGTTATGAATGGGAGATACCAGAAGGCGGCTGTCCGGACGGCGAGTCGCTCGAAGACTGCGCTGCTCGAGAACTCAAAGAAGAGACGGGCCTGCTCGCAGCACACTACCAGCACATTGCAGAACTCCAGCTCTCCAACTCCACTACCGATGAGGTGGCCCACCTCTTCATCGCCACCGGCCTCACCCAGTCCGAGGCGGACCCGGAAGACACCGAGAAGCTGGAGGTTCGTCGTGTGCCGCTCACACAAGCCATTCGCATGGCTATGGAAGGCGAGATTCGGGATGCAATGTCCGTTGCCGCCCTGCTCAAGGTAGCCCTCATGCGGCAGAACGGCCTGCTCTGAGCCGGTGCCTACATCACAGCGCTGCCAGAGCACCCACGTGTGAGACCACCGCCTTGCCCAGCCCGTCAAGATGGTACCCACCTTCAAGCACGGAGATCAAGCGGCCATCGCAATGTTGCCTCGCCGCACCCATAAGCAGGTTCGTGAGTTCGGCAAAATCGGCATCCGTGAGCTGGAAGCGCCCCAGCGGATCATCTTTGCGGGAATCAAATCCCGCCGAGATGAGAATGAGGTCTGGCTTGAACCTGTCTATGGCCGGCAGAAAGCGGTCCTCAAACGCCGCGCGAACTTGCTTCATCGCTGACCCTGCGGGCAGCGGCGCATTCAGCGTGCTGCCACGCCCCATACCCTGCCCCGTTTCGTCCTCGGCACCGGTGAATGGATACCATGGAGACTGGTGCACGCTGCAAAAGAGCACGCTGTCATCTTCATAAAACACGTCCTGTGTTCCGTTGCCGTGATGCACATCCCAATCCACGATGACCACCTTTCCCGCACCATGCCTTGTCTGCGCATACCGCGCGCCCACTGCCACGTTGTTAAACACACAAAAGCCCATGCCCTGCTCAGGCCGCGCATGATGCCCCGGCGGACGAACGGCGCAAAAAGCCCGCTTTACCTCACTGGCAAACACCCCGTCCACCGCACTGAGCACCGCACCCACAGCACGGCGAGCAACGACCAGACTCCGCGCAGAAAGCTGAGTGTCGCCAGTGGACAATACATCAGCCCCCTTCTCGATGTCGGCTTTGACTAGCCCAAGGTAACTCGCAGGGTGACAGAGCTCCAGTTCCTCATCCGACGCTTCACGCACCGGCAGCGGCTGCATCCGGTCCACCAGGCCCGCACCTTGAAGCGCCTTGGTCACCGCTACATAGCGCGCCGGACTTTCCGGATGCCCCGGTCCCGTATCATGATCCTGAAAGCCAGAGTCCAGGGCTAGCGCAGCAGTCATGGTGTGCATTTGGATGGAATGGTAACACGGCTGGCCAAACAGGCACGAGCCCGCCCGTTACTGCGGATGAAGCTCAAAGATGCCCTCGATCTCCACCGGGATGTTTCCCGGCAGCGAACCCATACCGACTGCGCTTCGAGCGCCCACGCCCGCATCATCACCCCAGACTTGCGCGAAGAGTTCGGAGCACCCGTTGATCACTTTGGGATGGTCTTCAAACTCGGGCGTGCAGTTCACCATACCCAGCAACTTCACCACGCGGCTGATGCGTGAGAGACTGCCCAGTTCCGCCCTCAGAGTAGCGAGCATGGCCATACCGGTGAGTCGTGCAGCGTCCTTCGCCTCGTGCAGAGTGAAGCCGTTCCCCACTCTACCAGTCAGGTAAGTTTCATTCGCCAAATAAGGTCCGTGACCAGAGAGGTAGGCCAGATTTCCTACGATGACGACAGGTTTGTAAACGCCACCTTTAGGCGGAGGAGGTGGCAGAGTGATGCCGAGGGATTCGACGCGCTGATCGGGAGTCATGGGCACTAGCGAGTGTATGAAAACAAAGGGCGCAAGATCAAGCTGTCATTTCCAACAAACTTGTATCTGCGCCCTTCAGAGAGGCTGGGAACGGATTTTAGCTGATCTCCGGCAGCTCGAAGCCCGCAGCGTATTCGTCCACCAAAAGCTTGTTGGCCTCCTCCGCGAACTCGCCGGTGAACTTCTCGCTCACCGGATCAAAGTTCAGCCACGGTCCCACAATGGTAGGTTCCTTAGCAAGGTCTATCTGGTTGGCCTCAAGATTAGCAAGGAAGTTCTCATACGTGGCCGTGGCATCCGCGTTCGCTTTGAGGAGCTCGCGAATCTCTGCGTCGCTCTTCTTGGTGCCCACCCGGTAAGAAATGTTGGCCAGGTGTGCCAGCGCCGCCGCATGGTAGCCGTGCGTGATGTGGAGGTTCTCGTTCACCAGCTTCCCGGCGCGAACGCTGTCGATGAAGTTCTTCATGTGGTCCGGGCCATCCAAGATCTCGAACTTCTGCACCAGCTTACCATCCTTGTCTGTGGCCTTGGTCTCAGCGATGGTACCGCCCTCCAGATGAATGACATTGCCAATGCGCAGTCCCATGAACGCGGGCATCTGCCCCTTGTAGTCCATGTTCTTGGCCGGCAGTCCACGGCTATCCATCATCAGCGGAGCACGATCGCCATACTCGTAAAAGGCCACCTGGTTGTTGGCGGTCTCGCCGTCATCATTCATTCCATACCGATTGCCGAAGCACATCACCTTCGCTGGCAACTTGTCCGGATTGCCCAGCGCCCAGCGCCCCACATCCAGCTGGTGAGGCCCTTGGTTACCAATGTCGCCATTGCCATAAGCCCACTGCCAGTGCCAGTCATAGTGGAACTGCTCGCGGCTGAAGGGCATGGGCGCACGGGGTGCAGACCAGAGGGTGTAATCCACATCCACCGCCTCCATCTTGGTACCCTTCGTATCACGGAACTCACCTTTCACACGCCCTTCCACAGCAGTGATGGCAGCAGGCACTTTTCCGATGGGTTCACGGGGCTTGTAATTCAGCGCACGGGAAAGAGTCACCTTGCCGAGCTGCCCAGACTTGATGAACTCCATGACGGCCGCCCAACCAAGGTCCGAACGGCGCTGCTGACCGTGCTGCACAATGAGATTGGGACGCTTGGCCGCAGCTTCCACGAGACGGCGACCCTCCACGATATTGTGGCACACAGGCTTCTCTACATACACATGCTTCCCGGCAGCGATGCCGGTCATGGCGATCAGCGTGTGGTTGTGATTCGGCGTGGCGATGGTGATGGCGTCGATCTCAGGGTCCTTCACCAGATCACGGAAGTCGCGGTAGGACTTGATGTAACTGCCGTCCTTTGTGTTGTCTGCGATGCGCTTGTCCAAAGTGATCTGGTCCACGTCGCAAAAGGCTACCAAGCGGACACCCTTGATCTTTTTGAGCTGGCTGATGTGACCTGAGCCACGCCCCCCTACACCTATCACCGCTACGCGCACATCTCCGTTCGCACCCTGGGCACGGCTCCAGGTAGGCATAGCTGCAAGCCCTGCGGCTCCCAGGCTGGTGGTGAGGAACTGACGGCGGCTGGTCGAGGTATGATGTTTCATGGTTGAAATCGAACGAAGTGGAAAAACAGTTATTTCGCGGACTGAAGAAGCAGAATAGTCAATACGCAAGGCCAAGAGCAACCTTTCTCTCAACCGATTCGTCGAACCGAGCGACGCAAAGGTAGCCCCCGTTAAAAGACCTGCCCGACCCACCATACACCCCCCATGGCCACAAACGTCAGTTTGCCGATTAAACGCAGTCAGGGAGCAAGGAGACAGATACTTTCCGTTCGGATGCCATGCATTCGCCGGTCAGCCCA
>CAZIGH010000039.1:0-22431 GCA_964538625.1 uncultured Verrucomicrobiaceae bacterium
GCGATGCTTCACGCGAAGCCAATCCGCAGAGCGTGCCGAAGGCAGGATCTTCCCGTCGTTGAGCGGGTTTCGGCACTCGGCTCTTATGCGTTTTGCGTGGGGAAGAGGCGAGTCTTCATGACACAACACGCAAGATCTGAGCATCGGGCCGGAGTGCTGGATGCGCGATTTGATTGAGACTGGGTAGCCACGCCGACACTGAGTTGGCTGCGGCGGGATGTTTTTCTGCGGCTTGAGCGTGGACTTCCCTGACCGTGATGTGTCGCGGTCTTTGCGTTACGTTGTCCTGTGACTCGCGCGCTCATGCGGTGGCGGCTTTGGGTAATGGTGGTCCGCGAACGCGCTTCTGTCAGCTTCAATCAGATGCCAATCGCGGCGTTCGGGATGAAGCGGGGTTGAAGCCTGTTTTGTGCATCCGGAGCGAGCTGGGGTTGACTTTGTGAGCTTGCAAAATACTGTTCTTGTGAACAGTATGAATCCGCCGCCTCACATCGTCGCTTTCCGCGACTTGCTGCGCTCCAAGTTCCCGGATGCGCACTTGCCTTTTCGGGCAGACGGTGAACCTGCGGCCGCCACTGTGGAGGGGGGCATTACCGGTGTGGCGCTGCTGGATGCCCTGGGCCTTGGGCCGGGCGTGGTGAGTGAGGTGGTGGCCGCTCACGCCAGCGCCGGGGCTGGGCTTTTGCTGCTCGCGCTGCTGGAGGCAAGGGAGGAGGTGGTGCGCTCCAGAGTGGCGCTTGTGGATGGGGCGGATGCCTTTGAGCCAGCACAGGCTTCTGCACAGATTCACCAGCACGTCCTCTGGCTTCGCTGCCGGGAGGCCGCACAGGCAGTGCGGGCGGCGGATTTGCTCCTGCGGGACGGGAATGTGCCGCGCGTGCTGCTGGATCTTCAGCTATGCCCCCTGCAAGGTCTGCGCCGTATCCCTGCACAGAGCTGGCATCGGCTGCGGCTGCTGGCAGAGAAGTCTGGCGCTTGCTTGTGCGCCTTCACTCCGGAGCAGATGGTGCCCTGTGCACGCTCTCGGCTGGTGCTGGATGAGCCTCTGGGCATGGCGGCCTTGGACGAGCCACCGGCCGTGCTGTTGAAGCAAATCAGCGGCAGGCCCACGATGAGGGGTGTCAGCCTACGAGCGCCCGTGTTGCAGACTCCACGCAGAAGAGGCCTCAGCGCATGAAACCGGAGTGCTCATCTCAAGGCGCATGTCGCCCCCGCTTTGCCGCGCTCTGGCTGCCGCGCTTCCAGCTCCAGGCGCTTTTGCGTGAGCAGCCGCTGCCTTGCAAAAGCCCTCCGCTTGCCGTGCTGGATGTGGACCCGTCTGCGGCATCTGTGGCTGGAGAGGTCTCCCTAGTGCTCACGGCGGATGCACGGGCGGAACAAGCTGGCGTGCGCGCAGGCATGACGGCATCCCAGGCGCTTGCCCGCTGCGGTAGCCTCCTCCTCCTGCAACGCAACGCTGAAGTGGAACTGGAGACGCAAAGGCTTCTACTCCAGCATGCTGGCACCTGGTCTGCCGAGTGTGAGTCCACCCGCCCTGGCCTCTGTGTGGTGGATCTCACCCGTGCGCCCATACTGAAACCGGATCCACTGACTGCGGCCCACAAGATGCGCACCGTGCTGCACGGCAGCGCGCTGGATGCGCGCATCGGGTTTGCGAGGAACGCAGACCTAGCCTGTCTGGCCGCCCACGCTGCGGATACGGTGCTCGCCCTGCATGAGGCTGCGGATGAGAAGGCGCTTCTTGACTGTCTGCCGGTCAGCGTCCTGCATCCCTCTGCGAATGCTGAGGTAGTTCTGCACCTTTGGGGCATCCGCACCTTCGGAGAGCTGGCCCGCCTGCGGCGCACGGATGTGGGGGAGCGCCTAGGCGTGGAGGGACTCCATTTGTGGGACATGGCGGCAGGTGGCGGCACACGCCTGCTCACGCTGCTGCGCCCCGCTACCAGTTACAGGGAGGAGCTGGACCTAGAGCATCCGCTGGAAACTCTGGAGCCGCTGCTCTTTCTGCTCAGAAGAATGCTCGAGCTTCTCTGCTTGCGCCTGGCGGAGCAGTGGCTGGCTGCCTCTAGCCAGCACCTGAGGCTGCGGTTTGAAGACGGCTCCACGCATGAGCACACCCTACGCGCTGCCGAACCCACGCGGGATGCAGACGTGCTGCTGCGCGTGCTGCAAACGCATCTTGACGGCATCCAGGCCACCGCACCCGTCATCGCACTGGCCCTGGAACTCACACCCGTGAGGCCGGTGGGTCGGCAGGGCAGCCTGTTCGAGCGCTCGCTGCGTGATCCGAATCGTTTCGCCGAAACCCTTTCCCAGCTGGAGGCCATGCTGGGGCGGGGGAATGTGGGCTGCGTTCACCTGTTGCCCAGTCGCAGGCCAGATGCCTTCCGCCTCATCAACCCCGTCGAACAGGAAAATGCAGTCAACTTGAAGGTGGTGAGTCCGCAGTCTCATCCGCACGGCCTCCCGCTGCGCCGGTTCCGCCCTCCGCAACCGGTGAACGCAGGTCCCGGCCATGGGCCGCCCCAGTGGCTGGAGATCAAACAGAAGCGCCTTGGCGTATTGGCTGCACGCGGTCCGTGGCTGCTCTCCGGGGACTGGTGGGAGCCTACTGCCGCGTGGGAGCGGGAGGTTTGGGAAGTGCAGGTGCAGGGCGGCGTGATTTATCAACTCGCTCGTGAGCGGAGCGGCTGGGTGCTGGATGGAGTGCTGGGGTGATGCGCCATGGCGGAGGCTTTTGTGGAACTTCATGCACGCAGTGCGTTCAGCTTTCTGCGTGGCTCATCGCAGCCTGAGGAGCTGGTGAAACGTGCGGCAGATCTGGACATGGCGCGGCTGGCCGTGCTGGACCGTGACGGTGTTTACGGCACGGCACGCGTGCATCATGAAGCGCGGGAGCAGGGCCTGCGTGGACTCGTGGGCGCGGAGCTGACCATGGAGGACAAGACGGTGCTGCCTGTGCTCGTGCGCACGCGGGAGGGCTATCGCAATCTCTGCCGCCTGCTCACCCGTTCTAAACTCTCCGCTCCCAAAGGTGCAGCATGTGTGACGTGGAATGCACTGGAGTGTTATGCAGAAGGTTTGTTGGCACTCACTGGGGATGAAGAGGGGCCGCTGGCCGCCGCCATGAACAGCGGTGACGCACAAATGCCTGCACAGGTGCTGGACAGGTTGAAGTGTCTGTTTGGGAGGGAGAACGTGGTGGCGGAGGTGCAGCGGCATCTCTTGAGGGAAGACGCATGGCGCTCACGCCAGACCGCCGCCTTGGCAGCGGACCAGGGGCTGCTGCTGGTGGCATCCAACGGCGTCTGTCATGCACGGCGTGAAGGACGCCTGCTACTGGATGCCTTCACCGCGCTGCGGCACCGCACTACGTTGGATGAGGCAGGTCTCATCCTGGCTCCCAACTCCCAGCGCCACCTGAAGAACGCACGGGAAATGCGCGCACTTTTTCCAGACATGCCGCAGGCGGTGGAGAATACCCTGCGTGTGGCGGACCGGCTGGAGTTCACCCTGGAGGATCTGGGTTATGAGTTCCCGCGCTACTCACCACCGTCGGGGCATGATGAGGCATCCTACCTCCGAGAGATGGCTTATGCTGGTGCACGCGAGCGCTTCCGCCAAGTCACTCCAGCCGTGACGCAGCAGATGGAGCATGAGCTGCGTATCATTGGCAAGCTCGGCTTCAGCGGCTACTTCCTCGTGGTGTGGGACATCGTGCGCTTCTGCCAGGAGCAGGGCATTCTGGTTCAAGGACGCGGCAGCGCGGCCAACAGCGTTGTCTGCTACTCACTCGGCATCACGAATGCAGACCCCATAGCCGGGAAACTGCTCTTTGAGCGCTTCCTCAGCGAGGGGCGCAATACCTGGCCAGACATCGACCTGGACCTGCCTAGCGGCGAGGGGCGTGAGCGTGTCATCCAGGAGGTGTACCGGCGTTTTGCTCCGTATGGAGCGGCCATGACGGCGAATGTCATCACCTACCGCGGACGCAGCGCCATGCGTGAGATGACCAAGGTGCTGGGCCTGCCTCATGACGTAGGGGCACGCTTCTCAGATCTCTTCGCCAGCGGTGACTTCCCCCACACCATGGAGCTGAAGGAACAGCTGAAAAAAGCCGACATGGAGGGTGGGCACCCGCGTCTTCCCGCTCTGGTGAAGCTCTACCATGCCGTGCGTGGCATGCCGCGCCACCTAGGCCAGCACAGTGGCGGCATGGTGCTGTGTACTGCCGGTCTTGACTCTATCGTTCCGCTCGAGCCAGCCTCCATGCCGGGCCGCGTGGTGGTGCAGTGGGACAAGGATGACTGCGAGGACTTGGGCATCATCAAGGTGGACCTCCTTGGCCTGGGCATGATGGCTGTGCTGAAGGAAACCATGAACCTCTGCGCGGAACGTGGTCCGCAGCGGGCCATCGAGCTGCACTGCATCCCGCACGATGACCCGGAGACTTACGCCATGCTGCAACGCGCGGACACGGTGGGCGTGTTTCAGGTCGAGAGTCGTGCGCAAATGTCCACGCTGCCCAGGATGAAGCCGAGGACGTTTTATGACCTCGTCATAGAGGTGGCCATTATCCGCCCCGGTCCCATCGTGGGAAAGCTGGTGCATCCTTATCTGAACCGTCGTGCGGGGCGGGAGCCGGTGGACTACATTCATGACTCGTTCAAACCGGTGCTGGAGCGCACGCTCGGGGTGCCTCTGTTTCAGGAGCAGATCCTGCAAATGGCCATGGCCGTGGCTGGGTTCAACGGCAGCGAGGCGGAGGAGCTGCGTCGCGCCATGAGCTGCCACCGCTCACCGGAAAGAATGGCTCGGGTGACGGATAAACTGCGCGCTGCCATGACCGAGCGCGGCGTCTCACAGACTGTGCAGGAGCGCATCGTTGGCTCTATCCGCTCCTTTGCTCTCTATGGATTCCCGGAGTCACACGCCATCAGTTTTGCCCTGCTGGCGTATGCGAGCGCGTGGCTGAGGACGCATCGTTTGGCGGAGTTCACCGCCGCACTGCTCAACAATCAGCCCATGGGATTCTACTCACCTTCTACCCTGGTAAGGGATGCGCGGCAGCACGGACTGAGGGTCAGGCCGGTGTGCATCACCGCCTCAGAGATCCGCTGCACGGTGGAGGATGATTCTACCATCCGCCTCGGGCTCAATCAAGTGCGCGGACTGTCCCAGAGCTCCATGCGGCGCATCATCGGAGTACGGGATGCGAGGCCCTGGGCAGACATGAATGACTTCCTTTTGCGCTGCCCGCTGCCCCGTGATGAAAGACGGATCCTCGCCCGTGCCGGGGTGCTCAATGTGCTGACGCAGCACCGCCGCGCCGCCCTCTGGGAAGTGGAGCAGGAGCGCCAGGTGGATCTGTTTACCGGCATGAGGGAACATAGCCAGGAAGCCATGCCGCTGGCCATGATGACGCCCGTGGAGCGGCTGGAGGCAGACTACGCCAGTACTGCGCTCACCGTGGGTCCGCATCCCATGGGGCTCGTGAGAAGCCGTATCCCGGACTCTGTCACTGCGGCGGAACTGATAAAGCTGGCGCATGGTGAGGTGGTGGACATAGCTGGCATGGTCATCTGCCGCCAGCGCCCCGGTACGGCAAAGGGGCACGTCTTCATCAGTCTGGAGGACGAGACGGGCATCGCGAACGTGTTCGTGCCCTCCGCTCTGTTTGAGACGAGCCGACTGGTCATCACCCAGGAAAAGTTCCTGCACTTCCGTGGCAGAGTGCAGAATGTGGACAACGTGGTCTCTGTTTACGCGCTCGTGGTTAATAGGCTTCCGTATGAGGTGGCCGTCAGGGCGCAGTCTCATGATTTTCACTGAAGCTGAGGGCTCTTGTTCATGCGCATTCGTCTTCCCAAAACCACGCATCGCATCGCCCGGCATCAGGCTGATCCATCATCTGCTTTCAGGCATCTTCCCTGCTTGCATGGGTGGAGTCTGCACGCCATTCTCGCCGCTCCATGTCAGCCACGCCTGTTGAAATCCTTGCCACCGTTCTTTTCAGTCTTGCTGTTTTTCACACCTTCATGGTGAAGCAGTTTGCGCATCTGGCGCACAAGTATCCCCGGGGTTCTATCCAGGAGAATCTGCTGCACTTTCTGGCGGAGACGGAAGTGGTGTTTGGGCTGTGGGCGGCGGCCTTGTTTACCGGCATCATAGCCATGAAGGGCAGTCTGCATGATGCGGTGGAATACATTGAGAGCCTCAACTACACGGAACCCAAGTTCGTTTTCGTGGTCATGGTGGTTGCGGCCACGCGTCCGGTGGTGAAACTGGCGGAGGCGTTCATTTCCTTTTTTGCTCGTCTGCTGCCCTTGCGTGAAAGCATGGCGTTTTACGTTTCTGCGCTCTCCATAGGCGCACTGCTGGGGTCTTTCATCACAGAGCCTGCGGCCATGACGCTGCTGGCTCTCATGCTGAAGCGTCGTTACTTTGACCGTGGCATCAGCCAGAAGCTGGCGTATGCCACGCTGGGACTGTTGTTTGTGAATGTGTCCATAGGCGGTACGCTGACGCACTTTGCGGCACCTCCGGTGCTCATGGTGGCTTCTACGTGGAGTTGGGACACGCCGTTTATGTTCACTCACTTCGGTTGGCGTGCGGCACTGAGTTGTATTGTCTCTACTGCTCTTGTGGCTTGGTATTTCCGCAGGGAGATTCTGGCTGTGGAGCCGGCTCACAGCAAGAGTGGCGCTGTGCCTGTGTGGCTTACGGCACTGCATGTGTTCTTCCTCGGAGCGGTCGTGCTGCTGGCGCATCATCCGGATGTGTTCTTTGGTGTGTTCATGCTTTTCCTGGGCCTGGTCACGGCTACGCGTGAGTACCAGGATAACCTGAAGCTCAAGGAGGGGCTGCTCGTCGGGTTCTTTCTTGCGGGGCTGGTCACGCTTGGGTCCCTTCAGTCATGGTGGCTGAAGCCGCTCATCGCCAGCCTGGACGGTAGCTCACTCTACTACGGTGCGACTGCGCTCACCGCGGTCACGGACAATGCAGCGCTCACGTACCTGGGGTCTCTCGTGCCCGGTATCTCGGAGGAACTCAAGTATGCGCTGGTGGCGGGGGCGGTCTCTGGCGGTGGTCTCACGGTCATCGCCAACGCACCGAACCCTGCTGGAGCCGGGATTCTTCAGACTTCTGAGGTGTTCAAATCAGAAGGCATCAGCCCCGGGGGGCTTTTTGTTGGTGCGCTCATGCCCACCGCCATTGCCATCACGTGCTTCTGGCTGCTTCACTGAGGTGAGGCTGGCATGCTGCGGGTTGGTGTCAGCGCCTTGGCTCACTCTTTCCACACCAGGTCGTGGGTGAGCATGGTGTCGGCATCGAAGTCAAACTTGCCGATGAAGTGGTGTCTTTGTTTGAGTGTGCGCTCGAGCCAGAAGGCGTCGTCTGCCCACATTTCATGCAGTGGAATGGCGTCGATGGGAGTCCAGAGGGGAATGGCTTCGGGCGTTTCGGTGGGTGTGCCCTGCCACTTGGTGGCCAGGAAGACATCTACGATCATGCCCAGGCCGTCGGTGAACTGAAACCAGAGTTCGCCGTGCTTTACGGGATCGAGTGCCGTGACATGCAGTTCCTCCTGGGTCTCGCGCACGGCGCACTGCTCTGAGGTTTCACCGGGATCCAGCTTGCCGCCTGGGCCGTTGATCTTGCCCGCCCCAAGGCCGCGTTTTTTGCGGATGAGCAGCACGCTGTGATTTGACTCGTCGATGATGAAGAGAAGGGTGGCACGCAGCGAAGGCTGCCACTGGGTCCAGTCGGTGGGGGGCATAGGGTGGGAGAGTGGACGCGGATGGCGCTGTGAGCAAATGCGCTTCAAGAAGAGATTTTCTTGTTTCAGTGCGGCGAATCCAGTGTTTTTTGGGTTCAAGATGTTTGAGTTTCTAGTAGTTGCCGCGCTCGTAGTGTTGGCCATGGCGTGCCGCACCACTCAGAGCCGGGTGCTGAACAAGGTGGGCCTGCTGGCGGTTTTTGCGGCGACGTATTTGATTGGCTACTGGCTTACGGGCAGTCATGTCGCAGGTGTGGCCGCACTTTCTCTGTGGGTGCTGCTGCCGTGGGTGGAGATTGTGGGTCGGGTGAGGAAGTTGCGCATTCCCTTGCAGAGTGTGATGAAACACCGCTTCCCGCCTAATGAGGAGGAGTTTCCGGATCTCGGACTGCTTACCGATGAGATGGAGGAGGTGGGTTTTGTGAAGAAAGACGACACGGGCTGGGAGTGGGACGGCACGAAGAACTTCGTGAGGCTTTTTTACAATAAGGAGACGCGCCGTCAGGCCGGCATCCATCTCGCCACCCAGGGTGAGTATTCCATTTCTTACATTACCATCACTTCACGGACGAAGGACGGTTGCTCGTTCACCACGTCGAACTACCCGTTTTCTTTTACCATGAAGTTTGCCCCGCAGCAGCGGGTGAACCGCTACATTGGTGCGGACAGCTTTGAGGACTTGGTAGCGAGCCACGAGGACTTTCTCCAGCGTGAGGCAGTGACGGCGGACGACCTGCGTGATCTGGATGAGGACAGTCTGCACACTTATGTGGAGGGTGAGATCAGCCACCAGGTGGCGCACAATCTGTCCGTGGGAGTGCTAGAGACGACGGACGACGGAAAGATGACGCGCTACACGTGGCGTGGCTGTTTTTTTCTTTGGGTGCAGGTGGTGAAGGACATGCTGCTGGCCTGAGCCGGTATGTCAGAGGCATCTGAACCCCGCTCCTACACGCAGCGTGAACTGCTGAGAAGGCTGGTGGCTCTTGCGTGGCAGCACCGGCTTGGCTGCGTGGCGTTGATCGCATTGCAGGCCTCTCTGGTGCTGCTGAATCTGGCCGCACTGGGTGGTGTAGGAGCGGGCATAGACTACCTGCGGCACGTGGCGGAGGGGGGCGTGGCGGTGCTGCATCTGCCGCTGGGGCTGCGGCCTCCGGCCTCGTGGGGGCATTTGCCGGTGCTGTTGTTGTGCGGGGTGTTCGTCTTTGCCATGTCTGCGCTGAGGGCCTGGTTTGGCTATCTGGCGGCCGTGACAAATAGCCGCCTGGGTCAGGGGAAGATCGTGGTGGACCTCCGCAGCCGGGTTTATGCGGCCATGCAGCGGCTGAGCTTTCGCTTCTTCGATGCGAACACCACGGGTCCGCTGATCAATCGAGTGACCGGGGACACGCAGGCGGTGAGGCTCTTTGTGGATGGCGTGGTGGTGCAGGGCGTGAACACGGTGCTCGCGTTTTTGGTTTACCTCGTGAGTTTGGTGGGCATTCACCCTGGCCTAGCGGTCGCTTGTCTGGCGCCTCTGCCTGTAGTGTGGGTGCTGGTGCTTCTCATCGCCTCCTGGCTGCGGCGTGACTACAAGGAGAATCGCGAGCTCGTGGACCAGCTGGTGCTGACGTTTGAGGAGCTGATGAGGGGCATCCCCATCGTGAAGGGCTTCGGACTTGAGCGCTGGGCGGAGGCGCGGTTCATGAAGGCGAACCGGGCGGTGTGCGAGCAGAAGCATCGTGTGTTCATGAAGCTGGCAGTGTTGCATCCCTCGGTATCCATGCTGAACTATGTCTCCCAGGCCATTCTGCTGGGTTACGGCGGCTGGCTGGCGATTCGCGGACAGATCCCGCTTGGTGCAGGGCTGGTGGTGTTTGCGGGCGTACTTCAGCAGCTCTCGGCCCAGGTGACGGCTGTGGCCTCCATAGCGGACAATCTGCAAATGACCCTCACCGGGGCGCAGCGTGTGTTCGAGGTGCTGGATGCGGATCCTGAGGTGAAGGATGCGGTGGATGCAAAGCCTCTGATGCGTGCGCAGGGGAAGGTGGAGTTTGAAAAGGTGTCCTTCGCTTTCACTCAGAACAACTCGGTGCTTCATGATGTGAGTGTGTGCGTACGTGCCGGTGAACGCGTGGCCATCGTGGGGCCTACCGGTGCGGGAAAGAGTGCGCTCATTCAGCTCATCCCGCGCTTCTATGATCCAGACCGTGGCACCGTGCGCCTGGATGATGTGGACTTGCGCTTGTGGAAGGTGGACGATGTGCGGCGTCAGGTGGGCCTGGTGTTTCAGGAGAGCTTTCTTTTCAGCGCCACGGTGGCTGCCAACATCGCGTTTGGCAAACCGGAGGCTACGAGGGAGGAGATAGAGCGCGCCGCTCGTCTGGCCTCGGCGCATGAGTTCATTGAATCTCTGCCCGAAGGGTATGACACAGTGCTTCATGAGAATGGTGGAAATCTCTCCGGTGGCCAGAGGCAGAGGCTGGCCCTGGCTCGTGCGCTGGTGCTGGATCCTTCCATCCTGATACTGGATGATCCGACGGCGGCGGTGGATGCGGAGACGGAGAGTGAGATCATCGTGGCGCTGCGCTCTGCCATGGAGGGCAGGACGTGTTTCATCGTGGCGCATCGGCTGGGTGCGGTGAGGGATGCGGACCGCATCTTGGTGCTCGAGGCGGGCCGCATCGCAGACCAGGGCACTCATGAGGAGCTGTCCGCGCGTTCCGGGTATTACCGGTCCGCACTGGAAGCTCAAAGGATGGGAGGTACGCCGTGAGCAACGCTTCAGAGAAGGACTCGGTGAATCGCACCGGCGTGGCCGGCATCGTGAATCGTGATGTGATCCGCAGGGTCAAGCAGCAGCAGGGGCAGGATCCGGTAGAGGAGTTGCGGGAGGCACCACTCTCCTTTTCAGTCATTCGGCGGCTGTTGGGTTACACCTCGCCGTATCGGGGGCGGATGATCGTGATGATGATCATGGTGGCGCTGCGGGGCATTCAGTTGCCACTGCTGGCTTGGGCGCTGGGGGCCATCATCGATGGGCCGATAGCGGGCGGCGATGAGGCTGCATTGTGGAGGGCGGTGGGTTGGTTTGTGGCGCTGGCGTTTTTCACGGAGGTGACGTTCCACTTTCGCGTGCGGTTGTCTCAGGAGATCGGTGAGCGCGTCATTCATGACCTGCGTGCTGCGCTTTTCAGACACTGGCTGAGGCTTACGATGAGCTACTTCCAGACGGTGCCGGTGGGCCGGATGATCAGCCGTCTCACCGGGGATGCGGAGAATGTCCGTGTGGGTGTGCAGAACGTGCTCTTTGTCTCCATGGTGAGCGCCTTGCAGATGGTCACCTGCTCGGTGTTGATGATCTGGACAGACTGGCGGTTATTCCTCGCTGCACTGGGTGTGGCACCACTGGTGTGGCTTTTGAATCGCATCTTCCACTCAAGGTTGAGTGCGGCCTATCGTGCGCAGTCTGAGAGCTTCAGCCGCATCTCAGCCACCATGGCAGAGAGCGTGGGCGGGGTGCGTGTGACGCAGAGTTTCAGTCGGCAGGAGGTGAATGCCGCGCTGTTCCATGACCTGGTGGAAGATCACGCACGGTTCAACTTCAACTCGGCGCGCGCTGGCGGCATATTCCTACCCCTTCTTGAACTCAGTAGCCAGGTCTTCATGGCGGTGCTGGTGGTGCTCGGCGGCTGGCTTGTGCTGGATCAGAGCCACCCCATGTCTGTGGGCACGGTCATTCAGTTCTTCTTCCTAGCTGGTCTGTTTTTCCAGCCTATCGTTATCTTGGGGAATGTGCTCAATGAGGCGCTGACTGCCATGGCCGGCGCAGAGAAGCTTTTTCACGTGCTGGATACCGAACCTGCGTGGCAGGACCCGGTAGATGCGGTGCGGCCGCAGCGGCTCAGGGGGGAGGTGGGGTTTGAAAACGTCACCTTCAGCCATGTGGCAGGAAGGCCAGCCCTCAATGGACTGAGCTTCAGTATCCCGGCTGGCACTTCCGTGGCGGTGGTGGGGGCGACAGGCAGTGGCAAAACCACGCTGACTTCGTTGATCGCGAAGTTCCACCTTCCGGACTCTGGCTGTGTTCTGCTGGATGGGCATGATACTCGTGTTCTTTCGTCGGAGGCGATTCATCGCAGCATGGGCATCGTGCCGCAGCAGAACTACCTCTTCATCGGCAGTGTCATGGACAACATCCGCATCACTCGGCCTGAGGCCACCGATGAAGAGGTGCGTGAGACACTGCGGGAGCTGGACTGTCTGGAGGTGCTGGAGGCCATACCCGGGGGATTGAATGCTGAGGTGGGCGAGCACGGCGCCGGGCTGTCGCTGGGGCAGCGGCAGATGATCTGTTTCGCCCGTGCCCTGCTGGCAGATCCATCCATCATTATTCTGGATGAGGCCACCAGTGCGGTGGATCCGCTGACCGAGAAGCGGACGCAAGCAGCGCTGCGGGTGTTGTTGAAGGGGCGCACCAGCTTCATTGTAGCGCATCGGCTGAGCACGGTGCGCCATGCAGATCATGTTTTGGTGCTGGAGGGCGGCAGGCTTGTGGAGCAGGGGCCGCCAGATGAACTGCTGCGGGGTAAGGGTGCCTTTGCACGTTTGTGGCAGGCCTCGTAATGCCTCTTTGTCATGTGACAAAAACTTTTCAGGACGGTTGTTACCTTTGTCCCTCAGCGGGTGAAGAGTGGGCGGTCTTCTCCCCGGTGGGATGAAGATCTGCGTTATGCGGCTGCTCATTGTTTCCGACACCTTCACTCCTGATGTCAACGGAGTGGCGCGCACGCTCCAGCACTGGGCTTCAGGCATGTGTGATAGGGGGCATCAAGTGGACGTGGTCACCACCACACCGCCGCCGGACTTCTCTGAGCCCTACCAGAGGCACGTAGTCATTTCGGTTCCGCTGCCAGGGTATAGTTCCATACGGGTGGGTTTTGCAGGCACGGCTTGGTTTCAGAACCTCTTCACCCACACTCAGGCAGAAGTGCTCTACGTGGCTACAGAGACGCCCATGGGAGTGGCTGCCATTTGGGCGGCGCGGCGAGCAGGCTTACCTGTGGTGTCAGGCTTTCATACGAACTTTCACACTTATCTGAAGAACTATCACCTGACCGGTCTGCAGACGGCTGCTGAAACGCTGCTCGGTTCCATCCACAACCAGACTTTTCGCACCCTGGTGCCCTCCCATGACACGGCTGAGATGCTGCGCTGCATGGGCGTGGCAGAAGTAGGAATCCTCGGGCGCGGGGTAGATACGCATGTCTTCAAGCCCAATGCACGGGATGAGGAGTTGCGCAAGACCTGGGGCTGCGATGACGGTACGCCGGTGGCCATTCATGTGGGCAGACTGGCTGAGGAAAAGAACCTGCCTCTTTTGGAGAGCGCCTTCGCGACTTTCCTTCAGCTTCATCCACGCGGGCGCTGTGTGGTGGTGGGGGATGGCCCCAGCGGTGAGCGGTTGCGTACGGCTCACCCGGACTGGATTTTCGCCGGCATGAGATCCGGGGCTGATCTGGCTCGGCACTATGCCAGCGGCGACGTGTTTGTGTTTCCAAGTCTGAGTGAAACGTTTGGCAATGTGGTGACCGAGGCGCTGGCCTCCGGACTCGTAGTGGTGGCTCATGACTACGCTGCGGCTCGGGCTCACATACGGCATCAGGTCTCTGGCTTCCTGGCACCGGTGGAGAGTGAGGAGGCTTTTCTGACTCAAGTGCGGGAGGCTTCCATGCAGTGGGATGCCGAAGGCATCCGCACGGCTGCGCGTGCCGCCGCCATGGAACTTGGCTGGGACAGAATCACGGCTGCTTTCGAGAACCATCTTCTGGACGCTATCCGAGCCTCCGCCAATCCACACGAACACGACTCATCACTATGAAAACAAAACTCCGCATCAAGACGCTCATCATGTCAGACATCCACCTCGGGATGATAGATTCCAAGGCGGTGCAGGCAGCTCACATGCTGCGGCACTGTGAGTGTGAGCAGATCATTCTCAATGGCGACATCGTGGACGCTTGGGCGCTTAAGTCCGGGGCACGCTGGACGCCAGAGCACACCCACTTCGTGCGCACCGTGCTCAAGAAGATGGAGAAGGAAGGCACGGAGGTCATCTACCTGCGCGGAAATCATGATGACATTCTGGAGCGCTTCCTTCCGGTCAAGATTGCGGGTCTTACCCTCAAGGACGAGCACATTCACAAGACGCCTCACGGCGACTACCTGGTGGTTCACGGTGACGGCTTTGACCACGTGACGGTGAACCACGTGTGGCTGGCCAAGGTGGGTGCGGTGGGCTACAACGTGCTGCTACGTGTGAACCGGTTGTACAACAAATGGCGCATTTGGCGCGGGAAAGAGGGCTTCTCTCTCAGCCGCTGGGTGAAGGGTAAGGTCAAGCAGGCAGTCGGATTCGTGGGACGCTATGAAGAGCAGCTCCAGAACCTAGCCCGCTGGAAGAACTGCCGCGGCATCATCTGCGGTCACATTCACACGCCTGCGGATAAGATGGTGGGTAATGTCCACTACCTGAACAGCGGTGACTGGGTGGAGAGCATGACAGCCATCGTGGAGCATCTGGACCGCAGTTTTGAAGTCATCAACTACCACGACTTCTGCCGCCTCACCGGCCGCGTGCCCAAGGGGCTGATGCCCAGCGTGGACGTGAGCGACCTCGGCGAGAAGGCACCCCTGACGCTGCCTGCGCCGGCGGATGCCGAAGTGGTGGCGGCCTAATCCCGTAGTCTTCTCCTTCTCAGCTATGGACCCCTCATTGCAATGTGAAGCGCCGCCGGGAGTCGCCCGTGTGCCTGCGAACGGCCCATTGGTTTTGGTGTGCCCCTTTATCCGGCACGAGAGTGCGAAGGAAGCTCTGGTGAAGTGGGTAACGCAATGCCGCGCAGACCTCATGACGCTTCCGGCAAAGCTGGAGCTTTCCACCTTCAAGCCAGCTCTAAGGCATCTCAAGGCTGGCGGTGCCTTGCTGGTGCTGGATCCCGAGCACCCCGATGAGTGGAGGCTGACGCTCCGCCAGGTGGAACGTGTGTGGCACCCCATGCTGGGTGCGCTGGTGCATCTTTCGAAGTCCGCGGTGATGTCCGTAGCAGTCCATCCGGAGATCACCCCTGGGCCAGTGCTGCCCTCGAAACGTCTTCAGCGCATACAGGATCATCGTGCCCTTACCGAGTTCATACGCAGTCGCATGTTGCTCAGGCCCAGACCGGCCTCCCCTGTGGCCAGCCGCACTTCGTCCTCAGCTTGTTTGGTACCGGTCTGCCCGCCGAGACCCACGGTTTGGCTTGAGAAGGAGGTGGAGGCTCTCAGACATCTTGGCCTCTGCCTGGCAAGTCAGGGTGGGATGTCTGTCATGATGGCACGTGCTGATCAGATTCCTCATCTGTTGCACGAGATCGGGCGCCAGCGTGAGCTGACTTTTCGTGAAGCAGGGGAGGGCACGGGGCGGGAGCTGGATCTGGATGCCTTTGACGCACACTACCTGCATCTCTTTCTCTGGGATGAAACGCAGTCCCGAGTGGCTGGCGCTTATCGGCTGGGTTGTGCGGATGAGATTCTCCCCAAGCATGGTCCTCGTGGATTCTACACTCACTCGTTGTTTCGCTTCGGCAAGAAGTTCCTCTCACAACTGGATGACGCAGTGGAGTTGGGGCGGTCATTCATCGTGTTGGATTACCAGCGGGACGCAGTGGCCATGCCGTTGCTTTGGAAGGGCATCGTGGCGTGGCTGGCAGAGAACCCGCGCTATCGCAAACTCTTCGGACCCGTGAGCATCAGCCAGGATTACGCTCCTCAGTCCCGTCGGCTTATGGTGCGTTACCTGCGCAAGCATCATGCCGATCAGGTTCTCTCTCGCTATGTGCTGCCACGCCGACCCTACTTTGGGTTTGGCATTTCGGCTGAGGAGAGGCGCTTCCTCCGTTGCGACGTGGTGGATGCAGAAGACTGTTCGGATGTGGTGTCAGCCTTTGAGCCGGATGGCAAGGGTTTCCCCACGCTGCTTCGGCACTACCTGAAGCTCAACGGCCGCTTTCTGAGTTTCAACGTGGATCCTGACTTCTCTGACGTGCTGGATGGGCTCGTGATGGTGGACATGCTCAAGACGGACCCGCGACTGCCGGCCCGTCTCATGGGCCGCGAGAAGTGGGAGCGCTACCTCGCCTTCCACGACCAGCAGAGCAAAGGCAAACCCACGACCACGCGGTGGCCGTGGGCTCGGTGATTTGGGTGAATACACGTTTCTCCAAGCAACGGACGCGCAGGGTGACCGGCTTGACAAAATTGGGAATTTTGTCAACCTTCGATACATGACTAGGCTCACCATTGAAATCGATCCCGAACAGCATCGGCAGATTAAAACGCTCGCTACGTTCGCCGGTATGACGATCAAGGACTTCATTCTAGCTCAAACTCTTAATGCTCCGAAGAAGCGGGCTTCGACAAAGGCTGATACGACCTCCAAACTGCTTGGTTCGCCAAAAAATGCCAAGAGGCTTCGTGAAGCGATCGCCTCGAAGACACCGAAACATTTGGTTTTTGAATCGACCGAGGACCTGAAGCGTGCGCTTGGAGTTTAAGGCACGCGCTTTTGAGGACTTACAGCATTGGGTCCAAACAAATCCGAAAGTCGCTAAGCGTTTACTGCGGCTGATTGAGGAGACTAGGCGAGACCCATTTGCAGGAGCTGGCAAACCGGAGCCGCTCAGAGGTGAACTTTCCGGTTGGTGGTCAAAACGCATCGACCAAGAGCACCGGCTTATCTATCGCGTGGAAGGTGAGGCAAACCCACGACCACGCGGTGGCCGTGGGCTCGGTGATTGGTTGAGCGGCCTACTTCTTCGCCAGCAGGTCGCGGATTTCGGTGAGGAGCTTCACGTCTTCCGGGGTGGGCGGTGGCGGAGCGTCGGCTTCTTCCTTCTTCATCATGGACATGAGTTTGTTGGCGGGCTTCACGATGACGAAAAACACCACTGCGGCTGTGATGAGGAAACCGATGACGGCACTGATGATGAGGCCGATGTCAAAAGGCCCCACCTTTAGCGCCACGTCCGGTTGCCCACCGATGAGTGAGAGCAGTGGTGTGACGATGCCGTCAGTGAATGCCTTGACGATGCCGCCGAATGCAGCGCCAATGATGACGCCGGTGGACAGGTCAACAACGTTGCCCTTGAGGATGAACTTCTTGAACTCGTCGATCATATTCAGATAGAGGGTGATGTGGGGTAGTCCGCGCAAAGGTGTTTCCCACGGAGCATCTCCACTCGGAGATGGGCGGGATTCGTCTCGGGCGTGACGCGCCTCAACAGACTAACAACCCGGTCTGAAAGTTCAAAGTTTTCTCTCACAAATCCTGTTTCCACCGTTTGGCTGTTTTGCTCACGGGGCAGGCGGGAAGTAAAGGACTGTGAGGGCAGATACATGGACACACGGCCAAGGTTCTCATCGATCAACGATGTAGTGGATCTCCCTGTCAGATGAGCCACCACGACCGCGCAGCCCAGCTCGACCGCACGGGCGGAAGCACAGCGCCCGATGCGCTCCACGCCCATTGTAGTCTCGGTGGCGCTGGGTACGAGCAGCAGATCCACGCCAGATCCACGCAGCAGGGCGGCGAGTTCAGGAACTTCGATGTCCAGACAAATCAGCACCGCCAGCTTGAGCCCACCAAACTCCCACAGCCGCAGTTCCGAGCCACCCGTGAAGGCCTCCTCCCAGGGGGTGAGGCAGAGCTTGTCCTGAAACAAAACCTGGTCGTCTGCCAGAATGGGCGCACGGTTGCGCCAGGTTCCCTCGTCCTCCTGCCAAGGCACTGTGCCCAGCACGGCTGCTTTTCCTTTTCGGCAAAGGCGCTGCTGAATGCCGGGCCAAAGTCTGGTCCAGAACGCCTCACTTACGCCAGCTAGTCCACCACCCACGAGCGGCTCCAGACCCATCCACAGATACTCAGGAAAGAGGACCAGGTCCGCACCATCTTCCCAGCTCTGCTCTACGCGGCGGATGCACTCCTCCGCGTAAGCTTCTGCAGAATCCGCCGCTACTCCCACATCAAAAGTCCATGCGGTGATTTTCATCGTGGCCACTCCTTGGTCCAGAAGGTCAGCGTTTTTGGAGACTCGGCTTCTTCACCGATTTCCTTCCACTCGAAGGTGGTCTGTAGCTCAGGTCGTCTGGTGTAGCCTTGTTTGCTCCAGAGAGCATCGAGCGGTCGGTAGTTAGCGGGTCGGCGTGGATCCTCTGTGGACCTGTCCACCGCGCAAAAGGTGGTCCACCGGCTGCCGAGCGTCTTGGCATGAGCTTCGCGAATAGCAAAGAACTGCTTGCCCAAGCCACGTCCACGGTACGCGGGAAGAAGGATGGACTCTCCGAGATAAAGGATGGAAGAGACCTCGTAGCCCGCGTTGGCAAACGGCTGCCGGAACTCGGCTTCTTCTTCCTCCATGGGCATGGCCGTGGTGGCACCCACCAGCTCTTGCCCATCAAACACTAGCGCTACCTTGCTGCGGGGGCAGCGGAGGTACCGTGTGAGATACTCGCGCTCATAGTCCAGGGTACCTTCATAGAGATAGGGCCACTCACGAAAGACGGCGATGCGCAGCCGACCTAGGTCGTCCAGGTGCGGCTCCAGGTCACCGCCAGACACTTCTTTGACTTCCAGACTCATCCGCGCATCCATTCCATGAGTGTTCCGTTCTGTCCACCTTCCCATTCTGTTCGCCCTGGTTCTCCAAGTTTCCGCAGATGACGCGGGCCGGCGAAGTGAACTCATTCGCAGTCTGGCACGTGGCACAGCGGAGCTGGGGCGGGTTACGCTGGGTGAGGTGGTGGAGGCTACCACGGAAAAGAAGGTGCTTCCGTTTCCAGCGGATGGAGATGCCGTGGCCACGCGCATCCTCGCTGCGCTGAAGAGTGCGCTGAACACTGCACTGGAGGAGGCGAATGCAGCCAATAGTGGTGCGCGCAGCCAGGCTCGTATCAATGAAGCGTCCCGGTTCTTTGAGGACCGACTTCGGGAGCTGCTCAACGCCACACCTGGATTTCAGTGTGACTGGCCGAAGACCAAGGACGGCAAGGTGCAGCGCTCCGGTTATCCCGACCTGCGTCTAGTCCACCAGGCCAGCGGGCGTGTGGCTTATCTGGACCCCAAGGTGCACGCGGAGGAGAGTGCGGAGAGCAGCTTCCGCACCTTTTACTTTGAGCCGGCGGAGGGCACAGGCAAGATCACGGAGGATGCGCACCATCTCATCCTCGGCATCGCACACGATGGTAAGACGGGGCAGTGGAAGTTCACTGGGTGGAAGGTAGTGGATGTCAGCCAACTGAGTCTTCAGCTCAAGGCGGAGTTCAATGCGTCGAACCGAGAGATGTATGCGCCTGAAGCGGTGCGTGGAGAGTCGAGGCCACGGAATTGAGCTTGATTTTCGGCGGAGAGATACGCGAAGCTGCGGCGTTCTTATCCCATCATCATGAATTCCCAACGTCGTCGTTTCCTCAAGTCTGCCGCCGCCACCGTTACTGCCCCTTTCATTCTTCCATCCCGGCTTTGGGCTCAGGAGACCAAGCCGAACAGCAAGATGGGCGTAGGGTTCATAGGCATGGGCAAGATGAACGGTGGTCACTTGGGGAACATGCTGAACCGGGATGATGTCAAAGTGCTGGCAGTCGCAGAGGTGCATGGTTTCCGCAGGGATGAGGCGAAGGCTCGGGTGGACCAAAAGTATGGCAACAGCGACTGCGCGGCGTACAACGACTACCGGGAGTTGCTTGCTCGCCCGGACATCGACGCTGTTTTTGTGGCGACGCCAGACCACTGGCATGCCATAGTGGGCATCGACGCTGCGAATGCGAAGAAGCACATCTACGGTGAGAAGCCGCTTACGCACAACATCACTGAGGCGCTCAAGCTCACCGCTGCCGTGCGTGAGAACAAAGTGACTTTCCAGACTGGCTCACAGCAGCGCTCCTCATCGGAGTTTCGCGTGGCTGCCGAGTTGGTGCAAAACGGTGTCATAGGGAAGTTGCAAACCATCACCACCTCGTTTGGAGATCCAGCAGGCTTCAACAAGTACCCCGAGCAGCCGATGCCCGATGGGCTGGACTGGGACCGCTGGTGTGGACCAGGCCCGCTGGTGCCATACAGTGAGGAGCTTTGTGAGCGTGGCTCATCCCAGCGCTTTCCGAACTGGCGCATGACTCGTGAGTTTGGCGGCGGCATGATTACAGACTGGGGTGCGCACCACATCGACATCGCCCAGTGGGCGCTGGGTGTGGATGACAGTGGCCCGGTGGAAGTGCGTGCACCTGCTGACCATGAGAAGGCTAAGCGCGGCGCTCAACTGGTGTATGCCAACGGCGTGGTGCTCACCCATCAGGATGGCTTTGGGGTATCCTTCTACGGTTCCGATGGAGAAGTGCACGTGAACCGGGGCAAGATCAAAGTCGTCCTCGGCGGCCAAGTGAAATACTACTACGACAGCAAGGATGAAGAGGTCAAAAAGAAGACCACGCTGCTCAGAGAGGTGACGATGGCGAAGAATGACTTGCTCAAGGATGCAAAGATCAAGCTCTATGAGACGAAGGGCAGCCACTTCGACGACTTTTTCAAGGCGGTCCATGAGGGCACCCGGCCCATCTGTGACGTGGCGGTAGGCGCTACTACGGTCATCTCCTGCCACCTCATGAACATGGGCTACTGGTATGGTGCCAACATCAAGTGGGATCCGGTGAAACGGGAGTTTCTCTCCGGAGGTGATCCCAAGTGGCTCACCCGCGAATATCGCGGCGAGTGGAAGGTTTAGCCTACGAACTCAGAAGACATAGCCGCGTGCGAGAGTCTCAAACTCTCGCACCTGGGACTTCTGTTCCTCAAGCGTCCAGCCGAGTTCCGCTGCCATCAAAGCGCCCACCGTGGGGGCGGCATCAATGGCGGCCCGCGCGTCCAACAGGAGTGCGCGGGTGCGGCGTGCCAGCACGTCCTCCACGGTCCGCGCCATCTCATGGCGGACATGCCAGACCACTTCGGCGGCTGAAAACTCCAGGCGAGAATGGATTTTTTGGCCCAGTTCCGGAGCTGCTTCCGCCAGTCTCGTGATCTCAGCTGCGTCGGAGCCATACACCTGTAGATGCGGCTCACGGCACTCGGTGCGCGTCCAACCATGAAGCTGAAGGTTCTCGGTTTCGCAGCGGCGTTTGGTCAGCGCCGCCACCTCCTCCGCGCGATTCACCACGTCCTCTGCCATCTTCCGGTAGGTGGTCCATTTGCCGCCGGTGATGGTGATGAGGCCGCTGGCACTCACTAGGATGGTGTGATCACGTGAGAGCGTGGCCGTGCTTTTGGCCTCACCTTGTCTCACGAGAGGTCGAAGACCGGCGTAAATGCTCAGCACATCTTCCGGCTCGGGGTCGCGGCTCAGATAGCGGGCGGCATGAGTCATGAGGAACTCCCGTTCCTCTGCCAGGGCACGCGGTTCCTCGCTGGCCGAATGCAGCGGTGTGTCCGTGGTGCCCAGCACCACGCGGCCGTGCCACGGTACGGCAAAGAGGACTCTTCCGTCATCCGTTTTGGGGACCATCATGGCGGAGTCTCCGGGCATAAAATCATGGGGCAGCACAAGGTGCACCCCCTGACTGACCGCTACCACTTCGCCACAGGAGGGGTCATCTGCCTTGCGCAGGGCATCCACTTGCACCCCAGTTGCGTTGATCACGCACTTGCTGGCGATCTCCAGCTCCTGGCCCGTCTCTTCGTCACGAGCCAGCACGCCGCATACCCTGCCTCCAGCTTTTAACACACCGGTGCAGTTCACGTAGTTGAGCAGCACTCCACCGAAGTTGGAAGCGGTCCGCGCGAGCGTGATGGCCAGACGCGCATCATCAAACTGACCGTCGAAATAAATCACCCCGCCGGACAGCCCTTCTTGCTCGAGCGTAGGCACCCGGGCCAGCACTTCATCCCGGCTGAGCCAGCTAGACCTTTCCAGCCCCAGTTCCCCTGCCAGCTGATCGTAAACCTTCATTCCCAAACCGTAAAAGGGGCCCTCCCACCAGTGGTAGTTTGGGATGACAAAACCCAGGGAATGCACCAGATGCGGTGCGTTCCGGTGCAGCCTGCCGCGTTCTCGCAGCGCCTCCATGACAAGGCTGATGTTTCCCTGCTTCAGATAGCGCACGCCACCGTGAACGAGCTTGGTGCTGCGGCTGGACGTTCCCTTGGCGAAGTCAGCCTTCTCAAGCAAGCAAACCTTGTGCCCACGTGCCGCAGCATCAACGGCAGCACCCAGCCCCGTGGCTCCTCCGCCTACGATGATGACATCCAACATTCCAGCCTCTGTTTGAAGCTGTCTGAGAGCGTGGGCCTTGTTCATGGAGAAGGGGGGAATGTTCAGTTCACTTGGTTGAAAGCCTGTGGCTCAACCCTCCTCGGCCTGGTTACCGCTTGGATTCGGCACTGAGGCCTGAATGTTCGTCTTCGTCAATCCCGCTGCATGGATGGATCCCAAGAAGGGACGCTAACTAGGGGCAGCTGTTCCCTCTTCATCCTGGTCGCTCGGGGACGACTCATCAGCATCACCCGAAATCATCACGTCCTCCTCCTCGTCATCGAGATCCTCCTCGTCATCGAGTTCTTCCTCGTCATCGAGTTCTTCCTCGTCATCGAG
>CAZIGH010000039.1:22531-53970 GCA_964538625.1 uncultured Verrucomicrobiaceae bacterium
GATCCTCCTCGTCATCGAGTTCTTCCTCGTCATCGAGTTCTTCCTCGTCATCGAGTTCTTCCTCGTCATCGAGTTCTTCCTCGTCGTCGAGTTCTTCCTCGTCGTCGGCAGCGTCAGATTCTCCCAGCTCTGCTGCCGCAACTTCACTTTCTTCAGTGGATGGCGGTGGTTCTGTTGTGGGAGTGGCAGTCTGCTCTTCCGCAGCAGGTGGAGCGCTTTCTGGCGCGGCTGCCGCTTTGGCGGGCTTCACGGGTTCGGTGCCAGGGCCACCGAAGCCGAGAAGGGTGGCCACTTCTTCCTGCACAGAGGCGAGTTCATCTAGGCGGAGCTCGGGGTCGCGCACCATGTACACATCCCCGGTTTTTTTGTTCTCATAGAAGAGCAGCTTGTGCCCCTCATCATTTTCTTTCACTGCCGTGGGAGTGAGGATGCGCTTGCGCTCCAGCATGAGGGCCAGGATGTAACGAGCGTGCTCGGTGTAGGCGTGATCTTCCTCGATCATGCGCTGGAGCAGGATGATGGCGGACTCTTTTGGGGTGATCTCCGGCTTGGCTTCAGTGACGTTCTTTTCGTAAACGCTCTTCCAGTGGGAGAAAGGGGTGCGTTCGGAGAGTTCCTGCTCCCACGCTTCATGGCAGACATCCCGGCGGGTGAACTCGCCAGTGGTCGTGTCGAAGTAGATGGCTGTGTGGTGCTTCTCGCCTTCCTCAAAGGGTCTGTTGGTGACGGCGCAGTGGTGGGTGCGAGAGCGGATGTTCCAGTGTTGCTGCATGGTTATTGATTCGACCGCATCAAACGGAGTCTGTGCCTCCATTCAACCACGAAGCGCGAAACCTCCGGCCTCGCCACGGTCTGGTGCGGCGTCCGCGGATGATGCGCCAGCAGTTGCGCCAACCGAACCATGAGAGGTCACCCAGACGGCCAAATGGCGGCTTGGTTCCGTATGCCCGCCACCAGAGCAGGATGATGGCAGGCAGACCCACCGCCACGTGGGGCAGCCAGGCGGCGACGCGAGGCGGCATCTGAGCGGAGCGCGCCAGGCTGATGGAGACGTTGTTAAGGAGGAAGTGATTGATGACAAAGGCGGCAAGCACGAGTCCGGTGCCATTGAGATTGCCTTTTCTGGAACTCTGGCAGAGCAGGCCCAGGGTGAGCACCACGAGCATAAAACCCTGCCACGGGAAGGTGAGTCTGTGCCACAGTTCTGCGGTGTAGTGGCGGCGCAGGGTCTCTTCTTTCACCATGCCTGGCGTGTCTAGGTAGGCTGCCAGCTCGGGCACGCCCATGTTGTTGGGATTCAAGGTGGAGACCATGATGTCCCAGGGGGTCTCCTTCCACCACGCATCGAGGCGCTGGAGTCCGCTGGCATTGGTCTCGAACGCCATGGAGGTCTTGGGTGTTCCATTCTCGTAAAGGACTTCGTATCCTCGGTAGAACGACCACAGTCCTTGAGGCCACCAGAGAGCTGAGGCTGCGAAGATGCCGCGCTTCGGCTGACCGTGCTCATCCAGCTCATGGATCTGGATGCGTTTCATGCGGTCCTCACGGAGGTTGTATGGCACGGTACCGATGAACCAGAGCCGCCGGTCGTTTTCATTGTAGTGCATCACGGCAGAGTGCATGATGGCCGAGCTGCTAGAGCGTTTGAGGCCTTTGACAATGGCCTGGCGCTGGCCTTCCGCACGTGGTGCCCAGTGGTAGTTCGCTGCCATGGCCAGAGAGCAGACGAACGCGGATAGCATCAGGACCGGGCGCGCGATCACCATGAGTGACAGCCCTGCGTTCATGAGGGATACCATCTCATTGAAGCGGACGAAGCGCAGCAGTGCGAAGATGGCGGCAAGGACCATGCCGGGAGAGGCTGCCTCCACGAAGATGTGAGGGAACAGGTTGACGTAGAAGGCGAAGATTTGGACGGGAGGTATTTTTTGTTTTTGAAAGTCCTTCAGGTTGTCCTGAACATCGAAGACGATGACGATGCAGGCGATGGACAGGATGCAAAGCGCCAGTGGTTGGGCCATGCTGCGCAGAAGGTATTTCTCCCAGATTTTGCGGGTCTGATAGTAGGTGAGCGAGAGAGCGGGTGAGAGGATGAGCAGCACCAGAGCCGCGCCCTTTCCGACGAAGGCCCAGGTGGAAAAGGGCTGTCCCACCAGCACGGTGTCAGCAGTCTCTTTGTAGTCGTAGTAGTCCGCCATGACCACCCATGTTGCGAGGAAGGCGGACACGATCCACAACGGTGCGATGAGCCGACGAATCTCCGTAGTGGAGCGGAGCAGTGCCAGGTGAAACATCACGCCGCCCAGGATGGCGATAAGCTTCAGGTAGGGGGAAACGTAGTGGTAGAAAAGGGATGACAGTGGCGGAAGGCGCCAGCCTGGAGGCACTTCCAGTCCGCTGGAGGGAAGCCAGGGGAGATAGGATTCGTGGTAGCCCAGTGCCTGAGCCAGCAGCACTACGCCACAAATGAAGATGATCGAGAGAGGGCCCACGTGGGAGCTGGCGGCAAGCCAAGTCCAGACGGAATCCAGCGCAGAACCCAACTTCTCACGAAGGGAGAGTGGCAAGATGCGGCCGACAGCTTGCTGGACAGCCAGCCATGCCTGCCGCCCCTTGGCGAGGAGGTGATTCAGATGCTGGCTTCTGCCGGGTGGTTCCATGTGGCCTTACCCCGCCAGCTTTGGGACGACTGGGCCTTCATGCAACTGCAAATGAGCCTAACAATTTGCCATCAATTTTTGAACGCTTTGTCCCCTTCATTGCCGCCCGAGAGGGTGTAGGCGATGAGGTCCAGAAGTTCTTCCTGGTTGAGGCTGTTGATGAGTCCAGGAGGCATCATGCTGACAGGGTAGGTGCTGCGGCTCTGCACGTCTGCCAGTGGTATGGTGGTGAGCACCTGTGGCGCGAAGGGGTTGACGGCTACTTTAAGGCTCCCGTCGGATTCTTCGATGATTCTGCCGATGATGGTGCTGCCGTCCCGTTTGACGATTTGGTGGGAATCATACTGGTCGGAGATGACCTTACTCGGGTCCATGATGTTCTCCAGGAAGTCGCGCATGGTGTAGCGGCTGCCTGCGCCGGTCAGGTCTGGCCCTATGCTTCCTCCCTCACCGTTGAAGCGGTGGCAGGTGAGGCACATGGTGGCTGCGAACATGTTTTTGCCCTGCTCATAGCTGCGCCCGCTGAGCCCTGCTGCGGTGAGTTTGAGCACTTCTTCCATGGTCCAGGGATGTCCCGGTCCTTTGGGCATGACGAGGTTTGGCAACGGAGCCGTTTCAAGCTTGGCGCTCGACTCGTCCAGCTCCTTGCGCAGCGCTTCATCTGGGACGTTGGCGAGCGCTTCGGTGCGGATGTTGTTGAGGAATCCACGAAAAGAGTTGCCGCCCTTCCATGGGCCGGTGCGCGGAAACCAGTCGAAGTAGGCCCTCCAAAGCTCTGGGGTCCAGCCTTTGGTGGCTTCCCGCAGGCAGAAGGCAAACCAGATCTGCTGGCGGTTCGGCCTAGAGGCGTGCATGGAGTCTGCGGCTGCCGCGTAGCGGTCATTGCGCGCCAGAAGTTCTTTTCCGGCTAGCTCTTCGTGTACATCCGCAGCCGTAGCCATGAGCTGGACAGCTTTGCTCACTACGGAGGTAGAGCCAAGTGCCACCAGTGTGGCGCAGAGCTCGCGGTCCAGCATGGGATGCTTGGAAGGGAAGAGTGGATCCAGGACTTCCAGCGTCTGGTGGAGTGCCTCTCCCTCAGGTTTGCCAAAGCGGATGATATTGAGCTGGAGAGCGCGCAGGGCAGCGAGTTGCTGTTCAATGGTGAGTGTGTGTGAGGCTAGCTTGGCAAGGTGGAGCAAAAGCACCTCCTGGTCTGCGGGTTTGCCGATGCGGGCCATGGCTACAGCGGACTCAATAATGGCATCTGGACCGGTGAGGTTGTAGATCTGGCTTTTCCATTTGGACGCAGGAAGCTGTTCGAGGGCCACGCGGGCTGCGTATCGCACGTAACGGTCTGGATGGTCCAGAGCGGGCAGTGCCTTTGCCAGGGTCTGCTCGGTGCCGCCTTCTTTGTGAAGCGCTTCAAGCTCTCTGCGAAGCGTGAACTCTGGTGTGAGCGGCTGCGGCTGCACTGGTGAAGTTGCTTCTTCGCCCGTGTAGATGCAGCGGTAAAGCGCGGACTGGGTACGGCGTCCACCCACGGCGAAGTACATGGCTCCGTCAGCGGGATTGATGATCATGTCTGTCAGAGGAAGCGGCTTGCCATAGATGAACTCTTCCTTGCTCGCCTCGTAGCTGCCGCCTTGCGGGGTGAGGTGAATGGCATACATGGTGCCGTAGGTCCAGTCGCTGGCGAAGATGGCTCGCTGGAATTTGGCAGGGAACTTGGCGCCCAGGCCCGATACCACTCCAGTGGGGCTGCCAGGCCCGATGTTGAGCGTGGCAGGCAGAGAGTCTGGGTAATACTCAGGCCACTTTCCGGAACCGGACCGCCATCCGTAGTCGGCTCCGGAGACGCAGTGGTTGATGCGTGTGGGCCGGTACCAGGGGCTGCCTATGTCCCATTCCATGTCGGCATCGTAAGTGAAGAGTTCTCCGTGTTCGTTGAATGCGGCGTCGAACTGGTTGCGGAATCCATAGCAGAAGAGTTCCCAGCGGGTGCCTTCGGGGTCGATCTGGCAGATGTATCCTCCCGGAGCCAAGATGCCGCGAGCGTGGCCGTTGGCATCCCACATTCTTTCGATGACGTGATCCTCTCCCCAGACGCGTGCGGCGCGAGAGCTTTCGAGTGGTTCGGGCAGCTTGGTGTGATTGCCTGCTACGATGAAGAGGGACTTGCCGTCCGGTGAGAGTACGATGCTATGGCAGCCATGCTCGCCGGCGCCGGCGAGCTTGCGGAGGAGTTTGACTTCATCGAACTGGTCATCGCCATCCGTGTCTTTGAGGCGGAAGAGGCCATGGTCCCCTGGGCCTTCATTGCGCATGAAGTAGAGGGAGTCAAAGGCGTAGAGCAAGCCGTGAGCGCCGTCGATGTTGACGTTCATTTTCTCGACTTTTGTTGTTTCACTGGAGCCGATGGCCGGTGGGCTGATGCGGTAGAGGGCACCGTACTGATCACAGGCCAGCACGCGGCCTTTGGGGTCAGAGGTGAGTGCTACCCATGAACCTTGGGAATCTTTGGGCACGGTGTAGAGATGCTCAATCTTGAAGCCGGGAGGGCAGTGGATGTCTTTGGCCTGGAGCACCACCTCGGGTTCTTGTTTGCCGCTACGTCCGGCGCGTCCATCGAGTGCTTTTCCCCAAGGGCCGGTGCCGTATTTGCCGAGGGATACGGGCTGCTTCCACTGGTCACTGCCGGTGGTGGAGGCCTGCCAGTCCTTGTCATTGGAGGTGATGAGAATGCTCTCGCCGTGCTTGCTCTTGAGCGTGAGTTCCACGACCAGCGCGGCCACGCCGCCCTTATTCCTTGCGTGGACGAGCAGGGTATTTTCCTGGCCGGGTTTGAGCAGGGGTTTTGCATCCAGGGTTGTAGGGAACTGCCAGTCCTTGTTCTCTGCGGCGGTCTTGTCATTGAGCAGAAGGGTGGCACCGTTGTCGCAGGTGAAGCGCAGTTGCGCGGATTCTAGGTCGGCGGGGACTTTGAACGTGGTCCTGAAGCTGGCTTTTTCGCCGTCATGGCTTGTAGGGTTGAGCCAGATCCACTGGGGTTCGGCTAGGACGGAGGTGGCGAAGAGGAGGACTACGGTGAGGAGGCGAAACATACGGTGCAGACTATACAGGGAAAATGGCTGGAACTTGCCGAAACAATGGAAGTCTTACTCCCTGCGGATGGAGTCCAGCAAGCGACCCCGGAGCGCACTTGCCACTGCCACGGCGCAGGCGAGCACCCCCGTCACCAAGATGCCGGCCAGAAGCATTGCAAGGAACTTCACTGGCAACTCTCCGCTGCCACTGCTCAGGCTTGGCCACACGGCCAGCAGGGCGCTGACGAAGCCGATCACTAGACCCGCAGTGAGCAATGCCACGTGTTCTCCCAGCACCATGCGACGCAGGGTGCTCTGGCGAAAGCCCACTGCCTGCATGAGGGCCAGTTCTCCGCGCCGTTCCAATACGTGCCTGGCCACGAGCACTCCCAGCCCCACGGTGCCGAGAAGGACGCCCAGTCCGCCCAGTACGGTGAAGATGCCGATGTAGGTGTTTTGTACTGCCTGAAAAGTCTTCAGTCGCTCCCGGGCTGGCTCGAGGGCGAGTCCGCGCTGCTCGATCTGGCTGGTAAGCAAGGCGCTTACCTCCGCGCCTTTGCCAGCGGGAGTGTCCACGAGGAAGAAGCGGTATCCAGCTGCATCGGGGTAGCGGGATAGGAATGCTTTTTCATCGATGATGAGCTTGCCCTGTAGGATGGAGCCGGCGAGAAGTCCGACGAGACGGACCTTGAAGGCGTTCCCTTTCGCGTCCTTGTAATCCAGCGTGTCGCCCACGCCTTTCTTCAGTCCCCACATGGCGGTGTTCATGTCTGCGATGGCCGGCACCTCGACGCCTTCCGCTAGCAGGTCTTTCCAACTGCCCTTGGTGAAGGTGAAGGCCCCCAGTTCGGCGAGCCTAGCGGCTCTGACTCCCGTGAGCTGAGGAGTCTGGGCGGCATTGAGATTCAGGCAGCTCGCATCATCTCCTTCTCTCACGCGGAACGGAATGATTTCCACGCCTTTCATTTCCTCTTCCTCAAGGCCGAAGGCTTCACGCCCTGCGGTGCCGTTGAGATCTTCGTAAACCGGAAGGGAGGATTCTCCCACCAGAGCAAAGCCGCCCGTGCCGTTGTCCCGCCTTGTCTCATCCACATCCGCCGACATGCGGAAGGCATTCACGGCTACGACGAGGAAGATGCCGCCGGCCATCATGCCCATGGCGGCGAGGCTTCGGCCTGGGCGGCGCACGATGTTGCGCAGGCCGATTTGTGAGGTGGAGGATGCCACTTCTTCTGCTCTATCCCATCTCTGCATCCAACCTGAAGCGGCGGCAAGAGCTGCCATGAGAAGCCCAAAACCTGCGCCAAAAAACATGCCTGCTACCGCCTCTGGCAGTGAGGCAAAAGGTGCCGCCACGCTCAAACCAAGCGCGAGGAAAAGACCGGTGAGCATGAACCAGCGCCAGCGCCTACCTGTGGAAGAGGATGCCGTGGCGGAGGATGCGCTGCCAGAGAGCAGTTCACGCGGGGCGGTGCGGAACATGCGTCGGCTTACCCACCAAAGAGTGGCGAGCATGACGGTGTTGGCTGCGAGGAACGAAATGATCAGGGTGGAGGGTTCTGCGGCGTAGCTGAGCTTCATGCCTGCCGTGGCACCGCCCCAGGCGCCGTTCAGACCGGCGAGAGCGAGCTTGGTGTAGGCGATGCCGCCAAGGATACCGCAGGCTGCACCGAGGAACCCGATCAAGCCCGCTTCTCCGAGCATCAACTTTTTGACCATGCTGTGAGGCCAACCTATGGCCGTGAGCACACCCACCTGTCCGGCGCGGCGTTCCAGGGTGAAGAGGAATAGGAGCGCGGCAAAGATGAGAGCTGCGGAGATGAGGAACATGCTCAAACCTGCGAAGAGACCGCCAAAGTCCACGCTGCCTTTGGCTGCGGTGGAGCCCTCTTCTCCGAGGTTCCGGACTGTGAGGCCTATGTCCGTGAGGCTGAGTTTTTCGGTGATGCGGGAGTCCAGGTCACTTTCCTGGGCGGAGTTGAAGCGGATGCTTGTCAGGTCGCCAAAGCGGTTGCTCCATAGTTCGCGCCCGAGAGCCAGGGGAATGAATGCCTTTGGTGTGGTGCGGTATTCATCCCAGTATTTTTCGTCCGTGTCCCGGATCTTGGCAGTCTCCATGGGGATGCCGGGCTTCCAGTCGCGGCAGTTGGCGGCGTCGGATACGCCTGGGAACTTGGGTGTCCAGGTCTGGTTGGTCCGGGGGTCTTCCATGGAGATGATGCCTGTCACCTTGACCTTGGTGCTGGTGTCCTTGAGTTCCCGCCCGAGGCCCATGGTGAAGTAGCGCAGCTCCACTTCGTCTCCGACTTGAAGCTTTTGATCGTCTGCTAGCCACTGGGTAATGGTCATGCCTTCGCCAAAGCCATCGGCCGCAGCGACCATGGAGTAGGGCGTACCGCCCTTGCCAGAGAGGATGCCGTTGACCAGGTAGGTGAGAACGGGGCGTGCTTCCGGGAGGCTGTTGAGCAGTTTGGTGGCCACGGCTTCGTCCATGAAGACGCGCTCTGTGCCGAGAAGCCACTCGCCGGTCTTTTCATCTTTGGCGAGAGAAAGGGCGAAGTCAGCGAGCTGCCGCGTCTGGTTCAGTTGTTGCTGAAGACCGTCATACTGGGCGTGCAAAAGCACATTGACTTTGCCCTCCATCTCGAGTTGGGCCTGCAAATCATCCAGCGCTACAAAAACGGTGGCTGGGGTGACTTGCGCGACCTGGAGCTGGAAGACGCCGCCGTTTTCTCCGCTGACGATGCCTGCTACTTTCCGACGCAGTGCGATGTCCTCATCCGCATCGCCAGAGAGTGGGGCATCACGGGAGATGGCGCTGGGCTTTTCGAGGCGGATGATGAAGGGATCACCCAACTTAAGGCCGAGTCTGCTGGCGAGCGTCTCATTAATGAGGACCTCACCGCTTGCGAGGGTGGGTGTGTTGCCGGCCAGAGTGAGTTTGAAGAAGGCAGCGTCCACGCCCAGGACTTGCACGCCATTGGCGCGGGCAGAGCCGGACACCATGCTCGCCGAGCCAGTGGCATAGATGACGGGAGCTGCGCCAACCTGCCGGGCGAGACGTTCCGTGAACCAGCGGTCGCCGCCGAGGAGTCCGGCTTGGACCTTACCGAGGCGCATCTCTGCGGCCCGCTTTAGGGAGGCCCGCACGGAGTCTCCGACGAGCAGCGACCCAGTGAGGACCGCTGAGGCGAGGAACGCGCCGAACCACAGGCCCATGTGGCTGCGCCAGTAATGGAGCAGCGACTTCACTGTGAGGGAAAACCAGGTCATGGCTGCTGGGCGACGAGTTTCCCGGCGTGCATGGTCAGCACACGCTCCATGCGTTCGGCCTGTGCGCGATGATGGGTCACCAGCACGAGAGCCACTCCGGTTTCCTTCTGGAGAGAGAGGAGCAGGTCGGTGAGCGTCGTGGCGTTTGCCTCATCCAGTGCGCCGGTGGGTTCGTCAGCCAGGATGAGGCGGGGTTGATTGATCAACGCCCGTACGACGGCTACGCGCTGGCGCTCGCCGCCGGAGAGCTGGGCGGGCTTCCAGTTGAGTCGCTGTTTCAAGCCTACGAGGTTCAGGAGATGTTCTGCTCGGATGCGAGTCGCTTTTTGATCGGGGGCGGGAAGCGCCAGGCTGGGCACGATAACGTTCTCCAGCACGGAGCACTGCGGCAGCAGATGGTGAAGCTGGAAGATGAAGCCGATCTTGCTGCTGCGGAGTCTGGCCAGGGATGTGGCATCAGCGCCGCGAAGGGACTGGCCTTCAAAGAAATACTCACCAGCATCCGGTTCATCCAGAGTGCCTAGCAGATTGAGAAGCGTGCTCTTTCCACAACCGGAGGGGCCGACGATGGCCACCGACTCTCCTGCATCAAGGGTGAGGGACAGATCCTGAAGCACCTTGACCGGTTCATCCCGGCCCGGTTCGGTGTAGCTCTTTGAAACGTTTTTCAACTCAACCAGCGGCATAGGACTACAGCATTACGCGCGGCCGCACCCGGCGGCAACCCGCAAAGCATGGTGCCAGCACCTGGAATCTGAAACGGGTCGGGAAACGGGTCAGACGTACTGACCGCCGCGCTTCACGAAGTCGATCACCTTTTGATCATCGTCGCCGGCAGCCCATACGGTACGGAGGAAGTCCGCCGGATGGATGTCGTGTGTGGAGAGAAACTTGCGGTCGCCACCACAGCCGTACATGGTATCAGGGTCCATTTCGCCGCAGAGTTTGGCGCGTGCTTTGGCCAGGATGCGAGGCAGCCAGACGATGCCCTGGATTTCAGAGGTCTTTGCGGGAAGCTGATCCGGGGTGACGACGTGGGTGGACGGCTGGCCTTTTTGCACGACGAGGAAGTAGTCACGCCGAGCGGCGGTGACCAGCAGTGCGGTCTCGAAATCAGGTTCCTTGCCTCCAGAGGCGCAGTGGTCTTCCACAAAGTCAAAAAGTTCGCGTGGCTTGCAGCCGATGGAAGAGAGGAAAGCAAGGTCCGCGTCTGTGTACCAGTTTTCGTAGGCACGATTTCCTGCGCGATAGGCATCAGCGCAGCGGTCAAACAATGTACGGAAGGTAGCAGTCCAGGAGTAGCTCATAAGGTAAGGTAGTGAACGCAGCTTGGCGGATCACTCAAGTGGCATCCGCTCAGCCGATGAGGGTGCGGAAGGAGCGCCGATAAGCTTCAAAGATGGCAAAGGCGTAAAACAAGGCATCCATCCACTTGAAGGTGTCCTTGAGGAGCGGAATGAGCTGACCTGCCCCGAGGACGCTGTTGAGTACGGTGAGGGTGTCCAGGCCCTCTTGCTGCCCGATGAAGTAGCAAGAGGTGAGCACGTTTCCCAGCAGACAGCCGAACAGGGCGCATCCGGCACCCACTACGCCGTAGAGCGGCGTGATGCCTTTACCGAAATGCAGCACTGCCACGCCCACCAGTAAACCCACGCCGATGGCCATGAAACCGATCTGGTAGTTCGTCGCAGTGGTGATGATGGTCCAGATGATGGCCCCAAGGACAGCTGACACCACACCTGCGAGGATGGCCATGGGCAAGTTCTGCGCATTGAAGATCGCGTTGTATTCGGCCTGTTTTTGCTCGCGCCAAACGTGTCCGGTATCTGCCAGCGGTGGCGTGGGGGGCACCACAGGTGGTGGAGTGGGCGGCGGGATATGGGACTCGTCGGGCATGGAGCGGGTTTACCAGTTTTCGGCTGGTTGAGAAAGAGATTCTTTTGGATGTGCGCTTGGGCTGGTGAGGGTGCGCACTCTTGAGATGCGGGCGGCTACGACGCGTGATCGGTCTGAGGACCAGATTCTCTGAGGCTGTGTAGGTAGCAGTGTGGCTCCTTACTGCCTTGGCTTCACCGCCACACCATCCACGACAGTGTCTGGTGGATGAAGCAGCACTTGTGCTCCGGCCTCTAGGCCCCTGAGCACCTGTGTCATCTTCCCATCTGTGCGGCCTACCTGCACCGTGACGCTTCGGGCTTTTTCGGCGTCCAGGACAAAGGTCTTCCACTCCATGCCTTCGCGGAACAGGGCACCGGCAGGGATGAGCAGCGCATCCTCGTCACTCCACACGGCTATGCGTACCTCTACCCTGAAGCGGTCGCCCAGTTTCTTCGCCGCTTCAGGAGGATCAATGAGATCACTGAGCACCAGCACCCGCTGCTCTTCCACGCCGAGGGCTGAGACCTTGGTGAAGGCCGCTGGTTCCACCCTGCGAACGGCTGCTTTGAGAGCGGGTTCGCCGCCCCATTGATCCACCACGACAGGTGTACCAGGTATCATGGCTACGGCATCCCTGGAGAGCACTTCAGCCTCGATCTCAAGGTCGCCCGGATCTCCCAGTTCCACGAGCGGCGTACCTGGAGATACGACCATGGCACTCTCCTGATGAATGCGTAGCACCACCCCGTTCACAGGTGCTTTTACCGGCACCTGGGCACCTCCGGGCTGGTCCATTTGCAAGAGAGCTGCCCTGGCCTGCTCCAGCTCATGCGCAGCCACCTTTTCTGCGAACTCGGCCGCCTGGACTTCGCGTTGTTTTAGCTCGGCTTCCCTTTGGGCATTGTCCCGGTCTGTATCTGACACGGTACCTTTCTCGTTGAGACTCTGCACTCGTTTCCAGTTGGATGCAGCGAACTGTTCGGCAGTCTTCGCCATGCGCAGGGACTCTCCGGCGCGAAGTTTTGCCGCTTCGGCGGCCTGTACGGCGGCTTCTGCCTGTGCTTTGCTTCGTGCGTCGAGCAGTGGGGTGGCTGCTGGTTCGATGACCGTTAATACGGTCTCTCCTGCCTTCACTTCATCTCCGGCTCGTAGCGTGATGCGCTGCATCTGGCCGGCCAGCGGTGCGGCTACCACGTAGCGGTTGCGGATGCGGGTGCGACCTTCTTCTACTACGTGAACGGTGAGCGGCCCGCGCTGCACGGTGGTGACCTCCACTTCGATGGGCTTGGGCATCATGCCCCACACGATCAAGCCAGCCAGCGCGATGAGGAAGAGCCACAGCAGCAGTTTTCTCACCACTCGCCCGCGGATGGGGCGCTTGCTTTTGACTTCCCAGGGGGGTGAGGTGGCGTTGGGGTTTGGGGAGGTTTCCATTTGAGAAAGGACTTGGCATTAATCTCTCGCCTTGAGCACGCCAACAAGGTCCAGTTTCTTCAACATGCGGCCTACGACGAGAAAGGATGCCAGGGAGGCGAGCAGCACGACCATAACCGCATTCGCCATGGTGAAGGTGCTGATGACCAGCGGCATGCGAATGGTTTCGGTGCTGATGGCACTGATGATGAATGCGGCAAGCGAGCGGCCAAAGAGCAGGCCGACTGGAAGTGCCAGCAGAATGAGCAGACTTAGCTCGCCGAGCAAAACCGAACCCACCTCCCGCTGTGTGAAGCCGACGACGCGTAGCGTGGCCAGATCCCTGCTGCGCTCTGAGAGAGCGATGCGGGCACTGTTGTACACCACGCCGAATGCGACAATGACAGCGAGTGTGAGGTACAGCTTCTGGATGATGCCGATGCTTTCGCCGGTCGTGTTTCGAAAGGCGGCCAGTTGGTCTTTCTTTACCAGCACGATGGCGATGCGAGGGGTGTCTTTCACCTTGCGCATGAACTCTGACCAGCGGACCTGGTCCACGGTGAGGTAGGCTCCGCTGATGGTATCCCCTTCCAGAAGGAGACGGCGCAGTGCGCTGATGTCCATGTAGGCGGCCACACCGGCGAAGTCCTCGATGAGGCCACAGATGGGCACTAGGCGCTTGGTCCTGCGGCCTTCGATGACCTCCACGCTGACGAGGTCGCCCACTTTTGCGCCGAGGATTTCCGCCAGTTTCTCGGACATGACGATGCCCTCCTCCGGCAGGGTAACGATCTTGCCAGAGGCGTCCAGCAGGCGATTGAGGTCCGCATCTTCTGGCATGCCGGTTACGGCGAGCTTGCGGGATTTGTGACCGTATCGAATGCGTGCGTTCACGCTGCGCAAGGGTTCCGCGCGAATGACGCCGGGGAGGTTTTCCAGGTCATGCAGTGCACCTGCGGAACCTGGCTCACGCAGAAAGGTCACCACATCCTGGCGTTGCACGTCGTTCCACTGATAGGTGAGAATGTGGTCTATGCTGTCAGCCATGGAGCCGGGCAGCACCATGAGACCGGTGGCAAGGGACAACCCGGCCACGGTAAAGATGGCCTGCATGGGTTTGCGCTCGATATTGCGCAGGGCCATACGGAAGGCTGGTGCAAAGCCGCGGGTGAGGCCCAGGCGCTCAAAGAGAGAGGGCTTGAAGTCCACAGGCGGCTCTGGGCGCATGGCCTCTGCGGGCGGTAGTTTCACCGCCTGCCAGACCACACTGGCCACGCCACTGGCACAGGCGAAGGCGCTGACGCCCAGTGCAAGCCCGGTGGCGCTCCAGTCCATGGTGAAGGTGAGGGAGGGGAACTTGAAGAACAGGGTGTACATGTGGACGAGCCCACCCCCCATGAACCTGCCGGCGAGGGCACCCAGCACGGTACCCAGGAAGACGATGACGAAGGCAAACTTCAGGTAGTGCCAGCCCACATCCCAGGAAGAGTAGCCCAGCGCTTTCATTTGGGCGATTTGCTCCCGCTGGAGCCGGATGATGCGGGAGAGTAGCGCGTTCACCATGAAGGCTGCGACACTGAGGAAGACTACGGGGTAAGCTACGGACAAGGCATAGAGGACACGAAGCTCATCGTCCAGGCGGGCGGCTGAGGCGTGATCCCGGCGCGTGTGCGCGCCGAAACCTCCATACACCTCCAGCAGCCGGTCTATCTCTTGCAACAATGGCTCTGCGTTTGTTCCGGGGGCTATGTCCACGCAGAAGTCATTGAAGGCTCCGTCCAGACCGTAGGCTACGGCGATGGCGCGGTAGTTCATCCAGAAGACGCCGAAGCGCTTGTTGTCGGGCAGTGTTTCCCCGGCCCTTGCTTCAAAGACGAACTCTGGAGATAAGCCCACGCCGGTGATGAAGATGCGGTCACGCCTGCCATTGATGACAGCCGTTACGGAGTCGCCAGCCTGGAGGCGGTTTGCCAGGGCAAATGCTTCACTCACCACGGCTTCGTTCCGTGCATCGCTGGCAGGCATGCGTCCACTGCGGAGGAAAAGCTGGTTCAGGGTGACGGGGCGGTCATCTGGTATGGAGACGAGGTGAGCGGTGGCAGGTTCATCCACGCCCTCGAGATCCAGCGTGGCGTCCATAACCACGCGCGGCTCTACGGCGGCGACGCCGGGGAGGCGTGTGATCTGCTCCGCCACGGAGAGCGGTGCGCGCTTGAGAGAACCGAACACGTCCGCCATGCGGTGCTGCTGGTAGTAGCGGTCACGAGTGCCCTCGAGGGTGAGGATGAGGCTCCGGGTCATGATCATCATGGCCAGCCCACAGGCCATGACCAGGCTCACAGCCACCACTTGGCCCTTCATGCGGGAGAGGTCGCGGAGGAGCTTTCTGTCAAGAGGTGCTATCATTTCAGCCTACCACTGCAGGTCCTTTGCAGGCATGCGCGTCTCATTGTGCCGGGTCTTTACGATCTGGCCGTCCTTGAGGTGCAGCACCCGGTCTGCCATCTCGGCCATGGCGGCATTGTGAGTGATGATCACGGTGAGGGTGCCGAGTTCTCGGTTGATGCGCTCTACGGCTTCCAGCACCGTGATGCCGGTGCTGATGTCCAGTGCACCGGTAGGTTCGTCACACAGCAGGACTTCAGGCCGTTTCGCAATGGCCCGCGCTATGGCCACGCGTTGTTGCTCGCCGCCAGAGAGCTGGGAGGGGAAGTGGTCCATGCGGTGCCCCAGACCCACGATTTCCAGAGCCTCCTCCGGGCGCATGGGGTCTGGCGCTATCTCGGTGATGAGGGCCACGTTCTCCCGTGCGGTGAGGCTGGGGATCAAGTTGTAGAACTGGAATACAAAGCCCACGCAGTTCCGGCGGAAAAGCGTCAGGGTGCGTTCAGTACCATCCGTGAGATCCCAGCCCTTGTAACGGAGCTGCCCTGCCGTGGGCACGTCCAGCCCCCCGAGGATGTTCAGTAGGGTGGACTTTCCACTTCCGGAGGCTCCCAGCAGCACCACCAACTCGCCGCTGGAAAAGTCCAGATCCACTCCATGCAGGGCCACTACATCCACTTCGCCGGTGTGATACACCTTGCGCAAACCACGCGCCTCGAAGACCACGCGGGAAGGTGATGACGAGGCAACGGCAGCGGCGGTGGATGAAGTGGGGGACAAGGCGACGGCACACTGCCCCAGACTCGCCTCATCCGCCAGCATGGAATCGGGTTCTGACATGCCTTTCTTTCCAGTCGGATCACTTGCAACCTGAAGTCGGCTGAGGAAGCATGACCTCCATGAAGAAAAGGCTTTCCCCTTCGGAACGTGAGGACCTGCTGGCTACGCTCAGATGCCGCTTTGACCAGCACCCTGCTCGTCATCAAGGCATCTCTTGGGCCGACTTGCATGCCAGGTTGGATACACAGCCGAACAAGCTCTGGACTCTGAACCAAATGGAAAGTTCAGGGGGGGAACCTGACGTGATCGGACAGGACCAAAAGACGGGAGAGTACCTGTTCGCTGACTGCTCTCCGGAGACGCCAAAGGGCCGTGTGAGCGTCTGTTACGATCGTGAAGGTCTGGAGTCTCGCAAGGAACACAAGCCAAGAACAAGTGCCATGGACATGGCGGCTGAGATGGGAGTGGAGCTGCTCACCGAGGTGCAATACCTGGAGCTGCAAAGGCTGGGGGAGTTTGATCGGAAAACCTCGAGCTGGGTGAAAACGCCAGGTGAGGTGAGAGAGCGGGGCGGCGCACTGTATGGGGAGCGGCGTTACGGACGCATCTTCATAGGCCACAACGGAGCACAGTCCTACTATGCAGTGCGGGGCTTCAGGGCCATGCTGAGGGTGTGATCGTCTGAGGCCGGGCCCCTCTGATTTCTCAAAGTTCTCAAAAAAGAGAGTATCCCGACCTGTAAAATGGAGGTTATAGAAAACGGCTCATGTCCTCCCCACGCTCTTCCGCGCTCGGATTCACCATTCTTCTCAGTGCCTTTCTTTTGTTTCAGGTTCAGCCCCTGATCAGCAAGTACATCCTGCCGTGGTTCGGCGGGAGTCCGGGCGTGTGGACGACGTGCATGCTCTTCTTTCAGGTGGTGCTCTTTGCCGGGTATGCTTATGCGCATTTGCTGACGCTTCTGCCGCATCGGCTGCAAGGGGTCATCCATGGGTGCCTCATTGTTGCCTCGCTGGTCTTCCTGCCCATCTCACCTGCTGAGTCATGGAAGCCGACGGGCGCAGAAGCTCCTGAGTGGCGCATCCTGATGCTGCTGGCTTCCACGGTGGGGCTGCCCTACTTCGTACTCAGCAGCACCAGCCCGCTGGTGCAGGTGTGGCACATGCGGCAGACGGGAGGCTCCAATCCCTGGCGGCTTTATGCTTTGTCGAACATTGGTTCACTCGCCGCGCTGCTGACGTATCCGTTTGTGTTTGAACCGGCGCTGGATGCCACGCAGCAAACGTGGGGCTGGTCAGCTGCCTTTCTAGTGCTGGCACTGCTGCTGCTGCTTCATGCGGTGAGGGATCGAAAACTGAGTTTCGCCCTGCCCGCGATCCCGGCTGAGGGTGAGGCGGCGGAGGAGAAGCCCATCCGCTGGTATCACCGACCGCTTTGGCTGCTGCTGCCTGCGCTGGCCAGTGTGATGCTGCTGGCCTCCACCAGTCATGTGTGCCAGGACGTGGCGGTCATTCCGTTTTTGTGGGTCATTCCGTTGAGCCTTTATCTCATCTCGTTCATCATCACCTTTGATCACGAGCGTTGGTATGTGCCGTGGCTTTGGGCTCTCCCTGCATTGATCGTCCTGCCCATCACCGCCGCCCTGCCGCGCCTGGATGACGGCATCCCCTTGCATCAGTTGCTTTACGACTGGCCCGAACTGGTGGCGCAACTGCCCGCCCGCATCTTCGATAACCTGCGCCCGAACTACCTGTGGGAGCTGGGCTGGTCATTTGCCGCCATGTTTTTGGGCGTGATGATCTGCCATGGTGAACTCACTCGGCTTAAACCGAGTCCCAAACACCTTACGCAGTTCTATCTCATCATGTCCGCAGGGGGAGCGCTGGGCGGACTCAGTGTCAGCCTGGTGGCTCCGCGTGTGTTTGATCTGTATTGGGAGTGGCCCATCGCCCTCACTGCCACGTTTGCCCTAGCGGCGGTGATTCTCATTCGCACCTGCATCAAGGCCCGCATGGCTGGAGCGTTTCTTTTTGTGCCACTGGCCATCGTGATGGCTGGCGGCACGTGGCTCATCCAGCGCTACGCCTACATGGAAGACCCGCGCCTTGAGAAGGTGAGAAACTTCTATGGCACCATCTCGGTGGAGGAGGGTTACGATGACGGACTGGAAGTGCCTTATCGCATCCTGAACCACGGCGTCATCATGCACGGGATGCAAAACTTCGGCGCGGATTACCAGGCGGAGCCGACCTCGTACTATGGGCGCCACACCGGCGTAGGGCAAGCTCTGGAGGCGCTCAAGTCCAAGCCGGATGCGAAGGTGGGCATCGTGGGCATGGGCACGGCGACGGCCACGGTGTATGCGCAGCCAGGGCACACTTACCGAATCTATGAAATCAATCCAGACATCGTCCGGCTGGCTCACAAGCACTTCACTTACCTCGATGACATGAAGCGTCGTGGCGCGAAACTGGAGGAGGTCATAGGAGATGCGCGCCTGGCGCTGGAGCGTGAGGAACCGCAAAACTTTGACGTGCTGCTACTGGATGCCTTCAGCGGTGACTCGGTGCCGGTGCATCTGCTCACCAGTGAGGCGCTGGCCATTTACAAGCGCCACATCAAGCCGGATGGCGTCATCGTTTTCAACATCACCAACACTTACATTCGGCTCAAGCAGGTGCTGGAAAAGGTGGCGGCGGCCCATGACTTCGCCACCGGTTACGTGGCCACGAATGAAGACGGCGACCACTACAGCACGGAGTACATCCTCATGAGCCGGAACCGCGACTTCCTGAACAAGCTGAACAAGGACGAGACCGATGAGGAGTCGTATCCACATCTCGACGTGCCGTTGTGGACCGATCAACGGCATAACCTCTTCCAAGTGTTGGTGAAGGATTGAACAGGGTGAACTGCGGTCATGAACCCCGAGTCGCAGCCTCCCCAGCACCCGAGAGGACGCGGCGCGGTCAGTGATCCAGCCCAGCGCTTCACCGCTCTGCACGTGGAGTATGACGAAGGCGAAGCGCCTGCCACGCGTCGCACGCAATACTTCATCGACCATTCTTCCACCATCCTTTCCCGCAACGACAGCCCGGACCTGCCGTTTGAGATCTCGCTCAATCCCTATCGAGGCTGCGAACACGGCTGTGCCTACTGCTATGCGCGGCCCACCCACGAATATCTGGGCTTTTCACCGGGGCTGGACTTTGAAAGCCGCATCATGGTGAAGCACGATGCTGCGAGCTTGTTGCGTCGTGAGCTGGGCAAACCCGGCTACAAACCCACCTGCCTCTCCTGCTCCGGGGTCACGGACCCCTATCAACCCATCGAGAAGCAACTCCGCATTACCCGCGGCTGTCTGGAGGTGCTGGCTGAGTGCCGACATCCCGTGGTTTTCATTACCAAGAATCACCTCATCACTAGGGACATCGACCTGCTCAGTGAACTGGCGAAACGTGATGCCGCAGCGGCATACATTTCCATGACCACGCTTGATCCCGGCTTGGCGCACATCCTCGAGCCGCGAGCCTCCTCACCGAAGCAGCGGCTCGAAGCCATCCGTGCCTTGAAGGACGCAGGCATTCCTGTCGGCGTATCGGTAGCGCCCGTTATTCCGGCGCTCAATGATGAAGAAATACCTGCCATCATGAAAGCGGCTTCGGAAGCGGGTGCTACCTTCTCCGGCAGCACCATCGTGCGCCTGCCATTTGCGGTAAAAGACCTTTTTGCCGATTGGCTGGAGCGTCACTTTCCCCAGCGAAAGGAGAAGGTCCTGAGTCGTATCCGCGAGATGCAAGGCCCTACGCTCTCGCACGGTGAGTTTGGCAAACGTTTGCGAGGCGAGGGTTTCTTTGCGGAGCAGGTACGTCAGCTTTATCAGGTCACCCAGAAGCGCTGCAAACTGAACGCGGGCCGTCCACAGCTCAGCACTGCCAGCTTTCGCCGTCCCAAGCTGGATGTGGATCAGCTCGAGCTTGGTTTTGAATCAGGGTAAAGGTCCATGGAAACTGCCCATGTTCCGCAGATTTTTTCGGTGAAATGAGCCAATCCGCTCTATGCTCTGTGATGGCCTCATGGAGTGAACCGTCTCAGAATGTCGAGGAATACATGGCGAAGCTGTCCAGCTTTGCCCGTCCCATCGCGGAAAAGTTGCGCACCATCATCACGGAAAATGCACCTCACCTGGAGGAAGCGATTCGCTGGAACTCGCCGAGTTACAAGGGCAAGCTGCTGGTGTGTGGTTTCGCGGCATTTCAGAAACATGTGGCGCTTACCTTTTGGCGTGGAGCCGAGCTGGATGACCCAATGGGCTTCTTTTCACATGGCCAGGGTCAGACCCCCATGCGGACGGTGAAGTACACCGCCATGGAGCAGTTGAATGAAAAAATGGTGAAGGCTTGGCTCAAACAAGCCGTGAAGCTCGATGAGTCCGGTGAGCCTGTGGTGCGCAAACCTGCTGAGGCGGCCCAGCGCCCCATCATGGTGCCGGAGGTTCTTCAAAAGGCTCTGCTGATGAAAAAAAACGCCACTGCCCGCAAGACCTTTGAGAGCCTTGCCCCAAACTTTCGGCGCGAGTACTGCGAGTGGATAGCCGGAGCCAAACAGGAGGAAACGATTCAGCGAAGACTGGCGAAGTCTCTGGAAAAACTGAAGGCCGGCGAGGGGCTGAACGACACGTACCGGCCCTGACCTGCCGCTAGCGGAGGATGATCGGAGGCGGGACGATCTTGACCGCACCCCCACCGAGCGGCTCGCCCTTCGTTTCCTCAATGGATTCCACATAGCCGTCCTTGAACCCGATGGAGAGCCGACCTACCTCGGTCTTCACATAGACGATGGACTGCACCAGCTGGCCGTATTGATCCCTACCGGTCATGACCTGCGGCACCTTTTCGAAGACGGAGTATTCCATCATGTCCTGCCTGCCTGCCGCAGTGATGCGAGATGACTTGCGGGTGGGCTTTCCGAGGGATTCCTGCACCTCTGCCATGGTCATGCCTATGGCCACCTGATTGCTGGCGATGAGGGCGGTTACCTGGTTGTGGCGCTCGAGAATGGCCTTGAGTTTCTTTGGCAGGTCTGGGTCTGGTGACTTGATGTCCTCCATGCGCATCCAGCCTGCGGTGTCGCCGTGCATGGCCCGGCCGCGGACGCGATAGGCGTTCTCTGACATGGCCACGATGGTCACCGGAGTGCCCGCAGCCATGGTGCCCAGTGGACGATCCATGACCGCCGTGTAATAGATGGGTGCTTGTTGCGCGACAGTGAGGCGGACGTTGAGCCCCTGGATGCCTTCAAGTGACATCGTGCCGGGCTCTACGTTCAGGCTTGAACCGCGTTGGGCACCGGCCTCCAGCGGCCATAGGCCAAGTGCCACAACGACCAGCCACAAGGTGCAGGAGAGATGGCGTTTCATGGCGGCGATGGGGGGATGCGTTTGCCTTTTTGATTTCAGAGGCCCGGCGGACGTTCACTGATGCCACGCCCTTTTTTGGCCACTTCTTCCTGCGCCGCCCTCTCTGCGGCGGGGTTAAAGGGCACGCCTCCTCTGAGCACCACATCATTGCTGGCGGTCAGAAACAGGGTGGGGCGGTTCAGCTCCACTTCCTTGTGCATGCTCTGGCTTTCCAGAGTGCCGTCTGGGCGCACGATGCAGTAGTGGTAAATGGTGGGCGCTGTGAGGAACATGACGTGGAGGTAGTTGTTCCGATCCAGAGTGTACTGTGGGTCGCGGAAAAGCGTGAGGGTGCCGAGTTGAAAGGTGTTCAGCATGGCTCCAGTGGCATCATCCACCAGCCTCACGTAGAAGTAGCTGCGCTCCAGGTCCTGGTGCATGAGCAGCACATACTGGCGCGTCTTGCCCGCTCCCGGAAACTGCGGCGGAACACCAAAGACGAGCGGCTGCTTGTAGCGCTGGCCCTCAAGCACCTGGAAGCGCACCCGATTGGACTGGTAATACTGCCCAGACGGGGCGTGATACACCATGGCCTTCAAGCCGTAGTTTCCCTGCTCCAGGATGTGGTTGGAGACCACCGTTACCTTCCGGGAAATGGTGGACCCTGCGGCGAACACCATGGGCTCAGAGGCGTCCATGTGCACTGAGCCGTGCTTGCGTTCGTTCGCATCCGTAATGTCAAAGCTGAGCCACTTCCGGCCCTGTGCACCGCCCAAGATGAGGTCTGCTCCGGAGCGGTTCGTGACGCTTACGGTTACCGTCTGTGGCTCCTGCACGATGTGCTGCACTTTGTCTATGGCCAGGCCCACCTGGAACTGGGCGCGCGCTGTGCCACTCCACGCCAGGAGCGTGATTGCAATGGCAAGCAGGGTGGAGAAAGGAGATTGGGAAGCCATGGGACTGTGAGAATACCTCCACCTGAGGGAAAAAAGAAGCAGGAAAATGAGGCAAAGACGGATGTTCCGTCTAGCCTCTTGCCGACAATGAAAGTGCAACTCATCGCGCAAGGTGGCCCGTCCGGCGTGTCGCTTGCCGCCGCCCTCAAACAGCGGGTGCTTGAGACGGGGTTTGATCGTCTGGATATAGCTGTAGCCTATGCCACCCTTCAGGGAGTGATGGCGATGGAGCGCATTCTGGAGAGCCTTCCTCCAGTCTCCCGTTGGCTGGTGGGTCTGGATGATGCTGTCTCCCAGCCCGCTGCGCTGGAGCATCTCCTGAGCCTGCCGGGCGCGGAGCTTCGCGTGGCCAAACTCTCGCCGACGCGTCGATTCCACCCCAAGCTCTATCATTTCTGGTCTTCGGAATCTGCGCACCGCTCCCTGCTCGTGGTCGGGTCTGGCAATCTGACGCAGAACGGCCTTCAGGATAATGCAGAGGCAGGGGTGTTGCTGGAGGCTGAATCCTTAGAGGAAGCTGAACAAGCTGCGCACACTTTTGCTGAACTCTGGCAGCTTGGTCACGCACCCTCCCGCAGCGAGCTGGAGGATTACCGTGCTCTCTATGAGGGATTGGCAGCCAGCCGGCAGTCGATTGTCGAGGCGGGTGCTGCGCCGGCGGATCCGCTTCCGTTGGACGCAGTGGAGGAGAGCATCCCTTTCGGGCGTACCTCGGAGAGTGTCATTGCCACTGCGGTGGCACGCATCGCGGCGGCGAATGAAGACGCCATTTGCTCCTACGATGAGGCCCGGCGCCGCATCCCTCTGATGGTGGCCCTTACGGCGGATGACCTATCGAAATCCAGATCACAAAACAACGCCAAGTGGGTGCAACGACTGCGCAACATCCAGTCGAATCACGATGGAGGGCCGGAAAGCACCAACTTCATCCGCCGCGGATACCTAGTCCACGTCCCCGGCATTGGTTACCGCATCACCCAGAGGGGCCGCAGGATGCTCGAGCAGCGCTGATTCACCTTACTGGCCACGGCAGTGAGAACTGATGCGGCGCTCTGTCCGGCACGTAAGTGGTAGCCTCCACCAGAGCGCTGGAGCGCACGTCGCAGGTAAAGACGTCTATGCGGCGCTCCGCCGGGAGGAAGCGCATGAGACGCAGGGCGGGCTCACTCATGTAGTCGCTGAGCAGGCCGTAAATGAGGTGGCCGTCGTCCGCAGCGCGGTCCACGCGGTGCGCGGTCACACGACTCTGGTCTCCGCTGAGCACGAGCAGCAGGTTCGGGTGTTTGCGGTAGAGCTTGTCCCACATTTGTTCGCCAGTGTTGCCGCGGCTGCCGTGGATTTTTACCCACTTCATGCGGCCCTTGGGATCATGAATGTAGCCGTCGTTGGTTTTCGGTTTATCGATGATGCCTATGTCCATGTGGGTGGTGATGATGGCCGTGCGGTCTTTGTAGTTTGAGAGCACGCCGTCTGCCCAAGCCAGCACGTCATCCGGTGCATTGCACTCCAGACTGAGGTGCAGGAAACGCGTGCCGCCCGCTTCGAAACGCTGCGCGCTATTCACGTTGTTGGCGGAGACGTGCTGGTCTTCGCGGTCATGCTGGTAGCTGCCCAGATACCATGGCTGGCTGGCGAAAGCGGTGGCGGGGAAGTGCTGCTGGAAGAGGGCAGCATCACCGTCACTCTTCATGTCGTGATTCCCCACCGTCAGGGAGAATGGCACCGCGCCGAGCAGCTTGTCCAGATGCAGCTTCGCCACCGCCCACTGGTCTGGGATGTTGCGGTCCACGATGTCGCCCACGTGGGTGACGAAGGCGATGTTCTGGCTCGTCTTGTTCGCGATGATCCAGTCCACTTGCGCCTGGAGATGAGGGTTGGTCACCGGATCGGTGCTCTCTGGTGTGGCTTTGCACCCTTGGCCAAGGTAGCGCTGCGTGTCCGGGATGACGACGATGGTGAATGCCCCTTCCGGAAGCGGTGGAACGGGATTGCTGCCTGTCAGCAAGGGTGGGGGAGTCTCGCCGTGAAGCAGTGTGGTGGCGAGGAGGGAGAACGAGATGGCGCTTCGCATGGCTGCGTCAGTCAACGCTGCTCATTCTCAGGAACTCGCTTCCAACTCCGCCCTGAAGTGGTTGCGGTTCGCGTCGGCATGGCTTGCATGCAGTCATGATGTCAGCTGCGGAGCGCATTGCCCACTTCAGGAAACAGTTTCCTGGGGAGGGTCTGTTTCGTGACAAGGAGTGGGTGCTCTCACCTGAGGCCTTCCCGCTGGAGCAGGCAACGAAGGACATCATCGCAGCGCTTGGTCCAGCTTTGCGGGCCTTTCAGCGGTCATGCAATCAGCTCTACTTTGCGAGTGCGGAGTCGCCAGATGGGCCGCTTGGTTTCGTGGCGCGGCTGCTAGATGCGGGCAAGCCGGATCACGTGGTGCGCCTTGGCAGGCTGACGCGCTGGCGTGACGCGCTGCCCGCTGTGCTGCGGCCAGACTTGGTGCTGACGGAGGATGGCGTGTGTGTCTCTGAGCTGGACAGCCTGCCGGGTGGCATGGGGCTTACCGCGTGGCTGGGCGAGACGTTCGCTGGCATGGGAGATCGCGTGTTGGGCGGAGCCGATGGCATGGTGGAGGGTTTTCGCGTGGCTTTTCCGCAAGCGGATGTCCTCATCTCCCGCGAATCAGCTGATTATGAGCCGGAGATGCGCTGGCTCCTGGAGCGTCTGGGAGAGGGGCGTCGGGTGTGGAGGACTTGGGAAAACACACACGGCATCCGCCGGAGCGTGTACCGTTTTTTTGAACTCTTTGATCTGCCGAATGTGGAGCGGGCAGGGGAGTGGCTGGCGCGGGCTGAGTCCGGCGAGATTTCGTTCTCCCCGCCGCTGAAGGCTTTTCTGGAGGAGAAGTTGTGGCTGGCCTTGTTTCATTATCCGCAACTGCGCTCATGGTGGCGTGAGCAGCTCGGCGAGGAGTATGATGCCCTTCTCCAGCGCTGCATACCGCAGGGGTGGGTGCTTGATCCACAGCAGCTCCCACCGTGGGCGGTGTATCCCGGGCTCAACGTGAACTCGTGGCACGAGATGAAGCGCTTCGGCTCACAGGCACGCGAGCTGGTGCTGAAGATCAGCGGCTTCTCCGAGAAGGGCTGGGGTTCGCGAGGCGTCTCCATAGGGCACGACCTGTCGCAGCCCGCCTGGGCGGAGGTCATTGACGAGGCGCTGGATAGCTTCCCGCATCATCCCTACGTCTTGCAGCGTTTTCGCAAGGGGAAGTCCGTTCAGCATCCTGCGTGGGATGGCGAACGCACGACGACGCGGATGATGAAGGCAAGGGTGCGGCTGTGCCCATACTACTTCGTGGCGGAAAGTACGGAGGACGTCTCACTCGGCGGTGTGCTGGCTACGGTCTGCCCTGCGGACAAGAAGATCCTTCACGGGATGAAGGATGCGATGATGCTGCCCTGCGTGTGAAGCGGGGACCTTAAGTGTGGACATCCCTGCCTCCGCCGTTAGTGATACGGCATGGAAGCCAAAGAAGCCGCTCTGCAAGTCGCCGCCACGCTGAAACGTGCGGGGTGGCAGGCGCTGCTGGCCGGAGGTTGCGTGCGTGATACGCTGCTGGGCCGGGAACCCAAAGACTATGACATCGCCACGGATGCGAAGCCGCAGGAAGTCACCGCTCTCTTCCCAGGGGCGCTCACGGTGGGCGCGCACTTCGGTGTGGTGGTGGTGAAACGGGGTGGCGTGCAGATAGAGGTGGCCACCTTCCGCAAGGATGGTGCTTACTCCGACGGACGCCGCCCGGACTCCGTGGTCTTCACCTCTGCGGAGGAGGATGCAAAACGGCGCGACTTCACGATCAATGGACTCTTTGCGGTTCCTGAGACAGGAGAGATCGTGGACTACGTGGGTGGCCGGGAGGACTTGGACAAACGCCTCCTCCGCGCCATTGGAGAGCCCGCTGCCCGCTTTGAGGAGGATCATCTGCGCCTGCTGCGTGCGGTGCGCTTTGCCACGGTGCTGGGGTTTGAGATCGAAGCCAAAACCTGGCAGGCCGTGTGCGCGCTCAGCGGAAAGATCGCAGGCGTGAGCATGGAGCGCGTGCGGGATGAACTCTCCCGAACGCTCGTCCACCCGCATCGGGTACGGGGTTTCGATCTGCTCGTGGCGAGTGGACTTATGGGCGTCATTCTGCCGGAGATCTTGGTGCTCAAGGGCTGCGAGCAGCCGCCACAGTTTCACCCTGAAGGGGACGTGTTCGTTCACACACGGCTCATGCTCAGTCAACTCGTGCCAGACGCACCACTCCCGGTTGTCCTGTCTGTGCTGCTTCATGACATCGCCAAGCCCGCCACGCAGACCGTGGACGAGACAGGGCGCATTCGGTTCAATGGCCACGCCGAACTCGGAGCTACCATGGCGGAGAGCATTCTGCGGCGGCTGAAGTACCCGAACGACGTCATTGAGTCCGTCGTCGAATCCGTGGCCAATCACATGATTTTCAAAGACGTGCCGAAGATGAGGGTGTCGAGGCTCAAGCGCTTCATGGCCAGGCCCAACTTCGAAAACGAAATGGAGCTGCACCGGGTGGACTGCCTGGGCTGTCACGGAAAGTTGGACAACTACGAGTTTCTCCGCGCCAAGCAGGAGGAGTTTGCCAGTGAACCGCTCATCCCGGAGCGTCTTTTGACGGGGCAGGACCTCATCGCCCTCGGCTGGCATCCAGGCCCGGCGTTGGGCACCATGCTCACGGAAATCCAGACACAGCAACTGGAAGGCCGCATCACCACCCGGGAGCAGGCGCTGGACTGGGTGCAGGCGAATGGGCAGAAATAGACTGGATGCCGGGGCGCCTTCCTTCTCGGCAACCGTTTCCCCCTTGGACAGAGCTGCACTTTGCGCTGATACTGCGCACTTCCCCATTCATCCATGAGTAGCCCCCGCACCGCGAAGTGTCACCGCAAGACCGCCGAGACCGACATCCAGATGGAACTGTCCGTCGATGGCTCAGGCAGCAGCGACGTCAAGACAGGCGTCCCGTTTCTCGATCACATGCTGACCTTGTTCGCCAAGCACGGCCTCTTTGACCTCACCTGCCGCGTGCAGGGAGACATTGAGGTGGACTTTCACCACACGGTGGAAGACACCGGCATCGTGCTGGGGCAGTGCTTCAAGGACGCGCTCGGGAAAAAGGAAGGCATTCGCCGCTACGGCTGGTGCCTGCTGCCCATGGATGAAACGCTGGCCCAGATAGCCCTGGACCTCAGTGGTCGCCCGCTGCTCATCTACACCGCACCGGAGCGCGTGGATACCATCGGCGTGGGCTTCCACTTCCAGCTCGTAGAGGAGTTCATGCGCGGCTTTGCCACCGCCGTGGGGGCGAATCTGCACATGGACATCGTGCGTGGAAAGGATGCCCACCACATGGCCGAGGCCTTCTTCAAGGGACTCGCCAAGGCCATGGACCAGGCCACTCAGATCGACCCGCGCGTCAAAGGCGTGCCCAGCACGAAAGACCTGTTGTAATGAATCTCGGAGTGCTCGACTACGGCGCTGGCAACCTGCGCAGCGTGCTCAACGCCTTCAAAGCCATCGACAGCCCCGCCAAGCTGGTGGCCGGACCGGCAGACTTTGACGGCATCGACGTGCTGGTCTTCCCCGGGCAGGGTGCGTTTGGCGACAGCGTCCGCATCCTTAAGCAAAACGGACTCTGGGATCCGCTCCAAAGCTGGCTGAAGGCGGGACGGCCCTACCTCGGCATCTGTCTAGGCTACCAGCTCCTCTTCGAGTCCAGCGAGGAATCACCCGGCGTGGAGGGCCTGGGCGTCGCGCACGGAGTGGTGCGCAAGTTCGATCCCGCCTCAGGTCTCAAAGTGCCGCACATGGGCTGGAATCAGGCCCGCTGGTCAGCGCGCGCCTCAGCCCTGCTGCCCGGCCTGCCCGTGCCCACGCACGTGTATTTTGTCCACTCCTACTACCCAGACGTGCAGGACCAGGACCTCGTGGCCTGTACCACGGACTACGGCGGAGCCTTTGCCTCCGGCATCATCAGGGACAACCTGGTGGCCGTGCAGTTTCACCCCGAGAAAAGCCAGTCCACTGGGCTGACCCTGCTGGCGAACGCCCTGCGCACCTTCCGGGCATAAACTTCACTTCTCCCCCGCAACTTCCCCTTCGCTCCGGCGTTTACCCTCACCTATGACACGGCGGTTCTGCTCCTTGATCACCCTTCTTGCCTGCCTGGCAGGGTTCTCCTCAGCCTCAGCGTGGAGCATCGTATATGATCTGCGGTTTGAGGTCATCGGAGAGAGTATCAACTTCCGCCCCTACGCAGGCGGCTACTACATCGCCCCTCGCGGAGAGGAGAGCAATGCTGGCACCCTCATCCTCCTCCGCACCAACGGGAACCAAAAGCAGTACTTCCAATACAAGGACTTCGGTGAAGTCTTCTATGCAGCCAGCAATGGTGCCAATCAGAAAGCCGTCTTCACCGCCACGGCCGCCAATGATGTGTCCACCACCACCTTTTACGCCATCGGTGCCGCAAAGGAACGCGTGGCGTTCAAAGGCACCGCAGAGGAGGGGACATACCTCATCGCTCGGGAGATGAAGGGCTTTGCCGTGTCGGCGGACAGCGAGCGTGATCTGCCCTTCGCCGAAGCTCAGCAGAACGATCCCTACGATGTCGGCGTGGCCGGAGCCACCGTGCTCACCTGCCGCTACAACGACACCTACACCGAGGATCCTACCAAAGCCGTCCTGAGCAGAGACGACACCGTGGCCAAAATCATCGGCATCCTGGAAGAGGCGGGTTACGTGGACGGAAATCCCCAGCAGGGCGGCACCGGCACAGGAGGCACCACCACGGGAGGAGGTGCCACAGGCGGCGGCACCGGCGGCGGAACCAGATAAGGCGGCGAAAAGACCGCGAAAACGAGCCCCCCTGGGGCGTGACTCTTCATTGATCCTGGCCCCACCCGGGCTAACGGATGCGTCATGACGCTCGAACTCCCCAAGTGGTTTGACCTGCACACCCATTTCCGCCAAGGACCCGCCATGTCGGCCTACGTGGCCGCGCATCGTGCCATGGGCTGTGCCGGAGCACTGGCCATGCCGAATACCCAGCCCCCCGTTAGCCGCGTCTCAGGCCCTCCAGAGCCAGAGGCCTGGTCCATTGAGAGTTATACCGCAGAGCTTCGAGCGGCTGGGGCAGGGGCTTTTGAGCAACTGCTGGTGCCACTTTATCTCACGCGTCATACCACGGCCCACATGATCGAGGACGGCGTGGCGTCCGGTTTGCTCAAAGCCTGCAAATACTACCCACCCCATGGGACAACCAACTCCGAGCATGGCGTGCCGATGGATGGCCTGATCGGGGGTGAGGTGCTCAAGGCGATGGAAGAACTCGGCGTCGTGCTCTGCATTCACGGTGAGCAGCACGCACTGAGCGGCCCGGATTATCTGGATGCGCATCAGAGCGCTGAGTCACGCTTTTACAAAGAAAGAATGCCGCGTCTGCTCGAGGCCCATCCAAAGCTGAGGATCGTTTGCGAGCACATCACCACAGAGGTGGCAGCGGAGTTTGTGGCGCAGGCACCGGCGCACGTGGGAGCCACCGTCACACCCCAGCACTTGCTCTTCACCCTCGGGCATCTCATTCAGGGCTTGAAATACCATCTTTACTGCCTGCCCATCGTGAAGTTTCAGGAAGATCGCCAAGCGCTGCGACAAGCGGTGACAAAGCCCGGGCAGCAAAAGTTCTTTGCAGGTACCGACAGTGCCCCTCACACCACCAAAGCCACTGCCTGCGGCTGTGCAGCGGGTTGTTTCACCGGTGGCTGCGCACCGCAGCTCTATGCGATGGCTTTCGAAGAGGCGGGCGTCGATCTTGGTTCGGTTGGCGGCAGAGCCTTGTTCGAGAGATTTCTTTCGCTCAATGGACCGGCCTTCTACGGATTCCCAGCTTCAGCAGAACGTTTCACGATGGAACAATGTGCCTCCACCACGGCGATGCTCGAAACGCCATCAGGCCCCGTCACCCCCCTGCCACTCGGTTTGGGAATGGAGCTGACCTGGACCTTGAGCCGGTCGTAGCAGAGACTTCCTCGTCACCACAGGGTCTTGGTGACGCCTCATAGCCCACACCGTGGCACCCATGATGCGCTGGCAAAGCACAGCCAGCCACTCCCGCGAGAGAAACAACCAGTAGAAACTCAGCATCACCGCGCCGAAGAAGAATAGCCGTTCCATCAGGAACGCGATGCTGATGTGAAGCGAAATGCCAAAGAGCACCGCAAACGGTCGCGTCCAGCGTAGGCAGAACCACAGCGGAGCGCCGAGTTCAAACACCAGCGTGCTGTGCTGCATCACCGTCCACATCCAGACCGGCAGATGGCGCAGCAGGAAGGCCGCTTCATCCGTGCGATGGTAGCCCTGCACGATGTTCCAGAGGCACAGATCACTCTTCAACCACTCCCCTTGAAACGCTTTCGTCCAGCCTGCGGCGAAGTAGATGATCACCAGCATCGCCTGGAACACACCGATCACAGCCCAAGTCACGACCTTTTCTCCTCGCTCGTTGGTGGTATATCCCGGTGCGGTGGCTAGTAATAGGAAGACGCCGATGAAGATGCGGTTGAGCGCCTGCGTGGTCCATGGGTCCACACCATAAATCCACACCGCCGTAGCCAACATTCCGAACAAGCCCGCACGCCGCCATTTGTTGAAGAGCACCGCAGCGGCTGCGAGTAGGATGAAAACTCCGATGACCGGAATGGCCCACTGCGGCGGCAGCGGGAAGGTCTTCATGTAACCCATCTGCCACATCTCTTCCGGCGCAGGATGGAATCCCCAATGAGTCAGCGCCTCACGCCAGTGCAGAAACCGCCAGCCTGCATCGATCAGCAGCGCCACCACCATCGAGCACTCAAACCATCGTAAGCGCCAACCCTCAACCGGTCGCATTAGCATGGAGAACAGGCGTCCCGCCTGTTTCGAAGCGAGTGGAGCGAGGCGAACACCGCTCGCAGAACTCACCCCCACCTTCGCATCTTCCTCTACCGTCACTTTCTCACTCATCTCACTTCCCTCCGCCTACCGCCTTCCTTGCCTGCTCCCCCTCCGGCGGACGCACGATCCTCACCTTCCTTGACGCAGGTGCCATCATCTGTGGCCGACCACGTTGCGCCAGCACTGGTCTCGCAGCAGGATCGGTCAACTTGGTTTCCTTCCACACCCCATCCACCAGCCGTGCCTGATGCAACGTCACGATTTGTGAGGCTGGCACCACGGCCACCGGTGGAGGATTCCAATGTCCCACTGGTTTGGCCATCGGCGGCGTCCCCGCACGCCAGTTGGTCTTCACGATGCGCATCTCCGTCACCTCGCCACCGCCGGTTTCAAAGTGCTTCCGCGCGATGTCTTCACAGACTCGAGGGAAGAGATTCAACCGCTTGCGACGCCTCACGGTTTCCTCAATCACCCGGTCGATCCGCTGCCGATGTCCCGCAAGCCCTTGGGGTGAAATGCGGGTGAGATCCACCTGCACCCACGGCGCACGTTCCTGTTCCCGCACCAGCACCGCCACATCTCCCCACACCTGTGCCGAGCGCGTGAACAAAGCCCCGCAGTCCCAGACATT